>NZ_ATHL01000139.1 GCF_000445125.1 Novosphingobium lindaniclasticum LE124
CCGGGCCCTGTCGATGCCGGGCCCTGTCGATGCCGGGCCCTGTCGATGCCGGACGCGATAAGGGGCAGCCATCCCACAGGAAGGCTGCCCCTTATCGCGTTATCCTGTCGTAATCAGAGCTGGCCGAGCAGGTGGTCGGCCGAACTGACTTCGAAGGCGCCCGGCGCTTCGACATTGAGCTGCTCTACCACGCCGTCGTTGACGACCATCGAGAAACGCTTGCCGCGATGGCCCATGCCGAAGCCGGTGCCGTCCATCACGAGATCCAGCGCCTTCACGAAATCGCCGTTGCCGTCGGACAGCATGGTCACGTCCGCCGATCCCGAGGCCTTGCCCCAGGCGCCCATGACGAAAGCATCGTTGACGGCGGTGCAGGCGATCTCGTCCACACCCTTGGCCTTGAGTTCGGCGGCCTTGTCGACGAAGCCAGGCAGGTGCTTGGCCGAGCAGGTCGGGGTGAATGCACCGGGGACCGAGAACAGCGCGACCTTGCGGCCTGCGAAGAACTCCGCGCTTTGCACGGGTTCGGGGCCGCCTTCGCCGGCCTTGATGAGCTTCACGTCGGGCAGCTTGTCACCGATGGCGATGGTCATGGAATGGGTCCTTTCAGGCGTTTGAACTACGCCGCGCAGATATAGAGGTCCGCCGCGTTCCGGCAATGACGGCTGCTGCCGGGCGAGCGATTTAGATGGCGATTACCCGGCTGGCGAGCCGGTCCACTTCGGCGCGGTCGTGGCTGACGTAGAGGATCGGCAGGGCCAGTTCGTCCCGGATGCGCTCGATCACGGTGAGGATCTCCTCGCGCCTTTCCGCATCCACCGAGGCCAGCGGCTCGTCCATCAGCAGGAAGCGCGGACCGGAAAGCAAGGCCCGGCCGATCGCCACGCGCTGCGCCTCGCCGCCGGAAAGCGTGGCGGGGCGGCGATCCAGCAGATGGCCGATGCCCAGGAAACCGAGCGCGGCGTCGAAGTCCATCCAGCGCCGCTCGGCGGGAGCGAGGCGCCAGCCGTAGAGCAGGTTGTCACGCACGCTCTTGTGCGGGAACAGGCGCAGGTCCTGGAATACGTAGCCGCAGCGGCGTTGCTCCGGCCTAAGGTCGATGCGGCGCGCCTTGTCGAACAGCACCCGGTCTTCGACAAGGATGCGGCCCTCGCTCGGCCGGGCGAGACCGGCGATGGCGTCCAGCAGCGAGGTCTTGCCCGCACCGGAAGGGCCGAACAGGGCGGTCAGCCCGCCTTTCTCGGTCTGGAAGGCATAGTCGAGCCGCAGTTTGCCGCGCTGCAGGGTGATCGCGACGTCAAAGGGCATGGTGTGCGCCGCCTTGACCGCTTCGGCGCGCCAGCCACTCGGATGCGACGAGGGCCACGACCGAAACCAGGATCGACAATACTGCCAAGCGCGTCACCTGCCACTCGGAGCCGGGCATCTGAAGCGCACTGTAGATCGCCAGCGGCAGGGTCTGCGTCTCGCCGGGGATATTGGAGGCGAAGGTGATCGTCGCGCCGAATTCGCCGATCGAGCGGGCAAGGCCGAGGACGAGGCCGGCGAGCACGCCCGGCATCGCCAGCGGCAAGGTTACGGTGGCGAAGGTGCGCCAGCGCCCGGCGCCGAGCGTGCGCGCCGCCTGTTCGAGGCGGCGGTCCACCGCTTCGATGGAGAGGCGCATGGCGCGGACCATCAGCGGCAGCGCCATGACGGCAGCGGCCAGAGCGGCGCCGGTCCAGCGGAAGATGAACGTCAGCCCCAACCATTCCGCGAAGAAGCGGCCCAGCGGTCCGTTCGTCCCGAAAGCGATCAGCAGCAGCCAGCCGGTGACGACCGGCGGCAGGACCAGCGGCAGGTGGACCAGAGCGTCGAGCAGGACTTTCCCCGGAAACCGCCAGCGCGCCAGCACCCAGGCCAGCGCGAAGGCGAGGGGCAGGGCGGCGGCCATGGCGACGAAGCTGACTTTCAGCGACAGGACCAGCACCTGCCATTCCTCGGGGGTAAGCGCCGGCATGCCTTGCGTGGAACTAGCGGGTGCCGAAACCGAAGCGGCGGAACACCGCCTTGCCCTCGGCGGAGATCAGGTAGCGGCGAAATCCTTCGGCATCCTTGTGGCGCGACGATGCGAGCAGGGCGACGGGATAGCTGATCGGGTCGTGCGAATTCGCGGGGAAGATGCCGGCGACGCGCACGCCGCGTTCGGCCCGGGCATCGGTCGCGTAGACGATCCCCAGCGGCGCTGCCCCGCGACTGACCAGGGCAAGCGCGGCGCGCACGTTTTCCGCAGGGGCCAGCTTGCCTTGCACCGAAGGCCAGACCCTGAGCCGGATCAGGGCCTGTTTGGCATAAACCCCGGCCGGCACGGCATTGGTATCGGCAACGGCAAGGCGGCTGGACCCAAGGGCCGCTGCCAGCGGGAAGCCGGGCGCGATCTTCAGGCGCCGGGGCTTGCCGGCCGGAGCCACCAGCACGAGGCTATTGGTGAGGAACGACACGCGTGTCTTGGGGCGCAGGAGGCCTTTCGACTGGACCTCGTCCATCCAGGGTTCGTCGGCCGAAACGAACATGTCGGCAGGCGCGCCGGCTTCGATCTGGCGGGCCAGCGCGGAGGATCCGGCGAAGGAGATCTTCGGGCGGGCATGGCCCTTGGCCGCCCACGCATCGGCAGCGGCGGTCATCGATTCCTGCAGACTGGCGGCGGCGAGCACCAGCGGCCCCGTCTGCTGCGCGGCGGCAGGCTCCACCAGGGCTGCAACGGCCATGAAAAGGGAAGCAAGCAAGGCGAAAAGCCGGCGCATGTCGGATCGTCTCCGCGGAGTTGACTGTATCCGCCCGTATATGGCTGAATGGCGGTATTGCAAGGCGTGGATTCAAGCTTCGCTGGCGGCGCAGCGATGCTCTCGCCAAGGATTGAGGAAGATGATAGCATCCGATTCTGCGGGAAGGTTCGGGACGCCACGCCAAAAGGCGGGCGGCATCGGACCGGCGGAAAAAATCCGCCGCGCGAAAGGGGATGTTGTGAATGAACGTCGTTGACGAAGGTATGCTGTTTTTCGAACGCCGCGGCGAAGGTCTCGCCAGCCTCAATCGCGGGATCAGCTCAAGTCTCGTCTATGCCGCGCAGAATGGGCGGCTGGGCAATCCCGACCACGACGCGCGCGGCTTGGTGATCGCGGTGGCGCTCTGCGCGGTGTGCTGGCTGGGACTCGGGTACTTCCTGCTCACCTGAGCCGGCATCGAAAGTCACGGGCCCAGGAAAGCCTTCACGTCGGCGATGAAGCGATCGAACTGATCGTGATGGAGCCAGTGCCCGGCATTGTCGTACTCGATGAGCCGGGCGGTAGTGAAATGGTCGATCCGGCCATCTTCCGCCGGGCTCTGCGCGAAGCTGTTCCTGCCCCAGAGCATCAGCATCGGACACGTGATCGCCTGCCATAGCGCGACGACGTCCGAAGTCGGCAGGTCGGAGACGGACCAGACGTTGACGTAATTGTCGAATTTCCAGCTCCAGGTGCCGTCCTCGTTGCGGCTGGCGCCATGGATGGTGAGGTGGCGGGCCTGCTCCTCGGTGAGGAAGGAATTTTCCTCCTTCATGCGCTGGTAGGCATCCTTGCGCGTTGCATACTTGCGCGGGGTGCGTCCTGCGGCGCGGCGCTTGTCCTCGATCCATTGCTGGATCCGCTCGCCGATCCCGCGCTCTTCCATCTGGCGGCGGATGTGGGGCGGCGGGCCGAGACCTTCGATATTGACGAATTTCGCCACTTTCTCCGGGAACAGCCCGGTAAAGCGCGTGGCGATGCTGCCGCCCAGCGAATGCGCGACGATCGTCACTTGCTCGTGCCCCAGCGTGTGGACCAGCTGGGCAAAGTCGTAGACGAAGGCGTCCATGCCGTAGTGCCCTTCGGGCGACCACTCTGAATCCCCATGGCCGCGCAAGTCCGGGCAGATGACGTGCCAATCGTGGCGCAGTTCCTCGGCTACCCAGTCCCAACTGCGGCAATGATCGCGCCCGCCGTGCTGGAGGATCAGCGGCGGCGCCTCCGGATTGCCCCAATCGACATAGTTGAGCCGCAGGCGCTGCGAGATGAAGCGGTTCGAGGTCGGTCCAAGCTGGCTTTTCATGACTCGACCGTGATCCGCCAGAAGGCCCAGGTCAATGGAATGCTAGCCAGGATTTGCGGGGATCAAGTATTTCCTTACCCCGTACGCCGCTTGGCAAACCGGGGTGCTTGGCCCTATCTCGCGCCCCGACGATATTCGACAGATTCACGCCGGAGGTACACATGGCGACGACGCACAAGACCCGCATGCTCATCATCGGCTCCGGGCCGGCCGGACTTTCGGCCGCGATCTACGGCGCCCGCGCCGGGATGGAGCCGATCGTGGTGCAGGGTCTCCAGCCCGGCGGCCAGCTCACCATCACGACCGATGTCGAGAACTACCCCGGCTTCCGCGAAGTGATCCAGGGCCCCTGGCTGATGCAGGAAATGGAGGCCCAGGCCGTCCATGTCGGCACGCGCATGATGTACGACATCATCACTTCGGTCGATCTCGACGGCCCGGTCTTCACCGCCACCGGCGATTCGGGCGATATCTACGAAGGCGATACACTCGTCATCGCCACGGGTGCGCAGGCGCAGTGGCTGGGCGTACCGGGTGAGCAGGAGCTTTCGGGCAAGGGCGTCTCGGCCTGCGCCACCTGCGACGGCTTCTTCTATCGCGGCAAGAAGGTGGTGGTGATCGGCGGCGGCAACACTGCCGTCGAGGAAGCGCTCTACCTCACCAACCACTCGGACGAAGTGACCCTGATCCACCGCCGCGACAGCCTGCGCGCCGAGAAGATCCTGCAGGACCGCCTCTTCGCCAACCCCAAGATCAAGGTCGTCTGGGACAAGCGGGTCGAGCGTTTCATGGAAGGCGAGAACGGCGAGCTGCGCGCGCTCGCGCTGATCGACACCAAGACCGGCGAGCAGAGCGAGATCCTCACCGACGGCGCTTTCGTCGCCATCGGCCACGCGCCGGCTACCGACCTGTTCAAGGGCAAGCTCGCCATGGACGGGACCGGCTACCTTCTCGTGGAGCCGGGCACGCCCAAGACCGCCATTCCCGGCGTCTTCGCCTGCGGCGACGTGATGGACCACGTCTATCGCCAGGCGATCACCGCCGCCGGCACCGGCTGCATGGCGGCGCTTGACGCCGAGCGTTACCTGGCCGCGCGGGACTTCGCCGAGGCCGTGAAGGTCGAGGCCTGATTTTATTCTGGAACGGAAGGGATCCTGGGGGCTGAGCCCCCAGACCCGCGAAATGGCTCCCCCGCGCGTGCAGCCTCGTCGCGTGTGCATGGCGATGTATGTTGTGCAGCGCCGATCCCGCCTGCCTGACGACCGCGCGGAAGCGGCATCTTCCCGGGATAGCTGGCCTTCAGGACTTCCAGCACTTGCATGGCCAGCCATTCCCGCGCTTCAGGTTCGACATAGCTATGCGTAGCCCCTGCGCAGCGCCGCAACCGGCTATCGGACTTGTCCCAGTTCGCCATAAAGGCGAGCCCCGTCCGGTCTCTTTCGGCAACCAGCAAGCGAACTTCGCTTGAAAAGGCCGCCAGCCCTTGCGCAATCTCCTGAGCCAGACCCACCGGCTGTGCTGGAGAGGGGCGGGCGGCGGCCAGCAGGCTGCGGATCAGGCCGCCGATCGGGACCTGACCCGTGAGCAGGCGCAGGATCGCGGCGGGATCGGCCAAACGGCGGCGATAGTGGTCGCGCACGACTTGGGCGGGCGCTTCTGCCTCCTCGCCCTCGAGAGTCCACGGGTTGGAAAGCACGAGGCCGTCCAGGTCCGCGCCCCGCGCCAGCATCAGCGCACTGGCAGCGTCGCAATTCCCGAAACCGACGATGCGGCGCAGATGCGGGCACTCCGAGCGGAACGCCTCAAGCGCGGCGCGGATGTCGGGCGCGCTCGACCGGAAGCCGCCGTTCTCGCCTTCGCTGTCGCCCACGCCGCGCCGGTCGAAGCGCAGGACGGGAAACCCTGCGGCGGCGATCCTCGCGGCGAACCGGGCCTGTCCGTTCCATGCTCCGGCGCGCACTTCGTTGCCGCCTGAAACCAATAGAAGGCCCGTCTCGCCGGATGCCTCGTCGATGGTCGCCACAAGCCGGTGGCCTTCGCAAGAGAAGGTGACATGCCGCCGCGTCATGGGCGAATGGCCTCGACCAGCAAGGCGGCGAGGGCGTCGGCCTGCTGTGCGTCCTCGTCCGGCTCCGCGCGAAGCCACAGGCCACTGCCACCGATACGGTCCTGGGTGATGACGCTCGGTCCGATCTGCGGCTCAAGGTCCTCCAGTTCGCGGAACAGGCTTGCACCGAGCGGGTATCCGGCCAGCACCAAACCTTCCGCACGCCCTCTGGCCGTCAGCGCCTCACGCTCCTCCGCAAGCCCGGCTTCACGGCTGGCGAGCATTCGGGCCCGGAGCATTCCGCGCAGGATCTGCGCGCCCTTGACCGGGGCATAGTGATAGGCGGGCAAGCCCGGCGTGAACAGGCAGCCGCCGCGAATGCCCAGCACATGCGTTGCTGCGAAATGACGGGCTGCGGCCTGCATCGCATCGCGCCAACGAACCGCATTCTGCGCCTCCAGTCCCAGATCGCTCTCGTTCGTGCCGGGAAGATCCGGCAGCATCGTGTCGATACCGGCGCGGCCCAGCCGCCGCATGACTTCCACCGTGAAGCGGCGCAGGCGGTTGCCTTCGTCGAACAGGGCAGGGACGATCAGAAGGCGTGCTGGGCGCTGGGCATCGCAAGCGAGCGCCATTTCCGCGCCTGCGTCCTCACCGGGCAGCGGCCATGTAACGGGGGTCATGCGACCGCCTCCGCGCGCTGCCTCAGGCGGTTGCGCGCTTGGCTTTCGCGAATTCTAGCAGGCCGCCGAAGGTCTCCAGCATTTCGCCGTCGATCTCGTCGTCCTCGATGATGATGTCCAGGCGGTCTTCCAGCTCGGTCAGCAAGCCGGCGACCGCCATCGAATCCAGCTCGGGCAGGTGCCCGAACAGGCCGGTTCCGGCATCGAACGTCTCGGCCTGACCTTGCTTGAGGCCCAGCACGTCGGTCAGGATGCGACGCAGCAGCAGGTCGGTATCGTCTGGCATGGCCCCTCTCTTCGGGCATTTTTCGTTACCCCGCGCCTCTAGCCGCGCTTCGCAGTCGCGGCAAGGTATTGCGCGCCCGCTCGAAGCAGGTTGCGCCCCAGTATCGGCCAGTTCCGCGGCGAGCCGGGCCGAAACATGTCCAGCCGGTATCGCAGTCGCACAATTTCCATCCAGTCGCGCTTGTACGGATCGTCTCCGGTGCCGAAATCGACGAGATCGACCCGGTCCTCATCGATGACATGGCGGAACAGCGCGGCGCTGAGCACCGAGCCGGGCGATAGCGGCTTGGCCGCGTCACGATGCGCCAGCTTGTGGATCCACGCCGTGCCGCCCTCGACGGTCCACATCTGCGCAGCCACCGGCTCGCCGTCGGCATGGGCGATGCCCAGCCGGAGCCGACCGGCCCTGCCTTCCGCCGCGGCGAAGGCACGCAGGAAGGCGGGACTGCCTTCCTCCGGCTTCCAGCTTTCGGCGTAGATCGATTCGTAGGCGCGCCAGACCTGCTCGTCGAAACGGTCCAGCACCCGCGTTTCCACTTTGCCGGACTTGCGCCTGAGCGTCGTGCGCAGCTTGCCCGGACGCGCGGCGAGGTACTGATCGTAGCTGCGTCCACCCACCGGCAGGATGTGGTTGGTGTCGCAGGCGGTACGGCGCACCAGCCAGCCCGCCTTGCGAAAGGCGGTTTCCAGGCGCGTGGCGCTGCGGTCCTCGTCCGGCACGGCGGAAAGAGTGACGCGCCGTGCCTCAGCGGCAAGCCCCTGCGCAAGTGCGCCGAGCAAGGCATCGGAACGTGAGGCGAGGGGGCGATAGCGGAAGGTGTACCAGTTCGACAGCGCATGAAGATGCCCGCCATCTCCCTGCAAGGGCAGCACGGCCAGATCGCTGCCATCGCGAGCCACGGCGAGCATCGGCAAGAGTCCGCAATGCTCGGCAAGGCCTTCGAACCACGCCAGCCGGTCGAATGGCGCGTGCTGATTGCTGTCGGAAAGCCATGCGGTTAGCTGGCCATCCGATTGCACTTGCTTAAGATCGCGGTGATAATCGACCTTTATCACGTTCCTTCGAACTCCTGTGGAGCCTTTTCCGCCATGATCCTGCCGCTCGACCATCTCGCCTTGCGCGGAGAGGATTCGGCCGAGGCGCTCGTGCTGCGCGGAGACGTGCTGGACTACAAGGCCTTAAGATCGCGTGTCTCCCGCCTTGCGGCCTGGCTGGCGCGCGAAGTGCCGGAAAAAGGCGCGCGCGTGGCCTCCTGGGCGGCGAAGGGCGAACTGACCTGCCTGCTGCCGCTGGCGGCAGCGCGGGCGGGGCTGGTGCACGTGCCGGTCAACCCGCTGCTCAAGCGCGCGCAAGTCGCGCACATCATGGCCGACAGCGAGGCGGCTCTGCTGATCGCCACCCCTTCGCGTCTGGCTTCGCTGGACGAGGGGGACGTGCCCTTGGCTTGCCGCGTCGTCGAGGAAGCCTCCGCGCTGGCCGAGGCGGAAGGGCTTGGCGGGGATATGCCGCCCTCACAGGCAGACCCTGAGGAACTGGCGGCAATCCTCTACACCAGCGGGTCGACCGGACGGCCCAAGGGCGTGATGCTCAGCCACGCGAACATGTGGCTGGGGGCCGAAAGCGTGGCCGACTATCTCGGCCTTGCGCCGGACGATCGCACCCTGGCGGTGCTGCCGCTTTCGTTCGACTATGGGCAGAACCAGCTGTTTTCCACCTGGTATGCAGGCGGCTGCGTCATCCCGCTCGACTACCTGATGCCGCGCGACGTGATGAAGGCGGTCGATCGCCACGCCATCACCACGCTCGCCGCCGTCCCGCCGCTCTGGGTGCAGGTCTGCGAACTGGACTGGCCCGCCGAGGTCGCCGCGAAGCTGCGCTGCCTCACCAACAGCGGCGGGGCGCTGACGGTCGATCTCGTGCGCAGGATGCGCGTCCTGTTCCCCAAGGCGCGGCTTTTCGCGATGTACGGCCTGACCGAGGCGTTTCGCTCGACCTATCTCGATCCCGCGCTGATCGACACCCACCCCACCTCGATGGGCAAGGCGATCCCCCATGCCGAAGTGCTGGTCGTCAACGATGCGGGCGAGATTGCAGCCGATGACGAGGAGGGCGAACTGGTCCATTGCGGCCCGCTTGTCGCCCATGGCTACTGGCAGGATCCGGAGCGCACGGCGCAGCGCTACAGGCCGGCGCCCGCCGGATCGCGCTATGGGGGCATGGCGGTCTGGTCGGGCGACCGGGTGCGGCGCGATGCCGACGGCTTGCTCTATTTCGTCGGCCGCCGTGACGCGATGATCAAGAGTGCAGGCAACCGCATAAGTCCGCAGGAAGTCGAAGAGGCGGCGCTGGCCACGGGACTCGTCGCCGAAGCGGTGGCGCTGGGTGTAGCGGATACACGGCTGGGGCAGGCGGTGCACCTCGTGGTCCGCGCGGCGCCGGGAGTCTCAGGCGCGCAAGAAGAATTACCGCGTAAGCTCATGCAGGAACTGCCGAATTTCATGCAACCCAAAGTGATCCACTGGCGCGAGGCCATGCCGATCGGCCCCAATGGCAAGATCGACCGAACAGGCCTTGCGATGGAACTGGGCGCATGAAGCCGCTCGGTCCGATTCCGGCAGGTTTCACGGCCATCGACGGTGTTCTCGCAGTCGGTGGGAAACCGGTGACGACGTGGGTGGAGCAGGCCGGCGACACGCCGCTGTTCCTCTACGAAGCGGAGCGGGTTCGCGCCCGGGTCGCCGACCTGCGCGCGGCGATGCCCGGGCGATTGGCGCTGCACTACGCGGTCAAGGCCAATCCGTTCATGCCTCTTCTCTCGCTGATGGACGGGCTTGTCGACGGGTTCGATATCGCTTCTGGCGGCGAACTGGAGATCGTGCGCGGCGCGGGTATCGACCTCTCGCGCGTCAGCTTCGCCGGTCCCGGCAAGCGCGACCGCGAACTGGAAGCGGCGATCCGCGCGGGGGTGACGCTCAACCTCGAATCGGAAGCCGAAGCGCGGCGGGCCATCGCCATCGGCGACGAACTCAGCCTGACGCCGCGCCTCGCCCTCCGCGTCAATCCGGACTTCGACCTCAAGGGTTCGGGCATGAAGATGGGCGGCGGCGCCAAGCCCTTCGGCATCGACGCGGAACGGGTTCCCGAACTGGTCCGCCACATCGTGGCGAGCGGCGCGGAATGGCGCGGCTTCCACATTTTCGCCGGAAGCCAGGCGCTGGATGCAGAAGCGATCGCGGAGACCCAGGGTCAAGCGCTCGACCTCGCCGCGCGGCTGGCGCTGCAAAGCGGCGCGCCGCTGCCGCATTGCAACCTGGGCGGTGGGCTGGGTATACCCTATTTCCCGGGCGACAAGCCCGTCGATCTCACGCTGGTCGGGGAGCGGCTGGCGGCGCGGCTCGAGAACCTGCCGGACGTCTTGCAGGAGACCGCGTTCTGCATCGAACTCGGCCGCTATCTCGTTGGCGAATCGGGTGTCTATCTTGCCCGCGTGATCGATCGCAAGGAGAGCCACGGCGAGGTCTTCCTCATCACCGATGGCGGGCTCCATCACCAGCTCGCCGCCTCCGGTAACTTCGGAACCGTGGTCCGCCGCAACTATCCCTCCGCCATAGCTACCCGGTTTGACGCGCCTGTAGAGGAGGAAGCCTCGATCGTCGGTTGCCTCTGCACGCCGCTGGACAAGTTGGCCGACAAGGGCGGCTTCCCGCGGGCCGAAGCGGGCGATCTGATCGCCGTGTTCTGTGCCGGCGCTTACGGCGCGTCGGCCAGTCCGGCGAACTTCCTGGCACAGGGGCCGGCGGTGGAGATGCTGGTCTAGGCCGGGTCAGGGATCTCTGGCGTCCGACGATCGGCAGGAGCCGCACAAAACCGTCATCCTGAAACAGGTTCAGGATGACACGTGGGGATCGACTGAGGATTGTTCGAAAAGCCCGTCGTCGGCCTCAATGCACAACTCGGGCCCTGCTTAAGTTCAGGCGCCCACGTTGTCCCATTCCGGGACCGCGCGGGAATCGCCGTGTCACGACTAACGCAATGTTCATGCTTTTGCGCAATAGGCGAGGCTGGAATTTTGCCCGGTCCGCCAGTCCTGTACGGCGGAAGTGACGGGCGCCTGAAGGGATTGGTCTATGTCGCATCGCCGCTTTAACGGACTGCTGGCCGGCTCCGTGCTCGCCAGCGTGGTTATGACCGGCTGCGCCCATGCGGCGCCCAAGCCGGAGCTTCCGCCGGCGCAGTTCGTGGCCCAGCAGGAAGGGCCGAGCGAAGCCTATGTAATCGGGCCGCTGGATCAGCTTACGGTCTTCGTCTGGCGCAATCCCGAACTCGGCGCGAAAGTGCAGGTCCGGCCCGATGGGCGCATCACCACGCCGCTGATCTCCGACATGCCCGCCGTGGGCAAGACACCCGCGATCCTCGCCGAAGATATTCGCCGACAGCTGTCGCAATATATCCAGGACCCGCTGGTCTCGGTGATCGTCGACGGCTTTTCCGGCACCTACAGCCAGCAGATCCGCATCGTCGGCGCCACCGAGAAGCCCGCATCGATCCCCTATCGTGCCAATATGACCGTGCTCGATGCGATGATCGCGGTGGGCGGCCTCTCGGAATATGCCGCCGGCAATCGCGCCCGGCTGATCCGCTTCGACAAGGCGAGCGGCAAGCAGACCGAATATGCGCTGCGCCTCAGCGACCTGCTGAAGAAGGGCAAGAGCAAGGCCAACGTCATGCTCAATCCGGGCGACGTCATCATCATCCCGGAAAGCATGTTCTGAGAACCTGAGGGAAGCGGATCGGCGCGATGAACGGCCTCTACGAAGAATTGCTCGCGGCGCTCCACAGCGTCTGGCACCGGCGCTGGATCGCGCTGGCGGCGGCCTGGGCGATCTGTCTTCTGGGCTGGCTGATGGTCGCGCTGATCCCGAACACTTACGAATCGCGTGCGCGCATCTTCATCCAGCTCGACGACGCGCTGGCCGAGCAGGTCGGCATCGGCGTGGCCGACAAGAAGCGCGATATCGAGCGCATCCGCCAGACCCTGACCAGCGCGGTCAACCTCGAAAAGGTCGTGCGTGGCACCCGTCTGGGCGACACCATCCAGTCGCCCAAGCAGATGGAAGCGGCCGTGGCAGGGCTGGGCAAGAACGTCTCGGTGGTCGCACAGCAGGACAATCTCTTCGAAATCACGGCGACGGCCAATTACGGCTCGTTCTCCGATGCCGAGAATGCGCAGCTCGCCCGCGAAGTGGCGCAGAAGCTGATCGACATCTTCCGCGAGGAAAACCTCTCGGGCGACCGGGGCGACATGGTCGAGACCCTGACCTTCGTGAACCAGCAGCTTCGCGCCCGCGAGAAGGAACTGGAGACTGCCGAGCAGCGCCGCACCACGTTCGAAGCGCAGCACCCCGAAATGGTCCTGGGCGGCGCGGCGGCGGCGCAGCGGATGGAAAGCTCGCGCACTCAGTTGCGCGATCTGGAGGCGGACCTTTCCGCCGCGCAAAGCTCGCTGGCGGCGATCGACGGCCAGCTTGCAGGGACGCCGCGCGCGATTCCCGGCGGCGGAGCAGGCGGAGCCGCCGGCGCGCTTGCCGCCGCGCAGACCGAGCTCTCCGGCCTCAAGGCGCGCGGCCTGACCGACAACCATCCGGACGTCATCGTCGCCCGCAACCAGATCGCCGCCCTGCGAAGCCAGGCCGCGCAGGAAGCCGCCAATGGCGGCGGCATGCCTAACCCGGCCTATAGTTCGCTGCAGTCGATCCGCGCCGAGAGGCTGGCCAACGTCCAGGCGCTGACTTCGCGCAAGGCCGCCTTGCAGTCGGATCTGGCGTCGCTGACGGCCTCGGCCATCCAGGACCCGGAACTCGCCACCGAGGCGCAGCGCATCAACCGCGACTATGACGTGCTGCGCCAGCAATACGACAAGCTCCTGCAGGACCGCGAGGAACTGCGGCTGCGCGGCGAAGTGAAGACCGAGCGCGAGGCGGTGAAGTTCCAGGTGGTCGATCCACCGACGACGCCGCGCAAGCCGGTGGCCCCTAACCGTCCGCTGCTGCTGGTGGGCGTGCTGATCGCCGGGCTGGTCGGCGGCTGCGCGGGCGCTTTCGCGCTTGGCAAGATCCGTTCCGTCTTCGCGACGGCGGCAGGGCTGGAGCGGGCGACCGGCCTGCCGGTGCTCGGCGCGATTTCGCAGAACGTCACCGATCGGGTCCGCGAGCTTCGCCGCCGCCGCCTCAAGTATTTCTTCGGCGCGGGCGCGGTGCTCTGCGGGCTTTGCATGGTGCTGCTCGCGGTAGAGTTCGTCCAGCGCGGCATGGTGGCCTGAGGAGCGGTGATGACCAAGCACAGCAAGATGCCGTTCTCGGGTCGAGACGAGTCCCGTCACGGCGAGAAGGGTGAGGCTGAACCCCGTTCCGTCAAGACGCGCAGCCGGGGCGAATCGCTGATAGAACGTGCTGCAGGGCACTTCGATTTCAACGCCATGATTGCACGTCCCGGGCCGCTGCCGGCCGAGCCGGCGCGCAAGAAGGTGGCACCTGCGCCTGCGCCTGTCCTACCCGCCGCCGCTTCTGCGATCGACGTTCAGGCAAGCGCGCCGACGCCCAGGATTTCCGCCGAGATCGCGCCTGCTGCCGCGTCGCCCCATCCGGTCGCTTTTAGCGGCGCGCATCACCCGATCGATCGCGAGCATCTGCGCGAGCAGGGGCTGATCGTGCCGGAAGGCGCAGTCACGACGCTGCTGGAGGAGTTCCGCATCGTCAAGCGGCAGCTTCTGGTCCAGGCGGGCGACTTGCGCGGCCAGGGCGCGGGCGCTGCCGCGCAGCGCATCCTGATCAGTTCTCCCCATCCCGGCGAGGGGAAGACCTACTGTGCGCTCAACCTCGCCCTTTCCATCGCCGCCGAGAAGGAAAGCGAAGTTCTGCTGGTCGATGCCGATTTCGCCAAGCCTTCGATCCTCTCGGCGCTGGGACTGCCGGGCGGTCCGGGGCTGATGGACGCGCTGATGGACGAGACCATCGATCCGGCCGCCTGCGTGCTCGGCACCGATGTTCCCGGCCTCTGGGTCATGCCGGCGGGCGACGCTGCGATCAACGACAGCGAGTATCTCGCCTCCTCGCGCACTGCGCGGGTGCTGGAGCGGCTTACCGAGAACGCGCCGCACCGGATGGTGATCTTCGATTCGCCGCCTGCGCTGGCGGCTTCGCCCGCCGCCGAACTGGCCAAGTACGTCGGGCAGACAGTCGTGATCGTGCGCGCCGACCGCACCGCCCAGGGCGCTCTGGAAGACGCGATCTCGCTGCTGAATGCCTGCCCGAACGTGCAGCTTCTGCTCAACGATGCACAGTTCAGCCCCAGCGGTCGCCGCTTCGGCTCCTATTACGGGTACAAGGGATGAAGGCGGCTCTGTTCGGCTCGCTGGGGCTGGTCGCGCTGACCGTTCTGGCGGCGCCTTCCGGGAAGGCGCAGCCGATGAACCAGGACCAGGCGCGCAGCGGTTCGGGCGAAGCCTCGCGCCCGACCGAGCCTGGCGACAAGCGCGCGGGCGCGACCCGCGCCGGGCGCGGCAAACGCGCGCGCCGGCTGGACGTGACGCCCTATATCGAGATCGACCAGGTCGTCGACGCGCAGCTTTCGCCGGGTAACGACGTGCTCACCTATACGCAGCTTGCGGCGGGCGTGGATCTCGGCATCACCGGGCGCAACAATGCGCTGTCGGCCTCGGTCCGGTACGAGCGTTATATCGGTTGGGGCAGGAAGGCCCGCGACGGCGATGCCATAAGCGGCATCGTGCGCGGTTACACCGCGGTGGCGCCCGGCCTGACGTTGGAAGCGGGTGCTCTCGCGACCCAGGCCCGCGTAGAGAACGGCGGATCGGCCCTGTTCAACGGACTGGTCGATGACGACACCCGGACCAATATCTACTCGGTCTACGGAGGGCCTTCGTTCAAGACCCGCGCGGGGGACATCGATCTTTCCGCGAACTACCGGGCGGGCTTCACCAAAGTCGAGCAGTCGGACGCCTTCGTCGCGGCGCCAGGCAGGGCGGCAGCGGATCTGTTCGACAAGAGCGTCACGCAGATGGCCGACGTCCAGGCCGGGATCGCGCCCTATGTGATCGCGCCGGTGGGACTCGGCGTGGGCGGCAGCCTCTACCAGGAAGACGTGTCGAACCTCGACCAGCGCGTGCGCGACATGCAGGCGCGCGCCATGGTGACGGTCCCCGTCAGCCGTACGGTGCAGGTCGTGGGCGCGCTCGGCTATGAGGATGTCGAAGTTTCCAGCCGGGACGCGGTGCGCGACGCGGGCGGCAATCCCGTGGTCGGCCGCGACGGCCGCTACGTCACCGACAAGAGCGCGCCGCGCCGGCTGTCCTACGACGTCAGCGGCTTGCTTTGGGACGTCGCCGTCATGTGGCGCCCGAGTCGCCGCACTTCCCTTTCGGCCCATGTCGGCCGCCGCTATGGCTCCACCAGCTTCGGCGGCACCCTGGCCTATGCGCCGGACGATCGCAGCCAGCTCAGTGTCGGCGTCTACGACAGCATCAGCGGCTTCGGCGGCCAGCTCGGCCGTGCTCTGGACCAGTTGCCGGACGATTTCGTGGCCGTGCGCGACCCCGTCACCGGGGAACTGCGCGGCTGCGTGATCTCGCTTGAGGGCAACAACTGCCTGTCGGGCGCGCTGGGTTCGGTGCGCTCGGCGGTCTATCGCGGCCGGGGCATCGCCATGAGCTATTCGCGCCGGATCGGGCGCCGGATGGAGGCAGGGATCGGCGCCGGGTACGACCGCCGCGACTTCATCGCCGGACGCGACACCGTGCTTGCCGCCGCCGACGGCGTGATCGACGAGAACTGGTGGGTTTCCGCCTACCTCAGTGGCCAGCTTGGCAGCGATGCCGGATGGTCGGCCAACGTCTACGCCAACTGGCTCAGCAGCACCGACGCCTTGACCGGCAATGTCGAGGGCTACGGCGGGACGCTGGGCTACTACCGCATGCTGACCCGCCGCCTGCGCGCCAGCGTGGCCCTGGGCATCAACGGGATGACCCGAGACGATGCGCTTTACGACGACTACTGGACCGCGTCCGCGCTTGCGGGCTTGCGGTACAGCTTCTGATTGCGAAGGAGAGCAGGGATGTTCGACCAATACTACGGGTTCGAGGGCCGCCCTTTCCAGCTGACGCCCGATCCGGCCTTCTATTTCGAGAGCGCGACGCACCGCAAGGCGCTGTCCTATCTCGGCTACGGCCTGGCGCAGGGCGAGGGCTTCGTGGTCATCACCGGCGAAGTGGGCGCGGGCAAGTCCACGCTGGTCGCGCATCTCATGGCGACGATCGACCCGGCGCGCCTCACCGCCGCCTGCATCGTCACCAGCGCGCTCGACGGCGAGGCGATCGTCCATGTCGTGGCGCAGGCTTTCGGCCTGCCGGTAGCCGGGCATGACAAGGCCTCGGCGCTCGGTGCGATCGAGGGTTTCCTTCATGCCGAAGCGCGCGCGGGCCGCCGCTGCCTGCTGATCGTGGACGAGGCGCAGAACCTGGCGATCGATGCGGTCGAGGAACTGCGCATGCTGTCGAACTTCCAGCTCGGCTCGCACCCGCTGCTCCAGACCTTGCTCCTCGGCCAGCCGGAGTTCCGCGCGACCCTGCTGGAGAGCCCGCTTCTCGAACAGCTTCGCCAGCGGGTGATCGCGACGCATCACCTCACGGCCATGGAACCCCGCGAAGTGCAGGCCTACGTCGAGCACCGGCTGGGCCGCGTGGGCTGGAAAGGCAATCCCGGCTTCGACCACCGCCTGTTCGCCGAAGTGCATCAGGCGACGGGGGGCATTCCGCGCCGGATCAACCAGATCGTCAGCCGCCTGCTCCTGCTTGGCGCGGTGGAAAAGCGGTCGCTCATCGATCTCGACATGCTTGGCGAGGTGCTGGAGGAGCTGGACGAGGACGGCACCCGCGCCCTGGTCTGCCAGGGCGAGCCGAATGGCGGGGGCGCCGCGCCTGCCCCGGTCGGACAAGGCAGCGCGTCGCATCCCGGCGGGCCCGATGCGAAGGCGGCCATCGCCCTGATCGAAGCGGCCCTGGCCACGCGTGACGTGCAGATCGAGGAACTTCGGCATGCCATGCTCGAACTGGCCGACAAAGTGGAGCGCCGGAACGACGCGCCCCTGTCCGGCGAGACGCTGGAGGTGGCGGCCCTGCAGGATCAGCTAGCCCAGGCGGCAGCGCAGAACGCCCGGCTGGAAGCGCGCCTGGAAGAGCAGGAACGCACCCTGCGCCATACCCTTGCCATGCTGATCGAATGGTTCGAAGGCGGCGACGGTCGGCGCCGCGCGGCCTGATTTTCGCAGCGGAGCCGGAAGAGTGGACGCCATGAACGATCCAGGGCCGATCAACGGCCTCTCGGTCGATGTCGAGGACTGGTTCCAGGTCGGCGCGTTCGAGACCGTGATCGACCGGGCCGACTGGCCGGCGATCCGCACGCGGGTGGAGCGCAACTGCGACGCGATCCTCGCCTTGTTCGACGCTGCGGCGGTCAAGGGAACCTTCTTCACCCTCGGCTGGGTCGCGGTGCGCCACCCCCGGCTGCTTCGCCGTATCGCCGAGGCGGGGCACGAGGTCGCCAGCCACGGCTGGGACCATGAGCGCGTGTTCCGCATGGATGCCGCAACCTTCGGGCGCGATCTCGACATGAGCCGCAAGGCGATCGAAGACGCGGCGGGCGTGAAGGTCACCGGCTACCGCGCGCCCAGCTTCTCGATCGATGCGCGTACCCCCTGGGCTTTCGACGTGCTGGCGGAGCAGGGCTATGGCTATAGTTCCAGCGTCGCGCCGGTAGCCCACGACCATTACGGCTGGCGCGAGGCGCCGCGTTTCGCGTTCCGCCCGCTCCCGGACAGCCCGCTCGTGGAAATTCCGGTGACCACCGCCATGTTCGCGGGACGAAGGCTGGCGGCCGGTGGTGGCGGCTTCTTCCGGGTACTGCCCTACCGGTTCTCGCGCTGGGCGATCCGGCAAGTGAATGCGGAAGGTCGCCCGGCGGTGTTCTACTTCCATCCCTGGGAAATCGACCCCGAGCAACCTAGGGTGCCGAATGCGCCGCTGCGCTCGCGCCTCCGGCACTATACCAACCTGGGGGTGATGGCGGAGAAGCTGCGCCGGGTGATCGGGGAATTCGGTTGGGGCCGGATGGACGAGCTGGCCGCGCGAGAAGCGAGCCGTGCGCCGATCCTCGAACCTGCATCGCTGGCGGCGGTCGCCGCGTGACCGCGCCGTTCGCTCTCTCCACGGGTGAGGCGCATCTGGTCGATCTGGCGGATCCCGGCGAAGTCGCCCGGCTGGAGCGGTTCGCGGCGCATCATCCCCGGGCGACGCCGTTCCATCGGCCGGCCTGGTTCGTTTCGGTGGCCCGGGCGACAGGAAATCGCGCCATGGCCCTGGTGCAGGAGCGCCGGGGCGAGATCGTTGCTTTCCTGCCGCTCGATATGATCCATTCGCCGGTTTTCGGCCGCCTGCTCGCGTCCTCGGGCTTTGCGGTTGGCGGCGGATTGCTGACGGGGGATGGTGCCGACGTGCCGGCGCTGTTCGCCGCATTGGAAGAACTGGCGCTGCGGCACTCTTGCCCGACCATCGAACTGCGCGGCGGCCTGCTGCCGCAGGAGAATGCCCGCTGGTCGCTCAAGACCGAAAGCCACTGCAACTTCGCGCGGGCACTGGCCGCCGACGACGAGGCGCAACTGACGAGCGTTCCGCGCAAGCAGCGGGCCGAGGTCCGCAAGGCGCTGGCGGGCGATCTCGAGATCGAGATCGGCAGGTCCGAGCGGGACCGGTCGGCGCATTATGCGGTGTTTGCCGAGAGCTACCGCAATCTGGGTACGCCCGTGTTTCCGCGCGCATTGCTCGATGCCGTGCTCGACGCTTTCGGGGACGATGCCGACGTACTGACCGTCCGACATCGGCAGTGGCCGGTCGCCAGCGTGATCACGCTCTACCATCGCGGCGCCGCCATGCCCTATTGGGGCGGCGGCACCCGCGAGGCCCGCCAGCTTCGCGCCAATGACCGGATGTACTACGAACTCATGCTGCATGCCCGTCGGCGCGGCTGTTCGACATTCGATTTCGGCCGCTCGAAGACCGGTAGCGGTGCCTATCATTTCAAGCGCAACTGGGGCTTCGACCCCGAACCGCTGACCTATGCGACCTGGACCGCCCCCGGCGCTCCCCGGCGCGAGGCGGACCCGACCAGTTCCAGGCTCTCGCTCCAGATCCGGCTCTGGCAGCGCCTGCCGCTGGCGGTCGCCAACCGGCTGGGGCCGCTCATCGCGCGCGGGATCGGCTGATGGGCGAGATTCTCTTCCTCGCCCATCGCATCCCGTTTCCCCCCGACCGGGGCGACAAGATCCGCTCGCACCATGTGCTCAAGGCGTTGGCGGCGCTGGCTCCGGTCCATCTCGGCTGTTTCGCCGACGATGCGCTGGATCGGGCCTGCGAGGGCGACATGGCCGCCGCGACCGCAAGCCACCTGCTGCTCCCACGCGACAAGGCCTTGCCTCTGGCAGGCGTCGAAGCGCTCCTTCGCGCCCGTCCGATCAGCCTGACCGCCTTCCACGATGGCCGCATGGCGCAGTGGGTTCGCGAGGTGCTGCGCACGCGTCCGATTGACACGGTGTTCGTGTTCTCGGGCCAGATGGCGCAATATGTCCCGGCGGACTTTCAAGGACGGGTGATCGTCGATCTCGTCGATGTCGATTCGGCCAAGTTCGAAGCCTATGGCGCCAAGGGGCGAGGCCTTCGAAGCTGGATGGAGCGCCGGGAAGGGCGCCTGCTGCGTGCGGAGGAAGCACGGATCGCGCGGCGGGCCGATCGCACGCTCCTGGTCAGCAGGGCGGAAGCCGCGCTTTTCGAAGCGCGCCTGGGCGAGCCGACCTGCCGCGTCGCGGCAATGGGCAACGGCATCGATTCGGCGTTCTTCGATCCCGCAGGCGCGGTGCCCGAGCCGCGTATGCTGGAGATAGCAGGGCCGCGGCTGCTGTTTACCGGCCAGATGGATTACGCCCCCAATATCGAGGCCGTGGAGCGCGCGATAACGCGTATCCTGCCGCTGATACGCGCCTGGAATCCGCAGGCCAGTCTTCACGTCGTCGGCCGCAATCCGCCGCCGTCGCTGCTGGCCCATCACGGCCGCGAGGGCGTTCATGTCTGGGGCCGGGTCGATGACATCCGGCCATGGCTTGCGGCCGCGGACATCGCGCTGGTGCCGCTGGAGATCGCGCGGGGGGTGCAGAACAAGGTGCTGGAAGCGATGGCCATGGCCTTGCCGGTCGTGCTCTCGCCGGGCGCCGCGACCGGCATCGAAGCGGCGGATGGTCGTCATTTTTCGGTTGCCGAAAGCGACGAGGCCCTGGCCGATGCGGTCCTGGCACTTTCCGACGATCCGGGCCGTGGCAAGGCAATGGGGCAAGTCGCGCGGGAGTGGATCCTTGCCCATGCCGGTTGGGACGCCGCTCTCGCCGATCTGCCGCGTTTCCTGGGCTTGCAGGACGAGCGAGCCCCAGGCCTGACCGATGCCGCCTGAGCTTGCCGCACCGACGCGGCCTGCGCGCCTGCTCTGGCGAGACATGCCCTCGCACTGGCGTACCGGCCTGCTGCGCTGGGCCGTGGCGGCGCTCCTCATCGTCGCGGCGTTCCTGCACGATTGGGCGGCGATGGCCCGGCAATGGTGGGATATCTCCACGTACAACCATATCGTCCTGATCCCGCCGATCCTCGGGTGGCTGGTCTGGCAGCGCCGCAGCGAACTGGCGAAGCTGGCGCCGATGTGCTGGTGGCCGGGCCTCATTCCGATGGCCGGCGCCGCGTTCCTCTGGCTGCTGGGGGCCCTGTCTGGCCTCGATCTCGCGCGGCAGGCGGGCGCCGTGGCCATGCTCGGCGCGACGGTTCCGCTTCTGCTCGGGCCGCGCGTGGCGACCGGACTGTGCTTTCCCCTCTGCTACATGGCCTTTCTCATCCCCGTAGGCGAGGAACTGGTGGAGGTCCTGCAGACCATTACCGCCCGAATCACGGTCGCGCTGACTCATTTCAGCGGCATCCCCGCGGCGGTCGACGGCGTGTTCATCGATACGCCGGCGGGCCTCTTCGAGGTGGCGGAAGCGTGCTCGGGCGTGAAGTTCCTGATCGCGATGGTCGCTTTCGGCACGCTGACCGCGAACCTCTGCTTCCTCGCCTGGAGCCGCCGGGCGGCGATGGTGCTGGCTTGTCTGCTCGTTCCGATACTCGCAAACGGTGTACGCGCCTGGGGCACGATCTATGCCGCGCAGATCGTGGGCGTGGAGAAGGCGGCGGGCATCGACCACATCGTCTACGGCTGGGTCTTCTTCGCTCTCGTGCTGGCGCTGGTGCTGGCAGGCGCCTGGCGCTTCTTCGACCGGCCTCCCGGCGAACCGATGATCGACGCCGCCGCCCTGGCGCGTTCCCCCGTACTGGCGCGTCTGGAAAGAGCGAGGATCTCTCCCGCCGCGGCGCTCGCCTCGCTGGGGGTCCTGCTTGTCGCGGCCATGAGTTGGGCGCATCATGGCGCCACGCTTTCGGCGCCGCTGCCTCGGCACATCGCGCTGCCGGAGGTGCCGGGCTGGACGCGGGCCGACTACACGCCCGAGATCTGGTGGGAGCCGCGCGCCGAAGGTGCCGATCATCGCCTGCTGGGGCGCTATGCCGATTGGCAGGGCGGCACCGTGGATGTCTTCGTGGCGCTCTACGCGCGGCAGGGAGAGGGCCGCGAGGCGGGTGGCTTCGGGCAGGGCGCGCTGACCCCCGGGACGCAGTGGTCCTGGCAGTCGTCCGGCCCGGCCTTCCCGCAAGGCCGTAGCGAGCGCCTGCTCGGCAACGGCAAGGTCGAAAGGCTCGCCGTCACCTGGTATCGCACGGGAAAGGTGCTGACAGGCAGCAACAGCCGCCTCAAGCTGGCGGTCATCGGTGACAATCTCCTGCTGCGGGCAAGGCCGACCACCATGCTGATCCTTTCATCGCAAGACCGACCCACCGCCCGCGCCGCCGATGCGATCGCCCGTTTCCTGGCTGCATCCGGCCCCACCGCTGCATGGATCGACCGGGTCACGAAGCCCTGACGACATGAGGTCGCAACATCGGAACGATCAGGTGATTCCCCCCGATTGCAAAATGCTTTAGGTCCATCCGCAATGTGTGGCATCGCCGGTATCTACCATCTTGAAACGCCCAAGCCGGTCGACCCCGCGCGTGTGGAATCCATGTGCGACGCGCTGGCCCATCGCGGGCCTGACGGGAGCGGCGTCTGGACGGCGCCGGGCGTAGCGCTGGGCCATCGACGTCTCTCGATCATCGACGTGGCAGGTTCGCCGCAGCCGATGGCCTCGCTCGACGGGCGGGCGATGCTGGTGTTCAACGGCGAGATCTACAACTACCGCGAACTGCGCCGCGAGTTGCAGGCAAGCGGCGCGCAGTTTCGCACCGACGGCGACAGCGAGGTGATCCTCGCCGCCTGGCAGCGCTGGGGACCGGACTGCGTTTCACGCCTCCACGGCATGTTCGCCTTCGCGATATACGACCTCGATTCGCGAAGCCTGTTCCTTGCGCGCGACCGGCTGGGCGTGAAACCGCTGTTCATGGCGCCGCTGAGCGACGGTAGCCTGGCCTTCGGATCGGAGCTCAAGGCGCTGCTGGCCCATCCCCTGCTGCGCCGCGAGATCGATCCCCTGGCGGTGGAGGATTATCTCGCCTGGGGCTACGTGCCGGACACGCGCTCGATCCTGAAGGGCGTGACGAAGCTGCCGGCCGGCCATTCGCTGCTGCTGCGCCACGGCGCGCCACTGCCGAAGCCGGTGCAGTGGTGGGACGTCACCTTCGCCGATCGCCGCAAGGGCAAGGTCGAGGATCTCGAAGCCGAACTGCTCCATCTGCTGCGCCAGGCCGTCACGTCCCGCATGGTCGCGGACGTGCCGCTGGGCGCCTTTCTCTCGGGCGGCGTCGACAGTTCCAGCGTCGTCGCGCTCATGGCGGAGGCCAGCGGGCAGCCGGTGAAGACCTGCTCGATCGGCTTCGACGTGGCCGCGCTGGACGAAAGCGACTATGCCGCGCAAGTCGCCCGCCGTTTCGGCACCGACCACCGCGCCCGGCACGTCTCGCCCGACGATTTCGAAGCGATCGACAATCTTGCCGGGATGTTCGACGAGCCGTTTGCCGATGCCTCGGCTCTGCCGACCTGGCGGGTCTGCCAACTGGCGCGCGAATCGGTGACGGTGGCGCTATCGGGCGACGGCGCCGACGAAGCCTTTGCAGGGTATCGCCGCCACGTGTTCCAGCACGGAGAGGACCGCATTCGTGGTCTCATCCCCCAGGCGCTGCGTAGCCCGGTTTTCGGCGCGCTCGGCACACTTTACCCGAAGGCGGACTGGGCACCGCGTCCGCTGCGCGCGAAGTCGACCCTGCTCTCGCTGGCGGGAGACAGCGCTCAGGGCTACGCCCGTTCGATCGGTTTTACGCCGCCCGAACTGCGCGACCGCCTCTATTCCGAAGAGTTTCGCCGCCTGCGCGGTGATTATCGTGCCGAGCACACCTTGCTGGAGACGATGCGCGGGGCGCCGGCCCGCTCGGGGTTGGACCGGGCGCAATATGCCGATCTGAAGCAGTGGCTGCCCGGGGACATTCTGACCAAAGTGGATCGCACCAGCATGGCGGTAAGCCTCGAAGCGCGCGACCCCTTGCTCGACCACCGCCTCGTCGAGTTCGCCGCGACCCTGCCGGAAAGCATGCGCGTGCGCGGCGGACAGGGCAAATGGCTGATGAAGCGGACCATGCGGCGCAGCCTGCCGGACGAGATCCTCTATCGTCCCAAGCAGGGCTTCGTCACGCCGATCGCGCAGTGGTTTCGCGGTCCCCTGGCGCAATCCGCCCGGGAGATCGCATCCGGAGAGAGGCTTGCGCGGACCGGCTGGCTGGACGCCGCACGTCTTGGCACCATGGTCGAAGAGCACATCTCCGGACGCAGCGACCATTCCCGTCTGCTCTGGCAGTTCCTCATGCTGGATCGCTCGCTGATCCATCTGGGCATCTCCTGATTTCCTCTTTCTCGAGGGAACTGCCCGGTTAACAAAGGCCTGCGAAAAATATCGTGAAGGCCGGTTAACCTAACTTCTTCTTAGGACCTTTGCACTACTTCCGGCAGCGAAACGTCATCGCAGGGCCTGCATGAAGATATCAGGTTGCCACCACAAGACTGAAAAGCGGATGTTTTCCGCTGAGGAAAGCGACATCCTGCGACTGGGCGCGAAGGGGAACGATTTGCGGGGCCATCATGACTGACCTCGGTGCGAGGATCGCGAAAATCTGGAAAAGCGCCCGGTTTCGCATCGTCTTCTGGGCAGCCCTCACCGGCGTCCTGCTGGGCGTGACCGGCGCGGCGCTGCCGCTGGAGGATGTGCTCATCAACGGCCGAACCTGGCTGCGCCTGCACCCCTCCAAGGGCGAGATCGTCATGGTCCTTCAGGACGGGAAGACTCTGGAAGAACTGGAAGCTCTGGACGTTACGCGAGCAAACGACGCACAAGTCATCCGCAACTTGCAGAAGGCTGAAGTCAGCCGCGTTTTCATCGACCGGTTCCTAGACGATCACGATAAGGAGCCGGGTCGAAGTCAGTTCCTCCAAGCGCTAAAGGCGTTCCCGGATCGCGTGTTCCTGGGTGCGATGCCGGCCAAGGATGGGCCACGGGGCAATTATGCCGCGGCAATGCCGTCCGCTGGATTTCTCGAGAATGCTCACGCCGTTTCGCTTTTGGCGCTCGATCATCCATTCAATCTGAGCAAGAGCCTGCCATTCTCCTCCGACAGTCCAAGAGGGCAGATCCCCAGCCTTGCTGCGAGTATTGCGGGGGTGTCGAGGTCTAGCGATCGTGTCTTCAGACCGGATTACGCTATCGACTACACGACAATTCCGACCATAAGTTATGTCGATATACTCGAGGGGCGTTTCGATCAGGCGGCCGTGCGCGGCAAAGACGTCATCATCGCGCCAAGCGCAGAGGTCTATCATGATCTCCACACTTTGCCGGCGCAGGGCTACGCTCCTGGCGCGTTCTTCCATGCGATCGCGGCAGAGACCCTCAAGGAAGGTGTTCCGATCGAACTGGGATGGCTTCCAGCCTTTCTTGTCGTGCTGGGGGTCATCCTGTCCGGCCTGGGCCGAGGGCGCGTGCTCGACGTCTATCGCTTTTCGGGTCTGGTAGCTGTCGTCATCGTTGCGCCGCTTGCGCTCGACCAGTTCCGCTTTCAGGTCGATATCGTTCCTGCGATCGCCATGGCTGCCGTAGCCGTCTTCCGCATGCGCAATCTCGATCGCGTCGAGGTGGCCGGAGAAACCAACTCCGGTTCAGGCCTTCCGAGCATACAGGTTCTCCGCAAGTACGACGCCGTGTCGAGCCGCATCCTCGTCGCGCTCCAGATCCGGAATTACGGCGCTATTATCGGCAGTTTCGCCGAACACGTAGAGGCTCAGGTCGCCAATGAAATCGTGCGCCGCATTCGCATCAGCGACAGCGAAGTGACCGTCTATCACGAAGGCGGCATGTTCATGTGGCTCTCGACGATCCGCAGCACTTTCGACTTGTTCGAGAACCTCGAGGGGCTGCACCGTATCGTTCAGAACGGCATCCAGGTCGGCGGCCTGGATATCGATCTTTCATTCAATTGCGGAATCGACTCAGAATTCGACCGTCCTGTCTCGAGTCGCGTCGCCAGCGCCATGCAGTCGGCCGAAGAGGCCGTGCGCAACGACGAACTCGTCTACAAGTTCGACAGCCGCAAACATGAGGCGCAGTGGGAGATCTCACTGTTGACGCAACTCGACCGCGCGATCGACAATGGCGAAGTCTGGGTGGCCTATCAGCCGAAGCTGGACCTTACCAGCAATCGCGTAAGCGGGGCGGAAGCGCTGGTCCGTTGGACTCATCCTGAGCGTGGTCCGATCAGTCCGGACAAGTTCATCCGCATCGCCGAAGAGTTCCACCGGATCGAACGCATCACGCGTTTTGTAATTAATGATGCCGTGCGCACTGCCGTCGAACTGCGGCGGCAGGGCTTCGACATGACCATCTCGGTCAACATTTCGGCGCAGCTTCTGAGGAATCCCGGCTTGCCGGACATGATCGCGGAAATCCTCGCGATCTATGGGCTGCCCGCCGAGATGCTGATTCTCGAGATCACCGAGACGGACCGGCTCGATCGCAGTTCGCGCACGTTCCAGATGCTCCAGAAACTGGTTCAGTCCGGCATTCGCCTGTCTATCGACGACTTCGGTACCGGCAACGCGACGATCGACTATCTGCGTTATGTCCCTGCCGCCGAGGTCAAGATCGACAAGGTCTTCATTCAGGCGATGGAGGGCAACAAGGAGGATCTCCTGCTGGTCCAGTCTATCATCGAGATGGCGCATTCGCAGGATCGCACGGTCGTTGCCGAAGGCGTGGAAACCCAGGCGGCATTGGAGATCCTCCGGGCCATGCAGTGCGACGCCATCCAGGGGTACTACGTCAGCCGGCCCGTCCCGTTCCGGGACCTGCTCACGCAGATCGTGGGGAGGGAGGCTCGGCAGATAGGTTAAAAAAGTCTTGATGACCTTTTAACCTATTGTTATCCATGTGCTCAGCCGCAAGATAGCGGCGGATCACATGGGGTAATGTTATGTACAGCTGGAACTGGGGCAGCCTCGGCCGCTAATCATCAAATGGGTGCGGCACTTCGCAAGAAGTGCCGCACTTTTCCTTTCAGGACCGCAGAAATCTGCCGTTTTCGGTAAGATCATCGCATCGCCCTTCCTTCACGGGAACGGGCGTTTTTCATTCGTGCGCTGCTTGATGTCGGCGACAGAGGCGCGCGAATCTATCCACGCGAAGGCGATAGGACCCCTTCCACGTTAAGATTCGATTCGCAGATGTTAACGATTTCAGTCTTCGCCGTGACCCATGGCGAGATAATCGGCGCTCTGCATTTCGTTGAGACGGCTGACCGTCCGCTCGAATTCGAAGCGGCCATCGCCAGCTTCGTAGAGATCTTCAGGGGCGGCATCCGCAGCCGCGATCAGCTTGACCTTGTTCTCGTAAAGCGCGTCGATCAGCGTCACGAAGCGCGCCGCTTCATTGCGGCGGTCCGGCCCCATCTTGGGAATGCCCACGAGAATGACCGTGTGGTAGGCACGGGCGATGGCGAGGTAGTCGGCCGCGCCGCGAGCCTCGCCGCAAAGGCGCTTGAAACTGAAGACGCCCACGCCCTTCAGGCTCTTGGGGACGTGCAGTATGCGCCCGCCGCCGACATCGAGGTCCGCCGAGGGGACATGGTCGCTGTCCTCGGGGGGATAGTCGGTCAGGCGGTAGAAGGCCTCACGCGCCTGCTCGGTCGCGGCTTCGCCCAGCGGGAAGTGCCAGGTCGCCATTCCGCCCAGTCTATGAAGGCGATAATCGGTCGGTCCGTTCAGCGTCAGCACGTCCAGTTCCTTCTCGATCAGGTCGATGAAGGGCAGGAAGTGCTCCCGATTGAGGCCGTTCTTGTAGAGGTCCTTGGGCGCACGGTTCGACGTAGTGACGATCGTCACGCCTTCGTCGAGGATGAGGTGTGTGAACAGCCGGCTCATGATCATGGCGTCGGCGGAATTGTTCACCACCATCTCGTCGAAGGCGAGCACGCGGACGTTGCGCGCGATGGTTGCCGCGACCGGCGGTATGGGGTCGCCGCTTTCCTTACGGCGCTCGTCACGCAAAAGGGCATGAACCTCCAGCATGAAGGCATGGAAGTGGATGCGCCGCTTTTCCTCGATATCGAGTGTCTGGTGGAACAGGTCCATCAGCATCGATTTCCCGCGTCCGACGCCGCCCCACATGTAGAGGCCGCGAGGAGAGGGCTCCTTCTTGCCCAGCAGCTTGCCGAACAATCCGGTAGACTTACGGGCCTTGTAGATCTCGCGCTGAAGCCGGTTGAGGCGGTCGGCAGCGGCAGCCTGCTCCGGATCGGAGCGCAGTTCGCCGGTCGCGACAAGCGCTTCGTATCTCTCGAGCATGGCGGTCATCGCACGCTCGGCTTTCGCAAGGTGCCCAGGAAGCTCGAAACCAGAGTGTCGCCTTGCTCGGCGGTTCCGCGCAGGAACGCGAGGCGCCCCGTTTCGTGCATGACCTCGCAGACGGCGTCGAGCGGCTGACCGATGCGGCCTGCGCCGATGAACTGGTTATGCAGATCGAGCGTCACCGCGCCGGATACCGCCGGTCCTAGAACGGTGTAGATCGCTGCGAACATGGCGACGTCGATGAAGGCGAGAGTCACGCCGCCATGAACATTGCCATGCATGTTGCTGTGGCGGCGTTCGAGTTCGAGCAGGCGCACACGCGCGCTGCGCTCGCCTTCGCGCCGGATGATCATCCGGCCCAGGCCCGCCGTGTTGAAGCAGCTATCGTCGTCGAGGTTCCAGGTGAACCAGCCCGGATGGTCCGGGGCCGGTTCATGGATGAATGCCGCTTCAGACGTCACGACGGCGATACCGTGGCCGGATCCGTAAGGATCAGACCTGGCGCTCCGCCTGCATCTTCTTGATTTCGGCGATGGCGCGCGCGGGCGACAGGCCCTTGGGGCAGACGTTGGCGCAGTTCATGATCGTGTGGCAGCGATAGAGACGGAAGGGATCTTCCAGCTCGTCGAGGCGCTCGCCGGTCATCTCATCGCGGCTGTCAGCCAGCCAGCGATAGGCCTGGAGCAGGATTGCCGGACCCAGGAACTTGTCGGAGTTCCACCAGTAGCTCGGGCACGAGGTCGAGCAGCAGGCGCAGAGGATGCACTCATAGAGGCCGTCGAGCTTTTCGCGCTGTTCGGGGCTCTGGAGGCGCTCCTTGCCCGACGGGGTGGTCGAGACGGTTTGCAGCCAGGGGCGGATCGAGGCGTATTGCGCGTAGAAGTGCGTGAAGTCGGGAACGAGGTCCTTGATCACTTCCATGTGCGGCAGCGGGGTGATGCGGATGTCGCCCTTGAGATCCTCGATCGCGGTGGTGCAGGCGAGGCCGTTCTTGCCGTTCATGTTCATCGAGCAGGAGCCGCAGATACCTTCGCGGCACGAGCGGCGGAAGGTCAGCGTCGAGTCGATCTCGTTCTTGATCTTGATGATCGCGTCGAGCACCATCGGGCCGCAATCGTCGAGGTCGATCTCGAACGTGTCGTAGCGCGGGTTCTCGCCGGAATCCGGGTCGTAGCGGTAGACGGTGAACTTCTTGACGCGCGCAGCGCCCTCGGCCTTGTGAACCTTGCCCTGCTTCTTGATCTTGCTGTTGGCCGGGAGGGTGAAGCTCGCCATGAAGAAATCCCCGTGATCTTGCACTGCGGCACGAACCGCGACTGTGAATGTCCCCTTAGCGATTCAGTCGCGCGGGGCAAGGGCAAGAGTGCGCGCAATAGCGGTTTCCTGGCCTCAGGGTGTTGCAAATCGGTCCGGCGGGATTGCGGCAGGCGAACGATTCCGGGCGCCGGGCGGGCGAAACGGGGGCATGATCGCGCGGTACAGCGGCCTTCCGCTGAGGGCGGGTTTGCGGCTTGACTCCAAACACCGCGGCGCGGCTTGCGAACACATGTGAGCGCGACAATGATGAAGCGCTATGTGATCGAACGCGATTTTACCCGGCGTGGGCGGGCTGAGCGAGGCGGAACTGGGCGGGGCGGCGCGGACATCCCATCCGGCGCTGGGACAGATACCCGGCCTGCGATGGCAGCATTCCTATGTCGCCGGTGACAAGACCTTCTGCATCTACCTGGCCGAAAGCGAAGGGCGGATTCGCGAACATGCGCAGCGGTCCGCCTTTCCGGCGCCGCGCATTACCGAAATTGCGGCGATCATCGATCCGACGAGCGAAAGTAGCTGCGCGAACTGACGTCCGTTTTCCCGCCGGCAAATGAAAGGCCCGCACGTCGCCGTGCGGGGCCTTTCATTTGCCGGGCGGGGCGAGGGCGGGGGTGAACCGCCCTCGCGCACTCAGTTGCCGAACGTGCGCTGCCACCAGCCGCGACGCGGCGCCGATGCGTCATCCAAAGACTCGGCGGCAGTTCCGTCGTTGCTCGGCGCCAGAGCGACCGCCTCTTCGGCGACCGGCGCTTCGGGGGCCGGCTGGACCTCTGCACTGGCAGCGGCCTTGGGCTTGGCCCGGGTTGCGGTCTTTCGCGCAGGCTTGGCCGGAGTCTCGGCGGTTTCGGCCTTCTTGGCGCGAGTGCGCTTCGGCTTGGCCGGAACTTCCTCGGCGGCGGGCGCCTCGGCCGTTGCCTCGACGGTTTCGTCGGCCTTCTTGCGGCGCGTGCGCTTCGGCTTTGCAGGCGCCTCTTCCTCGGCGGCAGGCGCTTCGGCAGCCGGTGCTTCGGCGACCGCCTCGACCGTTTCGGCCTTCTTGCGGCGGGTACGCTTCGGCTTGGCAGGTGCCTCTTCCTCGGCGGCCGGTGCTTCGGCAGTCGGTGCTTGCGATGCTTCGGCAACCGCCTCGACCGTTTCAGCCTTCTTGCGGCGCGTACGTTTCGGCTTGGCAGGCGCTTCCTCGGCCTCGACGACCGGTTCGGCGGCGACGATCACTTCGGCGACGACTTCGACCGGCTCTTCGGCTTCGGTCACGGTCTCGGCCGCATCCTCGCCGCCGTTCTCGGCGCCTTCACCGTTCTCGTCGCGACGTCCGCGCCGGCGACGACCACCACGGCGGCGGCGCTTGCGCGGAGCCTCCGAGTCGTCACCTTCCGCGGCAGGCGCGAATTCGCCGTCGGTTTCGGCATCCGCTTCGCCTTCATCGCCGGCAGCTTCAGGCTCACCTTCGCCTTCACCTTCGAGCTCGGCGCCCTCGTCCGCGCCGTTCTCGTCGCGGCGATCGCGACCACGGCCCCGGCGGCGCTTGCGGCGCTTGCGGCGCGATCCGCCTTCGCCCTCGTCGTCGCGGGCTTCACCGCGTTCACCGCGTCCGCGCGCTTCCTCGCGCTCTTCTTCCTCGAACTCGTCCTCTTCGTCGATGAAGTCATCCTCGACGTCTTCGGCGATCGGGTCGAAGCGCGGCACGAACTCGTTACGCGGGCCGGACGAGATCACGCGCATCTTCGCGCCTTCGTTCTCACCCTCGGGGATCACTTCGACGGTGACGCCGTAGCGGTCCTCGATGTCGGCAAGGTCCGTGCGCTTGGCGTTGAGCAGGTAGATCGCCGCTTCGGTCGAGGCGAAGAGCGATACCACGACGCCCTTGCCCTTGGCCGCTTCGTCCTCGATGAGGCGCAGCGCCGAGAGGCCTGCGGAACTGGCGGTGCGGACGAGGCCGGTGCCGTCGCAGTGCGGGCAAGAGCGGGTGGTCGCTTCCAGAACGCCGGTGCGCAGGCGCTGGCGGCTCATTTCCATCAGGCCGAAGCTGGAGATGCGGCCCACCTGGATGCGCGCGCGGTCGTTCTTGAGTGCTTCCTTGACCGCCTTCTCGACCTTGCGGACGTTGGAGCCGTACTCCATGTCGATGAAGTCGATGACGACCAGGCCGGCCATGTCGCGCAGGCGAAGCTGGCGGGCGATTTCCTGCGCGGCTTCGAGGTTGGTGGCGACCGCCGTCTGCTCGATGCCGTGCTCCTTGGTGGCGCGGCCCGAGTTGATATCGATCGAGACGAGGGCCTCGGTCGGGTTGATGACGATATAGCCGCCCGAACGCAGCTGCACGACCGGGTCGTACATCGCGGTGAGCTGGTCTTCGGCGCCGTAGCGCTGGAACAGCGGCACGGGGTCGGAGTAGGGCTTAACCTTGCGGCCGTGGCTCGGCATCAGGAGCTTCATGAAGTCCTTGGCCGCGCGGTAGCCTTCCTCGCCCTCGACGACGACTTCCTCGATATCGCGGTTATAGATGTCGCGGATGGCGCGCTTGATGAGGTCGCTGTCCGAGTGAATCAGCGCCGGTGCGGCCGAGCGCATCGTCTGCTCGCGCAGTTCGTCCCAGAGGCGGGCGAGATAGTCGAAGTCGCGCTTGATCTCGGTCTTGGTGCGCTGGAGGCCGGCAGTGCGGACGATGCAGCCCATCGAGCGCGGCAGATCCATCTCGGCGATGATCGACTTCAGGCGCTTGCGGTCCGAGGCCGAGCTGATCTTGCGGCTGATGCCGCCGCCGTGGCTGGAGTTCGGCATGAGCACGCAGTAGCGGCCCGCGAGGCTGAGGTAGGTGGTAAGGGCGGCGCCCTTGTTGCCGCGTTCTTCCTTGACGACCTGCACCAGCAGCACCTGGCGGCGGTGGATCACGTCCTGGATCTTGTAGCGGCGACGCAGCGCCATGCGCTTGGCGCGCAGTTCGTCGGCTTCCTTCGAGCGACCGCCGCTGCGGCCACCCTGGCGGCGTCCACGGCCGCGGCGACCGCGGCCACCGTTCTCGTCCTCGGAGGCTTCTTCCTCGCCGGTTTCGAAGCCGTTTTCGACGGCGCCGTCCTCGATGGTGGCGACCTGGTCCTTTTCGGAGGTGTCGACTTCGGTCAGGCCGCCGTCCGAGTAACCCTCGGCATCGTAGCCTTCGCCGCCTTCTTCGTCCTCGTCATCGCCTTCGGAAGCGCGCAGGGCGGCTTCTTCCTCGGCATGAGCGGCTTCTTCCGCCAGCAGGGCCTCGCGGTCCTCCTTGGGGATCTGGTAGTAGTCGGGATGAATTTCGCTGAAGGCCAGGAAGCCGTGGCGATTGCCACCGAAATCGACGAAGGCAGCCTGGAGCGAAGGCTCCACGCGGGTGACCTTCGCCAGGTAGATGTTGCCCTTTATCTGCTTCTTGTCGGCCGATTCGAAATCGAACTCTTCAATGCGATTTCCCTTGAGTACCGCCACCCGCGTTTCTTCCGGGTGGCGCGCATCGATGAGCATGCGCGTTGCCATTGTATAGTCTCCGTACGCGCTCTGCCCCGGCCGGATCAGCCAGGGCGGCGCGTGTCTGTTCGATGGTGCCCGCCGCGAGAGAATAGCGCCTGCCGGATGCGGCAAGGCCTGTCTCGATGCGGGCGGAGGTAAAGTGAGAAACGAGGCAATCCAGCGCCCCGAGTGCGACTGTTCTTTTGTCTGCCGCGCCGTGGGGCGCGGTGTTGCCTGCTGCCGGATGGCGAAGTGCCAAGAGGCGGGCGGGCGTGTCTGCGAGCGGAAGTGCGCGTGGCGAGTTCGAACACGCGAAGAATTGCGCCCACACCGCCACCGCCCTTTCGGGCGTCGGCTGGCAGGGCGGCAATTGGCTTCTCATCTCTCGCGTCAACCTGTTCGATCCGGAACGAATTTTCCGGTTTTTGACGGCCGGGCTTTGGCTGTGTCGGTCCTGTTCCGGCACCATCCAGGTGGTGTCGTTCCGAAATCGAAGGACCGAAGCGTCTTGGGCCCGGGTCGAAACGGCCTAGCATTCAAGACGCTGCACGGCAAGTTCATTGCCCAACTGTGTGTGCGATCGCAGAGTCGATTGCGGCAGGCGCGTCAAATCGGGGGAAAAGCGCCGAGGGACGGGATTGCCGCGGGCGCGGACCGATCCTAGTCAAACGGCATGTCGCGCAGTCTCCAGCTCGTCATGATCCTGTCGGCGCCTCTGGCGATGGCGATCGCCTTGCTGGTGCTGTGGCCGCGTTTCTTCCTTTCGCAAACCGCTCTCGACTATGTCGTGCGTTTCGATCTGCCGGACGCCGCCATGCCGGTCGACCTGCCGCGCGTGGACGGGCCGGCCGACGCCAGCCGCCCGCTCGTGGTGATCGACGCGGGGCACGGTGGGTTCGATCCTGGCGCCGGGCAGGGCGATGTCAGGGAGAAGACGGTCGCGCTGCGAATCGCGCTGGCGCTGCGCAATCGCCTGCTGGAAGAGGGCGGCATTCGCGTGGCTCTTACGCGCGACGCGGACCGCTTCATCGGCCTGCCGGATCGGCCCGATATCGCCCGCCGGCTCGGCGCCGATCTGTTCGTCTCGATCCACGCCGACAGTGCCGAGAGCGATGCCGCGCGGGGCGCCAGCGTCTATGTCCTGTCCGAAAAGGGGTCCAGCGAAGCCGCCGAGCGGTTCGCCGCGCGGGAGAACGCCGCCGGCCGCATCAACGGCGTGGCGTTGGGGCAGACCAGCGAGACGGTGGGCGCGATCCTGCTCGACCTGTCGCAGCGCGGCACCCAGGCCGGTTCCACGCAAGTCGGGGAACTCGTGCTACGGGAACTGCGCGGCGCGAACCTGGGCCTGCACCGGGAAGAGGTGCAGACCGCCGCGCTGGCGGTGCTGAAGGCGCCGGACATCCCTTCCATCCTGTTCGAAACAGGATATATCAACAACAAGGCGGACGCCGAACTGCTGACCTCGCGGGCCGGACAGCAATCGCTTGCGGACGCGGCAGCGCGGGCCATCCGTGCCTACTTCGCGCGAAAGGGCCTCTGATCTCCGCAGGCGGGGCCGGATGGTGCGGCTTGCCCGCCGGGCCTCTTGGTGCGACGAGACGTGCGGCACGCGTCTGGTCTTGCAGGAAAGCGCCGTGCTAGGGCGTGAACCGCGCAATGGGCGCCGATCAAGCGCCGATTAATCCAATCTTGCTGCATTTTCCGGATGCTCAGGTGTTTCCACCGGCCTTCGAAATGCTCTAGAGGCAGTCGAAATGACCGACGAGATCATCGACAACGGCTCCGAGCAGCCGCCCGAGGACGCCCACTATCGCATCCGTCGCGGTGCCCGCGGCCGTTTCGCCAGCCCGTTCGCTGCGATGGGCAGGGCCTGGCGCGAACGCAAGGGATTGCGGCGCCTGACGTATGTGGGCGGCGCCGGCTTGGTCGTGCTGGGCGGCGTCTGGCTGGCGTTCACCCATGATCTGCCCGATGCCAACAAGCTGCTCGAATACCAGCCGCCGCTGCCCACCATGGTGCGCGGCATCGATGGCGAGATCGTCTACAGCTACGCCCGCGAAAGGCGCGTGCAACTGCGCTACGTGGACTTTCCCAAGCCACTGATCGACGCGTTCCTTTCTGCCGAGGACAAGACGTTCTGGTCGCACGGCGGGGTCGACGTGACCGGCCTGGCCGGTGCCGTCGTCGACTATGCCTCGAAGCTCGGCACCGGGGGACGCGCGCGCGGCGGGTCGACCATTACCCAGCAGGTCGCCAAGAACATCCTGATCGGCGACGAATATTCGGTCACGCGCAAGCTTAAGGAAATGGTCGTCGCGCGCAGGATCGAAAGCGTGCTGAACAAGCAGCAGATCCTGGAGCTCTATCTCAACGAAATCCCGCTCGGACGGCAGAGCTTCGGCGTCCAGGCGGCCGCGCGCGCCTATTTCGGCAAGGACGTGGACCAGTTGCAGCTTCATGAGGCTGCATTCCTGGCGATCCTGCCCAAGGCGCCGGAACGCTACGGCCGCAAGCAGTACGAGGACATGGCGATCGAGCGCCGCAACTGGGTGCTCGATCAAATGGTGACCAATGGCTGGGCCACGCGCAGCGATGCAGATGCCGCCAAGGCGCAGCCGCTCGGTCTCATCGCCCGCCGTGTCGAGACTTACCCCTCCGGCAACGGCTATTTCATCGAGGAAGTGCGCCGCCGCCTGATCGAACAGTACGGTGAAAAGGCCGAGGATGGCGCGAACAGCGTCTACGCCGGCGGTCTCTGGGTGCGCACCTCGCTGGACCGGCAGATGCAGGACGCCGTGCGCGATGCCTTGCGTGCCGGACTGCTGCGCTATCAGGGCGGACGGGCCTGGTCGCGGCCGATCGCGCATATTTCCGACATGGATACCTGGCAGACCCAGTTGATCGTCTCCAACAAGACCATCGATTACAAGGACTGGCGGGTCGGCGTGATTCTGGAACGCAGTGGCTCGACGGGAAGGATCGGCTTCTCCGACGGCAACACGTCCTCGCTGACCAACATCTCGGAACTCGCCAAAGTCGGCGACCTGGTCGCCGCTGCCCCGGTTTCCCCGGATAGCTATGCAGTTCGCACCATTCCCGAGGTTTCTGGCGGCATGGTGATCGAGCAGCCGGGCACCGGCCGCATCATGGCCATGCAGGGCGGTTTCGACTCGGGGCTGGATTCCTTCAATCGCGCCGTTCAGGCCGAACGCCAGCCGGGTTCGACCATCAAGCCCTTCGTCTATGCGACCGGTCTCCAATACGGCATGACCCCGGCAACGCAGGTGGTGGACGGCACTTTCTGCGTCTACCAGGGCGCCGCGCTCGGCAACAAGTGCTTCCGCAACTTCGGTGGCGAGGGCGGGGCCGGTAGCCACACGATGCGATGGGGCCTTGAACAGTCCCGCAACCTGATGACTGTGCGCATCGCCAACGACACCGGCATGAAGCGCGTGGTGAAGACCTTCAAGACCGTGGGCATCGGCGATTACAAGCCTTATCTGTCCTTCGCCCTGGGGGCCGGCGAGACTACGGTGGCGCGCATGGTCAACGCCTATGCGGCCTTGGCCAACAACGGCGTCCAGTTCCCGGCATCGCCGATCGACTACGTTCAGGACCGCAATGGCAAGGTGATCTGGAAGCCCGACAACCGGCGCTGCGACACTTGCAACATGGCGGAGTGGGATGGCAAGCCGATGCCCCGCGTGGTGCGACGCGGCAAGCAGGTGCTCGATTCCGGGACGGCCTATCAGGTGGTTCACATGCTCGAGGGCGTTGTGACGCGCGGCACGGCCGTGGTTCTGCGCGATCTCAACATGCCGATGTTCGGCAAGACCGGGACGACCAACGGGCCGACGGACGTCTGGTTCGTCGGCGGCACCCAGGACTATGTGGGCGGCGTCTATCTCGGCTATGATACGCCGCGCTCGCTGGGCGGTTATGCCCAGGGCGGCCGCATCTCCGCGCCCATCTTCAAGCAGGTGGTCCAGGCCACGCGCGAGCGTTGGGGCACGCAGCCGTTCGTCGCGCCGGCCGGGATTCGCATGGTCCGCATCGATCGCGCGAGCGGCAAGCAGGTCATGGGGGTGGAGCCCGGCAACGATCCCAAGGCCGCAGTCATCTGGGAAGCGTTCAAGCCCGACACCGAACCGCGTCAATATACGCCGGAAGACGAATTCGCGCGGCGCCGCGATGCGCTCGTGGCGGAGATTCGCGGAGCTCGCGCCGCCCGTCAGGCCGCTGCCGCCGCCAGTGCCGGAGAGCAACAGGATTTCGCCGAACAGCAGGGCGGGGTCTACTGATAGCGTGAGGTGGGTGACAGGCCAGGAAGGAGTCCTGGCGCTCGCCAAGCCTGGATTGCGCAAGGAGAACGATCCTCACGAGCAGGTAGGATCGGGTGTAAGGCGTGATCGACACGCATAAACGGCTTCGACTGTTGCCCGCATGGCTTGGGCGATCGCGATGCTGCCAGTCGTCGCGCTGCCGGGGACGGGCGCCGCCAGGGAACCCGCTGCGCCGGCAAATGCGTCGACGATGGCACCACGACGGCGAACTGCGGCGCCAGCCAAGCCCGCTATCCGGCCGGAAGTCGCCGCCGTCGCGAGGTGACCTTCACCCTGACGATGCCGTCCCTGAAGGCAACCTTGATCGCGCAGAGTTGTAAACTTTCGAGGTCCGCCAGGCCTTCGCAAGATTTGCGGTGGGGGAACTGGCGGCGATGAGAAGTCTCTCGGTGACGGGGCCGGGCGGGCCATTCCGCTGTGCCTGTTCGATACGCGGCCAGAGCGCCGCCTCGGCCCGTGGTCGTGATCTATCATCGCGGGGGCTGTGTACTCGGCAGTATCGACGGCCATGCCGCCTCGCGGCTGAGATATGCCGCCAGCTCGATCTGCCGGTGATGTCGGTGGAATATCCCCTGGCGCCGGAGCATCCCTGGCCTGCGGCCCCGGACGATGGCGAAGCGGCCACCCGCTGGGTCGCCGCCAATGGCAAGGCGTTGGCCCGCGAGGTGACCGGTCTGGTGCTCAGCGGTGACCGCGCCGGCGGCCACATTTAAAGGCGCAAGGGCGGTCAACGGCGTTCCTGCTTACGCCGTTTGCCGGGTATTCGCAGGAGGGTAGATCTGCCGCAGGTGCTGCTGCGCTCCGGCGCCTCCTGCCTATCAGGACGACGCCGGGAATCGCTGCGATTTCGAAGCGATGCAGGCGCTATTCGACGGTTACGCTCTTGGCAAGGTTGCGGGGCTGATCGACGTCGGTGCCTTTCACGCAGGCGACGTGATAGGCGAGCAGTTGCACCGGCACGGCGTAGACCAGCGGTGCGATCAGCGGGTGGACGCGCGGCATCTCGATCGTGGCGATGCAACCCTCTCCAGCTTCGGCGATGCCTTCGGCGTCGGAGATCAGCACGACCTTGCCGCCGCGTGCGCGCACTTCCTGCATGTTGCTTACCGTCTTCTCGAACAGCGGTCCGGAAGGCGCGAGGACGATGACGGGAACGGCTTCGTCGATCAGGGCGATCGGGCCGTGCTTCATCTCGCCCGAGGCATAGCCCTCGGCATGAATGTAGCTAATTTCCTTCAGCTTCAGCGCGCCTTCCAGAGCCAGCGGGTAGTCCGGCCCCCGGCCCAGGTAGAGCACGTCGCGGGCTGGGGCGATGAGGTGGGCCATGGCCGCGATCTCTTCGTCGAAAGCGAGCGCGGCGTTGAGGCTGGCCGGGGTCTGCAGCAGATGCTGGACGACCTCGGTTTCTTCGGCCCGGTCCATGCGGCCACGCTTCACCGCCAGATGCGCGGCGAGGGCGGCGAGCACCGCAAGCTGGCAGGAGAACGCCTTGGTGGAGGCGACGCCGATTTCCGGCCCGGCGTGAGTCGGCAGAAGCAAGTCCGCTTCGCGCGCCATCGTGCTGGTGGGCACGTTGACGACGACCGCGATGGTCTGCCCGGCCGCCTTGCAGTGCTTGAGCGCGGCCAAAGTGTCCGCCGTCTCGCCCGACTGCGAGATGAACAGGGCCAGGCCGCCCGGCTCCAGCACCGGATCGCGGTAGCGGAACTCGGAAGCCACATCGATATCGACCGGCAGCCGGGCGAAGGTCTCGATCCAGTATTTCGCCACCATGCCTGCGTAGAAGCTAGTGCCGCAGGCGACGATGGTGATGCGCTTGACCGCCGAAAGGTCGAAGTCGATCTGCGGCAGGGCGACCGACTCGTCCACCTGGTGGATGTAGCTGCGCAGGGTTTGCGCCACCACGGTCGGCTGCTCGAAGATCTCCTTCTGCATGAAGTGGCGGTAATTGCCCTTCTCGATGGCGACGGCCGAGGCACCGGAGGCGACGACCTCTCGTTCCACCGGGTTGTTGTCGGCGTCGAAAATCTTGGCGCCTTCGCGCGTGATGACGACCCAGTCGCCTTCCTCGAGGTAGGTGATGCGCTGGGTCAGCGGAGCAAGCGCCAGGGCGTCCGAGCCGAGGTAGGTTTCGCCTTCGCCATAGCCGACGACCAGCGGCGAGCCCAGGCGGGCCCCGATCAGCAGGTCCGGGTGCTGGCGGAAAGCGATGGCCAGCGCGAAGGCACCGCGCAGTTGCGGCAGCACGACCTTCACGGCCTCCTGCGGCGAGAGCCCGGCTTCGACTTGTTCGGAAACGAGATGGGCGACCACTTCGGTATCGGTCTGGCTCTCGAAAGTGCGGCCGCGCGATTCGAGCGCTTCGCGTAGCGGCTTGAAGTTCTCGATGATGCCGTTGTGGACCAGCGCGAGGTGCTCGGTGGCGTGGGGGTGGGCGTTAGCCGCGGTGGGTGCGCCGTGGGTGGCCCAGCGTGTATGGGCGATGCCGATCAGGCCCGGTGCGGGATCCCGGGCGAGTTCGTTCACCAGGTTGACCAGCTTGCCCTGCGCGCGGCGGCGGATCAGCTGGCCGTTCTCGACCGTGCAGACGCCCGCGCTGTCATAGCCGCGATATTCCATGCGGCGAAGGCCGTCGACGAGCCGATCCGCGACCTGTTCCTTGCCGACGATGCCGATGATTCCACACATTGCGCTTGCTGTATCCTGGTTCGAGACGAGACTGTCTTACCGATACCTCGATAATGGGTGGCATCTGGTGGCGCCACCATGAAGGCTTGGTAATGTGTGCAAAGTAGCTGGCTTTTCGGATGTAATCCGGTGGGGTCGGTGCTGCAAACTGGCCACCGACCCTTCAGGCCGACCCTCAGTCGTCGCCGCTGAGCAAGGCTCCGATCCCGCCCACGGCGCCGAGGCCGAGCAAAGTGCTCTCGCCGCGATTCTGTCCGCCGTAAGGCACGGCTGCCGCCATCATCCGTCCTGCCAGGCGCGAGAACGGCAGCGACTGGATCCAGACTTTGCCCGGCCCGCGCAGGCGCGCGAAGAACACGCCTTCGCCGCCGAAGATCATCGATTTCACCGAACCGGCGCGTACCACGTCGAAGTCGATGCCCGAAGTGAAAGCGGCGACGCAGCCGGTGTCGATATGAAGTTCCTCGCCGGGGGCAAGCGTCTTCTCGACCACCGTGCCGCCCATCTGGACGAAGACCCAGCCGTCTCCTTCCAGGCGCTGCATGATGAAGCCTTCGCCGCCGAACAGGCCGGTCATGATCTTCTGCTGGAAGTGAATGCCGATGGAGACCCCGCGCGCGGCGCAAAGGAAGGCGTCCTTCTGGCAGATCAGCCTTCCGTCCACGTCGTCGAGCTTGATTGGCACGATCGAGCCTGGAATCGGAGCGGCGAAGGCCACTCGGGCCTTGCCTCTGCCCTCGTGCGTGAAGACGGTGGTGAACAGGCTCTCGCCGGTCACGAGTCGCTTGCCTGCACCGAGCAGCTTGCCCATGAAGCCGCTGCCCTGCTGGGCGGAGCCGTCGCCGAACACCGTGGACATGGCGATGGAAGCGTCCTTCCAGACCATTGCGCCCGCTTCGGCCACGGCGCTCTCGCCAGGGTCCAGTTCGATTTCCACGAACTGCAGTTCCTGACCCTTGATCTCGAAATCGACATCGTCGGCGATCGCGGAATTACGGCTGTGGCTCCAGGGGTTGTTGGGCATGGATACTCCGGTGGGCGAGAAAGATTCAGTTGCCACTATGTGGGTTTGGCGAAAGTTCTTGTCAAACCGCGTCGGTCGGATAGTCTGCATGCTTCGACGAACACCGTTTCGACGAAAATCGCCTGAACAGAAAAGACGGCGCGCGCACGGTGTTCCTGGAGAGGATGCTCCTGAAAAGGACGTCCGTGGAGAGGACAGCGCCGATGAACTTCATCAAGAAGTCGGTTTCACATGTTTTTATCGGGGTCGCCGCCTGTTCGGGCGTGGCCTTGTCAGGATCATCTTTTGCGCGCGACATCGGCAGCGCCTCGGTGGTCAATACGGCGCTTCATGTCGAAGGCCGCAACGGCGTCAGCAAGGGCTTCGCCCTGATCCGCGCGGGCAAGCCGGCGCAGGCGGTGAAGATGTTCGATTCGGTGATACTCGCTAGCGAACAGGCGCTCACCGGCGATGCCCGGCCGCGTCTCTGCCGCTCGGACTCGGCCGCCGGCCAGGTCGCCGCAGGCAAGGTGGCGGTCAGCAGCGCGGTTTGCGACGCTCACTTCGGCAAGGGCTTCGCGTTGGTCGATCTCGGCCGTGGCGATCTCGCCGAAGCGGAACTGCGCCGCGCCACCGAACTCGCGCCGGACAATGCGCACTTCGCCAATGAATATGCCGAACTCTTCAAGTCCCGCCGCGAATGGCAGCGTTCCTATGACCTGTTCTCGCATGCCTGGCAGATCGTGGACAAGGATGCCAAGGGCGCTGACGCTTCGGTAGCTGCCCGGGCCCTTCGCGGCATGGGATATGCCAAGATCGAGATGGGCCGGCTGGACGAGGCGCAGACGCTGTTCCGGCAATCACTGGATTACGACCCTGCAAACGCCGGCGCCAAAAGCGAACTGGATTTCATCGCCCAAAAGCAGGCGATTGGCGCCTGATCCGAGAATGCTGTCCCCGGCATGAGACGGGCGGTCCGAAAGGGCCGCCCGTTTTCGTTCAGCCTGCGGTTTTCTCCGCCTTCTTCTTCTTCATCGCGTCGTGGAAGCGGTCAGCCCAGCCGGGCTTGACCAGTTGCTCGCCGCGTACGAGGCGAAGTTCTCCGTCCGCGACATCGCGGGTGACCGTGCTGCCAGCCGCGACGATGGCGTCCGCACCGATCTTGACCGGCGCGACGAGGGCGCTGTTCGAGCCGATGAAGGCGCGCTCGCCAATGACGGTGCGGTGCTTGAAGTACCCGTCGTAGTTGCAGGTTATGGTGCCCGCGCCGAGGTTGGCCTTGGCGCCGACCGTGGCATCGCCGACGTAAGTGAGGTGGTTGGCCTTGGCGCCTTCGCCCAGTTCCGCGTTCTTCACTTCCACGAAGTTGCCCACCTTCGACCCCCTGCGCAGCACTGCGCCGGGACGCAGGCGGGCGTATGGCCCGATGGCGACGCCGCTTTCCAGCGTTGCACCTTCGAGGTGCGAGAAGGCGTGGATGATGACGTCGTCGGCAACGGTCACGCCGGGAGCGAAGACCACGTTGGGCTCCACGGTGACGTCGCGGCCCAGCTTGGTGTCCCAGGCAAAGAACACGGTTTCGGGCGCGATCAGCGTCACCCCTTCGGCCATGGCGGCGAGGCGGCGCCGGGCCTGCCAGCGCGCTTCGGCTTCTGCCAGTTCGCTGCGGCTGTTGATGCCGCCCACTTCGTCCGGATCGGGCGTGACGATCACCGCGCAGGCCCGTCCTTCGAGCGTTGCCACGTTGACGATGTCGACCAGGTAGTATTCGCCCTGGGCATTGTCGTTGCCGACGCGGGCGAGCAGGTCGAAGAGGTCGGCGGACTTCACCGCCATCAGCCCGGAATTGCAGAGGCGGCAGGCGCGCTGCTCTTCGGTGGCGTCCTTGTACTCCACCATCATCGCAATGCGTCCGTCGTCATGGGCGAGCACGCGGCCGTACTGGAGCGGTTCTTCCGGCTCGAAGCCGAGCACGACCACGGCGGGCGAATCGTCGGCGTGGAGCCGGTCGATCATGGCGCGCATCGTTGCGGTGCTGACGAAAGGCACGTCGCCGTAGAGAATCAGCACGTCGCCAGCGAACCCGGAAAGCGCCGCTTCCGCCTGCTGCACCGCATGGCCGGTGCCGAGCTGCGGTTCCTGCACGGCGATCGCCGCACGGCTGCCGAGGGCTTGCTCCAGTTGCTCCCGCCCATGCCCGGCCACGACGACCTGGCGTTCCGGCGCCAGCGCGGCTGCACTTTCCAGCAGGTGGTCCAGCATGGGCCGGCCGGCTATGGGATGAAGCACCTTGTGCAGGTCACTCTTCATGCGAGTGCCTTTACCGGCAGCGAGAACGACGATAGCGAGAGGCGTGGAATGTTCGACCATGGGCATCACTTGCCAGCAAATTGTTGCGGTTTCCACAGCGACAAGCCACTGATCTGCAAATGACGGACTTCCCCTTCGATATTGTCGGTTTCGACCTGGATGGAACCCTGCTGGATTCGCTCGGCGATCTGGGCGTCGCGCTCAATCACGCCCTGTCGCTGGAGGGGCGGGCCGCCATCCCGAGAGACGCGGTGCGCGATCTTGTCGGCGGCGGCGCCAGGAAGATGCTGGCCAAGGGTCTGGAGGTTACGGGAGGCCCGGTATCGGACGAGCGCCTCAACGAACTGCACCATGCGCTGATCGAGTTCTACAGCGATCATATCGCCGTGGAAACGCGGCTGTACCCAGGCGGCGAGGCCATGCTGCAGGGCTTGGCGGCGCGGGACGTGAAGATCGCAGTCGTCACCAACAAGCTAGAGGGGCTGGCCGTCAAGATCTTCGCCGAGATGGGCCTTTCGCATCACTTCTTCACGGTGATCGGCGGCGATACGCTCGGCCCAGGCCGGGCCAAGCCGAAGCCGGACCTCATCGAGCTGATGCTGGAGCGGGCCGGGGGCGGGCGGGCCGCCTTCGTGGGCGACACCACCTACGATACCGGCGCGGCGGCGGCCGCCGGCATTCCCTGCGTGGCCGTCAGCTTCGGCTTCAACGACAGACCGCCGCAGGACCTCGGCGCGGCAGCGGTCATCGATCACTTCGACGATCTGATTCCCACCCTTGCACGCATCGGTGCGGAGGCCGAAACCGCCTGATGACCCTCGGAATGTCTACTTCGCGCGCCGCCCGCCCTTAGTGCGCTCGCTGCGGCGCAGCCAACAAGTCTCCCGACGCTGCCGTGAGCGCGCAACGGCCTTGGCCCGTGTGACCTGGATTGTACCGGGGCGCAGGGGCGATGGCCCCTGCTTCTTCCCTCACTTCTGGGGAACGTCCACCCCTTCCGGCAAAGCCAGAACTTCCAGCCCCCGCGCCGGATCGAGGTAGCGCTGGGCCATGGCCTGAACCTCGGCGGAGGTGATCGTCGTCAGCCGGTCGCGGGCCTTGCTGAAGCGCTCGATCTGGTCCGGCTGCCTTTGTGCGCGATCGACCAGCGAGAGCCAGCCGGCATTGCCCTTGAGAGCGTTCTGGTAGGCTTCGATCAGTGGCGCGCGGGCGCGTTGCAGCACGTCGTCGCTGACCGGCGCGGCGCGTAGTTCGCGCAGGACTTTGGCGATGGCTTCGCGGCTGGCGGGAACGTCCGCGACGTCGATGGACGCGCTGATCGCGAAAGTGCCATAGCCTTTCCAGTAGTGCGAGAGGGAACTCCCGGCCGACGGCGAGTAGGCCTTGCCCAGCGCTTCGCGCAGGCTGTCGGTCAGCTCGATCCGTACCACCCGCTCCAGCATCTGGAGCCGGAGCGCGTCGAGCGGATCGGCGTCGTCCCGCGTCGGCCAGGTGAGGCGCAGCAGGGCCTGGTCAGCGGGGCCGGTGTGGCGCACCACGCGGGGGCTGCGGTCCGAGGTGAAGGTGCGGGGCGGCTGCTGGTCGTAGGAGCGAAACGCGGCTTCGCGCGGGGGAAGGGCGCCGAACGTGGCGGCGACGAATGCGATCGCCTTGTCTTCGTCGAAATCACCGACGAGGCCCAGCTCGATGGCGCCATGGGAAAGGCGGTCGGTTATGCTTTCCCGCAGTTTCGCGAAGGTTAGGTGGCGATAGGCCTCCACCGGCTGGAGGCTGAAGCGTGGATCGTCGTCGGAGAGGATCCTCCCGAGATCCGCGCCCAGCGCCGAGGACGGGGTAGCGCGGAGCTGGGCGAAAGTGTTGTTCACCTGCTGCCGGTACTGCACCTCGCCTTCGAGGCGATAGCCGGGATCGGTGATGAGGGCCGAGAGGAGTTGCAGCTGAAGTTCCAGGTCGCGCGGTGTCGTGGCGGCCTGGGCCCCGAAGCTGGCGGTGTCGCTGGACAGGCCGAAGCCGAGCGAATGACCGGCCATGATCGTGTCGAGATCGTCGCGGCTATGCTTGCCGAGCCCGCCTTTTTCCAGCCAGCCGACCATGTCGGTGGCCAGCGGATTCTCGCGCGTGTCGAGCATGTCGCCACCGTCGATCGACAGGCTGACACGCACGCGGTCCTTTTCCAGCTCGGTCTGCTTGAGGTTGAGCATGACGCCATTGGCGAAGCGTAACTGCCGGATGCCGAGCACCGGATCGCGCCTGTCGCTCACCACCGTGCCCGCGGCGCCGAAGTCGCCATAGGCGAAATGGGCGGCGACCTGGTCTGCTTCCCGCGGGACTGGACCGCGCATGGCGCGCTGCCAGGCAGTGCGCAAGGCCGCCTCTCCACCTTCGGGCGCCCTGCGGCCTTCGAAGCGGATCAGCGGCTTGTCGAGCTTCACCGCTTCCCGCTTGACGGCGGCATGAACGGCCTTGGCGGTGATCCTGGGGGCGAAAGCCTCGAACCGCTCGAGGGCGGAAGCGGGGGTGGAGGGAACGATGCGATCGTCGATGAGCGCGAGGGCAATGCCAGCCAATACGGCGTTGCTGCGGGTATTGGCGGAGGCGGCGGCATTTACCAGCGAGGTCCGCAGTTGTGCGATCTGCTCGGCGACTTCGCCTTCGCTGAAGCCGTGGGCGAGTGCACGGCGGTACTCGCGGGCGGCGGCGGCGAGGCCGCCCGACCATTTCCCGTCGACGCTGTCGATGATGAGGCGGCTGGAGCGCGCCGTCTCGAACACGTCCCCCGTGCCGAAGCCGGCGCCGCGAAACGGCGGTTGCGGGCTTCTGGAAAGGCGCTGGAGACGGCGGTTGACCACGGCGTAGCCGATCGAGCGCAGCAGGTTTTCCTGGCGCTGGGCGATCGTGTCGGGCTCATCCAGCCAGGGACCATTGCGCTGGATCGTCAGCCGTTCGGAGAGGGCGGGATCGATCCAGATGCCGGTGCGTCCGCGATCCTTGCGGTCGACGGGGCCCGCGTCCGGCTGAGGCTCGGCCGCTGCAGGCTGCCAGTCGCCGAAATGCCGGACGATGCCTGCCTCGACCGCAGCCGCGTCGAAATCGCCGACGATCACCAGCGTGACATGGGCGGGGACGTATTCGCGTTCGTAGAATGCGCGCAGGTTCGTCGCATCGGCTGCCGCCAGCGTTGCGGATGTGCCGATCGGGAAGCGGCTGGCATAGCGGGCGCCGGGATAGAAGAAGCGCGTCGAATTGATCGTGTTGCGCAAGGCGAAGGTGTTGCGATCCCGCATTTCCGACAGGACCACGCCGCGCTCGCGCTCAATCGCGGCTTGCGAGATGGTCAGCTCGCTCGCGGTTTCGCGCATCAGCATCAAGGCGGTGTCGAGCAGCCGGGCGTCGGTGCGGGGCAGGTCGAGCTTGTAGACCGTCCGTTCGAAGCTGGTGGAAGCATTGGTGTCGGCGCCGAAGGCCAGGCCGTCGCGCTCCAGCAGGGGTATCATCTGTCCTTCGGGCACGCGTTTGCTGCCGTTGAACGCCATATGCTCCACGAAATGCGCGAAGCCCTGCTCGTGGTCGTGCTCGTCGAGCGAACCGGCGGCCACCTCCATACGCACAACTGCGGTTCCCGCAGGCGTGGCATTGTGGCGGATGACGTAGCGCATGCCGTTGGCCAGGCGGCCGAAGCGAAAGTCGGGATCGAGGGGCACGTCGCTCTTGTCGAAAGCCCAATCCATATACGCCGGCCTTGCGGCATCGACGGGGGTGGACTTTTCGCGGGCAAGCGCCGGCGTAAGAGCAGGCAGGGGCGCGGCGAGGAGCAGGGCGGTCACGAGAATCATCCGCATGAGGCCGGATTGCCTCACCAAGCCGCTGATAACAAGAGGGTGCCAAAAAGCAGGAAAGCCCGACTCGCCTTGCGGCGGCCGGGCTTCACCATGCGGGCTTGAGGCTTGCAGGCCTTACTTGCCGCGCAGCTTGCGGTGCTTGGAAAGGTCGAGGACTTCGCTAGGGCCGTTGTCGTCCTGAAGCAGGCCGAGACGGCGGGCGACTTCCTGGTAGGCCTCTTCCTCACCGCCCAGGTCGCGGCGGAAGCGGTCCTTGTCCAGCTTCTCGCCTGTGTGCATGTCCCAGAGGCGGCAGCCGTCCGGGCTGATTTCGTCCGCCAGGATCACGCGGCTGTAATCGCCATCCCAGATGCGGCCGAATTCGAGCTTGAAGTCGACGAGGCGGATGTTGATCGCCGCGAACATGCCGCACATGAAGTCGTTCACGCGGATGGCCATCGCTGCGATGTCCTGCATCTCCTCGTTGGTGGCCCAACCGAAGCAGGCGATGTGCTCTTCGGCGATCATCGGATCGCCCAGTGCATCGTCCTTGTAGTAATATTCGATCAGCGTGTGCGGCAGCGGCTCGCCCTCGGGAATGCCGAGGCGCTTGGAGATCGAGCCGGCGGCAACGTTGCGCACCACGACCTCGATCGGGATGATCTCGACCTGACGGACCAGCTGCTCACGCATGTTGAGGCGGCGGATGAAGTGGTTGGGCACGCCGATGTGGTTGAGGCGCGTGAACACGTACTCGCTGATACGGTTGTTGATCACGCCCTTGCCCTGGATCGTGCCCTTTTTCTGCGCGTTGAACGCAGTGGCGTCGTCCTTGAAGTACTGGATCAGGGTGCCGGGTTCAGGGCCTTCGTAGAGGATCTTGGCCTTGCCCTCGTAGATCTGGCGGCGACGGGACATGCGTGTTCGTCCTTGAAACTGTATAAAGAGCGTACCCCGGTCCGTCGGACGTCGCTTGGCGACCGGGCCGGGGCGTTCGAGCGGGCATATAATGGAAGCAGGGCCAAAAGCAAATGAAGGCGCGCGGCGATGGATGATCGGAGCGGCGAGGCGTGGCCTCGGACTAGCGCCCGGCCAGTTCCGCCACAAGATTGCGGGCGGCGGCGCTAACCTGGCTCCAGGTCGTCTCGAAGCCGTCCAGGCCGCCATAATAGGGATCTTCCACGTCCCGTCCTTCAAGGCCGGGGACGTGATCGAGCAGCAGCGAAAGTCGGGCCTTGCCGCCGGGGGGAGCGAGCTGCCGCAAGTCTGCCAGGTTCCTCGCATCGAGCGCGACGATGCGATCGAATCGCAGGAAATCGTCCGGCGAGACCTGGCGTGCGCGATAGGCGGATATGTCGATCCCATGCCGAAGCGCTGCGGCGCAGGAGCGCGGGTCCGGTCCTTTACCGACGTGCCAGTTTCCCGTCCCCGCCGAGTCGATCTCGATGTTCAGCCCGGCCGCCTCCGCCGCTTCGCGCAGCGCGGCTTCGGCCAGGGGCGAACGGCAGATGTTGCCGAGGCATACGAAGAGGACGGAAACGGGCTTGTCGGACATTTCACCGGCCTAACGCCGGGCCGAGCGATCGCAAGCGGATTTCAGCGATGTCCGAACAGGCGTTCGAGGAAAGTGGGCTGGTCCATCGGCTGGATCGGGCCATGAAAGCGGCGGCGCAGTCCGGGATCGAGCGGCGCGCGGGGCGTCCAGATCCGTTCCGAGCGGTAGGTACTGTCTTGCGTCAGGGCCATCTGGCAGCGGCTCCCTTCCTGAGGTCCATTCCTACGGATAAACCCTGGGCCGCGCGGAAAGTTTCTTACCGCGCGGCATGGAGCTTTCGCAAAGGGTCAACGCGCGGTGGTTTCGGCCTCTTCGGCAAGCTGGCGGACCATTGCCGAAACCTCGCGCCCAAGGAATGGCTTGCCCAGCATCGGGCGCTTGCTGTGGTTCGGAGGGAGATGCTGCCGGTCGTAGCCGCTGACGAAAGCGAAAGGCGTTGCGCGGGCGGCCAACTCGTCGGCCACCGCGTCGATCCGCTCGCCATTGAGATTGCCGTCGAGCAGCGCCAGATCGGGGCCGGTCTCGCGAATCATGGCAATGGCCTGCTCGCAGGAGGTAGCTGGCCCGAGGGGGACAGCGCCGCTATCCTCGATCTCCATCATCAGTTCCATCGCCACCAGTGGTTCGTCCTCGACGATGAGGATCCTGAGACCCTGCGACAGCGCGGGGGAGGCCGTGGCTGTCTCGTCCTCGGGTGGCACCGGCGGCTGCGGTTCGAAAAGCGCCGGTTCGGGAGCCATCCCCGCTGCCGACGGCAGTTCCGTTGCCGGTGGAAGTTCGTCGGCGAGGGGAAGGACAAGATGCCATCGCACACCGGCCGGTGCGTACTCGGCGCTGATCCTCGCGCCATCGGCGGCCATGCTGCTCTCGATCAGAGTGGAGCCGAAGCCTCGGCGCTGCGGCGGCACGACGGGAGGACCGCCGTGTTCCGTCCAGGTCAGCGAGAGCACATGGCGCGATAGCGACCAGTCGAGGGAGACAGTCCCCGTGTCGTTCGACAGGGCCCCGTACTTGTGCGCATTCGTCGCCAGTTCGTGGAGTATCAGCGAGAACCGCAGAGCAAGTTCCGGCGGCAGGTCCACGTCGGGACCGGCAAGCCGCAGCCGTTCCTCGCTGACAGTGCCGATCGCGACCTGGTCGGCGATGAGGTTGCGCAGGCTGGCAGGCTCCCACGTCGTGGCGCTCAGCAGCGAATGGGCGCGCGCCAGCGACTGCAGGCGGCCGCTGAAGGATTGCTGGAAATCCTCGGCGGACAAGGCGTGGCGGAAGCCCTGCGAGGCGATCGCCTGGACGGTGGCCAGCGTGTTCTTCACCCGGTGGTTGAGTTCGCCGATCAGCAGGCGCTGCGTTTCCTCCGCCCGGTGGCGTTCGGTAACGTCGAGCAGTTCGATCATCACGCTGGCCCCGCGCGAACCGGTTCCGGCGAGCGAGGAGCAGTACCACTCGCCTTCGCGCAAGGCGCCGTCGGCCCGAACGAAGCGATGTTCCTGTGTCTCGCGGCGATCTTCCCCGCCGAGCAGGGCGCGCATGGCCTCCACGAAGCCGGGCCGGTCGGCGGGCGCCAGGAACGGCGCTTCCTCGACCTTGAGGCCAAGCACGTCCTGCGCCGAGAAGCCGACTTCACGCTCCGCGCTGCGATACCAGCTGACGATCCTGAGGTTCGCGTCGATCTCCAGCACGGCCAGCGGCGAGTTGTCGCCGTGCGCGCGCAGGCGCCCGAGCGCGAGCCCGAGTTCGTCGCGCTGGCGAGCGATTTCCCGGCGCTGGCGGGCCAGTTCGACGAAGACCGCCACTTTCGAATTGAGCTCGACCATGTCGAGCGGCTTGAGCAGGTAGTCGACCGCGCCCGCCTCGTAGCCGCGAAAGCGGCGACGCTCGTCGGTGGCCAGGGCGGTCAGGAAGATGATCGGGACGGCGCGCGTCCTCTCGGTCCCGCGCATCAGTTCGGCGAGTTCGAAGCCGTCCATCTCTGGCATCATGACGTCGAGCAGGGCCAGGGCGAAATCGTGGCGCAGCATGGCTTCCAGCGCCTCGAACCCGGAGGAGACGGTGACCAGTTCCACGCCGGGCTGGTCCAGGGCCGCTTCGAGGACGAGCAGGTTCTCCCTGATGTCGTCCACGGCCAGGATCTTGAGCGGCTCATTCAGCAAGGGCGGCCTCCTGGACGTCGTGTTTGGTGCGTCGCCAGATCTTTTCCAAGGGCGCGAATTCGGCGAAACTGTCTACTTCGGCGGAAAAATGCACGGTTTCCTTCGATCCCAGGCCGAGGAAGCCCCCCGGCGGTAGCGACTGCGCGAAGAGGCCGAGGGCCCGGTCCTGCAAGGCGCGGTCGAAGTAGATCAGCACGTTGCGGCTGGACACCAGCTGAACCTCGGAAAAAACAGCGTCGCTGGCGAGGTTGTGATCGGCGAAGACCGCGCGCCGGCGCAAGGTGGGATCGAAACGGGCGACGCCGTAGTTGGCGGTATAGTATTCCGACAACGAAGCCTTGCCCCCCGCTTCGCCGTAGTTGCGGGAGAAACCGGCGATCCGCTCGATCTCGTAGACACCGGCTTCCGCCTTGGCGAGCGCGGAAGGGTTGATGTCCGTGCAGTAGAACAAGGTGCGATCTTCCAGGCCTTCCTCGCGGAACAGGATCGCCAGCGAATAGAATTCCTCGCCGTTGGCGCAGCCGGCGACCCAGACCTTGATCGAGGGCCAGGTGCGCAGATGCGGTATGACCTGCTCGCGGATGGCGCGGAAATACTCAGGGTCGCGGAACATCTCGCTGACCTGGATCGTCAGGAAACCGATCAGGACATTGAGGCTACCGCTATCGTGCAGGATGCGGTCGAGCAGGCTGGACAGGTGCGGATAGCCGAAATGCGACTGCGCCCGCTGAAGCCGGCGCAGCAGCGAGGCGCGCGAATAGTCGCGGAAATCGTACTGGTATCGCCGCCAGATCGCCTCGACCAGCAGGTCGACCTCGATATCCTCGACGGGCTCGACGGCGCGCCGTCCCAGCGGCCTCATCGCGGCATCCATACACGCACGAGGCTGAGCAGCTTGTCCACGTCGAGCGGCTTGGAGAGGTAGTCGTTGGCACCCGCCTCCAGGCATTCACGATGGTCGCGCTCCATGGCCTTGGCGGTCAGGGCGATGATCGGCAGGGAGCGCCAATGAGGATCCTTGCGGATTTCGCGCGTGCAGGTGAGGCCGTCCATTTCCGGCATCATCACGTCCATCAGCACGAGGTCCACGGCTCCGCCGTCGCTGTCCGCCACGCGTGCCAGTTCGTTGAGCGCCTCGATCCCGTTGCGGGCGATGCGGACGTGGACGCCGTGCGGTTCGAGGACGGAGGTGAGGGCGTAGATGTTGCGGATGTCGTCTTCCACCACCAGGATCTGGCGGCCCTCCAGGGCGGCGTCCCGGCCGAGCGAACGCGCGAGCAACTGCTGCTTCTCGTCCGGAAGATCCGAGACGACCTGGTGGAGGAACAGGGTGACCTCGTCGAGCAGGCGCTCGGGGCTCTTGGCGCCCTTGACGATGATCGACTTGGAGTAGCGGCGCAGCCGCATCTCTTCCTCGTCGGAGAGTTCGCGGCCGGTATAGACGATCACCGGCGGGAAGCCGACACTCTCGTCGAGCGAGAGGCGTTCGAGCAGGTCGAGGCCGGACATGTCGGGCAGGTTGAGGTCCAGCACCATGCAGTCGAAGGTTTCCTGGCCCAGGCGCGCAAGGCAGTCGGCGGCGCTCTGGACGTCCACGGTCTCGACATCGCGCGAGGCGAGCAGGAGGTGGATCGCTTCCGCCTGGCGGGGGTCGTCCTCCACCACCAGCACGCGGCGCAGGCGTTGGTCCATGCGGGCTTCGAGGCCCTCCAGCATGCCCATCAGGCTGTTGCGGCTTACCGGCTTGAACAGATAGCCCACCGCGCCGCTGGCCAGCGCGGCGTGGTCGTCATGATCTGCCGATACGATGTGGACGGGGATGTGGCGCGTGCGGGCATCGCGCTTGATCCGGTCGAGCACCGAAAGACCCGTATGGTCGGGCAAGTGCATGTCGAGAATCACCGCCTGCGGCAAGTATTGCCGTGCGAGCAGGGCGCCCTCGTCCGCAGTGCCGGCGATCAGGCATTCGAAGCCGACTTCATGAGCGAGATCGCAGAGGATTCGGGCAAACGCAGGGTCGTCCTCGACGATCAGGATCACGCGCGAATCGCCGGATAGGGTCTCGCGGTCGTCCTGCGGCTTGGGGCCGCGGCGCGTGGCAGGTGCGGTGGTCGGCGTGGCTGCCGGCGTCGGCGTCGGGCTGGTCCTTCCGGGGATCTGCGGAGCGCTGGCGCTGTCGCCCGGCCGGAATGCCACGGGAAGTTCCAGGGTGAAGGTGCTGCCCTTGCCCGGCGTGCTGTCGACCGAGATCGTGCCGCCCAGCAGATGCGCCAGCTCGCGCGAGATGGAAAGGCCAAGGCCGGTGCCGCCGTACTTGCGGGCAATGCCGCCGTCGGCCTGGCGGAATGCCTCGAAGATCGCGTCCTGCTGGTCCTCGGGGATGCCGGGGCCGGTGTCGCGCACGGAGAAGGCGATGCGGTCGGACGAGACGGGCGCAACGGTCAACGATACTTCGCCGTGCGAGGTAAACTTGATGGCATTGGACAGGAAGTTCTTGAGCACCTGCTCCAGGCGCAGCGGATCGGTCTCGATCTCGTTCACGCCTTCCGCCGCGGTCATCCTGAGGGAGAGGCCCTTGCCGGAGGCGGGAGCGCCGAACGTGTTCTCCAGCTTGCCGAGCATGGCCGCCACCGGCACGCGGTGCGGTTCCAGTTCCAGCCGGCCGGCCTCGATCTTCGAGATGTCCAGCACGTCGTTGATCAGCGTCAGCAGGTCGTTGCCGGAGGATTCGATCGTCTCGGCATAGCGGACCTGCTCGCCCGAAAGGTTGCCCTGACGATTGTCGGCCAGGAGGCGGGCCATGATCAGCAGCGAATTGAGCGGGGTGCGCAGTTCGTGGCTCATGTTGGCGAGGAATTCGGACTTGTAGCGGCTGGCCTGTTCGAGTTCGTCGGCCTGGCCGCGCAGGCGCGTCTGCGAGCGGGTCAGTTCGTCGCGCTGCGCCTCCAGAGACTGTGCCTGCTCCTCCAGCTGCGAATTGCTGCGCTCAAGCTCGGCCTGCTGTTCTTCGAGCTGGGTCTGCGAATGGAGCAGCAGCTTGCTTTGCGCTTCCAGCTCGTCGTTGGTGGCGCGCAGTTCCTCGCTCTGGTTCTGGAGTTCCTCGGCCTGTTGCTGCGTCTCGGAAAGCAGATGCTCCAGCCGCGCGCGGTACTTGGCGGAGCGCAGGGTGATGCCCAGCGAGCCGCCGACGATGTCGAGGAAGGCGACGAGATCCTCGGGCCGAGCGTCGCGCGCGTTCACGAAGCCGATCTCGATGACGGCATTTATCGTCTCGTCCACATGGGCAGCACCCAGCACGAGCGTTGCCGGTGTGGCCTGCCCAAGGGCCGTTCCAAACGAGAGGTAACCGGCAGGCACTTGCGTCAGCGTGGTCGTGCGGCCGTGGCGCATGACTTCGCCGAGCAGGCTTTCGCCCGGTTCGATAGTCTCCGGTACGAGTGCGTCGGCGGGTACGCCGTAGGTCGCGATCCTACGGAAGGTTCCGTCTTCCTTGACGTAGAGGGCGCCGGCGATCGCACCGAACCGCTCAGCCAGGAACGAGAGCGTGCGATTGCCAAGCTCGCTGAGCGCGAGACTGCCGGAAGTGGCACGCGATAGGTCGGTCTCGCTCTCGCGCAGCCACTGCTGGTGGCGGCTGGCATTGCGGTAGCGGATGAGGAAGAAGCCGATCGCCGCCAGCAGGAAATTGGTGACGCCCGAAAAGGCCCGGTTCGTCAGCGCGATCTCCAGGCCCAGGCCCTGCGGCGCGATGAAATAGGCGGCCAAGGCGCAGCCGACGCCCGCTATGGCGGCGAGCAGCGGCGTCACCGGCCGCTGTGCGACGAAAGCGATCACCGTCGGCAGGAGGTAAAGCACGCTCACCCCCGTCCCCAGGGGTATCGTCGCGTCTATCAGCAGGCAGAGGCCCAGGACGATGATGATGACAAGCGCAAGCTGGACGTGAGGACTGAAGGCCTTGCTGGGCGACATTACGAATCTCAAGGGGAAACGCCGGCTGCAGGCGGACCGCTCCTCCCCCCAAAATTCAAGGGCGGTCCCCGGATCGGCATAGGAAACTCCCCGCGTTCCGTTCGGTTCCGGAAATATTTCAAGAACGCCGAATTTTTTCAGGACAGCCGGCTGGATCGGGTGCCGAGATGGCGACGAAGCAGGGCGAGGAAGTCAGGGTTTCATTAAGTAAGTTCCGTTAGATCGTGCCGGAAACCCGACGAAACTCCGGCGAAAGACTGGCCTTTCCGATGCGCATGATCCTCCGTCAGTTGCACCGCCTGTCCAGGGATATCTCGGGCAATGTCCTGCCGCTCGCGGCAGTCGGAATGGTCGTGGCCGCCGCGGTCGTCGGCTCAGCGATCGATCTCAGCCGCAATTTCAAAGTCGAGAACCAGCTTCAGGCCGCCTGCGACTCCGCCGTACTGGCTGCGCGGCGGACGGTGGCGACCGATGCGGATACGACGACGCCGGTGAACGGCCTCGCGCCGTCCGTCCACACGGTGGCTGACAACTATTTCGCGACTAATTTCAACACCGTTCAGGGCACGGGATCGACCGCGTTCGAAGTCTCTTCAGACGACAAGGGGCAGACGGTGAAAGGCGCCGCCACCACCGTCCTGGACACCGTGGTCATGCGGCTTTTCGGGTTCGACCATTTCACCGTCAACGTGGCCTGCACCTCGTCGATGGGGATTGGAAACGCCGACGTGATGATGGTGCTGGATACCACCGGATCGATGGGCGAAGCGCTCGGCGGCAGCACCCGCATCGCCGCTTTGCGCGCCGCGATGAAGAACTTCTACACGACGATCTCGACCGCGACGAAGGAAACCAATGCGCGGGTCCGCTACGGCTTCGTGCCCTATAGTTCGACGGTCAACGTCGGGCGGCTGCTCAAGGATCTGGACCCTAGTTATCTGGCCGACAGTTGGAACTATCAGTCTCGCATACCGATCTTCGTGAACCTTTCGGCAGGAACGAAGACGGGCTCCGCGACGGTCGAGTACGAGTCCTCCGGCCAGACCAAGACAAAGGGGAAAAATAGCTACTCGTACAACGACTGCACCAAGGCTCTGCCGAAGAACCAGACCAGCTATTCGGACACCGGTTCGCCCACGACCACTCCGGTTCTTTCGGGCACGAGCCCGAACATCACCGTCAATGTCGTGACCAGGCAAGAGCAGCAGATGCTGACCTACACCTGCGAAGGCAACTGGAGCAGCTACTACATATACACGACCACCAACAAACGCACCAAAGTGACGACGGAGCCTTACAAGGACGCGACCAACTCCACCGGCGGAGCGGGCTCGACCTTCGACCATTGGGAGTACCGGCAGGTTACCGGGGTGAACACGAGCACCTACAAGACCTTCGCCCGCACGACCGTTCCCAACGGCAGCAACGGCGCTGCGGTATCCTACACCTGGGGCGGCTGCATCGAGGAGCGCAGCACCTCCAACACCGCGACGTTCGGCTACAACTCGATCACCGGCATTACCCCGTCCTCGGCGCTCGACATCGACATAGACTCTGCGCCGACCTCCGATCCCGCCACCAAGTGGGGGCCGCTCTGGCCGGAGATCTCCTATCGCCGCGCCGGCAGCAGTTCCAGCACCTGGACGCGCGCCATCACCGAGGACGGCGCCCTGGCCGGCTCCTATTGCCCCGCGCAGGCGCAACTCCTCAAGGAAATGGATAAGTCCAGCTTCGACACTTACGCCAATTCCCTGACGGCGGCGGGCGGGACCTACCTCGACATCGGCATGATCTGGGGCGGGCGCATGCTCTCTCCGGACGGCATCTTCCGCAATGTCGTCAACCTCGAGCCGACCAACGGCGGCGAAGTGGCGCGGCACATCATCTTCATGACCGACGGCCAGATGGATACCTCGAACTCCGTGCCCACCGCATGGGGACTGGACTGGTGGGATCTGCGCACGACGTCCGACGGCTCGGAAAGCACCGCCGACGCGCGGCATACCTCGCGTTTCCTGGCGGTCTGCGAGGCGGTCAAGGCCAAGGGCATCCGTGTCTGGGTGATCGCCTTCACGTCCGGCCTTTCGAGGGACCTGAAGACCTGCGCTTCCGACGACAGCTCCTACGTGGCGACCAATGCCGCCGACCTCAACACCGCCTTTCAGGAAATCGCCAAGCAGGTAGGCGAGTTGAGGATCACCGAGTGACCGAAGGCTCCAGGCAAGCGGTGCGGCAAGGGATGCGCGCGCTCCGCGCCCTGAGCGAGGACCGCCGGGGCGTGACGATCATCGAATTCGCCGTGGCCGGGCCGGTTCTCATCATCCTGCTCATGGGTATCTTCGACCTCGGGCACATGGCCTATGTCCGTGCGGTTCTCCAGGGCGGCGTTCAGCAAGTCGCCCGTAACGGCACGCTGGAAATCGCGCAGACCGAAGCGGGAGACGCCTATGTCCGCAAGCTCGTCGAAGGAGTGGCACCCGGCGCCGAAGTGGAGATCGCGCGGTCGAGCTATTTCGACTTCACCGACATCGCCCGCGCGGAAGCCTGGAACGACAAGAACAACAACGACCGCTGCGACGACGGGGAATCCTATACCGACGAGAACAAGAACGGGCACTGGGACGCCGATGTCGGCAAGAGCGGCAACGGCGGTGCAAACGATGTCGTGGTCTATACCGTCAAGGTAACCTACACGCCGGTTTTCCCGGTACCGGGCCTAACCGACCTGAGCACGAAGCGCACGCTCACCGCGACCGCCGTGCGCAAGAACCAGCCTTACGCCTTGCAGCAGGCCATGGGTTCGACGGCGGGGATCTGCAAGTGATCGCAGGCCTTTCGCCAAAGCGCCGCGATCCGAGGCTGCTGCGCAGGCTGGCGGCGGACAGCAGCGGCGTCTCGTTCATCGAACTCGCGCTCGTTCTGCCGGTGCTGCTCACGCTCGGTCTCTACGGGACTGAAGTCGCGTACATGGCGATGACCAATATGCAGGTGGGAGAGATCGCCACCTCGGTCGCGGACAACGCCTCCCGCCTTGGCCAGACGGACAACAGTTCGGTCAGCCCTACGGTGAAGGAGTCGCAGGTCGATTCGGTCATGTGGGGGGCGCTCAAGGAAGGCAGCAGTTTCGACTTCGAGACCAATGGCCGGGTCATTCTGTCGAGCCTGGAGGTCGATCCTGACAGCGGGGTGCAGTTCATCCACTGGCAGCGCTGCCGCGGCAAGCTCGATCGCGTCTCGTCCTACGGCAAGCAAGGCGAGGGCAAGACCGGCAAGATCCTGGACGGCATGGGAGCGGAGGACCACAAGATCCGCGCGGTTCCGAACTCGGCGGTGATGTTCGTGGAAGTCTACTACCACTACCAGCCGCTGTTCGGGACGATGTTCATCGAGGATCAGGTCTTCAAGCACGAAGCCGCCTACCTGATTCGCGACGACCGCAGCCTCAATCCCGCAGGCTCTCCCTATGGCATCACCGGCAGCGGCAGCCAGTCGCCCTGTACCTGACGCAATGGCGCGAAAGCTGAAATGACCGCAGAAATGCTGGACTGAAATGGTCGGGGAGACAGGAAGTATATTGAAGCGTAGCAAACTAGTAATAAGCTACTAGAAACGTTAGAAAGCTGCACTTTTCGGCGCTCACAAGTCGTGGCATAGCCGTTTCTATGCTACGTTTTCCATCTAAGCGGCGGTGTCTATGGGCCGCCTGAAATTAGTCCACCAGCGGCGCGGTTCGCACAACTTCTACGCGCGGATGATGGTCCCCGCAGATCTTCGGCAGACCATCGGCAAGCGCGAATATATTCAATCTCTCGGCACCGCTGACAGGCGCGAGGCGGAGGCGCGTGCGCTGCCTCTCATCGCCCGTTGGAAGTCAGAAGTGCGCGCCCACCAACTTAACGCAGCGAACGACGCGGCTGACCCCGTTTCCGGTGGGTCAACGCGACCTACGTTGGCAGAACTTGAAGACGCTGCCTTGCGTGTGGGCTTCGAAGAGGCGAGCAACAAGCTTGATGCATTAATTATGGCGAGGGCGAGGCTTGGCCCCGGCAGCTTCGAGCAGATGAAAAGTCTCTTCGAAGATCGATATCTAGATTTGTGCCGTAGGCAACTTGCTGGTGAGGACGATTACTGGCGAGAGCGCGCGCGCAGGATGATTGCGCGCCGAAACTGGGAAATTTCGGAACAATCACCAGAGTTTTCTCAATTCATTGCTCATCTGTCGAAGTGTGGCCTAGACTTGTTCCGCAAGGCCGTCGAAGCGCTGCGCGATCCTGTGAAGCAATTCCAGCCTTCCGAACACACCGTAGTTCTCGCCCAAAAGCGCGAGGAGCGCGCTCGCGAAGGTGAGGGCATCTTGCACCTCTTTGACCAGTATGCGGCTCAGCGCAGCTCTGAGGGCAAAAAGGGCAATGACACTCTTGCGCAGGATAGACTGGCTGTAGCCAGCTTCGCTGATTTCATCGGTTCACACCGGAGTTTGCGTTCGGTTATCGCTTTGGAAGTACGGGAATGGCGTAATGCTATGGCAGCGCTGCCGGTAGGCTATCGGAAAAGGAAAGAGTTTGCCGGTCTGACGATGAAGCAGGCCATCGAGGTCGCTACGCAGGTTAACGGCAAAAAACCAAGCCTCCTGACGGTGAATAAAAACCTTTCAGGCCTTTCATCCTTTTTTGTTTGGGCGAAACGCGAAGGTTACGCTGAAAGCAACCCCTGTGAGGGTCTTCGATACCATGCAGACAAGCGCAAAAACCCCCGTCCACCCTTCGACGTAAGTCAATTAAATGCGATTTTTACGAGCCCCTTGTTCGTTGGCTTTGCGGAAGATGGCAAAGAACACATAGCAGGTGAATTACGCACTCGGGATTGGCGATTTTGGATACCGCTTATCTGCCTTTTCACCGGCGCGCGGATAGGGGAAATCGCGCAGCTTCGTGTCGAAGATGTTGAATGCAACGAAGGCCATTGGTTCATACACATTCGCCATTCTGAGCGTACTAACCAGCGGACGAAAAATGGCAGGAGCCGCATCGCGCCGATCCACAGTATGTTGAAGAAGATCGGGTTTGTGGAGTTTGCCGCGAATCAGAGGGAGCGCGCGCTTCGATCCGGCAACAACCAGCTTTTTCCCGAGCTTTCGTTGAATGAAAGGGGCCAGCACGGGCAAGCATCGCGTTTCTGGCGGACTTACCTAACGCGCATCGGCATTAAACAAGGTGCGGATGGCCATGGAGCTCATTCTTTCCGGCATGGGCTTGCGGATCAACTGCGATTAGCCGGGTATCATGATTTGGACATCGGTGTTGTGTTAGGGCACCAGCAAGCGAGCGTAACCAGCGGCTATGGCAAGCTTCGGCAGGGCACCGCCGAAAGATTATCTGAAATTTTGAATTCAGCGAAGTTTAGGGGCGTCAGGTTTGACCATCTTTTTCAGAAAAATGAAGTTCTAGATCGGATGTAAAAATGAAAAGGGGAGCTTATGCTCCCCCTCATTATCCCTTTTTGGATCTTCATTACTGAACATAAAATTCGTTCGTGCCTAATGGCGTGCCTTGCCAAAAATACACTAAGTATTCCACTAGCTGGAGACCCGCAAAAACCGGGTAATTTCGGCCTGGCTTGACAGACGTCGAGGCTTCGGAGCGCACGAACGGCATCGTTCGGACCGATTTCCACGATGCCTAGCGTTGATTTCGCCGGTTTGGCTGGCTTGCAGACAGAGTCAGCCCCTGCATTCCCGGCGTTCGTGGAAAATCAGGCGGTTGAAGTTGTAGGCCAAGTTGCAAAGCGTCAGTTTTGCCTCAGCGCGGGCGAGGCCGATGGTGCGGATGAACAGGTTGAACCGGTTCTTCTGATGGGCGAAGACATGTTCGACATGGGCCCGGATCGAGGATTTGGCTGCATTGGCCCGCGAGGTGGCCTTCGACATCGGCTTGCCCATAGGTTTGCGCCGATGAATGCGGGACGTGAGCATCTGATCCGACAACCACTTCTCGTTGCGCCTGGAGCGATAGGCACTGTCTGCCCAGACCTCGGAACTGGTATTGTCCGTGCTGACGACCTGCCGGAGAAGACGCCCGTCCGCCGCTGACGCCGAAGTCACCGCCATGCCTCGGATGAAGCCGAAGCGTCGATCGATGCTGATGTGGGATTTGTAGCCGAAGACCGGCAGGGCGATCATGGGGAGCGGCGTTCCATCCGCTCGATACCGAACTTTCCCGCCGATCTTGAGGGTCCAGCGCGCGTCGGTATCCTTTTGTGCTGCCTTGTTCGGCTCGTTCGGCCAGATATCTCTGGCGCTCTTGCCCGACTTGATCGCTTCGCGTTCGCCCTCGGTGTTCCGCTGTCTTGGTGCAGGCACCAGCGAGGCGTCCACGAGTTGCCCGGACATTGGAATGTAGCCCTTCTTCTGGAGTTGCCAGTCAAAGGCCTTCATCACCCGCTTGAGCGTTCCCGTCTCGGTCAGGCGATTGCGAAAATGCCGGATCGTGTTCTCATCCGGCGTGCGGTCCCCAAGCGACAGTCCCAGAAACCGCAGCCAACTCAGCCGATCGCGGATCATGAACTCCATCCGGGCGTCTGACAGATTATGCTGCGCCTGCAGGATCAGGGCCTTGAACATCATCACCGGATCGAAGGGTGGGCGTCCGCCTTTGGCTCCATCGCCATAACCAAGCCCTTCGACCAGCCACGCTCGGAAATACTCGAAATCCACCGTCTCCTGCAAAACCTCAAGCGGATCGCCCTCCTTGCTCAATGCCTCAAGGTGATCGCTCAAACTGAACAGGGACTTGGGATCCATGGCTGGCCTCCGTGATCGCGCGCCCTCAATGAATCATCATAGCCGTCCAAACACTACCGGTTTTTGCGGGTCTCCAGCT
>NZ_ATHL01000140.1 GCF_000445125.1 Novosphingobium lindaniclasticum LE124
AGGTTGGTGGTGATGACGACGCTGGTGCGCTCGTACAGCTTGCTGAGCAGATGGAAGAGCATGGCTCCGCCCGATGGGCTGAAGGGCAGATAACCCAGCTCGTCGAGGATGAGCAGGTCGAGACGTAGCAGGCGTTCTGCCAACTGGCCGGATCGGTTCATGGTCTTTTCCTGCTCAAGCGCATTGACCAGATCGACCGTGGAGAAGAAGCGAACCTTCTTGCGGTGATGCTCGACGGCCTGGACGCCCAGTGCCGTTGCGATATGACTCTTGCCGGTTCCAGGCCCGCCAATCAGCACGACATTGTCGGCGTTTTCCATGAAGTCGCCTTGGTGAAGCTGGCGGACGAGGGCTTCGTTGATCTCGCTGGCGGCAAAGTCGAAGCCAGCCAGATCCTTGTAGGCCGGGAAGCGGGCCGCCTTGATCTGATAGGCGATGGACCTGACCTCGCGTTCGGCCATCTCTGCCTTCAGGAGTCCAGCGAGCATCGGCACGGCAGCATCGAAGGCAGGCGCGCCCTGCTCGATCAGTTCGTCGGCGGCCTGAGCCATGCCGAACATCTTGAGGCTGCGCAGCATGACGACGACCGCGGCGCTGGCGGGGTCATGACGCATGGCGGATATCCCTCAGCCTGTCATAGCGAACGACATTGGCCTCGGGCTCCTGCGTCAGGCGCAGGGCCTGAGGCGCATCGATTGGCGACGCTGGAGGCGCCTTGCCGTCGATGAGGCGATGCAACACGTTTAGAACGTGGGTCTTGGTGGCGACACCGGCCTCCAGAGCCAACTCGACCGCGTTCAACACAGCCTGTTCGTCGTGATGCAGAACGAGAGAAAGTATCTCGACCATCTCCCTGTCGCCACCAGAGCGCTTGAGCAGATGGCCTTGTAACTGCCGGAAGGCTTCGGGCATCTCGAGGAAGGGGGCGCCATTACGCAAGGCGCCGGGCTTGCGCTGGATCACCGCCAGATAATGCCGCCAGTCATAGATTGTGCGTCCCGGCTTGTGATGGGAGCGCTCGATGAGCCGGGCATGTTCGCACAAGATCTGGCCTTCGGCCGCTATGACCAGACGATCAGGGTAGATCCGCAGGCTGACCGGCCGGTTCGCGAAGGAAGCGGGTACCGAATAGCGGTTGCGGTCGAAGGCGATGAGGCAGGTTGGCGACACGCGCTTGATCTGCTCGACAAAGCCATCGAAGGGCCGGCCCAGCGGCATCAGGCAGGAAACTTCCTCGGCATGCACATCGGCCACGGTGCCCGGCATGACACTATGCTGGATATCGCTCCATTGGGCGATGCATTGCTCTTCCAGCCAGGCGTTCAGCTCAGCCAAGCCCGGAAAACTTGGCATCGGTTGCCACAACCGGCGCCGAGCGTCCTGGACGTTCTTCTCGACCTGCCCCTTCTCCCAGCCTGAAGCCGGATTGCAGAAATCCGTCTCGAACAGATAGTGGCTGGCCATGGCGGCAAACCTTGCGTTGACCTGCCGAGCCTTCCCGGTCCCGATCTTGTC
>NZ_ATHL01000141.1 GCF_000445125.1 Novosphingobium lindaniclasticum LE124
TCGTCATGCTGCGCAGCCTCAAGATGTTCGGCATGGCTCAGGCCGCCGACGAACTGATCGAGCAGGGCGCGCCTGCCTTCGATGCTGCCGTGCCGATGCTCGCTGGACTCCTGAAGGCAGAGATGGCCGAACGCGAGGTCAGGTCCATCGCCTATCAGATCAAGGCGGCCCGCTTCCCGGCCTACAAGGATCTGGCTGGCTTCGACTTTGCCGCCAGCGAGATCAACGAAGCCCTCGTCCGCCAGCTTCACCAAGGCGACTTCATGGAAAACGCCGACAATGTCGTGCTGATTGGCGGGCCTGGAACCGGCAAGAGTCATATCGCAACGGCACTGGGCGTCCAGGCCGTCGAGCATCACCGCAAGAAGGTTCGCTTCTTCTCCACGGTCGATCTGGTCAATGCGCTTGAGCAGGAAAAGACCATGAACCGATCCGGCCAGTTGGCAGAACGCCTGCTACGTCTCGACCTGCTCATCCTCGACGAGCTGGGTTATCTGCCCTTCAGCCCATCGGGCGGAGCCATGCTCTTCCATCTGCTCAGCAAGCTGTACGAGCGCACCAGCGTCGTCATCACCACCAACCTGAGCTTCAGCGAATGGTCCGGCGTGTTCGGCGATGCCAAGATGACAACCGCGCTGCTCGATCGGCTTACCCACCACTGCCACATCCTGGAGACCGGAAACGATAGCTTCCGCTTCCGCGCCAGCACCGCTGCGCCCAAAACCAGAAAGGAGAAGCCAGCATCTTGAACCTGCCGGTCATCGGCAGCACATAACCCGTACCCACCCGGGTCACTTCTCAATGGAAACCCCGGGTCACATCTCAGTGGCAATCAACAGCGATGTGTAAGCGCGAAATTCCGCGCACCTGTTCGGTTGAGTGACGAGGTGTGAAGGATGTGTCCACCAAGGAAGAGGTGGACACATGGAGATGGCACCGATGGGCTCCTATGGGCTCGAGGCGGTAAGGGTGACGAGTAACGGCCGGCGCTATTATGGTCGGGCGGGGAAGGCACGGTTGGTCGAGGCGTGCCTCGAGCCGGGCATATCGGTGGCGAGACTTGCGCTGGAGCACGGCCTCGATGCCAACCAGCTGCGCAAATGGGTTAGGAAGTATCAGGAGCGCTAGAGTGCGAATGGGCAGCGGAGCGCGGGGCAGTTGCCGGATTGGGCTGCATGGCCCGCGCCAGACGGCGCTTTGCCGACGCCCTCAAGGGGAGGAAGAAACAAGGCGGGCCGCCCGCACAGGCGCTCAAGTTCTTCGACCAGCTCTACCGGATCGAAAGGCAGGCGCGGGACGAAATGCCCGGTGAGGGGGGAACGCAGGCCAGCTACCTGCGCCGCTTCCGCCAGAAACATAGCGTCCCGGTCCTGGATGCACTCAAGGCGTGGCTCGATGACATCGCACCCAAGGTTGTGCCCGACACCAAGCTTGGCGATGCGGTATCCTACACCCTCAACCAGTGGGAATACCTGACGCGCTACGTCGAAGACGGCAGGATGCCGATCGATAACAATCTTCTCGAACGCGACATCAGGGTTTTTGCAACAGGAAGAAAATCCTGACTTTTCTGCGACATCGTGGACGGCGCACGGGCGAGCGCCGTCACCTGCAGCCTGATGCTGACTTGCCGCGCCTGCGGCGTCGAGCCTCTCGCGTGGCTACGCCATGTCCTCACTGAACTGCCCCAGCGACCTCACGACGCCGATATCGACGACCTGCAGCCATTCAATTTCGAAAAACGCGCCTGACCCGCCGACGTCGTCGCGGTGGCCTGTCTCGCCGAGCGTCCACTATGATGGCCGCACTGCCTCCTGAAGCAGCGTGCATACGAAATGCGCGCTTACGGCGATGTTGGCAGCGATGCGCGCGCGCTATCGTACCAAGCCCGAGATCGCGATCGAGGAGGTCGATCGCATCATCGCTGCCGGCGTGCGCTTCGGCTGTGTGCTGGCCGATGCCGGTTACGGGCTGTCGGCTCCGTTCCGACAGGCACTGAGTACACGCGGCCTGCATTGGGCTGTCGGCATTCCCCGGCATCAGAAGGTCTATCCGGCTGACGTGCAACTGATCTTCCCCGTAGCGGGGCGCGGCGACCACGCGTGCGGCATGTACCCGACGTCAAGTCCATGCCGCGCACGCGATGCTCGAAAGCGCGAAGTGGCATCAGGTCAGTTGGCGCAAGGGAACCAAGGGACGGCTTACGGCCCGCTTTGCTGCCATGCGCGTGCGCATTGCCGATGGTGCGCCTCAGCGGATCGGCTCTGCCGGGGCCCGGCACATGCCGGGTGAGGAAGCCTGGCTGGTGGGGGAGCATCGCTCGAATGGTGAGCGAAAATATTATCTCTCCAATCTCCCCGGCGACACCCCGATCAAGGCTTTCGCCGGCGCCATCAAGGCGCGCTGGATCTGCGAACAGGCGCATCAGCAACTCAAGGAAGAACTGGGGTTGGATCCGCAAGCAGACCAGTCTCTCGAGCGTAGATCAAAGTAGAGAGGCCGATGCCTGCCGGCGGTCGAGCGGGGCAACCTCCCGAATCAGTTGCTTGAGCAGGCGCAATCCCGTCGGGAGCTGCCGGCGTCCAGAGTAATAGAGGTGGAAGCCGGGGCCCATTGACGCCCAGTCGCCAAGCACGAGCGTGAGCGCGCCGCTTGCGAGGTGGGGACGCAGGACCGGCTCGGCGCCATAGATTATGCCGACGTCGTTGAGGCCGAAGCCCACAGCGGCATGGCTGTTGTCCACGATGACGGACCCTGGCGCGTCCACCGCCACGGCTTCCGCGCCCCGCTCGAATTCCCAGTGATAGAGTTGGTCGTTGCCCAGCCGGATGCGGACGCAGCGGTGGTGACGCAGATCGTCGGGCGTCGATGGCGCGCCATGTTTCGCAAGGTAGGCGGGTGACGCGGCCGCAACCCAGCGAATGTCGGGCGAGAGCCGCTGCGCGATCATGTCCTCGGGGACGGTACCGCCGTAGCGGATGCCCGCATCGAACCCGCTGGCGATCACGTCCACCATGCGGTTGCTGACGCTGATGTCGACCACGACCTCGGGATAACGTTCGACGAAGTGCGGCATGACCGGCTCGAGCAGCAGCGCGGCGGCGTCCTCAAGGACGTTGATCCTTATCCTTCCCGTCGGGGCGTCCCGATAGCGGTTCAGGTTCTCCGCCGCATCTCCGATGCTTTCCAACGGTCCCTCGATGGCGGCCCGCAGATCTTCTCCCGCGGCCGTGAGTGTCACGCTGCGGGTGGTCCGGTTCAACAATCGCACGCCGCGGCGTGCTTCGAGCCCCGCCATCGCGTGGCTCAATGCCGACGTCGTCACCCCCATCTCCGAAGCGGCACGACGAAAGCTGCCATGCCTCGCGATGGCCAGAAAGTAGAGGAAGTCGGCAAGATCGGCCCGGCTCAGTTGCATGTGATCCTTTACCATGCCGTTGAGCAGCGTTCATCAGTTCATTGCGCGAGAGAGCGCTAATCCCAGCGGCCCCAATCGCTAAATTGGGATCGGAAGAACTGACTCCAAAGCGAACCGCCAAGGAAAGGCGACGACATGCTGAACGTTCTGATCTCGATCGCCGCTCTCGCGGCGCTGCCCGCCGCCGTCTCAGCACAGGAAGGAAGGAACATGGACATCACCCGCAAGGCAGACATGAAGACCGTTGACGGGCCGGAGGAATATTTCACGGGCAAGGCCACGATCACGGGCCAGTTCCAGCGCGAGGCCCCCTCGCGCGTGACGGGGGCGATCGTCCACTTCGAGCCCGGCGCCCGCACCGCCTGGCACACCCATCCCGCGGGCCAGACGCTGATCGTCACCGAGGGTGTCGGCTGGACGCAGGTGGAGGGCGGACCCAAGCTCGAGTTCCACGCCGGCGACATCCTGTGGTGCCCGTCCGAGCACAAGCACTGGCATGGCGCGACGCCGCACGAGGGCATGACCCACGTCGCGATCCAGGAGGCAATCGACGGCAAGAACGTCACCTGGATGGAGAAGGTGACGGACGAGCAGTACAACGCCCCGCTCGGCAAGGAATGAGCCCGTGCCGCACGTTGTCGTGAAGCTCTGGCCCGGCAAGTCCGACGCGCAGAAGCAGGCGCTCTCGCACGCCATCGTCCGCGATGTGACCGCAATCCTCCATTATGGCGACGAGTCCGTCTCGGTCGGCTTCGAGGAGGTCGCGGCGGGCGACTGGCAGGACCACGTCTACGGGCCCGACATCGAGGGTCGCTGGGACACGCTCACCAAGCGGCCGGGCTACGGCCCGCGCGCCGCCAGCCAAGGAAAGGCATCATCATGATCCTGAACGAGACCGCGACCCTGTCGAACGGCGTCGCCATCCCGAAGCTCGGCTTCGGCACCTGGATGATCCCCGATGACGCCGCCGCCCGCGCCGTGCGCGACGCGATCGGTGTCGGCTATCGCAACATCGATACCGCGCAGGCCTATGAGAACGAGCGCGGCGTCGGCGATGGCCTGCGCGCGAGCGGCGTGGCGCGCGACCAGATATTCGTCACCACCAAGCTCGTCGCCGAAAGCAAGAGCTACGCCGATGCCAGGGAGCGGATCGACGGCTCGCTGAAGGCGCTGGGCCTCGATCACATCGACCTCATGCTCATCCACAGCCCGCAGCCCTGGGCCGAGTTCCGCGAGGGCGATCGCTACTTAGAGGGCAACCTGGAAGCCTGGCGCGCGCTCGAGGAGGCGTATCAGGCCGGCAAGCTGCGCGCGATCGGCGTGTCCAATTTCGAGCGCGCCGATCTCGACAATCTGATCGAAAAGGGCAGCGTCGCGCCGATGGTCGACCAGGTGCTGGCGCATGTCGGCAACACGCCGTTCGACCTGATCGACTATGCGCAGTCGAAAGGCATCGTCGTCCAGGCCTATTCGCCGGTCGCCCATGGTGCGGTGCTGAAGGACACGCGCCTCGTCGAGATGGCGGGCCGGTATGGCGTCAGCGTGCCGCAGCTCTGCATCCGCTACTGCCTCCAGCTCGGCCTGCTGCCGCTGCCCAAGACGCTCAACCCGGCCCACATGCGCGACAACGCTACAGTCGACTTCACCATCTCCGATGAAGACATGGCGCTGCTGCGAAGCGCCCAGGACAGCACCGACTATGGCGAGGCGAGCAGGTTTCCCGTGTTCGGCAAGAAGCGGCAGGTCGAGCCGGCCGCTCGCGAGGGCTGAGCCATGAACCCGGTCTATGATTATGCCGGCCAGGTCGCGTTCGTCACCGGTGCTGGTTCCGGCATGGGGCTCGCGACCGCTCGGGCCTTCGCCGCCGCCGGCGCGGCGGTGGCGCTTGTCGACGCCAACGGCGCCGCAGTCGCCGATGCGGTCGCTTTGCTGGACGCGAGGGGCGCGCAGGCGATCGCCGTCACTTGCGACGTGTCGGACGAGGCGCAGGTCAAGGCAGGAGTGGAGCGCACCATCGCCGAGTTCGGACGCCTCGACATGGCGTTCAACAATGCCGGCATCCAGAGCGACGCGACCGACCTCGCCGACGTACCGATGGCCGATTACGATCGCATGCTCGCCATCAACCTGCGCGGCGTCTTCGCCTGCATGAAGTACCAGCTCGCGCAGATGAAAGCGCAGGGCTCGGGCGCGATCGTCAACTGCTCGTCGCTCGGGGGCTTCGTCGGCGTGCCGGGCCGTGCGGCCTATCATGCCGCCAAGCACGGCATCCACGGCGCCACCAAGAGCGCCGCGCTGGAATATGCGCCTCACGGCATCCGCATCAACGTCGTCGCGCCCGGCATCATCGACACCCCGATGGTCGCCGACATGAAGAAGGCCGAGGCCGGCGTCATTGAGGACATGATGCGCGACGTGCCGATCAGGCGGCTCGGCCAGGCGGAGGAAGTCGCCGCCGCCGTCCTCTGGCTGTGCAGCCCGGGCGCGAGCTTCGTCGTCGGTCACGCGCTGGCGGTCGACGGTGGCTATGTCGCGCGCTGATCCGCACCGCCCTTACAAGAGCTGGAGCAGCACCATGGCGTATACGCATCTCGGGCGGACCGGTCTGCGGATCAGCCCCATCATCCTCGGCACCATGAACTTCGGCGAGCTCAGCGACGAGGCGATCTCGTTCCGGATCATGGACGAGGCGGTCGACGCCGGCATCAACCACTTCGACACGGCCGACGTCTATGGCGGTCCGCAGAAGCCCGACATGGAGAAGGGCTATGGCGTCTCCGAGGAGATCATCGGCCGCTGGTTGAAGCAGAGCGGCAAGAGGGACCGGATTGTGCTGGCGACCAAGGTCTACCAGCCGATGGAGACCGGGCCGAACGACAAGTACCTGTCGGCCTACCATATCCGCCGCGCGTGCGAGGCGAGCCTGAAGCGGCTCGGGACCGACCACATCGACCTATACCAGATGCACCACGTCGACCCCGCCACGCCCTGGGACGAGGTGTGGCAGGCGATGGAGCAGCTCATCCGCGAGGGGAAGATCACCTATGTCGGCAGCAGCAACTTCGCCGCGTGGAACGTTGTGCAGGCCCAGTATGAGGCGAAGCAGCGCAATCTTCTCGGGCTCGTGTCGGAGCAGAGCCTCTACAATCTGACCCAGCGCACGATCGAGCTGGAGGTCGTGCCCGCGCTGCGCGCGTTTGGCATCGGCCTGATCCCGTGGAGCCCGGTCGGACAGGGTCTGCTTGCCGGCGCGTTGGCAAAGCACGAGGAGGGCCGCCGCGCCTCCCCCAGGCTGGCGGAGCAGCTTAAGAAGCTGCGGCCGCAGGTCGAGGCCTACGAGGCGTTGTGCGCCGAGATCGGCGTGCCGCCCGCGCATGTCGCGCTTGCATGGCTCCTCCACAATCCCGTGGTGACGGCCGCGATCAGCGGCCCGCGCACACCCGAGCAACTGCGGGACACCCTCGCGGCGCTCGACCTCGTGCTCGATGAAGAGACGCTGCGCCGGCTGGACGAGATCTGGCCCGGACCCGGCGGTGAGGCTCCGATGGCCTATGCGTGGTGACCGTACGGGCGCCGGTCTGGTTCGATCCCCTTAGGGAACCGGACCGGGGCGATCGCCCAATTGCGCTTCAATCGCGGCCTTGTCGATGATCGAACACACGCGTCGGATTTTACCGTCCTCATATTCATAGAATACGTTCTCGCAGAACGACACGCGGCGGCCGTTTACCTCCAGTCCCAGAAAGCGGCCCACGGGGGTGCAGTCGAAGGCCAAGCGGGCTGCGACGGCCACACGCTCAATGTTGAAGCGGACATCCGGAACCTCGCGAAAATCCCGCTCCAGCATCTTGCGATAGCCAGACAGCTCGATTTTCTCCCCGCCATATTCTACGTCCTCATGGACGAACTGACCCACACGATCGAGCTGTCGAGCGCTTAGGCACTCAAGGTACGCGCGATAGGCGCTCAACAGATCATCATGCGTCATCGGCTTTCCCGCCATGTTGCCAGCTTCGGACCTTCAACGCCGCCTTAGCAAACTCGCCCGGCGCTTCCTGCGGGACATTGTGCCCGACAGACAGGGTCCAGTGCTCGTGTGGGCCGGCGAACAACGCGGCGTGATCCGCTGTCCCCCCGGGCTTTAGCGGATCGGCGGTCCCGTCGATGGTGATCGCCGGAACGGTTATGGGAGGACGCTCTGCCAGGCGGTCCTCCAGCGATTGCAGCAGCGGATCGCCGCGTTCGTTGCCGTGCATGAAGCGGTAAGCGCTGATCACGACATCCACGAAATCCGGATTGTCGAATGCCGCGGCCGTCCTTTCGAAGATGGCCTCATCAAACTCCCAATCGGGAGACCATTCGCGCCATAGCGTGCGGCCGAGATCGGCGCGGTTGTTCTCCAGGCAGGATCGCCCACGCTCCGTCTGGAAGAGGTGCTGATACCAGCACACGCGTTCGAGCGTGACACCGAGAGGAGATCTCTGCTGCTTGACGTCGATCACGTCATAGCCGGCATAGGAGATGAGCCCGCCGACCTCCCGGGGCCACAGGGCGGCGGCCGCGCAGCACGCGTTGCCGCCCCAATCGAAGCCTCCGAAAATCGGCCTGGTCAGTCCAAGAGCGTTTGAGAACTGGATCAGATCGAGCGCGCGCGCAGCTTGCTGCCCGTTTCACCTCGTCTCGCCAGACAAAAAGCGCGTTGGCCCGTACCCACGGACATAGGGTCGGAGCACTCTCGCGCCCACATTCGCAAGGATTTGCGCATCGGCATCGAAGGCATGAACGTCATAGGGATAGCCATGGATGAGGATAACCGGCCAACCGCCGGATGGACCGTCCTCCAGATAGGCTACCCGCAAAAGATCGGTGTCGATGGTTTTCTTCATATGCTGCGTCATCACCTCAATGGCGCGTTACTCGCGCAGGCACTTTCGGACTTTTTCTCGATCAAGTATTCACGCTTGCCTACGTAGAGTAAATTCACGGCAGCCGCGAGGTAGCCGAGCGCGGCCGAACCGGCACCGCCCATCAAGCGTGCTGCAACCGCTTCTTCAGGAATTCGATGAAACGCTGCGTCTTCGCTGGCAGCAGGCGGGTTTCGGTAACGGCATAAATGGGGCGCGCCGCGCCGGCCCATTGGGGCAGAACCCGCCGCAGCCGCCCATGAGCCAGGTCGTCCGCCACCAGTCGTTCCGACAACAGTGCCACCCCGACGCCCAGCAGCGCCATCTGCCGGATCATGGCCATGCTGTTCATGCGGTAATGGCTCGTAATCGCCGGCCTGGCCGTCTGGCCGCCCGATTCCAGCGCCCAATGGGGCATGGTGGACATGGACAGGCACCGATGGGATGCCAAATCGTCGGGATGGGCCGGTTCGCCATGCCGTTCGATATAGCCGGGCGACGCGTAGCATTCCGACGGAAGGCGCGCGATGACCCGGCTGATGAGGGACGGATTTTCCGGCGAGGCCATGCGGATGGCAAGGTCGAAGGGTTCGCGCACCAAATCGACATTTCTGGGCGTCAGGTCCAGGTCGAAGCTGATCCCGGGATTGAGCGTCGCGAATTCATGGATGGGCGCGGCCAGATAGCTGGTCGCGAAATCGACGGGCAGGGATACCCGCAGCAGGCCCACGGGCCGGGCCACCATATCGCCAAGTTCCTCGTGAGCGATGCGCGCCTCGTCCACGATCCTGCGGCAGCGCTCATAATAGAGGCGCCCCCCCTCGGTCAGCTCGATCTTGCGGGTCGTCCGGTTCATGAGGCGCAGGCCGATGCCTTGTTCAAGCAGGGCGACGCGGCGCGACAGGGTGGAATTTGGCATACCCAACCCCTGCGCGGCCCTGCGGAAGCTTTGCGCCTTCACTACTTCAACGAAAAGAGCCATGTCGTTCAGGTAGTCCATGATTGCTCCACTAGATGAACAATGTTTTCCATCAGCGGTTCCTTGTCCACGACGATGAGCAATGCGATATCCTGCGCAAGGAAAAGGAGCAACAGAATGGCGGATATCTTCACCCCAGGGCAAGTCGGCGGAATCGAGGTCCGCAACAGGATCGTCATGGCGCCCATGACCCGGTCGCGGGCGCAGCCGGACGGTACGCCCGGCCCGCTGGCCGCCGAGTACTATGCGCAGCGCGCATCGGTCGGTCTGATCGTCAGCGAAGGCACGCAGCCGTCCGATGGCGGACAAGGCTATCTGACGACGCCCGGCATCTACACCTCCGCCCATGTGGAGGGCTGGCGCAAGGTCACGTCCGGGGTCCATGAAAAGGGGGGCCGGATCTTCATTCAGCTGATGCATGTCGGCCGCATTTCCCATCCCGACAACAAGCGGGACGGGGGGCAGGCGGTCGCGCCGTCCGCCATCGCGCCGGGCGTTCCGATGTTCACGGCCACGGGCATGCAGGACATCCCCGCTCCCCGCGCCCTTTCCACCCAGGAAGTGATCGCGTTGATCGACGAATTCCGTCACGCGGCGCGCAGTGCGATAGAGGCGGGCGCGGACGGCGTGGAGGTGCATGGCGCGAACGGCTATCTGGTCCAGCAATTCCTAGCGCCCAGCGCCAATGTCCGGACCGATGAGTATGGCGGCAGCCTGGAAAACAGGGCGCGCTTCGCTATAGAGGTGGTGAAGGCCGTCGCGGCGGAAATAGGCGCGGAGAGGACCGCGATCCGCTTTTCGCCCGGCAACACCATGTCGGGCATCGACGAGGGACCGGAGGGACCCGCCCTTTACCATTATCTGGTCGCCGAACTAGACAGGCTAGGCCTTGCCTATGTCCACCTGATGCATCTAGGAGACGAGAAGCTGCTGGCGGACATTCGCAGGCTCTGGAACCATGCGCTGGTCCTGAACCGTCCCGGTAGGCCGCGTGACCGGATCGGTGCAGACATCGAAGCCGGCGTCGCCGACCTGGAGGCTTATGGCCAAGGGATCCTGGCAAACCCCGACTTCGTCGAGCGCATCCGCCGCGACGCGCACTTGAACGAGGCCGATCCCGCCACGTTCTATGGCGGTGGCGCGCAGGGCTATACCGACTATGACGCATTGGCGGAGGATCGCGCCTGATCCTCTGACCGGGGCGGACACGGCAGCCATTTCCCACCGGGAGGAACGGGTGCCTCGAGGGCGAAGACAAAGCCGCGGGATGTTCCGGCCCCCTTCGGCCAAAATAGATCCCGGTCGTCAAGCCTGCATGGCGATGCGAGATCTGGGGAAATCCCACAGCATGGCTCCCTGCCAACTATGGCCCATCTGCTCGCGCTGCATGCGACACCGGCCAGCGCCACTGTCGACATCGCCTATGTCGATCAGGGCCATACCAACGCATGCGCCGCCATTGCAGGCGCCGCTCGTGCCATCACGCTGGAAATCAGCAAGCTGCCCGAAGCCAAGTACAGCTTCGTGCTCCCGTCGGGTCGTTAAGCGATCATTCGCATGGTCAACCCGCTTATGAGACCTGTGCGCGGTTGGGCGTAGACAGGCATGCCAATTGCTGTTTCTATGGGCTCTCCAAGCAGGAGAGCGGCCGTGGTGCAGCGTTCGATTGGTCAGGAGCGATTTGGGTTTTCAGGGTCCAAGCGCACGACGTCATCGCTCGATACGCTGGTATCGCTGATTGATTGGCACGCGGTCGCGGCTCTTCTTGATCCGCTTTATCCGGCCTCCAAAGGTGAGCCCGCCTGGCAATGTTCAAAGCGCTCCTGTTGTCGATCTGGTATGATCTGTCCGATGTGAAGGTGGCTGAGGCCTTGGACGACCGGGCCTCTTTTCGCCGCTTCTGTGGGTTTTCCGCGAATGAGGCGACGCCAGAGCGTACCGCGTTTGTCAGATTTCGCCGACTGCTGGTCGCGCACCAACTTGACCGATCGTTGTTTGAAACCGTGACCATGCAGCTCAAGGCCAAGGCGGTGACGGTCAAGACCAGGACACTGGTCGATGCCACCATCATTGCCCCGGCCAGTGAAGACGATGATGATGCGCGCTGGGTAAAGCACAAAAGAAAACGGGCTGTTCACGGCTTTAAGGCTCACGTGGGCGCCGATGCCGACACCGCGTTGGTTGAGGAAGTCTCCGTCACCTCCGCCAATATCAATGACGGCAAGGCAGGCCCCGGTGCCTTGCCCGACAATCCCGGCGAGGTGTTTGCCGACAGCGCCTATCGCGGCAATCACTTTTGTGATGCCGTGCTGGCAAAGGGCGGCATTCCCCGGATCGTCGCCACCGGCATGTGGGGTCGCGACGAAGCTGAAACGCTCCAAGCACCATGAATGGAATCAACCGATCCATCGCGTGCGCGCCCGCATCGAGAAGATCTTCGGGACATGGAAGCGATGCTACGGCCTGCGCCGCATGCGATGGCGAGGTCTCGCCAAAGCCGCCGTCCAAGTGCGCCTCACCGCCATTGCCGAGAACCTCAAGCGCACGATGAACATTCTCTCCGTTCCAGCATGATAGGTTGATGCGGTCGGGTAGCCCGCTTTGAGCAGAAGGATTGTCATGACTGAAACAAGCAAGATCGTCGTCCTGGCAGGCGCAACGGGCAATCTGGGCTCGCTGATCGCTCACGCTTTGCTGGACAAGCCGGAGGTGCGGCTGCGGGCTCTGGTACGCCCGGCGAGCGCCGGAAAGCTGGCGGCTCTGCGGGAGAAGGGCGTCGAGATCGTGGAGATCGATCTCGATGACGAGACGCGAGGCGAAAAGCTCGCGACGGCGCTGAACGGCGCGTTGTCGGTGGTTTCCGCCATTCAGGGCGGTCCTGAAGTGGTCGTCGGTGACCAGTTGCGGCTGCTCGATGCGGCCAGCCGGGCAAAGGTCCGTCGCTTCATCCCGTCCAGCTTCTCCTACAACATCTTCGGCCTCGGCGACGGCGAGAATATCAACACCGACGACCGCCGCGCCTTCGCCCGTGAGGCGGAAAAGGCTCGCGGCGCGGTCGAGGTAATTCACATCAACATCGGCGCGTTTCTCGATCGGCGCGTCCTGTTCGGCTTTCTCGGGGCATTCGATCTCGACACGGGACAGGCTTTCCTTTGGGGAGACGGCCAGACCGCAATGGACTTCACGACCTATGAGGACACCGCGCGGTTCACGGCTGAGGTGGCGCTCGACGAGGGGCAGGTTCCCAGTGCGTTCGAGGTCGCCGGCGATACGCTGACATTCCACGAACTGGTGAGGGCCTATGAAGAGGTCTCGGGCAAGGCCATCAGTGTCGTGAAGAAGGGAAGCCTTGCCGATCTCGATCGCGAGATCGAGCAGCGCAGGCAGGCTGAACCGCAGAATGTGTATGGCTGGCTGCCGCTGATGTACTGGCGCGGCATGCTGTCGGGCAAGGGCAAGCTTCACGCGATCGCGAACCACCGCTATCCATGGATCAAACCCCAGCCCGTCCGCGATTACATCCGTCAGGAAGGGCTTTGAGAGAAAATTACGCGGGACAAGAGTGGCCGCGTGACGAGCGCCACGCAAATGCGCCGACGTCCAGTTGCCTCATCTAAACTGCTCCCAGCTAATGCCGGGACCGTTACTCCACGCTCTCTCATCCTGTTTGTCGCGCGACAAGCCTGCCTGATCTGGCGCATGGATTTGGTGACGGCATCCTGAAACGCTCGGCTGAAGTTTTTCCAGGAGGTGTCAACGATCGGCAACTTGATTGGCAACAGGCAATCCTCTTGCAATCGCTTCCCCATAGCCACCGCCCCGGTCTCAGGCGACAATCGATATTGACGGACGCTTGGCAAGCCAGGCTCGCGACGTTTCCAGTGCCCGATCCGGCGACAACCTGACCGGCTTCCGGCGCGCGAGGTCTTAAACAATCGTACCATATGTCTGGCCTTGCAGAAAACCGAAGTCATCAATGCCTATGACATGGAGCTCGTCATGCCGATCGAAGGCACGCCACAGAACTACTCGCAGTAGAGCGTCTTTGCTCACGGGCATCATCACGCGATTGCCAACTTCGGATCCAAGCTTGCCGCCGAGCTCCAGCCCGAGATGGTGGACAATTGTCTCAAGCCGCTGAGTGCGTCGGCCATATCGAGCCAGGACGCCGGCGTCGAATTGCTCACAAAAAATGCTGCGACCGCACACAACGGAGCCGCACCAAAACCAGCGTGCGAGGATCGTCGGACGACGCGGCGCCCTGCATGCTGGAGATTCGTCGGCCCGCACGCCCGATCCGGGCAACCACTCGAACATCGCGTGCATCCGCACCGGGCTCTCGGCTACAAATCACCGCGCGAATTTATCGACCGCTCAACCCATGAGGACCTGTCAGACCTTAAGGGGGCAACAACAACAGCTGCAGAAAATCTCACCGTTGAGCAGGTCATTGCGAAGGCAGGCACTGAATCTTGCGATGTAGCCATTTTCCCAGGGGTCTCCCGACTTAAAATGATAAGGGGCAGTGACCCTCCTCCTTGAAATGACTTCGATATCGAAGTATATAGTCTTTAGCGGTAAAGACGCCGATTGATAGGTGGTGCTGCAGAGGGGATATCATGGTCACCGTCTTGTTGAGTATGGTTGTTGCGCTAGGCCATGGCTCCATTTTGATCTCGTCGCGGGCAGATTGGGTAGACATGCTGCTGAACGCTTATGATTGCGGAGTTGCCGCCAGATCGAAGGGCGCATGTCGTATGAACAAGAACCGTTCGGCAGTTTCAGTCGCGCTCACACGCCCGATGATGCGCCTCGAGACGGCGATCTTGATAACAGGTCAACGCTTTCAGTAATGCCGCAGTGTGCGCTTCACTTTTTCGTGTTTGGCTCCCACGGGAGCGATCGCGTGAGCGAGAGAGAAAAACTTGATGGCTAGTGAAATTTCTGAGGAGCTTGCGATCTTCCGCCGCAGCGCCAACCGCTTCATTAAGTCGGAGGTTGTGCCCCACCTCTCCCGCTTTCGCGAGCAGCGCTGCGTCGATCGCGAACTCTGGAGAAAGGCAGGAGAGGCGGGCCTTCTTCTGTGTGGGATTCCAGAACCTTGGGGCGCTGGCGGCGATATCCGGCACGAGGTCGTTTTTATCGAAGAACTGGCTCGGGCCGGTTTTCCCGACTTCGGCGTGCCAATACACAGCGGTATTGTTGCCCCATATATCGCCCATTATGGCACCAACGCACAAAAGGATCGTTGGCTGCCAGCGATGGCCGCTGGCGAAAAGGTTGGGGCCATGGCTATGACCGAACCGGAAGGAGGATCGGACCTCCGGGGGATCCGCACCTCCGCGAAACGGTATGGCGACGAGTGGGTAATAAGCGGTGCCAAGACCTTCATCACCAATGGCCATCTCGCCGATATCATCATCGTCGCGTGCCAAACCGAGCCGCCAGGAACCCATAGCGGTCTCTCGCTTATCGTCGTAGAGACCGAAGAACTAGAGGGGTTTCGGCGAGGTCGCAATCTCGAGAAAATTGGGTTCAAAGCGAGCGACACGGCCGAACTGTTTTTTGACGATTGTCGCGTTCCTGCCAGCAACTTGCTGGGTGAGCAGGGCCGCGGCCTACCGTACATGATGCAGCAACTGCCGCAGGAGCGCCTCTTGATGGCCGTTCAGGCAGTAGGGGCCATGGAGGCTGCCGTCGATCTCACTATCGCCTACACAAAGGAGCGTCGCGCCTTCGGACAGGCAGTGTTCGATTTCCAAAATACGCGGTTCAAACTTGCTGAGGCAAAGTCCCATACGACCGTAGCACGCATTTATCTCGACAATTGCATTAACGATCATGCAAACGGCGAATTTTCTGCGACGGACGGCGCCATCGCCAAATGGTGGACCACACAGAAACAATGCGAAGTCATCGACGAATGCCTGCAACTCTTCGGCGGCTACGGTTACATGGCCGAATATCCCATAGCTCACGCATGGGCCGACGCCCGCGTACAGAAGATCTATGCTGGCACCAACGAAATCATGAAGGAGCTGATCGCGCGCAGCTTGTAGTTAGCAATGTATAGCGATTGAATCACCGCTAGGTTCTACACGCGTTGGGTTCTGATGTGCGAGATCGCACCGCAGGCGTTGATTCCGGAGTGTCGGTCGTTCGGTATGAAAGGAATGAAGCGGTGAACATCGATAGTACCGCAGCGGTCGCGAATGCTCGCGTGAAATGGTGCAAAAGTTACGATCCTCGATCTAGATGACGCGTCCGGCAAGGCAATCGTGGCGGACTTGGGTTGCAAGTTCATAAGCGGCGACGTAGCCGATGACGCGAGTGTCGATATCGCACTCGACAAGGCTGAGGAAGCTCATGGCGTGGCGCGCATCCTGGTCAACTGCGCGGGAGTTGCGCCTGGGGCTAAAACCGTAGGTAACAACAACATCCCCCATTCGCTCGAGACGTACCGCAAGACGATCGAGGTCAACCTAATAGGCACATTCGACGTCATTTCCAAAGTTGCCGCGCGCGCCGTAGCTACAACAGAGATAAAGGGAGAACGTGGGGTGATTGTCAACACGTCGTCGGTCGTGGCTTTCGATGGCCAGATCGGGCAGGCGGCTTTTGCCACCTCCAATAGCGGAGTCGCCGGCATGACGCTGCCAGTCGCGCGTGATCTGGCGCAACATAAGATCCGCGAGATAATGGTTGCCCCGGGCATCTTTCTGACGCCAATGTTGAAGTCCCCCCACAGCAGGTTCAGACACGCTCGGCACACAGGTCCCCATCCAAGCCGCCTCGGCCGCCCTGAAGAATATGGGCAGCTGGTCGAAGCGATTGTGCGGAATCCCATGCTGAACGGTGAAGTGATTCGTTTGGACGGTCCTATACCAATGGCGCCACGATGGGGATTCTCTCAGGGGGAATGGTATCGTGCTCGTAATCGGTGGATACGGCGCCCGGACTGCCCTCGATTGTGGGGATTTCCGCAACTCGGTTGAACCCGCTCTTGCGAAAGCACTGCGTCGTGGGGCCATCAACTATCAAATCGATCCCTCCGGCTACCCCCTCGGGATTAGCGGCAAGGGTAAGCTGTTTTGGCATTCGCGGCACCGGGAGCATGTCATCGACCTAGGATCGACCGGAAGAGGTGCTTGGCGAGTTGATCACCGGTCTCGGCTCGGCAGTGATGCGGTTCACCAAAATGCCGAGGCCGCTGCTGACCTAGGTCAACGGCCCGCCGGCGCCGGCACTTCCAAAGTCAGGGAAGACATCGCCGCCCATCATATCCGAGGAAAACAGCGAAATTCAGAGGAGCTTGATGCATGGCAAACGCCTATATCGTGGAAGCCGTTCGCACCGCAGGGGGATGCGCCCGTAAAGGGGACTTATCGATATTCACCCAGCCGATCTCGGCGCCACGGTACTTAATGCGCTGGTTGATCGAATCGGGATCGATCCCGCGGCGATCGACGACGTGATTGTCGGGTGCGTCAGCCAGGCCGGCGAGCAGGCGTTCGCATTGGGCCGCAATCTCGTTCTTGTATCGAAACTACCTGACAGCGTGCCGGCTGTAACGATTGACCGGCAGTGCGACTCTTCGCAGCAGGCCATACACTTTGCCGCCCAGGCGATCATGTCAGGCACCCAGGACGTCGTCATCGCCGCCGGCGCCGAGAGCATGACTCGCGTGCCAATGGGATCGAACTTTCAACTGCATGGGTCCGCTGGCATCGGTGTTGGCCCTTGGCCCAAGAGCATCCAGAATCGCTACGGCGTGACTGAGTTTAGTCAGTTCCATGGCGCACAGATGATCGCCGATAAATATGACTTCACCCGTGAGGACATGGACACATACGCGCTGGGAAGCCATGTAAAGGCGGCCGCCGCGATCGACAGCGGCGCGTTCAAGGCGGAGATCATCCCGGTCGTTACGCCGCAAGGTGTATTCGACACCGACGACGGCGTGCGTCGCGGCGGCACTATGGAGGCGATGGCTGCCGTCAAGGAGCTTGAGAAAGGCGGGTCGATCACCGCTGCGAATGCGAGTCAGATGACCGACGGCGCGAGCGCTGCGATGATTGTGAGCGAGGCGGCGCTGAAGCGTAAGACCGTATGTCCGCTGAGCGACTGAGGGCGACCCTACGCTTACACTGTGGTGGCGAGGGCGGTCGAGCAGAGAGAGGCTGAGGTGGTCCCGCCTTGCTGGACAGTTTGGCGGCTGAGTTAAGCTAATCCCGGTTGTCGTTCATGCCGCCTGCTTGATCATCAGATCATGGGGGGCATGCCCCCCATGATCTGATTGCCCGTTTCGCCGATAGGCCTCAACCGGCGTTCTGCCGGCAAGGCTCGAGTGCGGACGCTGGGTGTTGTAATAGGTGATCCACCGACCAAGACCAACCTTCAGCTCCGAACCGGTCTCAAAGGCATGGAGGTAGACGCATTCGTACTTCAGGGAGCGCCAAAGCCGCTCGATGAAGACGTTGTCCATCCACCGTCCCCGACCATCCATGCTGATGCGGACCTCGGCCTCGCGCAGCACGCTGGTGAAGGCGAAGCTGGTGAACTGGCTACCCTGATCGGTGTTGAAGATTTCCGGCTTGCCGAACCGGGCCAGAGCCTCTTCCAGCGCCGCGACGCAGAAGCCGGCATCCATGGTGTTCGACAACCGCCAGGCCAGGACCTTCCGGGTCGCCCAATCCATGACCGCTACCAGATAGAGGAAGCCCCGGCGCATGGGGATGTACGTCACGTCGGCGCACCAGACGTGGTTGGGCCGCTCGATCGCCAGCTTGCGCAGCAGATACGGGTAGACCCGGTGCTGCGGATGCGGATCGCTCGTGCGGGGACGCTGGTAGATCGGCGTCAGGCCCATCTTCGCCATCAACCGCCGTGCCCGACGGCGACCGATCTCGTGTCCGGCACGCCGCAGGTGCCGCGCCATCTGGCGGCTGCCATACCACGGGCAGTCCAGGAACGTCGCGTCGATCACCGTCATCAGTGCCAGCGTTTCATTGGTCTCCGGCGCCGGCGCATAGTAATAGGACGAGCGGCTGATCCGCAGCAGGCGACACTGCGCCGAGATTGACAGGCGATGGTGAGCAGGTTCGACCATCGCCCGCCTCCGGTCCACGCTCATCGACCGAAGGCTTTCGCTAAAAAATCCCGCTCCACGACCAGTTGCCCGATCTTGGCGTGCAGCTTCTCGACCTCGCTCTCGCTGACAGCCTTGGCTACATCACCGGCTCCGGAAAAGGTGCTCGCCATTCCCTCGATGGCCTGCCGCTTCCACGATGCGATCATCGTATGGTGCACGCCATGCTTGGCAGCCAACTCCGCTAGCGTCAGGTCGCCCCGGATCGCCTCTAGCGCCACCTTCGCCTTGAAATCCTCGCTGTAGCGCTTCCTTGTCGTCTTCATTCCCGTACCAATCCATCAGGTCGGGAGTAGCTTAACACCCTGTCCGAAAAACCGGCACCACCTCAGGCATTTGTAGGCATTGACGTTGCAAAGCTGCGCAACGCTGTAGCCGTCGCCAACGGCGGACGCATGGGCGAAGTGAGGTATCTAGGCGAGTTAGACGCCGACGAGGCGAGCATGCGTCGCTTGGTGAAACGGCTTGCCGCAAAGCACGAAAGTGTCACCTTTTGCTATGAGGCAGGGCCGACGGGATACGGACTTCATCGTCTGATCAAGTCGATGGACTTCGAGTGCACGGTCGTCGCACCCTCGCTCATTCCACGACGTCAAGGCGATCAGGTGAAGACCAACCGCCGGGATGCGATCGGACTGGCTCGGCTGTTGCGCGCGGTTGAGCTTACTGCGGTATGGGTGCCGGACGAAAGCCATGAAGCTATGCGCGATCTGGTTCGCGGCCGCTCGGCAGCTGTCGAGACGCAGCGCGTCCATCGCCAGCACATCACGTCGTTCATGCTTAAGCATGGCAGGATCTTCCCACGGAAGAAGACGTGGTCGATGCGATATCTGCGATGGCTGCAGGAACAGCGGTTCGACCATCCGGCTCACCAGATCGCCCTTCAGGAGGTGATCGATGCGCTGCGGCTGGCCAGCGAGCGGATCAAACGCATCGAAGCGGCGATCGAAGAGTTCCTGCCAGGCTGGTCTCTCGAACCCCTCGTACGCAGCCTACAGGCCCTTCGTGGTGTCGATCTGATCGTCCCCGTCACCTTCGCTGCGGAGCTCGGCTACGTGATGCGCTTCGAGAATCCCAGGCAGCTCATGAGCTATCTGGGCCTCGTGCCTAGCGAACGATCTGCAGGCCGTCACCAAAACCCTCCGCTCAATCTCGAAAAGGGGGCCCTCTCCGACGCCGATATGGGGTCGCGTTTGCGGGCCGTTTGACATTCTCGGATGTCGTTTCTAGCTCAGTCGAAAGATTATCGAACCCGTTGTCGGCTTTGGCACGATCATTCCTCAGCGGAAAGGCTGTAAATCGCATGGGACCAATAACGCAGCTCTTGCTTGCCTATCTCGCTATTCCACCGTCCTCAGCCTGGTCGGCAGGAGGTCACCGCGCTTCTTGAGGATTGGATAGGCGGATGCCTCGATAAGATGGCTGCTGACCCGCTTGAGGTCACGCAGCGCATCGAGGTGAAGCGCGCTGGTCTCAACCGTCTCGACATTTCCCGAACGCAGCCGGTCAAAATGCGCCGCCGTCGCATCTTCCTCCAGGCACCGGAACACGTCTTTTTCCGATACGAGCGCGCGTGCTGCCGCGATGTCGCCGCTCAGGAACACGGCAGTTGAATTGTGCAGCGTCTCGCGAAGCCGATCGACCTGTGCGACGAGATCGGCGTTGCCTTCCCTGGAGAAAGCCACGCCGCGCTTGATCCGGCGGCTGGCGATGCCGAGCAGGCCCCGGTCGATCAGGTCGCCGGCCTGCTCAAGATTGATCGAGAAGGTCAGGATTCGAGCGAGCTTTTCGTTGGTGAGTTCGTCAAGCCGGCCAGTGTCGATCGCCAGCAGGTTTTCCTTGATGGCCCGGTTGAGCCGGTCAAGCCGGTCGTCTAGAGCACGGGTCTCCTTTATCTGTCGCCGGCTCGGATTGGCGAGCGCGTCGTGCAGCCCGGCAAGCATTTCCTCCAGCACGTCGGAGAGGCGCAACGCCTCGCGCGTGGCGCCGGCCAGCGCCACGGCGACCGGCGCACCGGCCGCGACCAGCTGAAGATAGCGTGGCGCATCCGGGCTTTCGTCCTGCGGATGCGACGGCAGCAACCGTTCAAGCAGACGGCTGTAGGGCTTGAGCAAGGGGAAAAGCAGCAGCGCCAGCACGAGATTGAAGCCGAGGTGGAAATCGGCGATGGCGCGTGCTGGAGCGCTTTCGATGCCGGTGACGAACGGCGTGATCCACGGATAGACCGCGAGGATCGCCAACGCTCCGCCTATCCTCGCCAGCAGATTGCCGAGGGGAAGTCGTCGCGTGGCAGGGTCGTTCCCGCCGCCTTCCACTACTGGATTGAGCGCCGTGCCGACATTGGCGCCGAGCGCCAGGGCGATGCCGCCGGCTACGGTGAGCACGCCATTGGTGGCGAGCGACATGGCGAGCAGGACGATCGCCACGCTCGAATGGGCCGCCCAGGCGAGCGCGACGCCGATCAGCATGATGAACACGATATGGGTGGACAGCGCCTCAAGAAACGCGCGCGTGAGCGGATTGGCGGTGATGGGACCGAGCAGGGCAAGGAACTGGTGGAGCGCGAACAGGATCAGTCCCAAGCCGATGAACACGCGGCCGAAATCCCGCGTGCCGGCCCGCGCGCGGCGGAACAGGAAATAGCCCGCGAGGACGAGGATCGGCGCGACCAGCGAGACGTCGAAGGAAAGCGGCTGGACGATCAGCGTCGTGCCGACATTGGCGCCGAGCATGATCGCGAGGCCCTGGGTCAACGAAACCAGCCCTTCGGCGCCGAAGCCCGTCACCATCAGCCCGGTGGCGGTGCTGCTCTGGAGCAGCGCGGTGACGCCAAGCCCGGCGAAGAAGGCACTGAGGCGGTTGTGGAGGCTGTGCGCCAGGAATGACCGGAGCCTCGCGCCCAGCGCCCGCTGCACGCCGGTCTGGACCATGTGGACGCCCCACAGCAGCAGAGCGACAGTGCCGGCCAGGTCGAGAAGGGTCAGCGTGATGTTCGTCGGTCAGTCCTCATCATGAAGCAGAGGTCGTTAATGTCCTCTCGCACCCATTCGCAGATGGTCCCTTGGACATCTCCTGTCCACATCCTTCTGTCACAAGATCGCCATAGTGAGACGGCTGTTGTTACCAGCCGTGCTGGTCACGCGATTTCGTGGCCGTCGTGCAGACCAGAGAGACGGCCTTGAAACCACGATCCACGTTGGATCAATGTGCAGCGGATTTTCGGTGGATAGGGGACAGCGCCTTTGCGATCTGCTTCGCGCGATAGCGGGCAGTGTGCTTCTGTGCGCTGAAGGCATGCCGGGAGATAGCGACACGAGCAGCCTGTTCGTTGAATTTGAGTAGCGCATCGCCTTCGAGCGCCTCGCGGGATCAGCTCGTCAAAAGCGATGCCGTCGAGCAGCTGCGCCACCCCGACGCTGTCATAGCGCCGCCCTGGAATAAGCCGGGAGTGCACCAGATTGCTCAGCGAGCGCCACCTTGCCACGCATGACCCGGACCACCGAAAGAAGAGCGATGTCCCGGGGATGCAGGCCGACAATATCCGGGAGAAGTTCGCCGGCCTACGGCGCCAGATGCAACGCCTAGGTCGAAGAGGTCCCTGACAAGCAAAATCTCTCTGACCGATCCGGACGCACCGTCGATGGCAACCTTGAGGCGCGGCGCCGGCATGGTCGGATGAATGAGCATTGCCGACAAACCGCTCCGTAGAACTAGGTTTCGTGGACAAAGGTTGACAGCAGGATCGGGCGTTGATTCAAGGCTGCCTTTTGGAGGTGGCGTTGGGCGAGCGTATTGGGCTGACGGAGGACGAGTGGGGGATCATCGGCACACTACTGCCATCTGAGCGTGGTCGTGGCTGTCGTCCAGCACAGGACAACCGGCTGTATTTCGAAGGCATGATGTGGATCGCCCGCACAGGTTCGCAATGGCGCCACTTGCCGGATGAATATGGCAAGTGGAACAGCGTTTTCCGCCGCTACCGGCGCTGGGTTACGACCGGGGTGTTCGAGGCGATGCTCGAGACACTGGGCGAAATGGTGGCTCGTGATGCCACTGCGGACATGATCGACAGCACCGTGGTCCGAGCACATCATTGTGCCGTCGGCATAAAAAAGGGACTCAGGAAACCGAGGCGCTTGGCCGATCGCGAGGCGGATTCAGCACAAAGCTCCACGCCCGCTGCGATGCCAAAGGCCGACCGCTCGGCTTTGTCCTGACGCCGGGCCAGAGCCACGATATCCAAGGCTTTGGCCCGCTGTTCCGTTTGATTGCTAATAAGATCGAGGCATTGTTGGCGGACAAGGGCTACGATGCAGATGCCATCCGCGAGGAATTGGCCAATGCTGACGTTGAGGCTGTCATTCCCGCCGAAAGCAATCGGCGCGATCCAATCCCACACGATTGCGAAAAATACCGTTGGCGCAATCTTGTCGAACGCCTCTTCAACAAACTCAAGAACTGGCGGCGTATCGCAACTCGATACGACAAAACCAAAGAGTCCTACCTCGGCTTCGTCAATCTCGTCTCAGCCCTACAATGGATACCCTTTGTCCACGAAACCTAATCGGCAGCTTCAGTGATGACCGGGACTTTCATCGAATCTCATATGATCGACCGGCCGTGATCGACTTCTGCGGAAATAGAAGCCTGCGGTCACCTATGGTCATGGAATCAGATTCTGAGCTTCAGAAAGGGGGTGGGGACGCTTCAAATTTTCACCTCCAACGTTTGTCGGTATCGGTGGTTGCGAGCCCCCGCAACCACCGATACCGACAACGGCGTAGCAACAGATCCAGATCTGCCGTTGTTTCCGGCGGTTTCGTGCTGCGACGCCCATTCCATGATAGCCCCGAACTCACCGTGAAGCGTGGCACTCATCTCGCCAGGTTTGGCTCCGGGAAATAGCGTGACGCGCTCAATCAGACCGCGAATGGCGCATGCCGCCTCGTCTCGTTCCGAGTGGTGATGAAGCGCCTCGGATAGGCGCGCAACTTTCTTGTGGTAGAACTTGGCAATGTTCGGATGGATGTCCGGGGCAATATAAGGCGCCTCGCTCATTCGCGCCCGTATGGCGTCTTCCTGCGCCTCCAGTTCCAACAGCTTGTCGACCAGACCCCGCGTGCCATCACCATCGGCTGCCATGTTCACAAGATGCTC
>NZ_ATHL01000142.1 GCF_000445125.1 Novosphingobium lindaniclasticum LE124
CACCTTTTTGAGCTCCGCTTTGTCAGCAGCCGCTGCCGCGCGCTGTTGTTGGTTCAGGCGATTGGTCTCCTCGACATAGGCGTGGATGGCTTCAGCCACAATCTCAGGCGCCATCAACCGGTGGCGAAGGCCCTCAAGAACTCGTGCTTCAAGCGCCTCGCGCTTGATGGTGCGAGCGTTTGTGCACGAACGTCGGTTCAAGTGCGCCGAACACCCAAAGCGATCCTGTCCTCGCAGTGAGACCGGGCCGTTACAGGTGCCGCAGACAAGCAGGCCGGATAACAATGATTTTGGTCGGCGCTTCATCTGGAGCTCGGCTCCCACGTTTGCGCTGTCCATCGAGCGAGCGTAGTCAATGCGCAGGGACGTTTGGCGCGCCTTTACAGCTTGCCACAAGTCGTCATCGAGAATTCGCAGCTCGGGTACTTCCGTTGTAATCCACTGGGATTCGGGATTGATGCGGGAGACACGTCGACCCGTCCGAGGATCCTTGAGATAACGTTGACGATTCCAGATGAGCCGGCCGATATAGAGTTCGTTGTTGAGGATGCCGGTGCCGCGCTTGATGTGGCCGCGCAATGTTGTGTTCCCCCATAGCTTGCCATACGGGCCGGGTATCCCTTCCGCATTGAGCCGCTTGGCTATTGTCAAAGGGCTGATGCCATTCGCGTAGTCACGGAATATGCGGCGGATGACCTCGGCTTCCACCACGTTGATCGTGCGATCGCCCCGGATCGGTTCACCACCGGCGTCAAGGCACCTCACCAGATCGTAGCCGTAGGACAGTCCGCCCCCAGAYTTTCCCTTCTCGACGCGGCCRCGCAATCCGCGATGGGTTTTCTTCGCAAGATCCTTCAGGAACAGCGCGTTCATCGTGCCCTTGAGGCCAACATGGAGTTCGGAGATTTCTCCTTCGGCGAGAGTGACGATGGTTATGCCGGCAAACTGTAGGTGCTTGTAAAGCGTCGCGATGTCGGCCTGATCGCGGGATATACGGTCTAGCGCCTCTGCCAGCAGAAGATCGAACTTCCCTGTCCTCGTGTCGCGCGACATTCAGGGTGAGAAAGCGCGACAAACAAGATGAGAATCCTGCGTTCCGGGATTGGCGAAGGGCGTAGTGCGGATTCCGATGATCCCGGTCGCCTGTTCCAATCTGATCCCGGCCATCATTCCGATTTGATCCCGGCCGGGTAGAAGCCAGATCGTTTCGCTTGATGGCATTAGGGATTGACGGTGGTCAAGCGGCGGTTTGGGTCGCAGGCCGGCGCATGGATTCACCCTCGAGTTCGAGGCGGTGTGCATTGTGAACGAGGCGGTCCAGGATGGCGTCGGCGTATGTCGGATCGTTTATGGTCTGATGCCAGCGGGCCACGGGAAGTTGGCTGGTGACGAGCGTGGAGCGCTGACCGTAGCGGTCTTCGAGGATTTCCAGGAGATGATGGCGGGCGTTGCCGTCGAGCGGCTGAAGGCCCCAATCGTCCAGGATCAGTAGCTCCACCCGGGCGAGGCTTTTCAGGCGGGCGGCGATACGGCCGTCACCTTTGGCCAGCGTGAGCTCGTCGATCAGCCGCGGCAACCTCGTGTAGAGAACCGAACGATTATCGCGGCAGGCCTTGTGGCCGATCGCACAGGCCAACCAACTTTTGCCGATGCCGGTCGGGCCGATGATGGCCAAGTTCTCGTGCCTGGATATCCAGTCACCGGCGAGCAGCGTTTCGAAGAGCCGGCGATCAAGGCTGCGGCGTGTTCGATAATCAACATCCTCAGGCACGGCGCGGTGCCGCAGTTTGGCGTGACGCAGGCGCAAAGCGAGGCGTCTGTCATTTCGGTAGGTGGCCTCGTGGTCGAGCAGCAGCGCCAGCCATTCGGCATGGCTGAGGCCATCTGCATCGTCGTTGCCTTCCATCTCGGCGAAGGCCTTGGCCATGCCGGCCAGGCCAAGCTGGCCCAGAAGGTCCAGAGTGGGATGCTTCAGCATTCTTGCTCCTTCAGTTGTAGTAGCTCGAGCCGCGGATGTTGGAGTGGATGATCGGCTCTTGCTCGGGGGATTGGGGAACAGGCACCTGATCGAGCCCCTTCTCGAGGATCGATTTGACCGACGGATAATTGCGCGCCTGGATTTCCAGCGCGCGCAGCGCCGCGGCTTCGAGCCGCTGGGCACCGAAGCGTTTCTCGAGCCCGATGATGCCCAAGCATGACCGGTAGCCCTGTTCGGGATGGGGCTTCGCCTCGATGACCTTCTCCACCAATAGGGACAACATCGGCCCGATCCGGCTTGCCTCTTCGCGGATCTTGGCCGGCGTCCATTCGCCGTAGCGCCGATGGCTGGAGGGCATGTGCTCGGGGACTGTGGTGTGCCGGCCATTCCCGCTGCCGCGCATGTGCACGGCGATACGCTCGCCTCCCAGGAAGATTTCGACCGTGCTGGCAGTGAACCGGGCTTCGACCTCCCGGCGCGCGAAGCGGTGCGGGACCGAGTAGTGATGCCGCTCGATTGCGATATGATAATCCAGCCCGACGCGGCAGCGGCGCCATTCGGCATGAACCCACGGCTCTGCCGGCAGCGGCTTGAGGTTCGGAACATCGACTTCGTCGAACAGCTGGCGGCGCGTCTTGCCGAACTGGCGCAGCACCCGCCGGTCATTGAGATCGGCAAGGCATTCGGCGATCGCTGCGTTCACCTCGGCGAGGCTGTAGAAGATCCGGTTACGTAAGCGGCCAAGCAACCAGCGTTCGACGATACCGACGCAGGCTTCGACTTTGGCTTTGTCCCGCGGCTTGCGCGGCCGGGTCGGCAGGATCGCCGTACCGTAATGCCGGGCCATGTCGGTGTAACTGCGGTTCACCTGAGGGTCGAAGTGACAGGCCTTGATCACCGCCACCTTGGCGTTGTCGGGCACCAGCAACTGAGGAACACCGCGGAAGAAGGCGAAGGCGGCATTGTTACCTGCGATCCAGTCGGGAAACTGCTCGGTCCACGTCGCCAGCGCAAACGATAGGCTCGATCCGCCCATCACGGCGACGAAGATGTGGGCGTCGCGGACTTCTCCGGTCCGCCGGTTCACCACGACCGGCACCGTATCGCCAGCGTAATCAAGGAATAGCTTCTCGCCCCCGGCATGGCTCTGCCGCATGACCAGCGGCAAGCGGCCTTCCCAGCGGCGGAACAGATCGCAGAATCTCGAGTAGCGATATCCGTCCGGATGCTCGGCACGGTACTCCTCCCAGAGCACCTGCAGCGTCACGTGTTTGCGCTTCAGCTCGCGCGCTACCACCGGCCAGTCCGGCTCCGGAAGCTTGCGTCGGCCAGGTTTGACGCCGGAGGGGCCATACAAGCGGCCCTCCAGATCTATGTCGCCGATCTCGGACGGAACCGGCCACGCCAATCCCGAGCGGTCGAAGCGCACGATCATGTCGCGCACCGTTGATCGAGCAAGGCCAGTCAGTCGGGCGATCTCGCGCATCGGGACACAAGCCTCCCGATGCATTCTCATTACTTCGCGCACATGGCGCATCTTCGGCCTCCTCGTCGGCATCTCCATCCTCCGGCTGCTGCGCCGATAAGATGGACCCAACGATCGGGCTTCTCACTCCCTCCCGGGTGGCCGGGAATTGCTCGGAATGGTGGCCGGCATCATCTCGGAATCCCGGCCGGGATCAAATCGGAATGGTGGCCGGGATGACCCCGGAATCCGCA
>NZ_ATHL01000143.1 GCF_000445125.1 Novosphingobium lindaniclasticum LE124
TCGTCATGCTGCGCAGCCTCAAGATGTTCGGCATGGCTCAGGCCGCCGACGAACTGATCGAGCAGGGCGCGCCTGCCTTCGATGCTGCCGTGCCGATGCTCGCTGGACTCCTGAAGGCAGAGATGGCCGAACGCGAGGTCAGGTCCATCGCCTATCAGATCAAGGCGGCCCGCTTCCCGGCCTACAAGGATCTGGCTGGCTTCGACTTTGCCGCCAGCGAGATCAACGAAGCCCTCGTCCGCCAGCTTCACCAAGGCGACTTCATGGAAAACGCCGACAATGTCGTGCTGATTGGCGGGCCTGGAACCGGCAAGAGTCATATCGCAACGGCACTGGGCGTCCAGGCCGTCGAGCATCACCGCAAGAAGGTTCGCTTCTTCTCCACGGTCGATCTGGTCAATGCGCTTGAGCAGGAAAAGACCATGAACCGATCCGGCCAGTTGGCAGAACGCCTGCTACGTCTCGACCTGCTCATCCTCGACGAGCTGGGTTATCTGCCCTTCAGCCCATCGGGCGGAGCCATGCTCTTCCATCTGCTCAGCAAGCTGTACGAGCGCACCAGCGTCGTCATCACCACCAACCTAAGCTTCAGCGAATGGGCTGGCGTGTTCGGCGATGCCAAGATGACCACCGCGTTGCTCGATCGGCTAACCCACCACTGCCACATCCTGGAAACCGGAAACGACAGCTTCCGCTTCCGTGCCAGCACCGCTGCGCCAAAAGCCAGAAAGGAGAAGCCAGCATCTTGAACCTGCCAGGATACGGCAGCACATAACCCATACCCACCCGGGTCAATTCTCAATGAAAACCCCGGGTCACATCTCAGTGGCAATCAACAGCTGAGGTCCCGTGACGCCCCGGGCAGATGGTTCGCCGCCGAGCGGCGCCCGTCCTCGGCCCAACCCTGCGCGCCGATCAGCGGCACGAACCGGACCGCGCCGAGATCCTCCTCCGCATAGCTGCCGGTGCCCGTGCGGGTGATCTTGCAGAGCGATTGCTCGCCCGCGTCGCCCACCGGCACCACGAGACCGCCGCCGACCTTAAGCTGCTCCTTGAGCGCGCGCGGCACCTCGGGACCGCCGGCTGAAACCAGGATTGCGTCGAAGGGCGCCTCATCGGGCAGCCCGAGCGTGCCATCACCGATGCGCAGCTCGACATTGCAGTATCCGAGCCCCTCCAGCCGCTTGCGCGCTGCGTGGCCCAGCACCTCGTGCCGCTCGATTGCGAACACGTCCTTTGCGATGCGGCTGATGACGGCAGCCGCATAGCCCGATCCTGCGCCGACCTCGAGCACGCGATCACCCGGCTCGATCTCCGCCGCTTCGATCATGGCCGCAACGATATAAGGCTGGGAGATCGTCTGCCCTGCATCGATCGGCAGCGGCGCGTCGTCATAGGCGAACTCCTCCATACCTTCCGACACGAAACGCTCGCGGGGGACCTCGCGCATGGCGGCAAGCACCGCTTCGTCGCGGATGCCGCGGCGGGCAAGCTGAACATCGACCATCCGGTCCCGCTGCTTCGCCAAATCACCCATGAGACGTCTTCGCGGGAGCGGCTCTCACCGGCACGCCGAGCGCGCTCAGCTTGGCGAGGGTCTGCTCGGCGCTGCGGTGGTGAACGAAGATGCCGCCGGCGTCCTGCCAGAGATGAGCGTGCTTCAGCTGATCGTCGACGAGGATGTCGCCGGACCGGCAGTGATTGCGCTTGTCGACCGCCATCACCGTCAGGATGCGGGTACCTGGAAAATGCTCGGCCGCCCAGCGCACCTTCTGCGGGGCAGCCCATTTGCCGCGCGGCAAGCCAGTCAGGATGATGGGATCGACGTGCCGCACCGCCTCGAACAGGATCATCGCGTCCGGCATCAGCGGCAGGGTGCCGTAGAAGTCGGGATGGCGGGCGATCTCCCGCCAGAAGGCCGGGAGACCGCGACGCTTCTCGAAGACACGCGGCGGCATGCCGAGCAGCTCGGTCGCGCCGCGATCGAAGTCGGCCAGAACGCCGTCGCAGTCGAGATACAGCTGCATCAGCTAAAACCTTGCCGGTTCAATATGGATCGGAACCGGCGCGGGCAATGGCTCCCAACCTCGTTCGGCGATCACGTCATTGCTCTGGACGGCCTTGCGGTCCCGGCTTCGGTCAAGCGACCAGGTGACGTGGTAGGTGCTGCCGTCAGGCCGATCCGTGCTGCCGTCGATCGAGACGATCAACGCCTGTAGGCCTTCGCCATCATCGACGCTCCCGACGATCTCGGCAGCCTCTTGCACGGGCAGCGGCTCATTGGCCGACGCACCCGCCTTCAGCGTGACATGATCAGCAATCACGTCGGGCCAAATTGGCGGAAATCGTTCGAGCAGCTGTGCCCGTTCATTGCGATCGAGTTTCCAGCCCGTGACCGGCATCACTCAGACTTCGGATAAGGGTCCGTCGGCGGCGCATTGTCCGCGCGGGAGGTCTCACCGCGAGCATCGTCGGGCGACGGGTCTTCTCCCGCCGCGCGGGCGCTGCCGCCGATCTCCGCTTCTTCGCCGGGCTCGTGGGTTGGCTGGCGATGGGCGCCCTCAGCCTCATGCTCCTTCAGGATCGGGTAGCGCAGGTTGTTCTCCGCATCACCCTGTCCGCTGTTGTCGCGCATCCTCTCGCTCCTTTTCCAATTACTGAACGGTCGGGATCGCCCTGCGGCAGTCGGCCGCACACTCGCGGCACATCTCGGCGCAAAGCCGGCAGTGCTCATGCTCATGGCGTGCGCATTCCTCCGCGCACAGCTCGCATACCCTTGCGCAGGACTCGAGCATCAGCCGCAGCGTCTCGATATTCTGCCCCGTTCGCCGGATCGCCAACCGGCCTGTCGCCGCACAGACGTCGGCGCAATCCAGACACGAGCGGATGCACTGCGCCATGTCCATCGCCTCGGCGACGCAAGCGTCGCCGCAGGAGGTACACATCTCCGCGCAGAACATCGCATGGCGGGCCGCGGTCGCGAGCGTTTCGTTGAAGTCCTCGCCGACATCGGGGTGAAGCGCGATCATCTTGTGAATGGACATGGCAGTCTCCTAAATGATCGGCTTGCCGCCAGTGACGGCAATGGTGGCGCCCGAGATGTAGCTCGCCTCGTCAGTGGCGAGCATCACATAGGCCGCTGCGAGCTCCTTAGGCTGGGCAGGACGACCTAGTGGCGTATTCTTCCCGAACTCCTTCACCTGGTCTGGCGGCATGGTGGACGGAATGAGTGGGGTCCAGACCGGTCCGGGTGCGACGCAGTTCACGCGGATCTTCTTCTCGCCGAGCAACTGCGCCAGCCCGCCGGTGAAGTTCTGGATCGCGCCCTTGGTTGTGGCATATGGCAGCAGGGTCGGCTTGGGCGTGTCCGCGTTGACGGACGTCGTGTTGATGATGGCGCTGCCCTCGCGCATGTGCGGCAGCGCGGCCTTGGCCAAATAGAACATCGCGTGGATGTTGGTCGCGAATGTCTTTTCCCACTCCTCATCCGGGATGTCCTCGAGTTGCTCATAGGTCATTTGGTGAGCGGCGTTGTTGACGAGGATGTCGATCCGGCCGAACGCCTCGACCGCCTTGTCGACGATGGCGCGGCAATGGCCGGCGCTGCTGATGTCGCCGGACACGAGCACAGCCTTACGGCCCGCCTCCTCGATCCAGCGCGCGGTCTCTTGCGCATCGTCGTCTTCATCGAGATAGGCGATGAGCACGTCCGCACCCTCGCGGGCATAGGCGATCGCCACTGCACGACCGATGCCACTGTCGCCGCCAGTGATGACCGCCTTCTTGCCCTCGAGCCTGCCCGAACCGCGGTAAGTCTCTTCACCATGGTCTGGACGCGGATCCATGTCTTCGGTCTTGCCTGGAACCTGCTGTTGCTGCTCCGGAAGAGGCGGCTTTACCGCTTCGAGGGCTTCATCGCTCATCGCGTGGATACTCCTTGGGGGCTTGGCGAAAAAGCGCCCCCCCGAGCGGCGCGGTTCCCGCGCGAGGAGTCCGGGCAGGTTGATTGCAGCCGAACCGTGCCGCCTATGTGATTACCGATGCCACTGAATCACATGGATCAGTAATGTGCTCTCCTGGGCGCGCACGCCGACCTTCTGCGCGTCGCTCGGGGAAACTTCGGTCTGCAGTCCAGTTGCCTCAAAGGAGCATCGAATCGCGGAGGAGCTCATCATCATGCCTGACACCAAGCAAGGCATCGCAGGGGCCAAGCAGGACGAAGACCTCAAAGAAAACCCCGGCATCGGCCAGTCCAAGGGCGCCTATGCGTCGGGCGAGGAGCTCGACGATGCCGACGGCGACAACACCGTCGAGGGCGATGTCGAGAATGATCCCCAGGGGGACGGCAGCGTCGACCCCAACCGCCTCGGCCGTACCAATCCTTGAGCAAGACGGACACTCCTCGGGAGCGCCGTCGCACCGCGGTCATCACCGGTGCGTCCAGCGGGATCGGTCAGGCAACTGCCGAAGCGTTCGAGACAGATAGCTGGAACCTGGTGCTTGCCGCGCGCCGCCGGGAGGATCTTGAGACGGTTGCCGCGCATTGCCGCGACGCGGGCGCGCAAGTGCTGGCCGTGCCAGCCGACGTCGGCGACGCCGAGGCGGTTCGCAAGCTCGCAAAGATAGCCTGTGAGTTCGCCGACCCGATCGACCCCTGGTTCAGCAATGTCGGCGTCGGGGCGGTGGGTAAGTTCCTGGACGTGCCGATGGCGACCCACGATCAGATCGTCCGTTCGAACCTCATCGGCCATATGAACGATGCGCATGCCGCTCTGCCCATCTTCATCGAGCAGGGTCATGGCGTCTTCGTGAACATGATCTCGCTCGGCGGCTTTGCGGCGGCACCCTTTGCTGCCGCCTACTCCGCGAGCAAGTTCCGGCTCAAGGGCTTCTCGGAGGCGCTGCGTGCGGAGCTTGCCGACTATCCGGACGTCCACATCTGTGACGTCTATCCTTCCTTCGTTGATACGCCGGCGATCCTCCACGCCGGCAACTATACTGGCAAGGCGCTTTCCGCGCCGCCGCCGCTTCTCGATCCACGAACCGTTGCTGCCGCGGTCGTGCGCCTTGCCGATCATCCGCGATCGGCCGTCATTCTCGGATCGCCAAGCTGGGCTTCGCGGCTCAGCCATTTCATCGCGCCCTCGCTGAACGCGCGGGGCATCAAGGGGGCCTCCGAGCGCTATTTCGCTCAAGCGGAGCCGGCGCCGATTACCAACGGCAATGTGCTGACGCCACCTGATGATGGTGTACGTATCGGCGGCGGCCTACGCTCGCCCTCTCAGAGGCGCGGGGATCGCGGCCATGGCCGTTTTGAGCGCACTCGCGCTCGGTGGAGCAGCACTCATGATGCGCAGAACGGTGCACCGCGCTTGATCCCGAATGGTCCGACCTTCGAGATGTCCGCGCCTTCTGTTCCAACGGCTCTAGCTGCCGATGGAAAGCGTGAAGAGGCAGAGCCAGCCACAGAAATCCTCGCCGGTCAGCAGCGACGAATGCGTCGCCAAGAAGTTGGCTGGGTTCCGGTCCTCACGATCACCATGCCGCTGAACCTCGTTGCTCGACGAGGTCAGCTACCGCTTGCGAGGGAAGAATGCCACTGACGATCAACGGAACGGTTCACGATTTCACAGGTGATCCACGAACCACGCTGCTCGACTTCCTGCGCGAGGGTTGCGGCCTCACGGGGACGAAAAAGGGCTGTGATCATGGCCAGTGCGGAGCCTGCGGGCACGCCTTGTTTGGCAACCGCAAAGTCGCGTTCGCGGATCTGCTGGGGGGCGAGGACTTGGTCCAGATCGGTCACTTCAAGCCCGGCAAGATCACCGAGGCGTTTTCCGCCGCCATGTACGGCGCATTTTTCGCCGAGGTCGGTGTGAATGCCTATTCAGGGGAGGTCCGGGTGCGTCGCTTCACGGGTGCGTTCTCCCTCGGCCGTGTGCTCAACGCCAAGACGGCTACGTCGCAATGCATGGGCGGGATGGTTTGGGGCATCGGCAGCGCGCTGACCGAGGAGCTGACCTTCGACCCTCGCGACGGCCACATCGTCAATCCCGATCTTGCCGAATACCACGTTCCGGTGAACCTCGACCCGCCGCAACTCGACGCGATCCTGGTGGAAGAGCGTGATCCGGCGGGTAGCCCGCTGCAATCGAAGGGCGTTGGCGAACTGGGCATCTGCGGGGCGGCAGGCGCCATCGCCAACGCCATCTACAACGCCTGTGGTGTGCGTGCACGCAGCTTTCCGATTACGCCGGACAAGGTGCTGGCCGGCCTGCCTGACGTGTGATCGGCCAATAAGGGAGTTTACGCATGCATCGCAGTCGAAAGTTCGGATTGGCGACAAGCGCGACTGTCGGCGGGGCGGGTCTTCTCGCCCTTTACCGGTGGTGGTCCTTGCGCTCAGGGTACTCCGCACCCGACCGCGTCGGTTACCCTCCGCTTGGCATCCCGAAATCGCTCGCGAAGGATCTTTGGATCGTCGACGACACGATGGTGGCAAGCGGCATGTCGCTCCCCATTCGCATGACCGTCGTGCGGCTCGAAGGTGGAGCGCTGATGCTCCACTCTCCAGTCGCCTGCACACCAGAACTGAAAGCCGCGCTGGCGGATCTTGGGACTGTCCGCCACCTGCTAGCCCCCACGACTGCGCACTGGACGCACCTGTCGGATTGGCAGCAGGCCTACCCCGATGCAAAGACATGGGCGGTGCCGGGTCTGCGCGATCGCGCCCAGGTTCGCATGTCAAAGGTGCGGATCGACGATGATCTTCAGGACCTTGCCCCCTCCGCTTGGCAGGATGAGGTTGAGCAGGGCCTGCTACGCGGCGGCAATCTTTTCTGCGAAAGCTACCTGTTCCACAAGGCGAGCCGAACGCTCATCCTGTGCGACACAATTCAGAATCTGGAGCCCGTCAAGCTGCCACCGATAACGCGCATCATGGCTCGCCTGGCGGGCGGCACGCACGCGACCACCGCGCACCATGTCCGAACCGCCCTGCGGTTTGGCGGGGCCGAGACCAGGGCCGCCATCCAACGGATGATCGGACTGAATCCCGAGCGCGTCCTTTTCGCCCACGGCGTTTCCTTCGAGGAGGATGCCGCTCGCAAGCTGCGCAACGCATTCCGCTGGACAGGAGATATCACGTGACCGGCAAGACCAGCGACTTCTTCGTCGAACGCCTCAGGGCCTGGGGCGTCACCCGCATCTACGGTTACTCCGGAGACGGCATCAATGGCGTCCTGGGCGCTCTGCAACGCGCCGAAAAGGAGGGCAACGGCATCGAGTTCATCCAGGTTCGACACGAGGAAATGGCCGCCTTCATGGCGACTGCGCACGCGAAGTTCACAGGCGAGCTTGGAGTCTGCCTGTCGACGGGTGGACCGGGCGCCACCCACCTCGTTACGGGCCTCTATGATGCAAAGCTGGACCATGTTCCGGTTCTGGCCATCGCAGGCCAGGCGGAAAGCACCGTTCGCGGCGCTAACTACCAGCAGGAGCTCAACCTCGACCGGTTGTTCGCGGATGTGTGCGGGTATGTTCAGGAAGTGGCGGCACCCGCGCAGCTTCGCCATGTCACCGATCGGGCCATCCGCATCGCCAAGGCTGCGCGTGACGTGACCGCTATCGTCCTGCCCAAGGATGTGCAGGACCAACCATACGAAGAGCCTGCGCAGCAGCATGGGTTCACGCGGTCCGGGACCGGCTATTCAAGGCCGACGATCGTTCCCCAGCCGGAGGACCTTGGCCGTGCAGCCGATCTGCTCAACGCTGGTACCAAGGTCGCCATCCTGATCGGAGCGGGCGCGCGTAGCGCAGCTTCCGAGGTCGTCGAAATCGCCGACCTGTTGGGTGCGGGCATCGCCAAAGCGCTTCTGGGAAAGGACGTGCTGCCCGACGACATCCCTTTCGTCACCGGCGCCATCGGCCTGTTGGGGACACGCCCCTCCTCCGACCTGATGCGCAAGTGCGATACCTTGCTCATGATCGGTACCGGTTTCCCGTGGGCAGAGTTCCTTCCTGGCGATGGTCAAGCGCGTGCCGTACAGATAGACCTCGACCCCGCAATGCTTGGTCTTCGCTATCCCGTGGATGTCAACCTCCACGGCGATGCGGCCGAAACGCTACGGGCCCTGAAGCCGCTTCTACGGCGCAAGGAAGATCGATCTTGGCGCGACGATGTGGAAGCCGAGGTCGCAAAATGGTGGGAGACGCTCGAAGAGCGCGCCATGGCCGAAGCCAACCCAGTCAATCCGCAGCGAGTGGTCTGGGAGATGTCGCCTCGGCTCCCGTCCGACGCCATAGTCACTTCGGACTCCGGATCCTGCGCCAACTGGTACGCGCGCGACTGGAAGGTCCAGGCGGGCCAGTGCGGCTCTTTGTCCGGTGGACTTGCCTCCATGGGGGCTGCGGTTCCCTATGCCATTGCAGCCAAGTTCGCCCATCCCAAACGACCGGTGATCGCTCTGGTGGGCGACGGCGCCATGCAGATGAACAACATGGCTGAACTCATAACGGTCCAGAAATACTGGCGCGATTGGGAAGATCCCCGCTTCGTCGTGTGCGTGTTCAACAACGGCGACTTGAATGAAGTCACTTGGGAGCAGCGCGTGATGGAAGGTAACCCGCGGTATCCAACGACACAGGATATCCCGGATGTGCCCTATGCGCGCTTTTCCGAGATGCTGGGGCTCGGCGGGATCTATGTCGACGACCCATTGCAGCTTGGGTCAGCTTGGCAGCAGGCGCTAAGCGCAGACCGCCCGACCCTCATCGAGGTCAGGACCGACCCTTCGGTTGCTCCATTCCCGCCCCATCTCACGCTTCAGCAGGCAAAAGGATTCATGACGTCCATGGTCAAGGGCGACCGCAAAGTCGGCACAGTTCTGGTCGACACTGCGCGGCAACTCTTTCAGGAGATCAAGAATTAGCGTGCGACAGGGGGCAACCGGCGACGGCTCCACGGTCCGGATACAGCGATTTTGCCTCCGTGATGGCGTGCCTGCCCCTGGTGCCGAAAATCGCTTCGTCCTGCGCGAGGTCGAAAGTAGCTGGCAACAGCCTTAAACACGGCCTCTAGATGAGCGGCGATGACCTCCACCTACCCCTGGAAGCCGTCGTTCGCCGCTGCGCCGAAGAGCTACGGCATTGCCCCAAGCCCTGCCCGTTGCCGCCGCCCCCTTTCGGACCTTCGACGACCTGTTCTCCGATGGCAGCCGGTGGCCGTTAGGCGAATGTCCGGATCGAGCCAGCTCGCGGGGCAAGCTGACGCTCGCGCGAAGTCGGCAGCCCACCATCCCCGGTCTTTCCCATTTAGGATTTCACATGGTCGCGATCAGGTTGAAGGAGACATAACGCGTCCACTTGCCCGCCGTGGCGTTTGGAGCATTCCGAAGGAAGCGTTCCTTGGCCAGCACCAAACCATCAAATTCAAACTGTAGCCGCTTCGGAATAACCCAGTAGCGCACGCGGCCCTCCAGCTGGTGCCCGGCGAAATCGCCTGACCGCCCGGAAGCGTCACGAACGCCGGTGGAGGAGAAACTGTCCTGCCGTGCAGCAAGCCACATGGGCCGGTATGCGGCGAACCAGTCGAGGCGCTTGCTGGGTTTGGCCTCGAGCCGGACAGCGACCGTTTCGATGTTGGTTCGCGCGAGGGCATTATAGAGCCCAGCTGGCGCGAGGTCGGCGCGGCGCATACCGAAGAGGGTATCAAAGCGGCCAAACTTCCCGCCTGGCTTGTCGCCGCTCGCCCGATCATATTCGACAGACAAACGCGGCGTCCAGGCGCCCGGGAAAGTATAGCCCACGTCGGCATGGATAAAGCTGGCAGCCACGGTTTGGCGGTGGGCGGACGCAGCGATTGACGTGCTCACTGACCCGGTCTGATAAAATGCTTCGATTTCATAATCTAAATTTGAAACCTTCGGCTCGACGATCAGGCGACCACCGAAGGTGTCGAGCGAGCGGTCGCGGGTCGGCCGCCCCGGGGCGTCACGCTCTCCCAGATGAAAATAGGTGAGTTCGAGGGTCGCGGGGCCAATGGTCTTCGCACGGCTGAGTTGACCGCCCCAAAGCACGAGGTCGAAGCTTTCCCGATCGAGCTTCACTTTGGCCGAACGAACATCGTCTAATGTGTCTGGCAGGCGAACCTGCGGCAAAGTGTAGATGAAGGTGCCCTTCCAACCGCCCCGGGCGGCGAAATCAGCCCTCACGCCGGTATAGCCGTTTGTCGTGTTGCGATAATCGTCGGCGGCGACCAGGCGCCGAGAACCAAGGTTGAGCATCATGCGCCCGGCGGTGAGTGTGATTTTTGAACCAGCGCCCAGCGGATCCTGAAATGTTCCCGCAACATAGGCCTGAACCGGCTCGAATGCGTTCACCTCATTCGTCGATACAGGCGTACCAACCCGGTCACCCCAGACCCGGCTGTCATAAAGTTCGACAGCGACCTCAATGTCGGCCTTACGATATCGAGCCAGCACATTGGTACGCAAGTTCAACAAATCATCATGTTCGTTGAAGCCGACCCGTGGCTGCCCGTCGATGGCTTCGTAGCGCAGACGCATTGCCCCGGAGATCGACAGTCCTTCTTGAACCTCTTGCCCTTGGGCTGGTGTCGCAGTTGCTGCACAGACAACCGCCATGCCCATCACGTACCCCGAGAGCCATCCCACCGTCGCGCGTCTCATTAGATATACCTATTCCCTCACCTGCACCGTTGAGATATGCTTCTATCATGATTCGAGCAACACCTCATTCCGAGTGGATCGCGCTGCTTCACCAGTTGCCCACGAAGCCGCCATATCTGCGGGTGAAAATCTGGCGCCGACTTCAGGGCATCGGCGCCGTGGCGATTAAGAATGCAGTTCATGTTCTGCCCAAGGCGCCGGAACATGAAGCGACCTTTCTGGAACTGCTGAACGAGATCGTCGCAAATGGGGGTGAGGCGATCCTGATCGATCTCCGCCTTCTGGCCGGTATGACGGATGGGGACGTACAAGCCTTGTTCGATGGCGCCAGGGACACCGATTACGACGAGATCACGCAGAGCGCCCGCCGCCTGCTGGAGACGGGGCCTGCAAGCGGTAGCGAGATCGCGCGCCTTCAGAAACGGATGGGCGAGGTCACGGCGCTTGATTACTTCGGAGCACCGGGTCGCCGCGATGCTGAAACGGCTCTCGAGCAGCTCGATCGTCAACGCTACGAGCATCCTGACGTCAGCCGCTCCCACCCCCTCGCCGAACAACCGCTCGACCTCAAATCCAAAGTCTGGGTGACGCGCAGCGGGGTACATGTTGATCGGATAGCCTGCGCCTGGCTCATCCGCCGGTTCGTGGATCCCGAGGCGACCTTCAAGTTCGTGGACGCTCGCAGCTATCTGCCTGGGCCCGGCGAGCTTCGCTTCGACATGGCAGAGGCGGAGTTCACCCACGAGGAAGACCGTTGCAGCTTCGAGACGATCGTAGTGCGCGCCGGTCTCATGGATGACCCGGCTCTGGTCGCCATCGGCGAGATCATTCACGATCTCGATATCGCCGATGGCAAGTTCAACCGCCCGGAGACGCCCGGCCTCGGTGCTATCCTGTCCGGAGTGTGCGCGTCCTGCGACGACGATCTTCAACGCATCGCTCAAGCCGGCGAGGCCCTCAACCAGTTCCATGCATTCTTCAGCGCGAGGAATCCTGCACCATGACTAGTGTCGTCAGCACATCCTCCGAGTTGCCATCGCAACGCGCGGGCGACCATGGCATTCCGTTTGCCGAAGCGGTGGGAGTTTGGGCGCGCATCGCCGCCCTGAGCTTCGGCGGACCTGCGGGTCAGATCGCCGTCATGCATCGTATCTTGGTGGAAGAGAAGAGGTGGATCGGGGAAGAGCGTTTCCTCCACGCCCTCAACTACTGCATGCTCCTTCCCGGACCCGAAGCACAGCAGCTTGCCGCCTACATAGGTTGGCTTCTCCATAAGACCAGGGGCGGTCTGGTCGCTGGAGCCCTGTTCGTCCTGCCCGGCTTCCTTGCGATCCTCGGCCTCAGCTACGTCTATGTGCTTTTCGGCCAGGCGCCGCTTATCGAGGGGTTGTTCTTCGGCTTGAAGGCGGCCGTTCTCGCTGTGGTCATCCAGGCGGTGGTGCGCGTGGGATCGCGAGCGCTCAAGAACAACGTGATGCGAGGGATCGCAGCGGCTGCTTTCGTTTCCATCTTCTTTCTGGGTGCGCCATTCCCGCTGATTGTCTTGCTGGCCGGTATCGGCGGCTACCTCGGAGGACGCGCGGGTCTTCCCGCCTTCAAGGGCGGCGGAGGCCACGGATCGGCAGGCGGCAATATCGTCCACGATGCGGATACCGCACTTGGGGAAGGCCTGCCCGAGCATGCCCGGCCCAACTTGGCCTGGTCGCTGAAGATCTCGGGAGCTCTTCTCGTCCTGTGGCTCGCGCCCGTTATAGCGCTGCTGGTATTTGCCGGGCCGGACAACGTCTTCACGCAGATCGCCACATTCTTCAGCCAGATGGCTGTCGTGACCTTCGGCGGCGCCTACGCCGTTCTCGCCTATGTCGCACAAGAGGCTGTCGGCACCTATGGATGGTTGCAACCCGGCGAAATGCTGAATGGCCTCGGTCTCGCCGAGACGACGCCGGGACCACTGATCATGGTCACGCAGTTCGTCGGCTTCCTCGCCGCCTTTCGCGAGACGACCGGGATGTCTTCGCTTGTTGCGGCAACGCTCGGCGCGATCCTCACCACCTGGGTGACTTTCGTGCCCTGCTTCCTGTGGATTTTTGCCGGGGCGCCATTCGTCGAGCGGCTACGCGGCAATCGCGCGCTCTCTTCGGCGCTGACGGCCATCACGGCAGCGGTCGTGGGTGTCATCTTGAATCTCGCTGTCTGGTTTGCGATCCACACGCTTTTCACGCGCACCCGCACGGTCGATTTTATCGGCGGCGGTTTCGACGTTCCGGTGCTCTCCTCGCTTAATGTTGCAGCACTTGTCCTCGCCCTGGGCGCGGCGATCGCAGTCTTCAGGTTCAAGATCGGCATGATCCCCGTTCTGCTGGGCTGCGCTCTACTCGGCGCTGCCTATGTGCTGATCCCGTGAGGCCGCACGCGGCGCAGCTCGTCGATCGGTATTCCGAACGTAAGGAAGCTGGCGTTCCCGTGAATGCGACCACAAACCATTCCGCAATTGCAATTACGCCCCAATCCCGATTTTCTTTCCGACCACTGATTCCGGGGCTAGGCGGAACGAAGGTTTATGACTGGAATGGGCGCAGATCAGCTGCCACGCTGGAGGGTCTGGCTCCTTGCAATGGCAAGGAGCCAGACAATTTCAGATCTCAGTGCCCTCTGCGAGGGTCAAAGCATCCTCTACGTCCACGCCGAGGTATCTGACCGTGCTTTCAATCTTCGTGTGTCCAAGCAAAATCTGGACAGCGCGGAGATTTCCAGTCGCCTTGTAGATGATCGATGCCTTCGTTCGGCGTAGAGAGTGAGTGCCATAGTCTTCGCCGGGCAAGCCGATCCCGGTAACCCATTCGTCGACAAGACGAGCATATTGCCGGGTGCTTATGTGGGCAGCGTGATCCGTGCGACTAGGGAAAGCAAAGTCCTCCAAGGATCCACCGCGGAGTTCGAGCCATTTGAGAAGGCTAGCGCGGGCATCGGTCATCAGTTCAAACTGAACCGGCCTGCCCGTCTTCTGCTGTACGACCGTAGCCCGTGTTCGAATTTTCCGATCGCAAACGATATCGCTGATCCTGATCTTCACCAAATCGCATCCGCGAAGCTTACTGTCGATGGCAAGGTCAAAGAGAGCCCGGTCGCGGACCCGCCCATGCTGGTCGAGAAAGAAGCGGATCGCCCATATCTGACGGGGTTTGAGCGCTCGCTTCGCACCAACTTTGCGCCCGGCGTTCCACGACACCCTCTCGCCCAACTTGAACAGTGCGTTTTGAAAATACGTTTTTGTTCAATGGCATGCGTGCACAGGCGCAAGTGTTACCACTACATTTTTGGGGTCGGTTGAGCTGCAGAGGCTCAGGTTTGCGGTGGCAACTCGCTGATATTGGCCGGCAGCGCGATGCCGGTTGCCTTGAAGACATTCCCTACCTGGCCCGAGACGTGGGTACGGGTGGTAATGACCTTGCCGTCCTTTTCGATGGTGGCTTCCTGAAGGCGATCGAGATCGTTGAGGAGCGGCTGCCATTCGGGCTGGAAGCCCTTTTCCTGACAAAGACGGGTGAGTTCCTTGGCCAGCGTCAGAGCGAGGAACGAGACAAACACATGGCCGCGGATAGCGGCATCGGACTGATGGAAGATGGGCCGGGTATCGAAGCTCGCCTTGGCGACGCGGAACAGGGCTTCGACCTGAAGCAGGTCACGGTAGCGGATGACCGCCTGCAGCGGGGTGATCCGGGCATTGGTGCGCAGCACGCTGATACCATCGTAGCGGGCCTCGTCGGCAAGCTTGCCCATGTCGATCTCGAAGGTCTTGCCGCTGGCCTTGAGATAGCGGCGATAAGCTGAGTTACCAACCAGGGCCTTGTCACCCTTCTTCAGCTGGGTCTGGAGGCCATCGATGATCGCTTGCCGATCGGCTTTGTCCTTCCTTGCCTCAGCTTCGTTGAGTGTGACGACATAGCGCTGGGCATCTGCGCCTTTGCCAACGCGCACCTCCTTGACCCA
>NZ_ATHL01000144.1 GCF_000445125.1 Novosphingobium lindaniclasticum LE124
TCCTGCCTGATGCCGCTGGGCCGGCCCTTCGATGGCTTTGTCGAGCAGATCAAGCGCGTGTCGCCAACCTGCCTCATCGCCTTCGACCGCAACCGCTATTCGGTACCCGCTTCCTTCGCGAACCGGCCGGTCAGCCTGCGGATCTACCCTGATCGTCTGGTCATAGCGGCCGAAGGCCAGATCTTGTGCGAACATGCCCGGCTCATCGAGCGCTCCCATCACAAGCCGGGACGCACAATCTATGACTGGCGGCATTATCTGGCGGTGATCCAGCGCAAGCCCGGCGCCCTGCGCAATGGAGCCCCCCTTTCTCGAGATGCCCGAGGCCTTTCGGGAGTTACAGGGCCATCTGCTCAAGCGCCCAGGCGGCGACCGAGAGATGGTTGAGATCCTGTCCCTGGTTCTTCATCACGACGAGCAGGCTGTCCTGAGGGCGGTTGAGTTAGCCCTGGAAGCTGGTGTCGCCACCAAGACCCACGTTCTCAACGTGTTGCACCGACTGATCGATGGCAAGGCGCCTCCAGCAGCGCCGATCGATGCGCCTCAGGCACTGCGTCTGACGCAGGAGCCCGAGGCCAATGTCGTTCGCTATGACAGGCTGAGGGAGATCCGCCATGCGTCATGACCCTGCCAGCGCTGCGGTCATCGTCATGCTGCGCAGCCTCAAGATGTTCGGCATGGCTCAGGCCGCCGACGAACTGATCGAGCAGGGCGCGCCTGCCTTCGATGCTGCCGTGCCGATGCTCGCTGGACTCCTGAAGGCAGAGATGGCCGAACGCGAGGTCAGGTCCATCGCCTATCAGATCAAGGCGGCCCGCTTCCCGGCCTACAAGGATCTGGCTGGCTTCGACTTTGCCGCCAGCGAGATCAACGAAGCCCTCGTCCGCCAGCTTCACCAAGGCGACTTCATGGAAAACGCCGACAATGTCGTGCTGATTGGCGGGCCTGGAACCGGCAAGAGTCATATCGCAACGGCACTGGGCGTCCAGGCCGTCGAGCATCACCGCAAGAAGGTTCGCTTCTTCTCCACGGTCGATCTGGTCAATGCGCTTGAGCAGGAAAAGACCATGAACCGATCCGGCCAGTTGGCAGAACGCCTGCTACGTCTCGACCTGCTCATCCTCGACGAGCTGGGTTATCTGCCCTTCAGCCCATCGGGCGGAGCCATGCTCTTCCATCTGCTCAGCAAGCTGTACGAGCGCACCAGCGTCGTCATCACCACCAACCT
>NZ_ATHL01000145.1 GCF_000445125.1 Novosphingobium lindaniclasticum LE124
GGCGCCGGGCTTGCGCTGGATCACCGCCAGATAATGCCGCCAGTCATAGATTGTGCGTCCCGGCTTGTGATGGGAGCGCTCGATGAGCCGGGCATGTTCGCACAAGATCTGGCCTTCGGCCGCTATGACCAGACGATCAGGGTAGATCCGCAGGCTGACCGGCCGGTTCGCGAAGGAAGCGGGTACCGAATAGCGGTTGCGGTCGAAGGCGATGAGGCAGGTTGGCGACACGCGCTTGATCTGCTCGACAAAGCCATCGAAGGGCCGGCCCAGCGGCATCAGGCAGGACGCTTCCTCGGCATGCACATCGGCCACAGTGCCGGGCATGGCGCCATGCTGGATCTCGCTCCATTGGGCGATGCATTGAGCTTCCAGCCAAGCGTTCAGTTCAGCCAGACCAGGGAAGCTGGGCATCGGTTGCCACAACCGGCGCCGGGCATCCTGGACATTCTTCTCGACCTGACCCTTCTCCCAGCCAGAAGCCGGATTGCAGAAATCCGTCTCGAAAAGATAATGGCTGGCCATTGCAGCGAACCTGGCATTGACCTGCCGCGCCTTCCCCGTCCCGATCTTGTCGACAGCGGTCCTCATGTTGTCAAAGATGCCGCGCTGCGGCACACCACCCAGCACCCGGAATGCCTGCGTCAGCGCGTCGAACAGCATCTCATGGGTTTGAAGCAGATAGGCTCGCACGATGAAGGCGCGACTATGCGCGAGTTTGGTATGAGCAACCTGCAGTTTCGTCACTTTGCCGTCCAGCACGGCATAATCCTCGCTCCAGTCGAACTGGAAGGCCTCGCCAGGCTGGAAAGCCAAAGGAACGAACGTCCCGCGTCCGCTGGTCTGCTGTTCATACTGAAGCTCGGTCCGCCATCGGCGGGCAAAGGCGGCCACCCGGTTATAGGAGCCATCGTAACCCAGTTCCACCAGATCCACGTAGAGTTGCTTGGCGGTCCGCTTCTGCTTGCGGGATTTCTTGGATTCCACACGCAGCCAAGCCGACAGCTTGTCCGCGAAGGGATCGAGTTTGCTGGGGCGCACCGGAACCTTGAAACTGGGCTCCACCGCATCGGAACGCAGGTATTTGCGAATGGTATTGCGCGATAGGCCGGTCCGTCGCTTGATCTCCCGAATGGAAATCTCCTGCCGGAAATGCCATCGGCGGATCACACTGAGTAAGTCCATGTTGATCACTCCGAGACCCTCCGACTGACAGCCGGAGGGGAGGGAAACATGGGTCAATTCTCAGTGGAAACTTATAGCGCCCCCGGGTCACATCTCAGTGGCAATCAACAACCAGCTCGAGGAAGCAGATTTTCAGAAGATGACGGCAAATTGATTGCACGCGTTCTATGGGCCTTGGCGCGCGGCGTCGCGATATCATCTACCAGAATTGCTTCAACTTTTAACGAACCTGAAGTCACGAAGTTCGTCCTCGATGCGCTGTGAGTAAAGCCGCCAATGAATAGCAAATAGTCGTGCGGTGCCAGCATGATCGGCAACTCATTCTATGCCAGATATTGCCTGAACTGTACGCCTCATTTGCTCGCCGCCAAACTGTACCGAAGCTGCACGGTTCAGGCGATCAAATCGATCGTTCGCGATTACGTCTTCGATGCCAAGTCCTTATGGACCGTCGAAACCGCATCCATCGGTTCGCGACACGCCGGGCGATGAGCCCGCTGTCGGGCTGCGCGCTACCAATGCCGCGGTAAACAAGGGGATACCTCGCACTAGTCGCAACGATGACTCGGATTTCTTCGCCCGTTCCGAACAACTGCAGGCGGCGTATGTTGTCCATCACGCTCCGCGAAGAGAGCGCCGGGATCAGAAAATCAGGACACGTTTGCCCCGCGTGTGCCCTTGCAGAACAGCGCCAAAGCCCTCGGCTGCCCTAGTGAAGGGGTAAGTCTCGCTGACTTCCCACCTGATCCGGCCGTCGGCGACCCGATCCACGACATATTGGAGATTGGCGGGGCTGGGCTTGTTGCCTGTCGCGCGGACCCGCTCCGATGGGGCGGGAATACCCGTGATCGAAGCAACATCCCCCTCCGGTTTCACCGTGGCGAGCGAAGCCTGCGTCGCCTCCTCGGTGCCCGCCAGGATGACTGCCGCGTCGAACGCAGCGGGATGAATGTCCCTGATGCGTTCAACCAGGCCGGGGCCGTAGGCGACGGACTTGGCGTCAAGCGCGCGGAGATGATCCTCGTTGGCCTGCGAGGCGGTGGCGACCACCTGGATGCCCTTCTCGCGCGCGAGCTGGATCAGCACGGTGCCGACCCCGCCCGCGCCGCCATTGACCAGCAGCGATCCGATATCGCCAAGCTCGTGGAGGACCGCCATCGCGGTCTGGGCGGTTCCGGCGAGCGAGCCGGCCACGGCCCAATCGAGCGTGGACGGACGCCGGATGAGGTTGCCGATCGGCACGTCGATGATCGTGGCGTGCGTAAAGCCGCCGCCGGAGCCGAGAACCTCGTCGCCGACGGACCATGGTCCGGCCTTGGCGGGCAGTTCCGTGATGAGGCCCGCGAACTCGGTGCCGAACCGCAAGGGCAGGGGACCGAACCGGATTTCGCCCGTCATCCGGCGCGCATCGATCGGGTTGATGCCGGCCGCCCTGACCTCGATGCGGGCGTGACCCGGCGCCAGGGGAGGAAGCTCCTCCTCGACGAAATCGAGGACGTCGGATTGACCGTAACGGTCGGCGATCAGAATTCTGCTCTTCATATCGTCATGCTCCTGCCCCGGCACAAGGCGACATCGCCTTGCGTCCGGAGGCGTTGCCCTAAGGTCAGGACAGAACCGAGATGCCAGTCTTGGCCGTCGCCCCGCCGTCCACCGTGAGGTTCGCGCCGGTGATGTAGGCGGATTCGTCCGAGGCAAGGAAAAGGCCGGCATAGGCGACGTCGACGGGGCGCCCCGATCGCTTGAGCAGCGGCATGCCTTCGAACAATTTGCGAAAGTCGGGGCTGGCGGCGACGACCGCTTCGGACGCGGGCGTCACGATCGGCCCCGGCGAGATCGCGTTGACCCTGATGCCGTGGACCCCGCCCTCCGTCGCCAACTGGCGCGTGAAGCTGATGACGCCGCCCTTCCCGGTGGCGTGCGCGGCCGCGCCGGCGCTGCCGATGACTTCGCCGCCCATCATCCCCGCGATCGACGCGATGTTGACGATCGACCCGCCGCCTCTGGCGATCAGATACGGCCAGACCGCCTTCGACGGGATGAACACCGTGTCGAGTTCCAGCCGCAGCGTGTCATGCCATTGCGAAAGCGTCATATCGCCGAACGGCACGAAATGGGCGCCGGCGCCGTTGTTATAGAGGATGTCGACGCCGCCATGCCGCGCCGCGACATCATCCACCCAGGACGCGACCTTCGCTTCGTCGGAGGCATCGACCTGCGCCAGATCGAGCTTGACGTCGCGCGCGGCGGCGAGCGCCGCGGTGCCTTTGAGGCCTTCGGGATTGATGTCGCAGCCCGCGACGATGGCGCCGGCTTCCGCGAAAAGGAGCGCGACCTCGCGGCCTTGTCCACTGCCGACCCCGGTCACCAAAGCGACCTTCCCGGTCAGGCGCCCCTCCACCGGGCCACGGCTCAAAAGTTCAGTTGTCGACATAATAGTTCTCCAATCAAGCGGCGGCGTCAGCCAACCTTGTACAGTCCGCCATCCACCGGCAGCGCCTGCCCGGTGATGAAATGTGCGTCCTCGCTGGTCAGGAAAGCGATGGGCCCCACCAGATCGTTCGGCTCGCTGAACCGCTTGATGGCCTGCTGCCGCCATACCGATTCGGCGAATTCGGGCGGCGCATCCTTCGTTCCGGGAGTCTGGACGATCGTCGGCAGCACGGCATTCACGGTGATCCCGAACTCCGCGACGTCGTTTGCAAGCCCCCGGACGAAGCCGATGACGCCCATCTTGCTGGCCATGTAATGACTGTTTCCGGGAAGCGGCGTGCCGATGGAGCTGGACGAAATATTGACGAAGCGCCCCCAGCCATGCCGGCGCATCAGGGGGACGAGATGGCGCGCGCTGAAGAAATGGGCGTCCAGATTGACCGCGAGGGTCCGTCGCCAGGTCTCGACCGTGAGATCCTCGATTCTCGCCGTCGGATATATTCCGGCGTTGTTGACGACGATATCGCACCGACCGAAAGTCGCGTCCGCCAAGGCCGCGATCCTCGCCCACTCCTCATCCCGCGAGACGTCGGCCTGCACGGAAGTCGCGGCGGAGCCGATCAGCGCCGCCGTCTCGCCGGGATCCTCGCGGTCCACAAGAATGACCTTCGCGTCGAGTTCCGCGAGTTTTATCGCGATCGCCCGGCCGATCCCGCGACCTGCGCCGGTAACCAGGGCAATCCTTCCCGAGTGACTCTTGCTCATCTTGATTTTCTCCGGTTCGCGATGCTGGAAGCCTTCAGGCCGCCACCTTGTTGGCGAGGTTGATGATCTTGGCCTGCGTGAATTCCTTCATGCCCTCGAGCCCCGATTCACGGCCGATGCCTGACTGTTTCACACCGCCGAAAGGCAGGTCGGGGGGCAGCTCGACGAGCTTGTTCACCCAGATGGTGCCCGACTGGATGCGCAGCGCGACTTCGAGTCCGCGTTCGGCGTCGTTCGTCCAGATCGTGCCGCCAAGCCCATATTCGCTGTCGTTGACCCGTTCGATCATCTCTTCGATCGTGTCGTAGGCAAGGACCGGAATGGCGGGGCCGAACTGCTCCTCGCGCACGAGGCGGGCGCTATCGGGAAGGTCGCGCACGATCGTCGGCGCGATGAAATAGCCTTCGCGATTGAGCGCGTTGCCGCCGGCAATCACGTTGCCCAGGCTTCTGGCCTCCTCGATGATCTCCAGCACCTTCTCATATTGCTGCCGGTTCTGGAGCGGCCCGATCTGGGTTTCCGGTTCCAGGCCATCGCCGACGACCGCTTCGCGGGCGAGCCTCGCCAGCTCGTCGCACAGGGCATCGTACAAGGGGCGCGGCGCGTAGATGCGTTTCGCCGCCAGGCACACCTGGCCGGAATTGATCATTGCGGCCTGGAACACCTTCGGCGCGATCTCCCTGGCGTCGACATCGTCGAGCACGATGGCGGCATCGTTGCCGCCCAGTTCCAGCGTCAGCCGCTTGAGCGTGCCGGCCCCACTTCCCATCACGCGCCTGCCGGTGGGGGTGGAGCCGGTGAAGGCGACCATGGCGATGTCGGGGTGGCTGGTGATCCTGTCGCCGAGGTGGTGCGCGTCGATGATCACGTTGAACACGCCCGGCGGCAGGATGCCGGCCGCCAGTTCGCCGAACAAGGCGGCCGTCAGTGGCGTCGTCGAAGCAGGCTTGGCCACCATCGTGTTGCCGACGCTCAGGCAGGGCGCGACCTTCAGCGTCAGCTGCTGGAGAGGGAAGTTCCACGGCGTGATCGTCGCCACGACGCCCAGCGGCGTCCGCTGTTCGAGCACCCGGCCCTCATCGGCCTGGCGGATCGTCTCGAGCGGCAGATCCTGCTCGGCGAACCAGCGCAACAGCCCGACCGACATGTCGAATTCGATCCGGGACACGGCCAGCGGCTTGCCCTGCTCGCGGGTGATCAGCGTGCAGAATTCGTCGGAGCGCGCCTGCACCGCATCCGCGAGGTGGTTGAGATAGTCGCGGCGCGCGCCGTGGGTCAGGGATGCCCAGGCCGGGAAGGCGCGCTTGGCGGCAGCAATCGCCTGTTCGAGTTGCGCCTCGTCGGCGCATGCACAGGTCTCGAAGACAGCCCCGGTGGCGGAATTGATCACGTCAAGGGTCGAAGCGCCGTCCACGAGTTCTCCATCGATCAAAAGACGGTAGGCCATGGTCCGGTTTCTCCTGCGGATGCGGTGCTGCCAGAAGGACGTGATGGCGCTGGGCGCGAGGCCTTCACCGCGACAAGCGCTTCCGCCCCTCGGGCTGGTCGATTGTGGTGCAGCTTCACTGGTTCCTCCGAAAGTTGGGCTGGATTCAGGTGATCGGCGACAGGCGCCCCATCTCGCCCCTGCGGTAGCGTTCGAACGCGGCCGTCAACTGCGCCTGGTCGTTCATGATGAAAGGGCCGTAGACCGCCACCGGCTCGCGCGGATCGGTGCCGGAAAGCAGCAGGAACTGCGCCGGCTCCCGCGCCTTCACATGGAGATCGTCCTCCTCGTCCGCTTGCCCCGCGACCGCCTGGAAGGCCTCCACCTGCCGGACCTGATCGCCGGCGCCGACCTCGACGGCGCCGCTCAGGACATAGACGAGCACATTGCGCCGCGCGGGCACGCGGAAACGCCACGCGCCGCGGGCCGTGACGTCGAACAGGTCGAACGGCTCGGCCGGCTCCACGGGACTGGCCGCGTCGGTGAAACGGCCGGTCAGCACCCTCGTGCGATTGCCGGCCGCGTCCACGACCTCGGGCACGTCCGCCGGGGCGATGGCGAGCATCCGGGGCGGCAGGTCCTTCTTCCGGCGCGGCAGGTTGATGAAAATCTGGACGCCGTGGACCTCCTCGCCGGTTCGCGCGGGAAATTCGTCATGGACCACGCCCGACCCTGCCTGCGTCCACACCATCGCGCCCGGCTCGATTACCAGATCATGTTGCAGGGAGTCGCGATTGCGCAGTCCGCCCGGGGAGTCTTCAAACACATAGGAAACCGCCGAGAATCCGGCATGCGGATGCGGCGCGAAGGTGGGGCCGCTCATCCGGTATTGATCGAAGCCCATCACCGGCGAAGCGAAATCGCCAAGCCCGGCCAGGTCGAGGCGATGCCCCGAGAAATGGCCGCCGAGCGTGGCCGCCTCGGCATTCACGACAGGAGAAAGAATCAGGCTCATCCAGGCATCCACCGCTTTCCGGCGCTTCGGGTCTTGTCCGTGGATAGGATATAAGGAAGCACCACCGGCTTGATAATTCGGCAAAATCGGTAAAGACTGGTGCATATGCGCACCAATGGGCTTGCTTCATGGAAGATCTGAACGACCTCGCCTATTTCGCGGCCGTGGTGGAGCATGGCGGTTTCTCGGCGGCGGCACGCGCCACCGGCATCGAAAAGACCAGGCTCAGCCGCCGCGTCGCCGCGCTGGAGGATCGGCTGGGCGTGCGCTTGCTCCAGCGCAACACGCGGCATGTCGCGGCGACCGAAGCCGGCGAGCGTTTCTTCGTCCAGGCGCAGGCTCTGGTCGAAGGCGCCCGGAGCGCCCTCGACAGCCTGGCGGACCTGCGCCGCGAGCCGGCGGGCACCGTGCGGCTCAGTTGCCCGCAGGTGATGGCCCAGAGCTATCTCGCGCCGATCCTGCCGGGCTATCTGGCGACTTATCCCAAAGTCAATCTGGAGCTGGAGGCCAGCGACCGCCCCGTCGACCTGCTGCGGGAGCGCATCGACCTGGCCTTGCGCGCGGGCGCCCGGATCGAGGGCACGGCCGGACTGGTGACCAGGAAACTCGGGCAAGCGCGCCGCGTGCTGGTGGCCAGCCCCGGCTATCTGGATGCCGCGGGGCGGCCCCGGGCGCCGCAGGATCTTGCGCGGATGGATACGTTCAGCAGGCCCGGCGACGTGCATGACGGCCAGGCGCGGTGGGCGCTCGCCGGCCCGTCGGGCCAGGCCGCCGTGATAACGCACACGCCCAGGCTGTCGACCGACGATCTGCGCATGCAGCTCCAGGCGGCCGTCAACGGCATCGGCGTCGCATTGCTGCCAGAACCAATCGTGTCCGCATCCGTTCGCGGCGGCGTTCTCGAAACGGTGCTGCCGCACTGGTCCGCCGAGACCCACATGATCCATTTGCTCTATCCGACCCCGCGCGGGATGCTGCCGTCGGTCCGCAGCCTGATCGACTATCTGGCGGTGCATTTGCCTGCCTGTATCCAGGAGCGAAGCGTCGAGCTGGAGGATGACCACGAAACGGCGCCATAGAGTGATTTCGAGGCAGGTGGAATCACCTGCCGGCTCGGAAATCACGGCAAACAAAGGAGAGCTGGACTCGATCCGGTTCAACCTGAACCGGATCGAGTCTAGCGCGTCGACTGCGGGCGCCGGTTCGCACGCTTCCCCTGAATCCCGGCGCTTGGGCGAGCAGCGCGCCGACCTCTCCCCCTTGCTCGCTTCTACAGGTTCGAGGCAGGAAACGGTCGTCGGTTACTGGTTGTTTCGACCTTCGCGAAGGGTCCTGACCCACCAGGCGAGTTCATCAAGCATCGTTTCGGCGCTGCGGGAGAGATATTCATAATCCGAGAAGGTCTTGCCTTCCCTGATGCCGAGCAATTCGGCCAGGCCGATATGCACGGCGTCACGAAGCGGGGCGACCCGAAGCTCCACCAGGATCAGCCGCAATTGCTCGACGGCGCGTGCGCCGCCGACACCGCCATATCCCACGAAGGCCGCGGGCTTGCGACCCAGCTCCGGAAAAAGATAGTCGATGGCGTTCTTGATCGCGCCCGTCGGTGCGTGATTATACTCGGCGGTGATGAAGATGTACCCGTCCAGCCCCGCCATCCTGGCGCTGAGCCGCTGCGCCACCTCGTGGGTAGCCGGCTGATAGATCGGCGGGACGGGCTCGTCGTACAGCGGGAGGGGGTAATCACGCAGGTCGACAATCTCGAACTCGAGATCGCTGCGTTGCGACGCCAAGCCATGGATCCAGTCCGCGACCTTGTCGCCGAAGCGTCCTTCACGTGTAGATCCGATCACAATCCCTATCTTCGGCAGGCTCAATTCAGTTCTCCGGCTTCAAATGTCATCGCGCATGTACATGCGCGACAGGTAGTGATTTGCCAGGACAAGTAACCGATGGCGCCCGCGCAGGGAAGGGTGAGGGAGCGCGTTGACTTGGGGCCTGTTGCAGGATGTGCGCGAGCGGCCTCATATGAGTGGACAGTGATTTTGAGAGAATCCCGCAATGTCTGAACAGGATGTCCGGGAAATTGTGGCCCGGCTTGAAACGGTGCGCATGGACGCCCTCCTCCGCGGCGATGTCGCCACGTTGGACGATATCACGAGCGACCGCTACATCCACATCGAGAGCACTGGCCGGCGGCGAAACAAGGCCGAGTTCCTGGACGGTCTCGCCCGCGCCGAGTTCCGCTTCGAAAGCTTCGATATCGAAGAGAACAGGATAATCGCCCGGCCCGAATTTGGCTATGCAGTGGGCAGTTACAGAAACAGGATCCGGACGCGGGAAGGCCTCAATCCGGTGAAGCACGCACGTCATGTGCGGATCTACGAGAAGGAGAACGGCGTCTGGCGAAATGTCTTCCATCAGGCCACGGAGTTCATGACATAGCTACGACGGCAAGGACTGGTCTCTTGCCGCGGCCGGCGCGGGGTCCACCTCCGCGCTCGAAGCAGCCAGGCCGCCCGCGCGACCACCGTGACGATGACGATCGGAGACCTATTGACAAGCGGGCCGCACAGAAGCCCGAGGCGTCCCTCACAGAGCCCGATGGGGCGCGAACCAGGGCGGGTACATCGCCTCGATGGCAGCCAGCAGCATCCGTTCGTCGCGAGGCCCGGGAAGATGCAGCCAGGCCTCGACGGCGCCGGCGGCGCCATGGGCGAGCTGGGCCGCATAGAGCGCGGCGGCTTCCGGTCCCGGCAGCGGCGGGCTTACGAAGCCATCGCGAAATATGGTCAGCATGGATTGCTCGATATGCTCGGCGAGCACCACGCGCAGGGCAAACCTGGCTGAGGCGCGGCCGACACCGCCGTAGACATCCTCATGCCTGAGGACATGCGCCAGAATTGCGTGCAGCGTGCTGCGGGTCAGGTCGCGCAGCAGGAGGCCGTCGCGTTCGAGCTGGTCCATTCCGCGCCGCCGTACCATATCCAGCTCGCAGGAGAGGACGCGGGTCAGCAGTTCCACGGGCGTCCGGGCATGTTCGTAAAAGGTGCTGCGATTTATGCCCGCGCGGCGCGTGAGCTCCGAAACCGACACACTCGTGATGTCCCGCTCGGCCGCCAGCGAAAGCACCGCGGCGGCGAGCCGGGCACGGGTGCGCTCTATCCGCGCATCCTCGGCCTCAGCGCCGTCGCCGAAGCCCTTGTCCGCCGCTCGTGAACGCACCGTCATCCGCCGCCCCTATCAAGGCTGGTTAATCCAACACCTGTCGGTTATCATGCTAGGAGAGCGGCGCTTCGATCGTCAAGCCGGACCGGCGGCGGCATTGGATGGAGGACGGAAAACAGATGGAAGACCTCACGGCATTGGTGCTGGGCGGCACCGGCGACGTTGGCGAAGGCATTGTCCGCAGCTTTCTGAAGCACGGCGCGACCGTTATCGTGCCTTCGCGCAGCCAGGTGAAAGGCGATGCCCTGCGCGACTATGTGGCCGACATCGAGACGGGCACGCTGAAAACCGTCGATGGCCTTTTCGACACGCCGGCCGAGGCGGAGGCGCTGCGCGACAGGATCGCCGCACTGTCCAGCCGCATCGACCTGATCGTCGCGGCGCTGGGCGGCTGGTCGCAGGGCTTTGCCCTTACCGATCTCGGCTTCGACCAGTGGGAACGGATCGTCCGAAACAACCTGACGACTCACTTCCTTGCGATCAAGACGTTCGTGCCCCTGCTGACCCCCGGGAGCGGCGTCTATGTCCACATCAACGGGCAGAGCGCCGAAGGCCCGCATCCGGGCGCCGGGCCGGTGGCCGCCATGTCGGCCGCGCAGAGATCGCTGGCACTGACGCTCGCCGAGGAACTTCGTCCGTCCGGGCTGAAGGTGCACGAGCTGCTGATGCCGCCCATCAACACCCGAAGGCGCATAAGCCATCACCACGACCGCCCCGAATGGCCGACCCCGGAGAAGATCGGCGACTATATCGCCACGCTGATCGACACGAACGACCCCGAGGTCTCCCACTGGATCGAACCGAAGAAGATCTAGTGATCTGTGGCTCTGACAGGCAGCAGCGACTTCAGCGGTGCAGTTGCATCCGCCAGCTGCTCTGCTGCCATCTGCAGGCGGCCGGCCACCAGCGCCTTGCCCTGGACGTAATCCTTGGTGGCGTTAACGCAGTCGAGCGCGATCACCCTGCCCTGCCTCAGGTACACTACGGAAAAGCTGCGCGCGCGGGGATCGCCTCGCAGAACCTCCTCGTCATGCCCGATGGACAACCCGATCGTCTGCAGGCGAAGATCGTACTGGTTGGACCAGAACCACGGCACCGAGTGATAGGCCTCAGGGTCCCCAGTGATCGCCTTGGCGACAATCGTCGCCATGTCGTTTGCATTCTGAACCGACTCGAGCCGGATTTGCAGGCCTTCCGCGAAGGCGTTCGCATGGAGGGCGCAATCCCCTATGGCGAAGACGTGCGGCAGCGATGTCCGGCAATGCTCGTCCACGGCAACGCCGTTGCCTCCTTCGGCGCCGGCAGCAAGCAACGGCTCGACCGCAGGCACGATCCCGATGCCAACAATGACCATCTCTGCGGGAAGCACGGTTCCATCGCCCAGGCGCACGCCGGTAACACGGCTATCCCCCTCGATGCATTCGACCGCAACCCCGAGCCTGAGATCGACGCTATGCGCGCGATGTTCGGCCTCGTAGAAGCGGGAGAGGGCGACACCTGCGACACGGGCAAGAACACGCTCCTGCGCCTCTAACACTGTGACCGACTTACCAAGCTTGCTGAGCACCGCAGCTGCTTCCAGACCGATGTAGCCGCCCCCGATGACGACCACGCGAGTCGTGTCGTCCAGCTCACCCATCATCCTGTCAACGTCGGCGCGGGTGCGCACAGAATGGACTCCCGTCAGTGAATGGCCGGTGCATGACAGCTTCCGCGGATGGCCACCCGCCGCCCAGACGAGCTCCCTATAACCGATGGTTCCGCCATCCTCCAGCTCAACAGTCCTCGCCTCCGGATCGACCGCGACGACCTTCCCGCCCATTGCCATCTCGACGCGGTGGTCGACCCAGAAGCCTGCGGGCCGGATGAGAATGCGCTCGAAAGCCTTCTCGCCTGACAGATAATCCTTCGACAGGGGAGGCCGTTCATACGGCATCTCGGGCTCTTCGCCGATCATCAGGATCGAACCTTCGAACTTGCGTTGACGCAGTGCGGCAGCCGCCTGTGCACCGCCATGCCCTGCCCCTACGATCACAATGTCCGCTCGCTTCATCCCGCCCTACTCCCGTACTGACAACGTATTGGCTTTAATCTTCCGGCGCGATCGTGACCCGCAACCCGTCCAGTGCCTTACTCAACACGATCTGGCATGACAGGCGCGAATTGGGCCTGCGATGCTCCGACGAGCCCAGCATGTCGGCCTCATCCTCGCCAATCGGCGGCACCTTGTCCGCAAAAGCGTCATCCGAATATACGTGGCAGGTCGCGCAGGAGCAGCAACCACCGCACAGCGCCATCAATTCATCGAAGCCGAAATCCCGGATCGCTTCCATTAGCGTGCCTTGGGCTGCCAGCGCGGCAGTCTGGGTGTCGCCTTCTCTCGTCGTGATGAAGATATTCAAGTTACGCCTGCCTGTGGGATCAAACTGTCCGGAGGCCCCGGCATCACGTGATCGATTGAAACATTGAACGGGACCCACGGGAGCCGCTCAGAACCTTCCCATGAGGAAGCGCCTATCTGTTTCATATACTTCTATATGGAAGTACATAATTGTCAATGCCCGTATGCCGACGACATTTCGCCCAGCGGACCGTGGATCTCATGCACATGACCTGCGGGGGCAGGCCAGATACCCGCCGCAAAGCTGCTCGGACTGCTCGGTATCAGCCGGCGAGCGATCTCGAGCCTCAGTCGGATCCGCCACACACGTCCTGTGAAGCCAGAAAACGCTGGCATTAGCGATCGCAATGGCTCTCTCGTCGGTGCCGTTCATCGCATCACCGGGACAGAAAGATTCCCTTCGGCGCCCGTGCACTCACCAGATCGACGCCGGTCGCAATGGGTTCAATGCGCACTAGGGCGCGAACTCATAAATCGGTTTGAGTTGTCGCCCTTGACGTGATTCAGGCAGCCTTCGGAAACGGAGGGTGTATGACGCGGCGGCGGTATGAACTGACGGACAAGGAATGGCTCATCATCGAGCCGCTGCTTCCCAACAAGCCGCGTGGAGTGCCCCGCGTCGATGACCGTCGGGTGCTGAATGGGATACTCTGGCGTTTTCGTTCTGGTGCGCCGTGGGCTGAGGTCCCGGAACGCTATGGTCCGTCGACGACCTGCTACAACCGGTTCATCC
>NZ_ATHL01000146.1 GCF_000445125.1 Novosphingobium lindaniclasticum LE124
GAGGTCCCGGAACGCTATGGTCCGTCGACGACCTGCTACAACCGGTTCATCCGCTGGCGAAAGGCTGGAGTGTGGGACCGATTGTTGGCGGCGGTTTCCGCCGGTTTCAACGGCGAGTTGGTGATGATCGATTCCACTTGCATGCGCGTCCACCAGCACGGTGCGACGGGCAAAAAGGGGGATCCGGCAATCATGGCATGGGACGTTCCCGGGGCGGCCTTACGACCAAACTCCACGCTCTTGTCGACGCTGATGGACGTCCTGTCGGACTGCGACTGACGGGTGGCCAGGTCCATGATGCATACGAAGCTGAAGCGCTGATCGAGGCCATTCCCGAGGGTGCCACCCTGCTCGGTGACAAGGGCTATGACAGCACGGCCATTCGCGAGGCGGCCGCGGCCAGAAACATCTGGGCCAACATTCCCAACCGCTCCAACCGTAAGCAGCGCTTCGGCTTCTCGTCATGGCTCTACCGCCAGCGTAATCTCGTCGAGCGCTTCTTCAATCGGATCAAGCAGTTCCGGGGCATCGCCACTCGATATGACAAGGACGCTGCCAACTATCTCGCGGCCATCAAGCTCATCTGCGTAAGGCTGTGGTGCAACGCGTAATGAGTCCGCGCCCTAGCTTCTGGCAGCGCTGTTCGCGCGGGAGCCGGCGGACTGCCACCTCTCCAGCAAGGTGATGCTCTGCAGTGGACATTCGCAGCCATCGCCCACGATTGAAGACGTGCCCTGCAACATTAAGCTCTCCTCCGCAGGAGCAAGCCCTAAAGCTTCGACGGCACAAACGGAACCTCCTTGCTATTCCAAGACATCTCTCCTCCTGTTCTGGCAAAGCACGACGGAAGCAGACCCTCAATGTCCAGACGACAGGATTGTCGATGCTCTTGGATAGGTTGCTTTTTCAAATGCACGCCTTAGCACTGGGCAGCTCAATGTCGACGGACCAGCTGCCCTCAGCAGTTGATGGAAACCAAATGTTCGCTTCCGATTCCAGATCGCCCCATCCCGATCTGCAGAGCATAAGACAGGATGTTCACGCTCGGTAGACGGGGGAGCTCGGTACGCGGGGAAACCGGGCGAGCCGGACAAGGCGATAACAACTTGCAAATGCTTCTATATCGAAGTACTAACCCGCCATTCATATTGATGTGAACGGAAGGTTTTGGATGACGGCACTGCAGCTGGGGGTGATCGGGCTTGGCCGCGGCTTTATGCTGACTTTGCCCGCCCTGCTCCGGCATCCCCGAATCGAACTGGCCGGCGCCTTCGATCTTCGCCCGGGGGCGCTGGCCCGCTTCGCCGAGGAATTTGGCCGCCCGGGCTATGCGGAGATGAATACGCTACTTGCCGATCCCACCATCGATGCGGTGTACATAGCTACCCCTCACGAATATCATGCAACCCAGACGATCGCGGCCCTGCGGGCCGGCAAGCATGTCCTGGTCGAGAAGCCAATGGCGACCACGGTTGCGGATTGCGCCGCGATGGCTGCCGCCGCGCGGGACAGCGGGCGGGTGCTAGTCGTGGGCCCGAGCCACGGCTTCGACGAGCAGGTCCGGCGTGGCGCCGAACTCGTGGCATCCGGCTGCTTCGGCTCCGTCCGTCTTGTAACGGCGCTCAACTTCACAGATTTCATGTTCCGACCGCGGCGCGCGGAAGAACTGGACAGCAGCCGCGGCGGCGGGGTCGTCTATAGCCAGGCTGCGCACCAGATCGACGTCGTACGGCGGCTCGTGGGCCAACCTGTCGCCAGCGTGCGAGCAATGGCGGCGAATTGGGACGCAACCAGACCGAGCGAAGGCGCATATACCGCGCTGCTGAGCTTCGCGGGCGGCGCCACGGCGACCCTGACGTACAGCGGCTATGCCCACTATGATAGCGATGAACTGGTAGGCTGGGTTTCCGAGCTCGGCCAGCCGAAGGACCCCGCCCGTTACGGCGAGGCGCGGCGCCTGCTCGCGACACTCAGCGCGGGCGACGAGCAACGGGCCAAGCTCGCTCGCACTTTCGGCGCGGGCGGCACCCTGCCGAATGCCGCCCCGCATCACGAGCACTTCGGCTTCATTCTCGTCAGCTGCGAACGGGCCGACCTCAAGCTGCTGCCGACCGGCATCGAAGTCTATGGCGATGCCACGCGCGAATTCATTCCCATCGACCCGCCCGAAGTTCCCCGCGCTGCGGTGATCGAGGAGTTCGCGGACGCGGTACTCGACAGCCGCCCTCCCATTCACGACGGCAAGTGGGGCCTCGACACGATGGCCTGCTGCACCGCCCTGCTTCAATCCAGCCGGCTGGCGGCCGACGTCGACCCGCGCCCCCTTACGATAGCTTCTGGAGAGTAATACACGATGACACGACTGAACCTTTCGTTGGCCTGCTGGGGATATGACCGGACAGAGGCCATTCAGACCGGGCGTGTGGTGCCGGACGGCATCGATTTGAATTTCCAGGTGCTCGATGTGGAGGAAACCTTCTTCCGCATGCTTCGCAACAAGGAGTTCGACGTCGCCGAGCTCTCGATGTCCTCCTACTGCGTCACCCTTGGACGCGACAATCCGGCCTTTGTCGCCATTCCGGTGTTCCCGTCCCGCTTCTTCCGCCACTCGTGCATCTTCGTCTCCGCCAAAAGTGGGATCGAAAAGCCCACGGACCTTATAGGCAAACGGATTGGCGTGCCCGAGTACCAAATGACGGCGCCCGTATGGATCCGGGGCATCCTCCAGGACGAGTACGGCATCGACCCATCCTCCGTTACCTATGTGACCGGCGGCGAGGAAGAACCCGGCCGCGAGGAGAAGCTGAAGCTCAACCTCCCGGACAAGTTCAGGGTGGAACCGATCGGTCCCACCCAGACACTGACCCGAATGCTGGCCGATGGCGAGATCGACGCTCTGCATACGGCCCGGGCACCATCAACCTTTTATAGCGAGCCCGGCAAGGTACGGCGGCTGTTTCCTGACTTCGTCGATGTGGAGAAGGCCTATTTCGCCAAGACGGGCATCTTTCCCATCATGCACGTCGTGGCAATTCGCCGCGAAATCTACGAGAAGCATCGCTGGATTGCGCAGTCACTTTACAAGGCCTTCGTCGAAGCGCAGAAGCTCACATACGAGCAACTACGTGTGTCCGCCTCGCTCAAGACGATGCTGCCATGGCAGATCGCCATGGTAGAGGACACCATCGCAACGCTCGGTGACGAATGGTGGCCCTACGGCATTGAGAAGAACCGCAAGGTGCTGGAAACCTTCACGCGCTATCACCACGAACAGGGTCTCTCACCCCGTCGCCTGACGGTCGAGGAGATGTTCGCGCCCGAGACGTTTGCCGAATTCCGCATTTGACCGAAACCCCCGGGGTCCGCCGAAGCACGTCGCCTACGGCGAACCCCGGGCGTCGCACTCGCTGACACGGGCGGCTTGCCGAGGCGTCTTCATGATGGCATTGACGATCCCCGAACGCGATGGAGAACTGATGTCCGCATTTACCCCGCAGCTGGATCCAGAAAAGAGCCTCGGTTATCAAGTGCGCCGTTGCCATCGACGATTCGACAGGTTGCTCAACGCCTATCTTTCCCCGCACGGGCTGAAATCGGGCTTCTGGTATTATCTGCGCGTGCTCTGGCTCGGGGAAGGGGTGACGCAAAAGTATCTCAGCGACATGACCAACGTAGCCGAGAACACAACCGTCACCATGATCAACGGCATGGTGGCGCAAGGACTCGTGGAGCGGACGCGCGACGCCAGTGATCGGCGCAAGCTGCGCATCTTCCTGACTGACCAGGGCCGTGCCCTCGAACAGGAGATGATGCAGTACGCAATAGACATCAATCAGGCGGCGCTGGCTGGCATCGATCCTCAAGAGATCGAGATCTGCGCATCAGTGCTGGGGCGGATGTCCGCCAATCTTAAAGCTGAACTGGAATCCTTACCTGAACAGGTTGCCGCAGCCGGGGACCCAGCCTGATAATTCAAAGGCTGAGCCTCGCTGCGTCCTGCCGGGCGGTCGGCATCCCGATCAAGCCCGCGCCTCCCCGGGCAGCCCCCGCCTGCTTCTGCAGGAAGAGCTATGTCGGGGACGGGCGATGATACTGCGCAGAGGTTCTGCTAGTCTGAAGCCATTGTATAATCCAGACCGATGTCCGCAGCCGGCGCACTCTGCGTAATGCGGCCGACGGATACGAAGTCCACGCCGCTCTCGGCGATTGCTCGGATGGTGTCCAGCCGAACGCCGCCCGATGCTTCGATCGGTACCCTTCCGTTCACTAATGCGACCGCTTGGCGCAGCTTCATGGGCGACATGTTGTCACACAGCAGACGATCCGCGCCCGCACGGAGTGCCGGCTCGATCTGCTCGATCAGATCCACTTCGACCTGGACCTCCAGCCCCGACTGCTTGGCGGATCGCACCGCTTGCTCCACGCTGTCGCAGAGCGCAAGATGATTGTCCTTGATCAGAATACCGTCATCCAGCCGCATGCGATGGTTGGTCGCCCCGCCCATGCGCGCCGCATACTTCTCGATCACGCGCAGGCCGGGAACGGTCTTGCGCGTATCGAGCAGCGTGCAGCCGGTTCCTGCGACCGCATCGGCGTACTGGCGCGTCAGCGTGGCGATGCCGCTGAGATGCTGGAGCGTGTTGAGCGCCGAGCGTTCAGCGGCGAGCATGGCGCGGGCATTGCCTTCAAGACGCATGATCGGTTGATCGGGCTGCACCCGCGCCCCGTCTTCCACCAACCTCTCGACGCGCACCTGCGGGTCCAGGGCCATGAAGAAGGCGACCGCCAGATCCACACCCGCAAGAACGATGTCCTGTCGGCTGCGGATCTGCGCGGAAAGACGAACGTCGGCGCCGATAGTGGACGAGGTTGTGACGTCACCCCCAATTCCGAGATCCTCCGCGAGCACCCTGGCCACGAAGTCATCCAGTCCTTTGCGATAGAGTCCGGCAGTCGGCGGCAGTGCCTCCAGTGTGTCGATCATCAGGGAACCATCTCCTCGAGATCGGTGCGGGACTTCTGATCCGCGCCGATGGCCATTTCCTCTTCCGACACATTGAGCAGGCGCCAGTCCGTACCCTTGGGTACGATGCCCTCAAACGACATCAGCTTCGCATGTGGAATGCCCGTACCGGCACCAAGCGCCGGTTCGCCCCTGGCCACTGCCTGGGCGGCACGGTACATCTGCGTGCGGAAGGCGAAGATTGCCTTATCGCTCGATCCCAGGCGGTCATCGCCACGATCGGCGATCTTGCCCATCGACTCCCACATCGCCATGTCCTGGGTGGGGATGCCGTAGATACCGGTGAAGTCGCCCGCCTTCATCGCCTCGCGATCCTGGAGATAGTTGTTCTCCAGCGTACGGATCTTCCTGAAGGTGATCGGCTCCACATCCTTGCCGATTTCAGCGCCGCAGAACTTGCGCCATGCATCCTGCGAGATACCCTTGGTCGGGTGCCAGGCGATCCAGTAGAACATCGTATTCTCGTCGTCGATCGGAACCAGCATCTGGCTGAGGTGGTACTGGTCGTTCGAAGGAATGTGGACTGTGAACGGCGCCACGAACAGCGTCATTCGGATGTAGTCGGTCGTGTCCTCGTTCACGATCGGCTTGCGGATGGCCACATAGCGGAAGCCGAAGGGGGTCTTCTGAACCTCCAGTCGCGGTGCCTTGTCCGCCGACGGACGCAGCCAGGCTGTGTCGGTGGCCGTGGAGCCGCTTACCCCGGTGGCGGTAGGCATGTTCGACGAGTGCAGGCTGGAGCTGTGCGCGGAGTCGATGGACCCTTCTAGAACCTGCGCCCAGTTGCAAGACCCGTGCATCTTGACGATGCTGATCTTGCTGTCTGGCGCCGTCGCCCAGTTCGGTACATCGAATGGCGCAACCTGATCGGGATCGCCCATCCATACCCACACGAATCCGCCAGCTTCCCGCACCGGATAGGCCTTGGTCTTCATGGTCGACCGGAGCTTGGCATCGACCGGCTCGGACGACATGTCGACGGCATTGCCATCCACGTCGAATTTCCAGCCGTGATAGAGGCAGCGCAGTCCGCACTCCTCATTACGGCCGAACGCCAGCGAGGCGCGACGGTGAGGGCACTTCTCGTCGAGCGCGCCTACCCGCCCCTCTGTGTCGCGGAATATCACCATATCTTCACCAAGCAGGCGCACGCGCAACGGCGTTCCGTCACGCTCGGCCACTTCCTCGATCATACACGCTGGCATCCAGTGCTGGCGCATCAACTCGCCCATCGGCGCTGCGCCCTCAACACGACACAAAAGATCATTCTGTTCAGGGGTCATGGAACAACGGTTCCTTATCTTATGTCGCAGTCGGCGTGTAACCCCGCGACTCGCATTGGACATTCAATCATCGAGATCGAATATCCTTCTATATCGAAGTTCTTTTAGTATCAAGTCCGAGTTGCATCTTTTTTGACTGCTGCCCGTGGACGCACAGGTCTGAACCCACTTGAGCAGCAATCCGGCGGCCAACGCTCGGCAAGATCGAGGGCGCTCCGGCTGCCGCTCTGTCAGATGGCCGATGGCTGTTGCTCGTTCAGGATATCTTAAAGCTGACCACCAGCCTGCGCGACAATGGTGATGCCGTGTGGCCGGCCGAGTAGAACGCGCGGCGGCGCCTACTATTTCAGCGTCGCCTTGGAGGCGTTCGCTTCGCAGGAAACCGCGGACCGTTATCTGGATGCTGGCACCGTTGCCGGCGGCGACGCCTGATCGCTCACCATTTACGGCAAGGAACGGATGGCGATCCTAGAGCCACAACGGGTCCGGAACCGATGGCCCCAACCCCGCCATACTCATATTTTTTCCACGCTGTGGCTCGTGACGTACCTAAATCCTTCGGGTGTCAGTGCTCCTGAACCGCCTCCATGTTGAGGAAATCCGCCTCGGCGAATCCGTGACTGATCTGGTAAGTATGAGTGGCACGGGTAGGCCTAGAGCGGTTTTCGATCATTCTGGTTCATAGCCGCACGATCTGAAGTAGTTGGCGCATTCCTGAGGCTGGAAGATATCGACGAGTTTGCCGATCAAGCTCCACAGGCCGCTGACCGTTCGCTCGCCCGCTTTGCGGAGCATGGCCTTGAGGCGGGAGAACGCTTTCTCGATCGGGTTGAAGTCGGGGCTGTAGGGCGGGAGAAAGCGCAGGGTTGCGCCTGCGGCCTCGATGAGCACTTGCACCGATGCGCGCTTGTGGCTCGATAGGTTGTCCATGATGACGACGTCGCCGGGCCGCAGTTCCGGGACGAGGACCTGAGCGACGTAGGCTTCGAACCAGTCGCCGTTGATCGGTCCATCGAGCACCATAGGCGCGACCATGCCGGTCATGCGCAGGCCAGCGACCAGGGTGGTGGTCTTGCGGTGGCCGTGCGGGAAGCCCATCCGCAACCGCTCGCCTTTCGGGCAACGACCGTGGCTGCGGGTCATGTTGGTGGCGGTCCAGGTTTCGTCGATGAAGACCAGGCGCTCCGGTTCGAGATCGAGTTGCCCCTCGAACCAGTCCTGACGCTGTTTCAGGACGTCTGGTCGATCTTGCTCTATCGCATGGCCTGTCTTTTTTTGCGCGTCAGGCCACGGCGAACAAAAAAGCGATGTAGCCCGGCCACGGAAACGGCCATGCCCTTGTCCGCAAGCGCCAGACGTAGTTCTTCGAGGGTGATGTCCCTACGCTCCTCCCAAATGGCCAGAATGTCCGCTGCCCGCTCTTCCACCCGCCGCGAGCGCATATCCCCGCCGCGCGGCTTTGGGGCAATGTCACCCGTCTCGCGCTGCTGTGCCCGCCAACGGACCGCCGTTGATGGTGCAACACCGAACCGGGCCGCCGCAGCACGGCAACTCGATCCACTGTCCACCGCTGCCAACAGCCGAGTGCGCAAATCCATCGAAAGAGCCATCCATGCCGGCCTCCTTCACCAGCACGGATTCTGAATCAGAAATCGCGCCCGAAGGGAATCCCAGACCGATTCAGAACGGTCGAAAACCGCTCTAAT
>NZ_ATHL01000147.1 GCF_000445125.1 Novosphingobium lindaniclasticum LE124
CGACTAAAGGTCTCAGCCCATGCCTCAAGGCACTGGTTTCCTCTCGCCCGGCTACCTTCCTGCAAACTGCGACTTGTCTTGACAGCTTCCATCAGTAAGAATGCCACTGCGTCGACAAACGGCGCGAAGGCGCACCAACCGCCTTTCAGGAAAAATCGCTCGGTGCGTGCATCCGGGCTGCTGACGTGAATGTCCAGGCCGTTTGGCTAAAGACGTCGGTAATCGATTCCTACTGTTGGCCCCGCTCGATGATAGCCGTGCGGGTTTCTACTGGAGAGCTGCCCATGGCTTTGGGCAAGCAGAACGCGCGCCATATGCGCGTATTCGATACCTGTGCGGTTGAAGATGGGGCGATGTTATGCGCCTGAACATAGACGACGGGTGTCTTGAGTGCCAAGGGATTGCCGAAGGCGCGCCCTTGCCACCGGAAGATCGGGTTCCAATTGCAAGAGGGCATTGGCTCGATCGCCTCTATCGGTCCCACCGGGACAAGTTGGTACGCTTTGCCGTGCAGCATATCCACACCGATCATGCTGCCGATATCGTCCAGCAGTTGTTCTCTCGTCTCGCAGTGAGAGGCCGAGGAAATCCGCTCGAAGTGGAAGCACCGGATGCGTATCTTCGGCAGGCTACGATTAACCTGATCCGGAGCGAGGCACGCTATGACCGGCGTCGCTGCAAGAACCTCCACGTCTGTTCGGACGATGTTCCGATCGTCGGCGTCGATGCTGTTGCGGCTTCCGAGGCACGCGACATGCTTGTCAGGCTGGAGGCGATCATGGCAGAACTCTCGCCACGGACCCGCGAGATCTTTCTGGCCCACCGCTTCGATGGCTTTACCTATAGAGAAATTGCAGCCCGGACGGGCCTTAGCGTCAAGACGGTCGAGAAACACATGACCCGTGCGATCGGTCATGTGACGCGACGTCTTGAGCCCATGATGGAGGATTTCAAACTCGTGGAAACCGAATGAGCCTCGATCAGGATGCCGATGACTGGTTTGTCCGGATGCGCGGGCCCGATGCTGCAGACGTTCGTGCGCAATTCGAAGAATGGCGTTCCGTTCCTGCTCATGCGCAGGCCTATGAGCGGCGGGTGAGATCGTTCGACACGATGATGTTCCTTGCCAGTACCGGCACCGTGCGGAAAAGGAATCTCGATATCGCCAAACCCTGGGTGCTGCGAACTGCGTTTCGCAAGTATGCCGCGGCGGCGATAGGTCTCATGCTGACGGGTTCGCTCGTCTTGATCGCCGCGCAGCGAGGTTTTGGCGAGCCCCAATCACTTTCTCGAATGGAAGTGGCCTCCCTTGAGGACGCCCCGCGGCATATTTCGCTTCCAGATCGGTCGAAGCTGATCCTGGACCGCGGTTCGCGGGTGCAGATTTCTTACGATCACAATCAGCGGCGCCTGCGCCTTCTGGTGGGGCGCGCGCGCTTTTCTGTTGCCCATGAACGGACGCGGCCGTTCATCGTCGAAGCGGGGGCGGGAAGGGTGATTGCCCATGGCACTCTCTTCGATGTGGAACTGACGCAGAGCGCTGTGAGGATCGCGTTGCTGGAGGGCGCTGTGGAAGTGCGCGATGCCAGCGGCGGAAATGGTCGTAAGCAGCTGGACCTGAGGGCTGGCCAGAGAACGGCGATCGAAGGTGGTTCAGTTGTGAAACCCACGTCGATCGCTGCCGCCGATAGCCAGTGGCCGAACGATATGCTGGTTCTGGGCGGCGTGGAAATTGGTGAAGCCGTCGCGGTCTTCAACCGAACGGCTCCGAGCCCTGTCCTTTACGAATTGCGGTCCTCACGGCCGGTGAGAGTCACCGGCGCGTTCAGGCGATCGGACCCCGAGGGCTTTGCCCGGCAATTGGCCGCAACGTTCGGCTTCCGGGTCGAAGAGCTCCAGGATGGCAGCTTTGCGATCGTGGATGGTTCACGACCGGAGACGTGAAGCACGATTGGATAAAGGCTGCCGACTGGTGCAGTGTTTTGCGTGAGTGCGAGCCGGGCAAAATGCGTTGCGAGCGGCGAAAGGTTTGCGATCGGCGTGCACGAATATGTCGTCCTATGGCAGAACTTCACCTCTGGACCTCAACCTTGCGTGTTTGCCGTCAAAAGGCGCGTCCTGAAAAAATTTCTGTCTGGGGGTAGGGTGTTTTTCGAACTCCGTCGATCCGGTTCCTGAAGAGTTCTGCTGAGCGCAGATCCTCGGGGACGGAGGTTCACAAGTGCGTTACCATTTACTGGCGTGCTGCAGCATAGCTGCCGCCGCGACGATGACCTGTGTGCCGGCTTCAGCGAAAGCCGATACGAGGATCCAGGTTCAGCTTCCCGCGCAGCCATTACCTGCATCTCTGCGCGATATCGGGCGGCTATTCGGCCGCAACGTGAGCGTTGATGACGCTTCGGTCAGGGATCTGATGGCACCGGCTGTCAATGGCAAGCTGACTTTCGAGGAAGCGATCGCTTCTGTTCTTGCCGGAACCGGGCTGAAATCCAGCCGGTCTGGCGGCGGAGTGGTCGTCAGCAAGCGTGCGGAAAGCGATGGTGAAGAGGGCGGCATCGTCGTGACCGGTTCGCGCATTCGAGGGGCGCCGGTCGCCTCGGTCCAGCTGACTTACGGGCGCGAAGAAATGCGCAATGCCGGCCAGTCGAGCGCGGCCGACGTGATCCGCGCCATTCCGCAGAACTTTTCCGGCGGCCAGAACCCAGGGGTCGGTGCCAATGTGACCGGCGGGAAGAGCGTCGACATGGGGGGAGGGGCCTCCATCAACCTGCGAGGGCTCGGCAGTGATGCCACGCTCACGCTGCTCAATGGTCGTCGCCTGAGTTTTGACGCGGCGATCCAGAGCGTTGATGTGTCGGCCATACCGTTTGGGGCGATCGAGCGCATGGACGTGGTGCCGGACGGATCCTCGGCGCTGTTCGGCTCGGATGCAGTGGCAGGCGTGGCCAACATTATCCTGCGCCGGAATTTCGACGGGCTTGAGACGACGGCACGCATCGGCAGTTCGACCGATGGGGGGAATTTCCAGCAGCAGTACGGCGCGACATTGGGGCAGGTCTGGTCAAGCGGCAGCGCGATGGTTTCTGCCGAGTATGGCAGTAATACCGGTATCTGGTCGAGCCAGCGCTCCTACCTCGAAAATCGGTCGCCGGGGCTCGAGGTCTATCCGGCCCTGCGCCACCACAATGCTGCCGTCACGGCAAGACAGGAACTGGCGCCCGGGCTGACACTCGACATTGATGGCATCTACAACAAACGGCGGCGCGAGCAGACGATGCCGCTCAACTTTGCCGGCGATCTTTCCGTGAGCCGGTATGATCTGTTCCAGAAAACAGAGTCCTGGGCAGTCGCCCCTTCGCTCAAGCTTGTTTTGCCGGCGGACTGGGAAGTGACGCTGGCAGGCAGCTACGGGTGGAACCGGGTCTATTACGAAGGAACCTTCACCTACGGCACAGCCGCTACCAATGCGGGCTATGGCACCTACCGCAACGTGACGGGCAACATCGAACTGAGCGGCAATGGCAAACTGGTCGATCTTCCGGCGGGGCCAATGAAGATCGCGCTCGGCGGTGGTTTTCGCCAGGACAGATTTCGCCGTCAAACGTTTCGCGGCCTTTCGGAATACGTCGATCGATCGAGGGACAGCTACTACGCCTTCGGGGAGGTCAGCATCCCGGTCATCGCTCCCGATCAGAAATCCGGTCTCGGGAGGAGCCTCAATCTGAGCCTGGCGGCGCGTTACGAACACTATTCCCAAGTTGGCTCCGTCACCACGCCCAAGCTGGGTCTCATCTATGCGCCTATCTCCGACCTCACGCTCAAAGCAAGCTGGGGCAAGTCTTTCCGCGCGCCGACCTTCTATGAGCAGTACATGCCGATGCCCGGCTATCTCTACAATGCGGCCACGTTCGGCGGAACGTCGGGCACCGTCATGTATGTCGTGGGCGGCAATCCGGATCTCAAGCCGGAGCGTTCGACCAATTGGTCGGCAACGCTGGAGTTGCACCCGGCGGCGCTGGACGGGGCGGAGCTGGAGGTCAGCTACTTCAATATTCGTTACCGCGACCGGATCGTCACGCCCATGGCATATCCCCGGCAGGCGCTGACCAACCCGGCCTATGCGGACTACGTTACGCTCAACCCCGATCAGGCGACGCAGAATTCGGTTATCGATCGCATGGTGACCTTCACCAACCTTTCGAGCGGCGTCTACGATCCCGCCAATGTCGTGGCCCTCATCGACAACTCCAACATCAACGCTGGCCGGCAGAACATCTATGGGATCGATGTCCTCGGCCGCTACGGCTTCGACCTCGCGGAGGGACGCCTCAGTGCGGCGATCAATGGCAGTTACCTGCACGGCGAGCAGCAGCTGCAGCCGGGGCAGGCCTTCACGCAGCTTGCCGGGGCGCTTTTCAATCCGCCCCACTTCCGGGGACGCGGTGAGCTTGGCTGGGCAAAGGGCGGCGTCACGCTCACCGCCGCTGTCAATTACATCGGCTCCGTGCAGGACGAACGAACCGGGACCCCGGTGAAAGTTGCGAGCATGGTGCCGGTCGATTTCACGATCCGCTACCGGACGGACCAGGAGCGCGGTTTGCTCGCCGGCACTGACGTTATCTTTTTGCTGCAGAACCTCTTCAATGACCAGCCTGATACGATCGCGACGAACAACTATACCGACACGCCCTATGACAGCACGAACTACTCGCCGTTCGGCCGAGTGGTCAGTCTGTCGGTGACCAAAAAATGGTAAGGGGGGCAACTAGCGGGATTGCGGTCGCATTCGCGATCCTCGCCGCTCAACCTGCCCTTGCTGCCTGTGACGACATTTTGCCAAGGTCGGCTCCGCCGGCGGCGCAGGGGCATCGCGAAATGGCGCCGATGGATCTTGTTCGCCTTCGGGATATCGGCTTTTCCGAGGTCGTGCCTGGCAAGGCCTCTCCCTTCGCCGTTTCGCCGGACGGTCGTCTCCTTGCTTTCGTTCTGAGACGCGGCGAGCCCACCGGAAATACGCTCTGCAGCGCGCTCGTGGTGGTGCCACTTGATAGGAAAGGCGCCGAGGGGAAGGCAGCGGCGCGCATTCTGGATATTGGCGGCGCGCCGCCATTGTCGAGAGGCATCTACCGCGGTCTTTTCATAACTTCCGGTGTTCCGCAGCTGATAACGCCGGCCTGGTCGCCTGACGGCAAGAGCATTGCCTATCGCAAAAAGATCGATGGGGTGGTGCAAATTTATCTGGTCCGCTCGGATGGCAGCGCGGGGCGCGCCGTCACCCATTCCGAGATCGATATCGAAGATTTCTCCTGGTCGCCCGACGGGTTGCGAATAACTTACCTCGCCAGGCCAGGAGAGCTCGAGTCTAGACGCCGGATCGAGGCCTCCGGCCGAACGGGTTGGCTCTACGACTCGAGCGTTCTGCCTAATGAGGCTTGGTCCCCCACCGCCTGGGCCAAGGATGTTCCTTTGGAGGCCTTCACTCTCGAACTATTATCCGGCGTGACCAGGATAGCGGCCGATGATGAGCGCTTGCGAGTCACGCCTGCGTCTCCAACCGGAAGCCTCCATGAACTGGAAGTTCGTTCTGGTGGGGGTGCCGCGGCGTGGAAGGAGCCTCTGGGCGCTCATCCGGAGAGTGGGCAGCGGCTTTGGGCCAAGCTTTCCGGCAGGGAGAAGCAGGCGTGCTTGCTGGCCGCATGTGCCGGCGGGATCGTTCAGGTCTGGTGGGATCGTGCCGGGACTTCGGTCGTGTTCCTGCGCCGGGAGGGATGGAACAGGGAGGAATGGGGGCTCTATCGCTGGTCGCCGGTGAAAAACAGCGTTGCGTTGATTTACCGCACTCTGGATGCTCTCACAGGGTGCCAACCTGCCGGCAACGATCTGGTCTGCGGGCGGGAAAATGCCATCATGCCGAGGCGCGTGGTTGCAATCGACCTCACCTCGGGGAAGAGCCGCACCGTGTTCGATCCCAATCCGGAATTCGCGGAGTTCAGGCTGGGCAAGGTTCTGAGGCTGCGCTGGACCAACGATCGGGGGCTTCCTGCCTGGGGAGATCTTGTGCTGCCTCCCGGCTATGATGGGAAGGCACGCCTTCCTCTGGTCATTACACAGTACCATAGTCTGGGATTCCTGCGCGGAGGCACTGGCGATGATTACCCGATCCAGCCGCTCGCCGCGAAGGGCTTCGCTGTCCTGAGCTTCAACCGTCCGCCGACCGTGTCATCTATTGTGCCGGATGTGGCCGGCTGGGACGAGGCCCTGGCAGTCCAATTCAAGGGCTGGGCCGAGCGGCGAAGCATATTTTCCTCGCTGGATCGTGGCATCGACAAGGCAATCGTGACTAGGTTTGTCGATCCTGAGCGCATCGGCATCACCGGTCTCAGCGACGGGGCTTCGACCATCGAATTCGCGCTCGTCCATTCGCATCGCTTTGCGGCCGCTGCCATGAGCACGTGCTGCGACGACACGCTGAGTTCGCTGGTGCTCGGCGGCTTCGCGTGGGGCGAGCACAACATCAAGATCGGACTGCCGCCCTCGGTCGACAATGATCGCGAGTACTGGCGGCCGGTTTCGCTCTCGGTGAACGCTCGCAAGGTTGATACACCGATCCTCATGCAACTTGCCGATCGCGAGAGCTTGCTGGCTCTCCCTGCGTTCGGAGCGCTCCGGGAAGCGGGCAAGCCGGCTGAGATGTTCGTCTATCCCGACGAATATCACAACAAGTGGCAGCCGGCGCACCGGCTCGCGACCTATCAGCGCAGCATCGACTGGTTCGCATTCTGGCTGCAGGGTAAACGCGATGCGGACCCGGTGAAACAAGAGCAATATGCTCGCTGGGACAGGCTCCGCGCACTGCGGGACAAGGCGTTGACTGCTAGCCCGCCATGATCCCCCGCGCCCATGACTCCGTATCAACCAGCTGCAGGATCCTGCCGTAAATGGTTCCCTTAAGGCGCTCTGTGTCCCTGAGCGCCTTGCCGAGTGCGGCCGTGTCGATCACACCCGCACTCGCCAGCACGCCGTCCATCAGATGCGAGCTCATGGCTTCCCGGTTCCGCTCAAGCAGCGAAAATAGGAAGCTCTCGGGATTACCTTTCCCGCGCCGCCAGGCAATTTCAGGTGGTAGGCAAGTCTCGAAGGCATTGCGCGCTGCAGCCCGGTTATTGCCCCGCGCGATCCAGCGCCAGCTGGGAATGGCAAGGCAATGTTCGACCAGAGGCTGGCTGACGAGCGGCGCCGTGCAGTTGAGTTTGCTCCCATGCGGACCGTCCTCGACGTATCCTTGCGCGGCGATAAGCATGGCTATGTGCGCGCCCCGACCTGGCAGGCCGGATTCCGCCGGCTCCAGCCAAGGGTGTATGGCACCGTTCTGCGCCGGTGCCTGCACATCCGGCGAGAGCAGGCGACGATCCTGCTCCAACCGGTACGGGCGGGCTCTCTGCCATGAGCGCCACCGCGCCTTCCAGGCCACCCGCCACCGCGACGCGCCGGCGAGTTGGCCGAGTTCGCCGCATACCCTTCGGAAATGGTGTGTGCCGTCCGGATCGAGGAGACAATCCGCGGCCAACGACACGGAGCGCAAGGAGCAGAATACATTGTCGCCGCCGCCCCCGTCGATGATCCCGTCGCAGCCCAGTTCATCTGCTACGCGGGCGGCGGCTTCGAACACAAGTTGCTGGTAGCCTCTCGCTACAGGTCGCGGCGTGCGAACGACGCCTATTCGCGCGAAATCGTAGTTCGTGACCGCCATAGCCCGCTCGTGAAGGGGACGGCCTACATGCGTCGTCACCCGCCGCGCGTAGCTCGTTTCGTCGCCGGCATGATCCCTGGTCGCCATGTTGAGGCATGAAAACATACGGTCATCTGCAGCGAGGCTCGCTGCCAGAATGGACGAGTCCAGGCCTCCGGAGAGCATCAGGAGCGGATGGCGCAGGGTCGAAGTTCGTGCGGCGACCGCGGCGATGCATTCCTGGCGAAGCCGGCGGGCGGCATCTTCAAGATCGTCGATACGCCGCTTTTCATCGGCAAAGGCCCATGGCGACCAGATGTCCTCAAGGCGGATCCCGGACGGCTCTACAAGCAAGCGCGATCCGCCCCGGAGTTCCTCGATCCCCCGCAGCGACGTAGTGGCAAGGCGAACGTCGCCCAGAACCAGCTGCCGCCCGATTGCTTCGAAATTGAGGCTGAAAGCTATACCGCTTGCTGCCCGGATAAGATCGATGTCCGAGCCTGCGATGAGGCCGGAACCCATCCGCTGAAACAGGCTCGGCAAGCTGCCAAATGGCGCGCGCACCAGGCTCGTGCCGGTCCCGGTTCTAACGATGCCGATGTAACTGCCCCAAAAGGCCTCGAACAAACGGCTTCCCGCCGATGTGACGATGGCACTTCGGGCATTGTCAACGATTGAGGTCAGCGCGTCGCGCGTGCCGGACTGGTAGAGCGGGCCGATGATGACGCCGTCCTGGCCGAGGCTGATTGTGGCCGCCACGTTGTCGCAGGCGGCGACGACGTCGGGTCTGTCCAGCACTAGCGTGAGGTCATGGATTTGCACTGCTGCCAGCAACCGGGCGCGGTCTGGCTCGGCAAGAGCCACACCGGCGATAAATCTATGCTTCGTCATACGACCAGGATCGGCGTGAATATATCCGTCCTCTCGCGCCGCTCGCCGATGAGTGTGCTGGCCACCTGAACCCAGGCATGCGCAGCAAACGGCGTGAGCCGGACCCCCAGGACCAAAAGTGGGCTGATCCGATGCGAAATCAAACGATGCGCGATCGCGAGCGACCAGGGGAGGCAGAGTTTATGGGTACCGATGAACCTGGAGGCCATCTGGAAGGAGCCCGTGACCCGGGCGAGTGTCCCGTCAACATCCGGTCCCGCAGGCGACATCGGCGCATCGTTGCCGGCGGCCGCCTTCCGATCGCTCAGGTGCTGGATCGCGTTTGCCAGACCGCGCACTTTCAGGTGCGCTCTGCATCTCAGGATCAATGCGGCAGCGGTCAGGCCGTCGAGCGCCGTGAGATTCTCCGGCTCCTCATGTGTTTCGCCGGTAGCCGCAGGGGCGTCGCATTGCCAAATGCCGTGCTGCCAGTCGTGCGAGATAAGCAAGCTTCTGGGCAGCAGTTGTTCCAACGCGGCTCCATCGGCGGGACGTCTTTCTAGCAGCTTGCGAAATTCGCTTTCGACTGCGGGAGAGAGGCAGAAGTAGCGATCTGATGGCAGATCGAGGAAAACGAACCTGTCTTCGACGGAGCAGCAGGAGAGACCGTTTCGCAGCACATAGGCCATGGCGATTTTTCTCCGAGATCGGGAGAATGACGAAAGGGATGCGCGACGAAGTCGCGCATCCCTCTTGCTCAGTCGTTGGAGAGACCAGCGACCTCCTGGCCAATGCCCACATCGGGGTTCTGGCCGCCGAGGCCCTGGGTTTCGATGCTGGCGGTGCCCAGCTCGATCACATCGTCATTCCGTTCCATGACAACTTCCTCGTTAATCACCGCGACATTGCGGCAACGAGGATTTTATGATCCTGTATTGAATATTGGAAATGTATATTCGGAATATAGGTCGAATATCACTCGATTTAAAAGGTCTTCTGAAAAATCACGTTTATTATCGTCGGGACAATCGCCAGTCTCGCTTTATGGTATTGCTGAATGAGCATTCTGGTGGATATGGAGCGTTCACGAAACGCAGTGGCGATACCTCCAATCTCGTCGGCCGCGCCATCCAGTATGTTCGATTCGACTTGGCGCACGTAGGCAAGCCGCGCATTGGCTGACGCGACCTGGCTGACGATTTCGCCGCTACCCGAGCACGCCGCAATCATTGCAAACAGGGCGGCGGCATCGATCGGTACTACATGGTCTCTGCCTGGCGGCTCCGATTTGTGGTTCATGCGCAGGGCAGTTCGCGCCAATACCTCGTTCCAGCGGTAAAGATCGCGCAGACCGATCTCGTTAAGCGCAGGGACGTGAAAGCCGTCGCTGGCCCGCGTTTCGATCAGCCGCTCTCCTGCCAACCGGTTCAAGGCATCGCGGATCGGCGTAGCGCTACTGCTCAGTTCCAGCGCGAGCCGTGCAGGCTCCAGTCTCGCACCGGGTGCGAAAGAGCCGGCCGCGAGGGTGCGTTTGAGACTGTCGTAAACCCGTTCGGCCGTGGTGCCGGCGTTCACGACAGTAGCTTTCGGCCGGCAGGAATGCCGGTACATCTGTCGATGCATGGCGGATCATTGAGAGCGAACTCGGCCTCGTTTTGTGGATCGAGGAGGACGGACGGGCATTGCCCTTCGAAACTGCCGAGCGAGGTAAGCTGCTGCCGGTAACCGACCAGGGCTTGAAGCTCGGGCGAGAAACTGCGAGCCACCTCCGGCGGATACGCAAGCCAGGGATTTTCGGTTGGTTTCAGCCAATCAAGACAATAGCCGATCGTGATGGACCGGCTGACGGCTTTCGAGCCGTTGGCGCCGGCGCTGTGAAGTGTGGAACCGAGGTAAAGCAGCGCGTCGCCGGGCTCCAACTCGATGCTGATTCCATTCGATTGTAATGCGGACTCGAGGTCATCGCTGCCATGACTGCCGGGCCAGATACGCATCGCGCCGTTTTCCGCGCGGCTCGGCGTCAGCGGCCAAAGTACATTGACGCAATATTCGAATTTGTTGTCGGAGCCCCTCCACATGAGCTGTTCGCGAAACGGAATTTCGGCCCGGTCTCTAGGATGCCTGGCAATGCCTTGCGCAAGGTTCAGCTGTACCGTGCGCGCTCCACGGATCAGAATATTCTCGACCACGTTGAGGATCAGGCCATGTCTGACGAGCTGCTCGGTCGCCGGTGCTCGGAGCAGTAGGCGCCAGATCCTCTTGATACGGCTCAGTTCGGGGTCTTGGCTCTCGAACGGCGCGGACGCGAAGTGGGCGAAGAGGGAGCGATCAATTGACGCGATCGCGCCGGCCGGCACGGCGCCAGGCACGACGCAGTAACCGGTTGTCATAAGCTCTTCGCAAATCCGTACCGCCTCACGGGGCATCGGCTCAGTGAACACGGCACATCTCCGCATCTTCGCCGCGCTTAGGTGCAGGCGCGCAAATTCCGGCACGCTCAAGCAAGGTCGGGGTGTCCTCGTCGATTTCGATGAGCATCGCGCCGTTGGTCTTGCCGTAAATGACCTTGGGAACGCCAAGGGGGCGGCAGTGCCACCCGAACGTCAGGATCTGGCGTAGCCAGGGTAGTTCGGCAACCCCGGTGTAGCGTTCGATGCCGTGGGCAAGAGCGAAGGCGACGAGGGCGTGCACGAGCTCGTTTCTCGCCTCGCGCCTCTCGGTTGCCGTCGATCGGCGCTCAAGGCAAAATCGTGATATCTCCATCGTAGTGGGTCCCTGCGGGATGGCTTCGTCGCACAGGCCAGGGAACATGGTACCGAGGATATGTGGTTTGGTGGTCGGCAAGAGCCGGGCCGAGGCACGATGCGCGCCATTCTCGTCGGCAAGCACCACGTACATCGCCGTTTCATCGTCGAACTGATCGAGCTCGAACTGACCTGCGAGGGCCGGCATGTCCCAGCGCAGAAGATCGATAAAGACGCGTTTGCGCGCCTCGAACATGTTTCGAAGGACCGTGTGCTCGCTCGTCCGGGACGAACGGCTCGAAAGGTTGGAAAGGCAATGGATCACCGCGAACCTCCTTTGAAAAGGTTCGCAAGTGTGGTCTCGAGGTATACCCCGGCGCTATGCACGGTTCCGTGTATAGGCGCCGCAGGGCACCTCGGGGTAACTGATCACTCCGCTCCGACAAGCGAGGAAAGCCAGCAATGGTCTGTTCAGCGCCCCCAGTCTCCTGCCCGCCTCGTTGAGATGCCGCCGAACCGTCTGATGGCTGATGCCAAGGATGATTCCGGTTTCCAGGTCGGTCTTGCCGGCCATCATCCAGATCAGGCATTCGCGCTGGCGCTCGGTCAGCAGCGGGGAGTTGATGCACTCCATGACTTCTGCAAGGCCGACCAGCCGGCGGGCGGCTGCGAAGACCTCTGGCGCTATCAACCGTGCGAGAACCAGGCCGTCCTCGTCGAGCGGCCGGCCAGGGACCGTGGCGAAGGTGCACGATCCATGGAATTCGCCCGGAACGTTGGAGGGCACCGTGAACCCGTCATCGACGCCGTACTGCCTCGCAAGGTCGAGGAAGCGTTCGTCGTTGGTGCTGTATTCTACGAATTCTGCGGCTTCGCGCCAGAGGAAAGGGTTCTGCGTGCGCTGCGAAGCCCGGTGGACGAAGTCCTTGCCGAAAAAGCCGTTGCGGTCGTAAAACTCTATCCAGGCTTCTGGATAGTTGAGAAGCCGGAACGCCTGCGGCTTGCCGCTTCCCCAATCGATATGGTGGCCGATTGCATAGTAGTCGCACCCGACTGCCTGGGTAATCTTGTCGAGGACCAGTTCGAGGCTTTCGAGATCCTGGGTTGCTTTCACGATTTCCTTGAACTTTCGATACGCCGTGTTCACGCCCATAGGCCGACACGGCTCGCCGCGGCGTCTCAAGCCGCCAGGACGCGTCGAGCCGTCCTTTCTGCTTTGAGGCGAGACCGCTTCGGGTCCTCATTCCCTCCGCGATCCGCGTTTCTACCTGGTAAGGAACCTATCAAAACGCGCATCGGAGACAATGTGATTTGCGTCACATGGTTGTCACATTTGCAGGTTCCGGCTGTCAGATTCTCATGACGCCTGACCGGGAGAGGGCACGAGACTGGCGCGATGCCTCGCCATATTGCAGCTTGGCCAAGCTCGACCGTGCCGCCCTCATGTGGGAGTGGCTGCGCCGCGATCCTGCCTATGCGGCTTGGTATGCGTGCGCGAGCGAAGCCACGCGAGGAGGAACTGACGGGGAGGTGACCCGAAAATGGGGGCTTCACTTTCGCCGAAGACCCCGCAGTCGGCGCCTGCGGGGCTAAGCTTATCTGGAGTGCCGAACTCGATTGCAGCACGTTGCAGGTCGAGGCATGCGCCGCGCCGCGGGGCGATCCGAATGCCATCGACCCGTTCTGGTTTCGCTCCTGGCTTGATTCTGTGACTGGGGCAGACGGGTGCGAGCACGCGGTTCTTGCACAAGGGCGGTGCCGGATAAGGCTCGATGTAACAAACGGGTCGCTGCGGGGCGGCCCGGTCGTCCTGCACTACAGATTGTCGGGCGTCAGCACTCTGCGTTCACGGATCCTGCCGCTTCGCCAATTGCTGGCGCTGTGTACCCACAGGCGATTTGTGATGTCGCTGTTTCCGCCCGATCCGAGAATGGAACGTTTTGTCGATGCCCTCAGAGTGCACGATGCACTGACCGACGGCGCCAGCGCTGCCCAGATCGTCGAGGCTTTCTACGGGTCCGAGCGCGCGATGCAGGACACCGACTGCGGTTCGAGCTCCTTGAAATCGCGGATCCGCCGCCTCGTCCGCGAAGCGCGGGCGATGGCAGCGGGGAAATATCGCTCGCTGTTGGGGAAGAAGGCGGCATGAGGGTTCGTCCCCCTTGATGGCACTGCCGACTTCCGCAGCGGTGCTCACCGAGGGTTGCGCGATGGTCGGCCACCGCGCGCCATGCGTGCCGGCCGAGCCGTATTTAATCGTCTTCGAAATCGCCGGCCAGCCAGCGCGAGATTTCCTGGGCGCGGGCCAGCGATGCCTCGAACTTGCCGTACCTTTCCATCACGTCCTCGTCGAGGATGGCATCGAGATTGCCGATCCTGACAGCCGTCCCCTGCATGTTGACCGTCGCTGCATTGTTGGCGGTCGTGCCGTAGTCGACGTCGACCCCGATGATGCAGTTTGCGCCCATGGCAACTGCCTTGGTAACGAGGATCGAGCGGGCTGTGGCTTCGCCGCTGTTGACCTTGAAGGCCATGCCGGTGGCGGTATTGGTGGCGCCGAACATGTCGGAAAAGCCCTGGCTGAGCTCGCTGAACAGTCCCGTGCCGACCGTGACGTTAGCAGTGACCATCGATTTGACCTTGCAGTCGGCGCCGGGAGGTACCTGCGAGATCGTCATCATTGGAAAGTCAACGACGTTTGCCGTCATGAAATCCTGGCATTGCTGTCGCTCGGCCTTCAGATTCAGGATCGCAGTTTCATACTCGGTCTTGCCGCACTTCTCGCACATATCTGCGTAGTGCGTACCGGCCACGAAGTTGAGAATGCCGACCTGTTTAGGACCGTATCGGCGGTTAGGCCCCTTGATGATACCGCCAGTGGTAATTTCCGCTCCGCAATTTCCGCAAGTGTCGCTCATGTAACCCCCTGATTTTCTGATCTAGGTTCATGTCGCGGGTGGCGGCGGCATGCAAGAGGGCGCGCCTCGTTCCATATGTGTGCCACTATCGGTGGATGGGGCGGATCCGCCTTCAATGCAATGCTATGTTTCTAACCCAGGCACGCACGGCAAAGGTCTGCCGGGGCGCCTCACGCCGGCGGCGTGACCGCGCTCTATGCCAATGCGCTGAAGGGCTGATCGCCCCGTTTCAGCGCATGCGGCACCGAGCCCCTCGCAAGCTTGAGGGTCTCGGCCTTCGGTGGCGATCGCTGGCGCGTAGGGGGGAAGTGGGGTCGGCGGAGCATCCTCCGCCTCGATGCGGACGCCCGCAGGCTTCGCCTGCGCGCGGCGTCCATGGTGAGCCTCTCCCGATTAAAGTCGGGGTGCGGGTGCGACAACCGTCTGGACCCGCCATCGGCCCCTGCAAGCCGCTCCTTCGTCGCGGCTCCTCCACTCGCGTTCCGGCCTTTCAGGTGCAGGTGCCGCTTGCCGCAGGCCCTGTCGGTCGTCCGGGCCGCCCACCCCCCGCCTTTTTCGGGGGAGGCCCATGGTGGGTTTTTGGGCAGTGCAGGAGTTGAGACATGCGCAACAATCGCAAGGTCCCGCAATGCGCGAGGACGCAATCGGATCAGAATGGGAATGGCGGTGCATCAAACCGGGCTTCGCTCTACGACGAGGTCACGGCCCGGATCATTGCCGAACTGGAAGCAGGGCGGGTGCCATGGGTACAGCCTTGGAGCAGTGAGGTCGCAGCGGGTGGTTCCCCCGTCGCGGGGCTCCCGGTCAATGCCCTGACTCGCCGGGCCTATTCCGGAATCAATGTGCTCATCCTTTGGGGATCGGTGATCGCGGGCGGCTGGGCTTCGCAAGGCTGGCTCACCTTCAAGCAGGCGCTGGCCGCTGGCGGCAATGTCCGCAAGGGCGAGCATGGCACACAGGTTGTCTATGCCGACCGTTTCACCCCTGAAGCGGAAAAGGAGCGGGCGCGTGAAAGCGGCGGGGATGCCCGCTCGATCGCCTTCCTGAAGCGCTTCACGGTCTTCAATGTCGCACAGTGCGAAGGCCTGCCGGATGACTTCCTTGGTTCGCCGGTTGCCCTGCCAGAACGCGAAATCGTGCCCATGGCAGAAGCCGTCATTGCCGCAAGCGGGATCGAATTTCGCATCGGCGGCACGAAAGCGTTCTACTCGCCGGGTCAGGACTTCATCCAAGTGCCGCCGCAGCAGGCGTTCCACGATCAGGTGAACTTCTATCGAACGGCACTGCACGAGCTGACCCACGGAGTCGGCCATAGTTCGCGTCTCAACCGTAATCTGACGGGTGCCTTCGGCTCCAAGGACTACGCCCGCGAGGAAATGGTTGCCGAGATGGGTTCGGCTTTCCTGTGCGCTTCGCTCGGGATCGTGCCGACTGTTCGCCATGCCGACTATATCGGGGCGTGGCTCGAGGTGCTGCGCGAGGACAACCGCGCCATCTTCCGCGCGGCCAGCATGGCGAGCAAGGCGGCGGAATGGCTCCTTACCCGTTACGAGGCATCCCTTCCCGACAGCGGGCGCATTTCGTTCGACGAGGAGATGGAAAACGCTGGCCCGCCTGCGAATGAGGGGAGGGCCGAGGTATGACCATCCTCATCCGCCGCGCGACGCGCGCCATGCTCAGTGCCAACTTTGAGCATTGCATGGCCAACCCGAAGTTCGATCCGCTCCCGCTGGTACGCCTGTTCAATCCGATGGGCCGGGCGGTCTGGCTAATTACCGAGCTCTATGCCGACGGCGACACCCTGTATGGATTATGTTGAGCTCTACATAACCCGTAGTATGTTGAGTGTGAGGTTATGTTGTGCCGATCTGTCCCGGCGCCGCTTTTCGCGGCGCCGTACATGGATCGCTTCACATAATTATCGAGCATGTGCCGCCTCCAGCATTGCCAGCAGGCGGTCGGACACGCCGGTGAACGTGCCCTTCCTGATCTGAGGCGCGGCACCTGCGTCGAGTATGTCGAGCTTCTCGGTCGGATCGATGCGCAGGTAGATTTCGGTGCTGGTGACGCTGCTATGCCCAAGCCACAGCGCCACCCTCCGGATGTCGCCGGTCGCTTCGAGTGTATGGACCGCGCAGGTATGCCGCAGAACATGCGGCGTCACCTTCTTGCGCGCGAGGCTGGGAGCCGACCGCTGTGCCGTTTTGATGTGCTTCGCCAGGCGACTGGCGAAGCCATGTCGACCGATAGGTTCACCGCGCGCATTCAAGAACACGGCGCGATCTTGACCTTGTGGCCTGATGCGCATCCAGTCCCGCAAGACCGCCTGCGTCTCCTTCCAGAGCGGCAGGACGCGCTCACGGCGGCCTTTGCCCATCACGTGGATCACATCCGTCGCGGGTTGGTTCACATCTTCGAGCTGGAGGCCGGTAAGCTCGGACACGCGCAGGCCGCAGGCATAGGCAAGGTGCAGCATCGCGCGGTCACGCACGCCCGAGCGGGTTCGCCGGTCCGGGGCATCGAGCAACGCCTGCAACTCGGCGCGGGTCAGATAATCGACGAGCGGCTGTTCGACGCGCTTGGCCGGTATTGCCTGCGCCTGCATGGCGACGTTGAGGCAGGCCGGCGCGCGATATTCCAGGAACCGGAAGAACGAACGGATCGCCGCGAGCCGGGCGTTGCGGGTTCGAGGTGTGTTGGCCCGATCCGACTCGATGTGATCCAGGAAGTCGAGGATCAGCCCGCCATCGAGTTGCTCGATCTGGAGATCCGAGGGCCGGACCTTCAGCCGCTTGGCTGCAAAGCCGACGAGCAACTGGAAGGTATAGGCATAGCTGTCGACGGTGTGACGGCTCGCGCCCCTGTCGCGCGGAAGATGTTCCAGCAGGTAGGTGCTGAGGTGTGGTGCGAACGCCGTCATGCCGCACCGCCTTTCCCGAACGCCTCGGTCGCTTCGGCGATCTGGCGGATCAGCACCGGCGTCGCCTCCAGATACCAGTAAGTGTCGGAGAGGCAGGCGTGTCCAAGATAGGTGCTGAGCGCGAGCATGTGACGGTTGATCGCGGCCCGGTCGTTGCCGCACCGTTCCAGCGCGCGGACGGCGAAGCTATGCCGAAGATCGTGCAGTCTGGGGCCGCGCTCGCCCTGCGGTCCGCGCAAGCCGAGCCGCCTCGCGAGCTTGATGAAGGCGCGCGTGACGCTTGCATGCTCGGGCGGTTCGCCTGTTGATAGCACGAACAGATGCGGATCGGAGCCGCCTATGCGCCGTCGCAGCGCCAGGTAATCACCCAGCGCATTCCGGGTGCTCCGATCGATGGGAACGAGCCGCGTCTTGTGGAACTTGGTCTCGCGGATCACCAGACCGTCAGATGTCAGGTCGCTTTCAAGCAGCCCGACCGCTTCGGACACGCGCAGTCCCGTCGTTGCCAGCAGGCCGATCAGATAATGATAGGTATAAGGCGTGAGCGACGCGACCGGCGGCAACGTCAGCGCCATTTCCATGATGTGTGCTATATCGGCTTCGGCGATGATGTGAGGACGCGGCCGGGGTCGTTTGCCCCTGCCGAACACGTCGCGGGGCGGTATTTCGTTGTGGTCATCTTCGGCGTGCATCGAGATGGCGAAGTTGCGCACCACCCTGAGCCATTCGCGGGACCGATGCACGGAGGGGGCCAGCGACGCCCACTCGACGATGCGCGCGGAGGAGACGTGCTCGTCGCCGTGCCGGTCGGCGAAGGCGGCATAATTCTGGAGCATCTGCTCCTGATCCGCGAACTTGTAGCCAAGGCCGCGTTTGATCGCGACGTAGCGCTGGACGCAGGTGCTGATCGTCATGCCGCACCTCCGATCCAGGGTTGTGTCACCTGGGCGAGCAGGGTCGTGTCGACCTTTGCGTAGATCGCGGTCGTTTCGGGAGACCGGTGGCGTAGCAGCGCGCCGACCGCATCCAGCGTCGCTCCGGAGCGGAGCATGTTGGTCGCCGCCGAGTGCCGGAGAAGGTAGGCACCCCGCAGATTGGCGTTGTCGACCCCGGCGCGTGTCAGCGCGTCGCGCACGACGATCGAGACGGCTCCCGATGTCGAGAACGGCACGAACGGCGCGATCGAGCGGATGAACACCTTCGAGGATGCGACGATGGGCCGGCCATGCTCGATATAGGCCAGCAAGGCGTCACCGGCATCCTGCGGGAGGGGAAGCGCGACCGCGTAGCGGGTCTTGCCCGCAACCCGGATAAGGCCGTTATCCCAGTCGATATCTTCGAGATGCAGATTGGCGACGTCGCCGCCCCTCAACGCCAGCCGTGCCAGCAACAGGATAATCGCTCGATCCCGCAAGCCGCGCGGCGTTATTGGATCGCACGACGCGATCACGCGCTCTACGTCGTCATTGAGGATGTAGCGCGGCAGCGTCGCCAAGCGCCATCGTGGTATTCGCGGGACCGCTCCCACCAGCCCCGGCGCGCATGCGCCTGTCGCGGCCAGGAATCGGAGATACATTCGGAGCGCCCCGCACATGATCTGCACGCTGGCACGCGAAGTGCTCTCCAGATTTTGCAGCATCACCCGATTGATGAGCGCAGCATCGTATCGTGACGGATCGTCGCCCATCTGGGGTAACAGCTTGTTGATCGCATGGATATGCACGAGGCTCCTTCGCTCGGTGCATCCACGGTGCCGACGCAGCCAGTCACGGAACGGTCTCAGCCCGCCGTGCTCTTCATCGCCCGACGGCTCCGATCGCCGCATCACGCCAATGGAGACGAGGAAGCGGAGAAACACCCTGAGCTTGATCTGATAATCGTAGCCGCGCCTGGCATTGTGCAAGAACATGCCTGGGCAGATGCAGTCGTGGGTCGCGAACCGCTCGAGGACCTCATCGTCTATGCCGGCAAAGTCGATGCGGTGCAGGTGAAGCCACGCCGCGAAGTGCCGACAGCTCCGGCTGTACGCCGTGATCGTGCCGGGGGAATAACCCTGTTCGGCGAGGTGCGCGGCGAACTCGCCCACACGGCGACGCCCTTCGTCAGGCGGCACCGGATTATGGATACGCCCGGTCTCTTCAAGGAAGTGAACGAACCGGATGACGCGCGTACGGAAGGAGCGCGTCGCCATGTGCCTATGCTGATAACGCTCGCCATGTGGGCGTGGGCAGGCGCAGTCATGGGCGAGGAATCGCCGCACAACCCCGACATCCACCGCGCCGATCGGCACGGCTTTGAGGTCCGCCCAGATCAGGAAGTGCTTCGCCGGTCCGGGGAAGTCCTGAATACCGCCTTCGGCCATTCCAGCCTGCCGCAGATGATCCAGAAACTCCATGACGAGGGGCCAATCCCGCTCATCGATCTTGACCGGCGCCACCGTCGATTTTTGCTCAACCATCTTCATGCTCCTTTCGTCGTCAGACGTCAGGATCATGCCGATTATGGTGAGAGCGGGCTGCGGAACTTCTTGATTTGAAGGGCATCGACTACGCCCGCTCAACATATCTCCGGGCGCGACATAATTCGGGCTGGCCGATCTTGGTTTCGGGTGCCCGGAACTCGGCATCTGCTCGCTTCGCGAAATCGAGGCGATCCGCTTGCCGATGGGGCTTAGCATCGAGCGCGATCTCGGCTTTTCCACCCGGCACCGCCTGTCGGTCTGGGCCGAGGCGTCGCGCCTTGCGGGATCGATCCCCGATGCCGCTCTGTTGCTGGACCGCCTCACACGCGAGGACCCGTCCGCCATCAGGCTTTCGCCCCGCTGAGGGGGAAGACGCTGGCGGGCGTCTCCCGCCGTTCTAAGCCGGTCCGCCCGACCATTCCACCTGAAGGACGGACCGGCACTCACATACGGAGTGCTACCATGAGACTCGAATTTATCGCGCTCGGCAACCTTGCCGTCAGCAAATCCAACATGCGCTATGCGCGCAAGGCTCCCGACGTGTCGGACATCTTGCCGACTGTCAGGGCGCGCGGCGTGCTGCAGCCCGTTCTCGTCCGGCCGGGCTGTGAAGCTGGCCATTACGAGATCGTGGCGGGATGCCGCCGTTTCCATGCCGCGCAGCTGGTCGCAGCCGAAAGGCTGGCGGCCTGCACCGAGGCCGGGGAACCGGACCCCGAGGCGGCGCTGCTGCCCTGCGCGATCCTTGACGATGCCGACGATGCGAGCGCGGTCGAGGCCTCCCTGATCGAGAACATCGCCAGACTCGATCCCGATGAAGTTTCGCGCTGGACCTGCTTCACCCGGCTGGTGAAGGAAGGGCGCAGTATCGCCGAGATCGGCCAGACCTTCGGTCTCCCCGATCTGGCGGTGAAGCGCATTCTCGCACTCGGCAATCTCCTCCCGCGTATTCGGGAGATGTACCGCGCCGAGGAAATCGACGCAGCGACCGTGCGTCACCTGACATTGGCTTCGAAGGCGCAGCAGAAGACATGGCTTGCGCTTGTCGACGATCCGGACGCCTACGCGCCTCGCGGTTTCCAGCTGAAGGCATTTCTCTTCGGGGGGCAATCGGTGCCGACCGGCCATGCGCTGTTCGATGTTGAAGCCAGCGGGCTTTCGACAGTTGCCGACCTGTTCGGGGAGGATGCCTACTTTGCGGAGACGGACGCATTCTGGGACCTCCAGAACGCCGCCATCGAAGCCAGGCGACTGGCCTATCTCAAGTCTGGCTGGGCGGATGCCGTCGTGCTTCCTCCCGAAAGCCACTTCCATTCGTGGGAGTATGAGAAGACCGCCAAGCGCAGGGGCGGGCGGGTCTATCTCGACGTACGCGCCAATGGCGAAGTCGTCGTTCATGAGGGGTATCTCTCGCGCAAGGAGGCCGCGCGGCTTGCCAAGGCCAGCTTAGAAAATGGCGGCGCCGGGAACGGGGAGGGCGCGGCTGGCAAGGCGGCCCGTCCCGAACTGACTTCGATTACCCAGACCTATATCGACCTTCACCGCCATGCCGCCGTGCGCGCCGAACTGCTGGGCCGTCCGGGTCTCGCCCTGCGCCTCATGGTCGCTCATGCCATTGCCGGATCGCCGCTCTGGCGGATCGTTCCCGAACCGCAGACGGTGAAAAGCGATGCGGTCAGGGAAAGCGTCGAGACCTCGCGGGCAGAAACGGTGTTCGATACCGCGCGTCGCTCCGTGCTCGCGTTGCTGAACCAGCCGGGCGACGAGCCGACTGTAATTGGCGGGGGCGTCATCGGCGGAACCTGCTACGGCATGCGCGGATCGCCGCGGGATTTGTGCCGCCTGTTTGCACAGCTCATCGAGCTTCCCGACGAGATGGTCATGGAAATCCTGACCGTGGTCATGGGCGAGAGCCTTGCGGCGGGAAGTGCGGCGGTGGAAGCGCTCGGTATGGAGATGACTGTCCCGATGGCCGACTGGTGGCAGGCGGACGCGGCCTTCCTCGATACGCTGCGCGACCGTGAAGTCCTGCTCGCGATGGTGGGAGAAGTTGCGGGTGAGGTTGTTGCGAGCGCCAACAGCAGGGAGAAGTGCAAGACCCTGAAAGGCATCATCCGCGACCATCTTGCAGGTACGGACGGGCGCGTGAAGCGCGAAGGCTGGGTGCCCCGCTGGATGGAGTTTCCGCCCACTCAATATACCGAGCGGGGCGGGGTTGGCACGGTGGATGCCCATCGCCGGGCGGTCGAGGTGTCCGAACCGGACTCCGCCGAGGATGAACTTGCTTCGGGCGAGCCCGACTCCGGCATTGCCGATGCCGATGCCGATGCCGATGCCGATGGCGATGAGCGTGACGGGGAGACGGAGGGCGATGGGTCCCGGCTAGCTGCCTGACGAAATGGGCCGGAGGCGGAACCTTCCGCCTCCGGTCGATCCTGCCTGGGCCATGGAAAATTTCGGCGGCGAGGCCGCGCCCTGGCAGGCGCGGCCTCGCCGCTGATAGCAAAAGTTCATTGCCGTCAGGCCCTGCCAATGGCACCCATGGAAAGCCATGACAGAAGTTAAAGCAGACGCTTTTCAAGCCATCGAAAAACTCGTTTCGCGTCTCGCTCCGGAGCCTGTCTGCGACGATTGCGTCACCCAGACGTTGGGTCTGTCACCGCTCGATCATGTCGAACAGGCGACCCGCGAACTGGTCGGAGCCTATGGCTTCGAGCGCAGTAAAGGCGGGTGCAGCCTCTGCGGCGAAACGCGCCTCGTCACCCGCCGGCACTGACGCAAAGCAGCCGGCGGCAGGATCGGGCAGCGATGCGAAAAGCGGTTCGCCCCGTCAGACCAACACCTGACCGAATGCCTGTATTGCCGGAGCCGCAACGCGATTAGCTGCGCGGATGCGATTGGGCGCTTCCTTGTTGTCCGGATCGCTTCAACCCTGACGGGGGGACCACTTCAATGCCCCCCGGGGCGGTCTTCCCCGTAGCGGCAGCGCTCGCCGGGCCCGCGCATCAAGCGGTTTGGAAACGCATTGATGCCGGTTTCTCGCCCGGGTTCGATCCATGCCGGATGGTGCACAGCCTGCGAGCTCCCTGCCACAGTTCGGCGGCACGCCCGGCTCTCACATCGGCCGCCTTCCGGTGGGCGGTCACCAGCGCTTCAGCAGCGTCTTCGGCATCGAAGTCGAGGCGCAAGGCGCCCGCATTCCCGTCGTCGGGAAACTTTAGGGTGTAGATGTTCATTTCAGGTTCCTCCAGCCGCTTCGGTCATGTTTCCCGACCTGGTCGCGCCCGCCCTCGATAGCATTGTTCTGTGTCAACTTCGCGATACCCAATTCGGGTGACCCTGGCGGATTCTGATCGCCCGCCAAGGTGCTACGGCTTGCCGCCGTCTCTGCCGTCCTTGTCGCGGTCCGCGCTGCGGTATCACGACGCCGCAAGCCAAGAGTGACCGCGTCCGCTCTTCCCGACGTAACCGGCCTCGCATTCGGAACGAACGCCCGACCGAAACCGCGCGGGGACCGGCTGTTAGTCGGTCGGATATCGATCTGGCTGCGCAGCAGGCCCGTCGTCTTCGCCCGCTTCACGCGTCCTGGAGACTGGCTGCGCGCGGGGAGCGCAATTCGCGTCCGCCATAACGCCGAGCGACAGGTCGCTGCGTCCAGGTGCTCTCCCGCGGGCGCAACCACCCGGTGCCGACCAAGGCCCCGCCCCGAACGAATGCGGCAGGTCCGTGCCCCGGCAGGCATTGCGCGGTCCGGGGATGATCGATCGCCGCGAAATCGCCAGCCGCAAGCCGGCCGAAGCTGACGGGCCGCGCGCAAGAGACTTATCCGATTATCGGCATACTTTTGTGCTCCTGAGCCCGGGCGCCCGCACCCATTCCCGGATCCGAAAGGCAATGACCTGGAAGCGGTCGCGGTCCCGTCGAAACCATCGCCCGGCAACTTATTTCCCCGACCGCAGGGCGGTCTCCTCGCGGCCGCTTCGCTCGCAAATAAGCCGCCGGCTCCGGTCCTGCGCTGCGCTTCGGCCCAAGGGTTCGCGGGCCCTGGCGAGCCGTTCCTGACGGTCTGCCATCGTCCGGAAAATCGGTCCGGGACGACCCACTCAGGAGACAAACAATGCCTGCAATCGGATATGTCACGCGCGATGGCCACAGCTTCAAGGGCCAGCTTCGCACCCTCTCGATCCGCGCCGAGATCGAGATCACCCCCAACCTGCGCAAGACCAGCGACGCCCAGCCCGACTACCGGGTTTCCTCGGGCGGGGTCGAGGTCGGCGCCGGGTGGCTGCGCCGCAGCGAGAGCTCGGGCAACGACTACGTGTCGCTCAGCCTGGCGGCTCCGGAATTCGGTCCCCGCCGGCTCTACGCCAATCTCGGGCGCGCGGCAGGCCGGGACGACGAAGACAGCTTCGCGATCATCTGGAATCCGGCCGACTGACAGCCGGTCCCCGCGCCGTTCCGGCGCGGGGATTTCTTCGCTTCGAGCCCAACACAAGTGTTGTTCTCGCCCCGAACTCGTCTAGAATCAGGTGATTATGAAGACTGATCTCGGCCATCTCCCGGAAGCAAAGCGCGCAGACCTGAAGCGTGTGGTGGAGATCGTCTTTCATGAATTCGAGGACGTTCTCGCGCTCGCCACTCAGGGCTGGAAGAAGCAGGGACGGATCATGAAAGTGATCCTCTACGGTTCATACGCGCGTGGGGACTGGGTCGCCGACCCGGTGGGCCAGTACTATTCCGATTACGATATCCTTGTCGTGGTCAGCGACGAACGCCTTGCCGATGAAGCCGAATATTGGGGTAAGGCCAAGGACCACCTCAATCGGGCATACGACATTACCAGGGTGATCTCGGCACCTGTTGGTCTTACCGTCCATTCGATGGCGGACGCGAACTTCCAGCTTGCACGCGGACGGCCTTTCTTCGTCGACATCGTGCGAGAGGGCATCGTACTGTACGAACTGGAAGCCCAGCAGTTCGAAATGCCCAAACCGCTCGACAGCGCCATGGCGCACATCGAGGCAGAGAACCATTTTAAACAGTGGTTCGACAGTGGAAGTCAGTTTCTCCAAGCCGCTAAATTCTTGATAGCGAATGGCGGGGATAATATCCCAGCGTTTCAGCTACATCAAGCGACGGAGAACTTCTACCACACAGTGCTGCTGGTGCTGAAACTCTACAGTCCAAAATCGCATAATTTGAAGTTTCTCCGGGGCCGCGCCGAAGACATCGCGCGGGATCTGATCCCCATCTGGCCGCGTGATACCAAGTTCGGCGCCCGGTGCTGGGAACTGCTCTATCAGGCCTACGTCAAGGGCCGGTACTCCCCGCATTATGTCATTCGTGATGTCGAGCTCGAATGGCTGGTCGAGCGTATCGAATTGCTCGAAACCGAAGTCAGGTCGATCTGTGAGAAGCACCTGGGCAAGTCGCTGGCCTGAAAAATCTGGTCTCCTGCGTAGGGTGTTCATCGGTGATTGGAGTCTCACGCCGAACGTTTTGACGCGAGGTGATTATGAAGACCGATCTTGGCCACTTACCCGGACAGATGCGAAGCGACCTCGACCGGATAGTCCAGATCATCTTCTCGGAATTCGACGACCTCGTCGCTCGCGCAACGCAGCCTTGGAAAAGGCGGGGCCGGATCCTGAGTGTCATCCTCTACGGTGCTTATGCGGCCCCCGATTGGGATACCTGCGCAATGGCCGGTCATGCATGGGATTACGATATCCTGGTCGTCGTCAATCATGAGCGCCTGGCCGACGAAGTAGACCATTGGCGCAAGGCAAAAGACGCTCTCGCGCGCGAACATTCAATAGCCAAGCGTATTTCGGCGCTGCCAAACCTGATTGTCCACTCCCTTGAGGAATTCACCCGGCAACTTGGACACGGACGCCCGTTTTTTGTGGACGTTTTGCGGAAGGGAATAGCCCTCTATCAATGTGGCTCGATGCAATTCCCAACTCCCCGAAAGCTGGGCCGGGCCGAACTTCGCCTGCAAACCCAGCAGCTTTACCATCAGTGGTTCGACAGCGCCAAGATCTTCCTCGATATGGCGGATTTCGCTCTGTCCCGGGGAGCGAACAACCACGCGGCATTCCAGCTTCATCAGGCTGCTGAGCAATCCTATCAGGCCATCCTGGCGGTCAAGACGCTTCACTGCCCGCTCTCGCACCATTTCAAATTCCTGCGTGGTCGTGCCGAGAACGTTGCGCGCGATCTGATCCCGATCTGGCCGCGCGAGGACAAGTTTGCCCGTCGCTGTTTCGAACTTCTGCATCTGGCCTACATCAAGGGCCGTTACTCGCCCCACTACGCGATCAGCGATGCCGAACTGGACTGGACGTTCGAGCGGGTTCAGGCGCTTCAAACCGCGGTTCAAGCCATCGCGGAGAAGCAAATTTCCGGACTCTGAGTTGGTTCCCGGCTTCTTGCGGCGATTTTCCCGATGTCCCGGACTGCTACGTGACCCAGCTGTTCGGGGCCTGCCGGATTGACCGGATCGGGCTCGTCCGCGACCCATTGCACCCATGGCAAGGGGGCGAACATGCCAAAGGGCAGGGTTACGACATTCAATGCGCGAAATGGCTACGGCTTCATCACACCTGATGAAGGCGGGGCAGATTGCTTCGTCCATTTGTCGGCGGTCGAGGCGTCGGGATTGACGGTGCTAACGGTCGGGCAACGCGTCTCCTATGAGGTCCTCGTCGCGCGGAATGGGAAGGTGTCCGCCGTCAATCTGGCGGAGGACTGAGCGCTTGGGGGTCGAATTTGCCTATAGCCGTTTTCGACTCTGCCTGACCGGCAATTTGTCCCTCATTTGAGTGTCCCTCACGGGCGGCTCGGTGTCGCCCGATGCATGGAAGGGACACCATGGAAAATTCCGACCAGATCGACCGGGCACAGCGCGCAAAGCGCGGCTCCCCGTTCCTCAACACGCCCCAGGCTGCCAACTATCTCGGCATATCCATCCGCCTACTGCTCAGGCTCAGGCGGGGCGGGGGCGGGCCGATCTACCGCAGGCATTGCCGGTTCATCCAATACCACATCGATGATCTCGATGCCTGGAGCGAGGCCAACTCCGGCCGCGCGTTCCGCCGGTGAGCGGGCTCTCGACCCCTCGCAGCGAGGCACTGCTGCAGCCGCTAGGAACGCAGGCACGCGCCGAAAAGCGCCGCTTCAGAAATCGCCTGGTCATCGCCGCACTGGCAAGCTTCTGGGTGGGCGCTCTGGGGCAAACCGCGGCGATGCCACCGCTCCCGCTCTTGGTCTGGAATGCCAGCGCAAGTGCCCCCATGGGCCTCTATTGGGTCAATCGCAAACGGGAACTTCTGCCGGGGGAGACGGTCATTGCGCGCATGCCCTATGCCTGGCGGGAATTTGCCGCCGCGCGTCGCTACCTGCCCAGCAATGTTCCACTGGTTAAGCGAGTGGCTGCTTCGAACGGCCAGCAAGTCTGCGGGCTGGGACCCCTGATTTTCATCGACGGCGTGCCAACCGTCGAGCGCCGCCTCCGCGACGGCCAGGGACGTCCGATGCCCTGGTGGGAGGGTTGTTGGCGGCTGCGTCACGGCCAGTATTTCCTGCTGATGAAGGACAGCCCGGAATCCTTCGATGGTCGCTATTTCGGCATCACCGGCGGTGCGGACATCATCGGGCCGGCGAGGCGCATATGGGCGCGCTGAGGGGACTGATCGCCGCCGCGACGGTCATCGCGGCAAGTCCTGCCAGCGCCGACGATGTCGAGCACTGGGCTCCTCACATCGCCGAGGCTTCCGCAAGGTTCGGCGTGCCAACGAGCTGGATCGCGCGCGTGATGCGTGCCGAAAGCCGGGGGCGCACACGGCTGGAAGGCCGTCCGATCCGCAGCGTCAAGGGCGCCATGGGACTGATGCAGCTCATGCCCGGGACCTGGGCGGAAATGCGCGCCCGCCTCGGGCTCGGAAACGATCCCGACGCCCCGCGCGACAATATCCTGGCAGGCACGTTCTACCTGCGCCTGCTATACGATCGCTTCGGCTATCCGGGCCTGTTTGCAGCCTACAACGCGGGACCCGGACGTTACGAAAAGTACCTCGCAGGCATGCAATCGCTTCCCGCAGAGACGCGGAGCTATCTCGCGCAAGTAGCTTCCGGCGCAAATGGGGCCGCGATCTATCCTGGCTCCCGGATGGACACTTCTGCCCAGCACAGGATGTTCATCGCCATCGGCGGTGGTGGTTCGGGTGCAGTGACAGCAGATGAAACCACGCAGGCCGTCGATCCGATGTTTGCGGTCCGCGCAGTCCCCTGATCGCTAGGTGATGCAGGGCCGCCGGTCTTTTTGGGGCAGAGCTTGTCTGCGACCGTGCGCGAGGCGGAGAGGTCAACACCTCTCTCGGACTTACCAGCGTGACGGTCTCTGCAGCGGCTGTAAAGGCCGGCGGCCCCTCCAATTTTGCCGCAGAGAATGAGCGCGCTGCGCGCGCGAGTTTGTTTGTTTTCCTGCAACAAAATCGGTTCCTCCGCCGCCGCTTCGCGGCGCACCGGCAAGCCGGCGCGGCCCTGACAGCCGCTGCGCCAACCGTCGTCCAGGAAAGGTCCTCGAACGGCGGGGATGCTTAGGCGAAGGAGGCTATCATGGTTGCTTACGTGAATATCTCGGCTGCGGCGGATCAGGTCATGGAGAGGCTGGTTGCGGGGCTCGAAATCGAGTTCGGGCGCGGTGCGGCAAGTGCATTGGCGGCGCGGTTTCTGGGAGCGGAGGAGAGCGATTTTGTGTGGGATGCCCGGGTCTGCGAGCGCTGGCTCGGCGCTTGGGAGCACGGTGAGGATGCGGATGGCGAATTCGATCGGGTGGCTGTGGTGGGGCGGCTCGATGGGCGCTGGTTTGCTGCGGTCAGCATTGTGGATGGCGAGGGGCAAGCGCAGGGTCTCGTTGCGCGGCGCGATTGCGTGAATGAGGGTGAAGCGCGCGCGGCTTACGCGTCCTTGCGATGAGGGCGGCGTGAGGGATTTTGGCCGGGACGTGGGAGATCCGGTACCCGCGTGCCGGCTATTATTGCCTGCGTTCGGGGGCAGAGCGTTGCCTGCACCGGGGCGGATGGCGGTTCTACTGCTCGGATGCAGGCTGGATCGTTGGGAAACGGCGGAGGTGGCGGACGACAAGATAGAAGGCGTGTCTCACGACACGCTTAAGTTTCTGTCTGCACATCGTTTTTTTGAGAGACTGAAGCCGTTGCGAAGAGACTTTCGCGAGACACGGCTAATCGGGAGGGCTTGCATGGATTTCGACGATGATTTCGAGCCGCGCCTCGGCCGGCAGCGCGATGTGCGCGCCAGGAAAGTGGTGAGATATGCAAGCCGTGTTGCTGTCGCAGCGGGGCTGATCGGCGGCGGGAAGAAAGGCGGCAGGTTCGTCGGCAGCCGTATCGGCCGCGGAGCGGCGCTCGGGCGCGCGCTTTCGGGGCGGGATCGGCTGGCGGGATATCGCGCCCGCCGCGTCGTCGTGAAGACGAGGCTGGTGAAGGTCCGCGGGCGTAGCGCCAGCGCCCTCAAGGCGCACCTCCATTACATCCAGCGCGACGGCGTGACGAAGGAGGGCGAACAGGGTGTGCTGTATGGCCCTGACAACGACCGCATGGACGGCGCCGACTTCCTCGAACGCTCGAAGGACGACCGGCACCAGTTTCGCTTCATCGTCTCGGCCGAGGACGGCGACCAGTATGGAGATCTGAAACCTTACATCCGCCGGCTCATGAACCAGGTCGAAGAGGATCTGGGAACCAAGCTCGAGTGGGTGGCTGTCGACCACCATAACACCGGTCATCCTCACACCCATATCGTGCTTCGCGGGATCGACGATCGGGGCAAGGATCTCGTTATTGCGCGCGACTACATTTCCCATGGCTTTCGCGAACGCGCGGTGGAGCTTATGTCTCTCGATCTAGGCCCACGCGCGGACCACGAAATCGAAGCCCGACTGCGCCGCGAAATGGACCAGGAGCGGCTCACGGGTCTCGATCGCCGGCTCTTGGGGCGAATGGATTCTGATCGGTGCGTCGCTCCCCACGACCGTGATCCGTTTTTCCAGGCACTGGAGGCGGGGCGTCTACAGGCTCTGAAGCGGATGGATCTTGCCAGCGAATTTGGGGACGGGCGCTGGCAGCTTGCGGATCGGCTCGATGAAACACTGAGGGCCATGGGAGAGCGCGGCGACATCATCCGCCTGATGCAGCGCGAGGTCACGCGGGCTAGACTGGACCGACAGGACCAGCGCATCTACTCGCCGGAAACGGGACCAATCGTCGGCCGTGTCATTTGTCGCGGGCTTGCGGACGAACATCGCGACCGGCATTTCCTGCTGGTCGATGGCATCGATGGTCGTTCGCACTATGTCGACATCGGGCCGGCAACCGCTATCGAACAGTTGCCGCGCGGCGCTATTGTACGGGTCAGTCCCAGGATACCCGAGGTGCGCGAAATCGATCGCAATGTACTCGCCGTGTCGCAGGCCAATGAGGGGCGGTATTCAGTGGCTCTGCATCAACGCCGCGACCGCTCTGTCACCCATGCCTATGCGCAAACGCACGTGCGCAGGCTCGAGGCCATGCGGCGGGCTCGGTTCGACGTTACCCGAGAAATCGATGGGTCCTGGCGGATTTCCGAAGGGCATCTGGCAATCGCCGAACGCTTCGAGCAGCGGGATGTGCAGGCCCGGCCGGTCGATGTGGAAATGCTGGGCTCGGGAGCAGTGGACCGGATGGCAGGTATGGAAGGCGCGACCTGGCTCGATCGCGAGCTCGCTTCGCCTTCCGGACTAGCCGTGCGTGATGCGGGTTTCGGCCGGGAAGTTCGCGCGGGTCTGGATCAGCGGCGTCAGTGGCTGGTCGAGCAGGACTTGGCCGATGTTGCACCGAGCGGCGTGAGGCTGCGGCAGAATGTGCTCGCGTTGCTGCAGAAGCGGGAATTACTGCGGATTGCTGCGGGCCTTTCCAGCGAGCTTGGAAAGGAATTCTCCGAGGCGAAGTCGGGCGATTGGATCGAGGGAAAGATAAGCCGGCGGATCGACGGGATTTCCGATCGATTTGCTCTTATCGAGCGCAGCCACGAATTCACGCTCGTTCCATGGCGGCCGGTGCTCGAGAAACAGATTGGGCAGCAGGCTGGCGGGATCATGCGCGAAGCCGGTATCAACTGGCAGTTCGGGCGCGGCCGATCGGGGCCGGAGATTTCGTGATCGTTTCGCGCCGACGGTCTTTTGGCGAAGCGGAAATGAGCGGGGCGACCATCCGGACGTGGATGGCCGCCCCTTCGAAGTCAATCAGACCGGCAGTTTGAGACCGATCGGGTTGGCCGTCAGGCCTTCGTGTTTGCGGTGCTCTGGGCCGTTGTTGCCTCGGCAGGTGCCGACGGTGCGGATGCCGCCGTTGCCGGCGTATCTGCAGCAGGGACCTTGATACCAAGCTGCGTGCGGGTCTTATTCAGAGCAGGAGCCTTGGCCTTCGTGGCGGCTGCGGCCTTCGGCTTCACGGCTGCAGGCGTTGCTGCCTTCGTTGCCGCAGGCTTCTTCACTTCCGGTTTGGCTTCTTGAGCGACGGCGATGTTGGCCGCGGACTTGGGCGTCGGCTTGGCCGCAACCTTCGCAGGCTTTTTCGGCTTCGAAGCCGAAGCCTTGGCAGCCGGGGCCGCTACGGCAGGTGCGGTCTGCGGCGCTGGCACTGCCTTTTCGGAAGGCTTGCTCGATGCCTTGGTTGCAGCCTTGGCGGTCGGCGCGGCCTTAGAAGCTGCCTTCTTCGGTGCTGCCTTGGCTGCCTTTCCTGTCTTCGCGGGGGAGGGCGCCGAGGTTTCCGGAGCCTTGGGTGTGGCCGGCGCCGCGCGTGCTACTGCATTACCGCTGCCGCCAAGACCGGATGCCTTCGCAAAAGCCCGACGCTGCTCGGAATAACTGGGCGAAACCATGGGATAGGTGGCCGGAAGATTGTAGCGCGTGCGGTACTCTTCCGGAGTAAGGCCGTTGTTGGCCAGATGCCGCTTCAGTGCCCTGTACGGCTTCCCGTCGATCAGACTGAGAATGTGGTCGCGAGAGGCAAGGCTTTCTTCAACCGAAACAGCCGGCTTGTATTCTGGCTCTTCGACCTGCGGCTTACCGGCGTCTCCGGCGAGTGCGTTGCGGGTCGCCTCGATCAGGGCGGGGAGCGCATCGCTCGAGATGGTGTTGTTGGAGACAAAGGCGCTGAGCAGTTCAACTGTCAGGCGGGCGAGCTCTGGCTGCTCGGTGTCGGACATGGAAAGTCCTCTTCTGAGGTTTATCGGAGGGCGCCGTTGTCTTCCCATTCCCGCCCCAAGTAAAGCCGATTTTTCACGGGTACCCGGGGCTCGCTAGCGGGGCATGATCTGTTCTTTACAGTATAACCCTCTGCTTGGCCCGGGATGGATCAGATGATCGCCCGCTTCCGCAAACTGTCTTTCATGGTTTCGATCTCAGGCGAGACGCTTTTCCCACGATACGCGAGCGAGGTTTCGTGGCGAACAAAGGCACCTTCACGGGCAGCGCTGAGCCAGTTGAATGACCCGACACAATAGACGTTGTTGTCGGCCATCACGATCTTGCTGTGCACGTCCTTCACTTCAACGACGATGGCACCGGCGCCTTCGAGGTTCTTTTTTGCGGCAGCAAAGCTCTCAATGGCGCCCTTGTCCTGCTTACTGCGCCAATCATTCAGAGCGCGGTCGGTATAGACCGTGACTGAGACGCCGGAGTTTGCGGCGGCCTCGATGAGTGGAACGATCCGGGCACCCTGTAGCCCGCGATCCGTCAGCCACGGCGTGACGATGTGAATGTCGCTGCGGCATTTCTCCAGGACATCGCGCAAAAAGCCGTCGTGGGCATCGAGATCGGTGAGGTGCACCAGCCCTGCCTCGCGCGTGAGATCGGGCCGCTCAGGTGCGTCGAACAACAGCCGATTGCCTTCGTGCGCCAGGAGACGCTGCCTCAACCGGCCGCGCGGGCTGCCCGGCGCCGCTGAAGAGAAGCAGTCCATGTCGCCGAACACCAGGAAGCTGTTCATCGCGCGCGAGACCGCCACGTTGAGCATACTGGCCTTGGCGTCGATGAAACTGCCGTCCGAATGCTTCGAGTAGGTTGGCGAGAACAGGATTACCGGTCTTTGGCCGCCCTGGAAGGTATTGATCGTACCGATCGTCACATTGGCGCCGGCAAGGCTTTCCTGGCGTCCGAGCGCCGATGTGATGGCCCGGGCCTGACCTGCGAACGGTGTGACGATGCCGACGATGTCAGCGAGCGCCTTGCCGGGGTAGGCGGCCAGCAATTCCTCCTGACGATCGGCCAGCCAGCGGGCGATCGTCTCGGCCTCGAGAGCATTCCGGCGGCTGCCGCCAGCTATAGCATCGCAGCGACCGTCGATGTGAAGGTAGCCAAGGGCAGGGAGGCCGTCGCTTTTGCGGGCTTCCGATTTGAGCCCGCGTTTTGGCTGGAGTTTACCGCGATAGCAAAGGTCGTTGCAGTACCCGACGATCTCGTCGAAGCAACGCCGATGCTCGTAGAGCATCAGGCCGCGTTCGAGATCGGCATCTTGGTGATATCGGGACGCATGTTGCGCAACCCTCATAACGCTGCCCGACGACGCGGCGCGGCCTGTCTCGAGGAAGGCGGCCAGGTCCGGCCCATTGTCATCGCCGCCAATGAGGCCGGCCTGCCTCAGATTGCCGACATCGATCCGGCTAGGCACGCTCCAGATCGGCTCGATCTGGGCGGTGTCGCCAATGATCAGCGCGCGTTTGGCAAGAGCAAACGACGCCCCGGCAATTTCCGGGGTGACCTGTCCGGCTTCGTCGACGATCAGGAGATCGATCTGGCCATAGAGGTAATCCGGCAGAAAATCCCCGTCCTGGAACCGGCTTGCGCACAGCAGACGCGGCAGCATGTAGAATGTCGATACGGCACAGGGCGTGAGCTTCATGCGGCGTGCCCACCGCCCCGTCATCGGGATCCTGCCGGTTTTCTTCTGCTTGGCCGGAATGTCCGGATCGGTAGCCATGTCGAGCAGCCAGCGGCCTTCCCAATAGTGCGTTGTAGTCAGGAAGATCGGGAAGCGAAGCAGGCGATCCGCAGCCTCGTCGGCATCGGCAAGCGTCACGGAAGACGCTGCTTCCGGCGCAATCGAAAGCACCGAGAGGGTATTAGCCCAGATGCCGAGGGCGGTAGCTTCGCCGGCGATCGCTGCGTCAGCGCGGCCGAGAGCTGCAATACATTCGCCCACCGTCGCCTGCGCCTGAGCAACTTCAGCTCTCACCGATGACGAGATATCGCCCAGGCTTGTCCATTCGGGCAGAGGGCCGGACCAGTCTGAAGCAAGAGCTGTCCTGGCTGCGGCAAGCCGGCGCTTTGCCATAGAGGGGAGCCAGCCAAGCAAGGTGTGAAGAACCGGTTCGGACGCCTGGTGCCGGTCCCAGAGGCTCGAGATCGCTTGTGTCCGGTGCAGCTCTGCCTCGGCCGCTTCGAGAGTTTCAGCCCGATCGGCGCGCGCTTGGCGCGGATCTGCGCCTAGCTCGGCATGAACGGCCACCCGTGCTTGGAGCAGTGCCTCCCACGCAAGCTCGATCGCCGACAGCATCTGCGCCTGATCGGTCAACCGCTGGTGCAGCGCCGCGACGACGGTTGCGACGGTCAGTGGTTGAAGATGGGGGAACGCTTTTGCTGCCGCGTCGAGATAGGCAAGACGGCATTGCGCGACCTGATCGGCTTCCTCGAGGCGATCGAAGAAGGCGGCAATCTGATAGGTCTTGGCAGCTTCGCTCTCGCGCCGCTTCGATGGAAAATAGGACCCGAAGCTGCGCAGGGCCGGAAGCCATCGCCCGGCGAAAGGCCCGGTGCCTTTGGCATAGTCGGCGCCGAACGCATCGAGAATATTGGTGACGGCCTGGTTGTTCGTCGATGTCGCAACGATCAGCGGTACTTCGCCTTGTTTCAGCGCTGCCTTTGCCCAGAGTGTAGCGATGACCGACAGGAGCATCGTTGTCTTGCCGGTGCCGGGCGGGCCGTTGACCGCGAGGACTTCGCCGTCCTCCGATGCTGTCAGGTGAGCAAGCGCCTCGCGCTGAGCGGGGGCCAGCGCATAGGTATCGCTTGAGTGGCCGAGGCGCTCCGCAAAACGCGAGTTTTGGGGGAGGCACGGCTCGGTGCGCTGCTCTTTCTGGCCGGCAAATGTAGCAAGAAGTGGGCCGAATGCGCTGTCCAGCTCGATCTGGTCGTAGAGCGCAAGGACATTGGCGGACATGCTGCCATGCCCGCCCGAGCGCTGGACATATCCGTGCGGCACGAGCTCGAAGCGTCGGTCTTCCTCAATCGCGGATGCGACCCCTTCCATGAGGCCTTCGGCGTGCTCGACGTAGTCCTGCCATTGGCAGTCTTCGGACAGCGGGTGCGTGGTGACAAACGTGTCGAGCGCATCGATCGTGCCCACCGTAAACGCCATTCGGTGCAAGGGCTCGACAATGTCGCGCGGGACAACGCTGCTGACGGGACGGATGAGACGCCCGTCGCGGGTAACCGTCATCCGTGTCGCAACCGGCGTCACCACTTCCGGAAGGCTGCCGCGCTTCTGCCCGCGCTCGGTCCGGGAGGCAAAGACGAAGGGGCGCAGGATGATCGCACAGGTTTCATCCGGCGAGGCGTTAGCGCCGAACAGGGCGGCAACGAGATTTGAAGGGAGGCGGCCGGCGTTGAGGCTGGCGTGGTCGACGATTAGAAAATCGTCCGCGTCCTTTTGAGTGAACGCGCCGCGGCCCAGTTCTGCATCGGCCAGCGAATTGCGCCAGTACTTGGTAACCTTCTGAGTATCGCTCGTCATGATATGCCGCATGCCTTCGTGAGGCGGCATTGTCATGATTAATATCGCGTAATCAACCGGCAGATCATCCGCTCATCCAATACGATGCGGAATTGGGCGCCTTTATCGACTCGCTCATCGCGGCCGCAACGGCAAAAAAGCGTCTGCCGGTTTTGAAGTGCACCCGAAAGACACCTGGGTGCACCGGACAGGGACTGTGATCTCTCGCGGATTTCCGGGAGTCTTGCCCCGACGCCGCCGGATGCGATCCGCGGTGTGCGGAGGCTATCATGACACCGACAAAACTCCTCATCGGACAGATGATGGTCGTGTTTGCGATCGTCCTTGTCGGTGTCTGGCTGGCAACCCAGTGGGCGGCGGCTGAACTCGCCTACCAGCCCGAGCTGGGCAGCCCCTGGTTCGTTCTGCTGGGGCGCAGGATCTACGCGCCTTGGGCGATCTTCATCTGGTGGTTCGAGTTCGATGCCTACGCTCCGGTCGTGTTCGACAAGGCGGGCGGCATTGCGGCTTCCAGTGGACTGGTCGGCTGCGCGGCGGCGATCGCCGGTTCGGTATGGCGCGCGCGGCAGCGCAGCAATGTCACCACGTACGGATCGGCGCGCTGGGCGAGCCGCAAGGATATCCGCAAGGCCGGGCTCCTGGCCGAGGAGGGCGTGTTTCTGGGCCGGGTGGGCACCGATTACCTGCGCCACGATGGTCCTGAACATGTGATGGCCTTTGCGCCGACGCGTTCGGGCAAGGGCGTAGGTCTCGTCATTCCGACGCTGCTGGGCTGGTCGGGTTCTGCGGTCATTCACGACATCAAGGGCGAGAACTGGCAACTGACCGCCGGCTGGCGGGCGCGTTTCTCGCATTGCTTGCTGTTCAATCCCACGGATGCACGCTCGGCGCGCTACAATCCGCTCCTGGAAGTGCGCCGCGGCATTCACGAAGTCCGCGATGTTCAGAACATTGCCGATATTCTCGTCGATCCGGAAGGTGCGCTGGAACGTCGCAGCCACTGGGAGAAGACCAGTCACTCGCTTCTGGTCGGCGCGATCCTCCACGTTCTCTATGCGGAGGAAGAGAAGACGCTCGCACGGGTCGCCACTTTCCTGTCCGATCCGGCGCGCAGCTTCGCGAACACGCTCCATGCGATGATGTCGACGAACCATCTGGGGACGCTGGAAGCACCGCTGGTCCATCCGGTCGTGGCATCGGCCGCGCGGGAAGTGCTCAACAAGTCCGTCAACGAGCGCTCCGGTGTGCTTTCGACGGCCATGTCGTTCCTGGGACTTTACCGCGATCCGACGGTTTCGGCGGTGACGGCGGCTTCCGATTGGCGGATTGCCGACCTCGTCGATGGGAAATACCCGGCCTCGCTCTATCTGGTGGTTCCGCCCTCGGACATCAGCCGCACCAAGCCGCTGATCCGCCTGATCCTCAATCAGATCGGCCGCCGCCTTACCGAGGAACTGCGGTTCGAGCATGGTTCCGCTCACTCAGACGCGGGCCGGCATCGGCTGCTCATGATGCTCGACGAGTTTCCCGCTCTCGGCCGCCTCGACTTCTTCGAAACCAGTCTCGCCTTCCTCGCCGGGTATGGTGTCCGCGTCTTCCTGATCGCGCAGAGCCTCAACCAGATCGAAAAGGCCTACGGCGAGCACAACTCCATCCTCGACAATTGCCACGTGCGGGTCGCGTTTGCGACCAACGACGAGCGTACGGCCAAGCGCCTGTCCGATGCTCTGGGAACTGCGACCGAGCAGCGCGCCATGCGCAACTATGCCGGGCACCGGCTCGCGCCCTGGCTCTCGCATGTCATGGTCAGCCGCCAGGAAACGGCCCGCGCCCTGCTGACGCCGGGTGAAGTCATGCAGCTCGATCCGCGCGAGGAACTTGTGCTTGCATCGGGCACCCCGCCAATCCGGGCCAGCAAGTTGCGCTACTTCGAGGAGCCCGCTTTTGCCGAGCGTGTGATCGCGTCGCCGCAGCTGAGTACCAAAGGCTACGCCGATGCGCCGCCGGCGCGGAAAGATGACTGGTCCGGGCAGGTTCGCGGCACCGACGACCGATTGGCACCGCCTGCCAGCGAATTCGTGGAAGAGGAGCCGCAAGGCAAGAAGGTGGTCACCGGCGGTGTGGAACGGGCGCGTACGGTCGAACCCGAAGCTGAAATCGATGCGCCTCCTCAGGAATCGCAAGTCGCCAGCGATCCGCTCGGCCTCACGGCGGATGACGACGATCCCGCATCGGACAAGCGCGTGCTCGACCAGGCAGCGCAGCAGCGGCTTGTGCGCGTCACCTATGCGCTGGGCTCCGCCGAGCGCGGCGACCAGTTCGACCTGGAGCTCTGAACATGACGAACAAGGTACGCTATCAACTGTTCCTGCCCGAGCCGCTCAGCGCCCGCCTCCTCGAGGAAGCAAATCGGCCGGGCGTCACCAAGTCGGATATTCTGGTCCAGGCACTGACGGTCTGGCTTGACCGGCGCGGCAGGAAAGAACTCGATGATCGCTTCGGGCGCCGTCTCGACCGGATAGCCGAACTTCTCGATCGCCTCCTGCGCGACAGCCACATCGAACTCGAGACGTTGGCGCTCTTCATCCGCTATGAACTGGCGATCAATCCGCCGCTTGCAGAAAACGACGCTGCAGGCCGCGCCGCGGGTTCGCTGCGCTTCGAGGCGTTCCTGTCTCAGGTTGCGCGGCAGGTGGGGCAGGGCAAGCGCACGCTTGATCAGGATGGCGGGCGATGACCGGCGACGAAGCCGCCGCGCGCCGCCGCGCGATGCTGCGGACCGCCATGGGCCCGGCAATCGAGACGGCACTCGGCGATCCGCGCGTCATCGAGATCATGGTCAATCCCGACGGTGCGCTTCGTGTCGATGTTCTCGGCCAGGGCAGGGTGGATACCGACGTACGCCTCGCGCCCGATCAGGTCGAGCGCATCATCCGTCTTGTCGCCAGCCATGCCCGCGCCGAAGTCCACGCTGACAGTCCGATCGTCTCCGCCGAGCTTCCTCCCCACGGCGAGGGCGCCGGGGAGCGTTTCGAAGGCGTGCTGCCGCCGGTTTCGCTGGCGCCGTGCTTTTCGATCCGCAAACCGGCCGAGCGCATCCATACGCTCACCGACTATGTGGCGGACGGCATCATGACGCCGGAGGCGGCCGAGATCCTTCGCACGGCGGTGCTGGACCGCCGCAACATACTGGTCGTCGGCGGCACCAGCTCCGGAAAGACCACACTCGCCAACGCGTTGCTTGCCGAGATGGCCGTACTCGACGAGCGGGTGATGCTGATCGAGGACACGCGCGAGCTCCAGTGCCCGGCGCCCGATACGGTCGCTCTGCGCACGCGCCAGGGCGTAGCGACGATCGCTGATCTGGTTCGCTCGACCCTGCGCCTGCGCCCTGACCGTATTATCGTCGGCGAAGTCCGCGGGCCCGAAGCGCTCGACATGCTCAAGGCCTGGAACACAGGGCATCCGGGCGGCATCGCGACGATCCATGCCAACGGTGCGTCCGCGGCGCTGCACCGGCTTGAAGGTCTCGTGCAGGAGGCGGTGGTCACAGTGCCGCGATATCTCATTGCCGAGGCTGTCGATCTCATCGTCGTGATCTCGGGGCGCGGCCTTGCTCGCCGGATTTCCGCCATCGCCACTCTCGACGGTTTCGACCCGGCCAGCGGCGACTACCGTCTTCACGAGCTGTGCTTCCCGGCCACCGGCTTCCCTTCCAGCAGCAAAGGAAAATGAACCCATGAAGACATCACGACTTCGTCGCTTCGGTCTGCGCCCCGAACCACGGACAGCACTCCTCGGGGCAAGCGCGATCGCGGTATCGCTGATGGTCCCGGTGCAAACCTGGGCTGCCGGCTCCGGCATGCCTTGGGAGGAGCCGCTCGAGCAGGTTCTGGAATCCGTGCAGGGTCCCGTCGCCAAGATCATTGCGGTCATCATCATCATCGCCACGGGTTTGACACTGGCGTTCGGTGAGACCTCGGGTGGCTTCCGCCGACTGATCCAGATCGTCTTTGGTCTTTCAATCGCCTTTGCCGCCTCGAGCTTCTTCCTCTCGTTCTTCAGCTTCGGCGGGGGAGCGCTGATCGCATGAGCGGGGCCGGCCAGCACATCGAAGGCTTCGAGGTCCCGATCCATGTGAGCCTCGGCGCGCCGATCCTTCTGGGCGGTGCTCCGCGCGGGATCGCCATCGTCAACGGCACGCTCGCCATGGCTGTCGGGCTCGGGCTCCAGCAATGGCTGGCCGGCCTCTTCATCTGGGCGGCGGGGCATAGCCTCGCTGTCCTCGCGGCCCGGCGAGACCCCGAGTTCGCGCCTGTCCTGCTCCGCCACTTGCGCCAGAAAGGATATCTCGCGTGCTAAATCTCTCCGAATATCGCAGCAAGGCCGGACGCCTCGCCGACCATCTGCCCTGGGCAGCGCTGGTTGCACCCGGGGTTGTGCTCAACAAGGACGGCAGCTTCCTGCGGGTGCTCGCCTTTCGTGGCCCGGATATGGAATCGGCGACCGAAGCCGAACTCGTTTCGATCGCGGCGCGCGCCAACAATGTGCTGCGCCGGTTCGGCTCGGGATGGGCGCTGTTCTTCGAGGCCGAGCGCCGCGAAGCGGCCGTCTACCCCGACGATCCCTTTCCCGACGCGGCAAGTTGGCTGGTCGACCGCGAACGCCGTGCCGCCTTCCTTTCCGAGGGCAAGCATTACGAGAGTGCCTATTTTCTGACCCTGACCTGGCTGCCGCCGGCCGACAGCGAGGATGCCGCAGGGCGCCGGCTTGTCGAGCGCGCCGACGATGAGAAGGGCCGCGATTGGCGCGCTTCGCTCGCAGGCTTCATTGCCGAGACCGACCGCGCGCTCGATCTGTTCGACGGCTTCATGCCGGAGATCCGTGCACTCGATAGCGCGGAGCTGCTCACCTACCTGCACTCGACGATCTCGGATCGCCGGCATCCGGTGCGCGTGCCTGCAACCCCGATGTATCTCGACGGGCTCCTCGTCGACACGCCGCTGGTGGGCGGGCTCGAGCCAATGCTGGGTGATCGGCACATCTGCACGATCTCGGTGCTCGGATTCCCGAACGTCAGCCGGCCGGGACTTCTGGATGCGCTCAACCACCAGGACTTTGCCTATCGCTGGGTCACACGGTTCATTGCGCTCGACAAGTCGGAAGCCACCAAGGTCCTGACCAGCCTGCGCCGGCAATGGTTCAACAAGCGCAAGTCGCTCACCGCCATGCTGCGCGAGGTGATGTACAACACGCCGACGCAGCTTCTCGACAGCGACGCCGGAAACAAAGTCGCCGATGCCGATCTCGCGCTCCAAGCACTCGGAGGCGATCATGTCGCCTTCGGCTACCTGACGACGACGATCACGGTCAGCGACATCGACCGCAGCGCCGTCGAAGCCAAGATGCGGCAGGTCGAGCGTGTGCTGGGTGGTCTCGGCTTCACCACCATCCGCGAACGGGTCAACGCAGTTGAAGCCTGGCTGTCTTCGCTTCCGGGGCACGTCTACGCCAATGTTCGCCAGCCGCTGGTGCATACCCTCAATCTTGCCCACCTCATGCCGCAGTCTGCGGTCTGGGCTGGACCTGCGGTCAACGATCATCTGCGCGGCTCGGCGTTGCTCCATGCCAAGACGTCGGGATCAACGCCGTTCCGGCTTTCGAACCACGTCGGCGATGTCGGGCACATGTTTGTTGCCGGGCCGACCGGTGCCGGCAAATCCGTCTTGCTGGCGCTGATGATCCTGCAGTTCCGCCGTTATCCCGGCGCACAGGTCTATGTGTTCGACAAGGGCCTGTCCGCGCGCGCGGCGGTACTCGCCTGCGGCGGCGCGCATCATGCACTTGGGCTTGGCAGTGAAGCGGGCGCGCTGGCCTTCCAGCCCCTGCGCGAGATCGATGACCCGGCGCAGCGCGCTTGGGCAGCTGACTGGATCGGTGCGATCCTCGTGCAGGAAAATGTGGTCGTCACACCGGAGGTGAAGGACCAGGTCTGGCTGGCGCTGGGAAGCCTCGCGAGCGCACCGCCGGCGGAACGCACGATCACGGGGCTGACGCTGCTGCTGCAATCGAAGGCCCTGCGGATGGCGCTAGGTCCGTACACGATCGACGGACCATATGGTGGTCTGCTCGATGCCTCGGAAAGCTCGCTCCATCTTGCGGACCTACAGTGCTTCGAGACCGAGGCTCTGATGGGGCATGCATCTGCCATCGTTCCTGTGCTGACGTACCTGTTCCACCGGCTCGAGGAGCGTTTCGACGGCCGGCCGACCATGCTGGTGCTCGACGAGGCCTGGATATTCCTCGACCATCCGCTCTTTGCGGCGCGCATCCGTGAGTGGCTCAAGGTCCTGCGCAAGCGCAATGTTGCGGTGCTGTTTGCCACGCAGAGCCTGGCCGACATCGCTGGCTCGCCGATCGCGCCAGCGCTCATCGAAAGCTGCCCGCAGCGCATCCTCCTGCCCAATGACCGTGCGGTCGAGCCGCAGAGCCGCGAGATCTACGAGCGCTTCGGTCTCAGCGAACGGCAAATCGAGCTGATCGCCCGCTCGACGCCGAAGCGCCACTACTACCTGCAATCGGCCCGGGGGAACCGGCTGTTCGAATTGGGGCTGGGCGATGTGGCGCTGGCGCTGTGCGGCAGTTCCGACCCGGCGACGCAGGCCCGGATCGATGCGGTGCTTGCCGAACATGGCCGCGACGAATTCTTCGCCCGTTTCCTCGCGGGAACGCACGCTGCCTGGGCGGCCGATCTGATCGGGACATACCCCGGACCGAGCGCCGGGAGCCTGTGACACCAAACTGAAGGAGAATGTGATGCAGATCTCATCTCGCCAATTTCCGGCCAAGTCGATCCGCAAGCTCGGCGCCGGTGTTGCCGCAGTGGCATTCGTCGCTGCTGGAAGCCTCGTGCTCGATGCGATGTTTGCCAGTCCGTCCGCGCATGCACTAGTCGTCTACGACCCGACCAACCATGCACAGAATGTCCTGACGGCAGCCCGCGCGCTACAGCAGGTCAACAATCAGATTCAGTCACTCCAGAATCAGGCCCAGGGCCTCGTCAACCAGGCGCGGAACCTCTCGAGCGTTCGCTTTCCGGAACTCCAGGCGCTTACCGAGACCTTGCGAAAGATCGATGCTTTGATGGCGCAGGCGCAGGGTATCGAGTTCAAGGTGACATCCGCGGACCAGCAGTTCGCGCAACTCTATCCCGATGCCTATCGCCAATCGCTAAAGCTCGACGACAGGGTCGCCGCGGCACGCGCACGGATGGATGCGCAGGTCGCGGCCTACCGCAAGACCGTCACGCTCCAGGCGCAGATCGCCGAAAACGTTGCCGCCGATGCCGCAACGCTCAATTCGCTGGTCGAGCGCAGCCAGGGTGCGGAAGGCGCCCTGCAGGTCCAGCAGGCGGCTAACCAGTTGCTTGCCCTTACGGCCAAGCAGCAATTCCAGATCCAGCAGATGATGGCCGCGCAGTACCGCGCCGACGCGGTGCGCGAGAGCAACCGGGCGCAGGAAGCGGCCGAGGCCCAGGCGGCGACGACGAAGTTCCTCGGGTCCGGCAGCGCCTACACGCCGAACTAGCGGCTTCGGGCCGGTCGGCTCGATCCAGCCAGCGGCGGCGGACCGCCTCTCCCGCCGCCGCGTCGCGGGGCGCGTGCCTATCGTCCTCCGGCCGCGCGCCCCGCGACACCCCCACACTTGGCAGGAAGGCCAGCAAGCATGGGTAACCTCAACATCATCGATGCGTTTCTGGCGACGTTCATCCGCTACATAGACAGCGGGTTCGGACTGCTCGGGAGCGATGTACGCTTCCTGACCGGCACGTTGATCGCGATCGATGTGACCCTGGCCGCGCTGTTCTGGACTTTGGCCGGAGAGGATAATGTTCTCGCCAGGTTCGTGCGCAAAATCCTGTTCGTGGGTGTCTTTGCCTTCATTATCGGCAACTTCTCCGATCTTGCCGACATCCTCTTCCGCTCCTTTTCCCAGGCGGGATTGACGGCAGGCGGCGGAGCGCTTGGACAGGACGATCTGATGAAGCCCGGCAGGCTTGCCGGTATCGGCTTTTCGGCGTCCTGGCCGCTGCTCCTGCAAGCTTCCAAGATGCTGGGCTTCACCAGCTTCTTCAACAATTTCCTGACAATCGCGATCCTGCTTCTCGCCTGGCTGATCGTGATCCTCGCTTTCTTCGTTCTCGCGGTGCAGATGTTTGTCTGCATCCTCGAGTTCAAGCTGGTCAGCCTCGCGGGCTTCATCCTGGTGCCTTTCGCGCTGTGGAACCGGACCAGTTTCCTGGCGGAGCGCGTACTCGGCCACGTCGTCGGTTCGGGCATCAAGGTCATGGTGCTGGCGGTGATCGTCGGCATCGGGTCCACGTTTTTCGACGATCTGGCGCAGGCGCTGAAGGGGCAAGAGCCGGATATCGGCCAGGCCATGAGCCTCGTGCTCGCGAGCCTGTCTCTCCTTGGGCTAGGTATCTTCGCGCCTTCGGTGGCCAGCGGCCTCGCTTCCGGGGCGCCGCAGCTCGGCGCAGGCGCGGTGGCCGGTACCGCCATGGCGGCAGGCGGCGCGGTGATGATGGTCGGCGGAGGCGCCATCGCCGGTGTGCGGATGGGGGGCGCAGCACTCAGCGGCATTCGGGCCGGAACCTCCATGGGAGCAGCATCTTCATCCGGCGTTTCCAGCCCCGCGACAAGTGCCGCTTCGCAAGGCGGACCTGATCCGGGACATGGGGGGAATTCGCCTGCAGGTTCCGCAGCGCCTCGTGCGAGTGCGCCCAGCCAGGCGGCGGCCCCCGCGTCCGCTTCCCACGCCGATACCGCGTCGCCGAACACACCGGGCACGAACTCTCCGTCGCCGGCTTCCGGCGGCGGAGAGACGGAGCCCGCTTGGGCGAAGTCGCTACGCAGCGAAGAAAAGGCACGCCACCACAGGCAGGTTGCCGTTCATGCGGTCCAGCAGGGCGATCGCGGCGGCGGGTCTACCACTCCCGACATCAGCGAAAGGAATGACTGACCATGCGCTTCAAACGTAGCGTCCCGCTCTATGGACGCACTCCCGAACCGGCGACCCCGTTTCAGCGTGCCGCGCAGCTCTGGGATGAGCGGATCGGCTCGGCCCGGATTCAGGCCCGAAACTGGCGAATCATGGCTTTTGGCTGCCTGGGGCTTTCCAGCAGCATGGCGGCTGGCCTCATCTGGCAGTCACTCCAGAGCCAAATGGTGCCCTATGTCGTTGCCGTCGACAAGCTTGGCGAACCTCGTGCGATCAGCGAGGCGGAGGCAGGGTACCAGCCCACCGATCCGCAAATTGCCTGGGCTTTGTCCAAGTACATTGCTCATGTGCGGGGTATCTCGCTCGACCCGGTCGTTATGCGCGAGGGCTGGCTCGAAGCCTATGACTTCTCGACCCAGCGAGGCAGCCGCTTCCTGAGCGAATATGCGCGGGCATCCGGTGCGCTGACAGATTTGGGTGAACGGAGTGTCTCGGTCCAGGTGACCAGCGTCGTCCGGGCTTCCGATGCCAGCTTCCAGGTCAAGTGGATCGAGAACGCGTTCGAGCGCGGCAGTGCGTCGGGGACCAGCCATTGGACGGCGATCCTGACCATCGTCCAGCAATCGCCCAGAGACAGCGAGACGCTGCGCAAGAATCCGCTCGGGATTTACGTCGATGCCATCGACTGGAGCCGTGAACTCGAGGTCCCTGCGCCTGCGGCAGCTGCTTCGCCGCCGGCATCCAATCCGGGTGCCGGCCCTGACCGCGAAGAACCTGCGCTGGCCATGCCGGCAATTTCCAATCCCGATGAAGCCAAGGAGATTCTGCCATGAAGACTTCGCTGCTAGCCGCGGCGGCCTTTGCCGTGGGTGTCCATCCGGTGGATTTTCCGGCGAGCGCAAAAGTGCCCGTCAGTGCCGTGCGCCGCGGCAGCGCGGAGCCGTCACCAAATGCCTGGGTCAATGGCCGGCAGGTCTATCTCTGGTCGGATGGCACCGTGTATCATGCCTATACCCAGCCGGGCATGATTACCGATATCGCGTTGCAGCCAGGTGAGGGGCTGATTGCGGTTGCGGCCGGCGACACCGCGCGCTGGGTGATCGGCGACACCGCGAGTGGAACTGGCGACGACAAGCGCACGCATGTCCTGGTGAAGCCATTCAGCACTGGGCTTGCCACCAACCTCGTAATCACTACCGATCGACGTACGTATCACTTGTTGCTGACCAGCCAGGCGAACGCGGGAATGACGGCGCTTTCGTGGAACTACCCGCTCGATGAGCTGGTGGCGATCAAGGCCACGCAGGCCGCAGCCGAAGCGGGAAAGCCGGTCGCAGTCGGCCTTGGCGTCGAGCAGCTCTACTTCGGGTATGGGATCACTGGCGACGCGCCGACCTGGCGCCCGCTGCGCGCGTTCGATGACGGCAGGCAAACCTTCATCGAATTCCCGGCCTCGATCGGAGAGGATGAAGCGCCGCCGCTGTTCCTGATCGGCGCGGCCGGCGCGGCCGAACTGGTCAATTACCGCATGAAGGGCCGCTTTTATGTGGTCGATCGCATTTTTGCGGTCGCCGAGCTTCGGCTTGGGACCAAGAAACAGCAGGTCGTGCGGATCACTCGAGGCGGCGAGGGGAGGGCGCGGCGATGAGCGAGAAGGTATCGTCAGCACCAAATTCGGAAGGTCTTGGTTCCGCAGCCCCATTGTCCGAAAGCCGGGTGGAACGGTCTGAGAGGGAGGTTCGATCTCCGGAGAAGCTCGATCCCGAGACGCTCGCGATCCGGGCGAGGACGCCGAGGGTCACGCGGTTCAGGAAGGAAGTGATCATCGGCGGCAGCACCTTGGCGGCTCTCGCGCTGATCGGGCTTGCATGGATCGCACTCCAACCCCGAGTGTCTGGCCGGATCATCGCTGGCAGCACCATGTCGCAACCTGACCGGAAGCCTTCGGACGAAGCGCTGGCGGGGCTGCCCAAGACCTATGGCGACGTCCCTAAACTCGGGCCGCCCCTCCCCGGGGACCTGGGGCGGCCGATCCTGAAGGCACAGCAGCGTCAGTTGGCCGGCGATGGCATCGCACCTGTTGTCGCGCCGGGAGTCGTCGAGGCGCAGCAACAGCATGCGGCCGAGCTCAAAGCAGCGATGCAGTCTTCGCTACTGGTTCAAGGCGCACATCCCGCAGCCGGGGCGAACTTGGCCACCGCCGCTTCGGTGGCGGCAGCCACTTTCGATCCCGGCCAAGCGGGGTCTGGCGAAACTTCCGAACCCGCGGCGGCAGATCGCAAGAGCCAGTTTGCCGACAAGCTGGATGATCGCGGCGATGTGAACCCGCATAGTCTGGCGGCCCCTGCATCGCCCTACATGCTGATGGCAGGAAGCGTGATTGCAGCGAGCCTCGTCACGGGCGTGAATTCCGATGTGCCGGGCATGGTCGTTGCCCAAGTCACGCAGAGCGTCTTCGACAGCGCGACCGGCCAGATCATGCTCATCCCGCAAGGCGCTCGGCTCGTGGGCAAATACGACAGCGTTGTCGCCTATGGACAAAGCCGGGCGCTGGTTATCTGGCAACGGCTGGTGATGCCTGATGGAAAATCGCTGCGGCTCGACAACATGCCGGCAACGGATCCGTCCGGCTACGCGGGGCTATCCGACAAGGTGAACTTCCACACCGGCCGACTGCTGAAAGGTGTGGCGATTGCGACGCTCCTAGGCGTGGGAACCGAGCTTTCGATCGCCGGCGAGAGCGATCTGGTGCAGGCGATCCGGGAATCCGCGCAGACCAGCGTGTCACGGGCGGGTGATCAGATCACTCAGCGCAATCTCGACATTCAGCCGAGCATCGACATCCGCCCTGGCGCTCCGGTGCGTCTCGTCGTCCGGCAGGATCTGGTCTTGGCACCATGGAAGGGAGCGGGGGCACAATGAGCAAGATCAAGTTGGCGAAACTGCCGGACAAGACGCCAGTGAAGCTGGCCATCATGGTAGCGCCCGATCTCCATCAAGCCTTGCAGGATTACGCAGCTGCCTATGCAGCATCCTACGGGTCTGACGTGCCCGTTACGGATCTGGTCCCGGCGATCCTGAGTGCCTTTTTGGACGGGGATCGTGGGTTTCAGCAGCAACGAAAGGGGAAGTGATTATGGATCGTGAATCTGACGCGCGCGCGCCTTCACCCGGGATGGAGCAGATCAGCGTTCGAATTCCAGATGCAGTCAGGCTGACAGGCCTCAGCCGCGCGAAAATTTATCAGCTAATTGCGCGCGGTGATCTGGAAATTGCCAAAGTCGGAAGGTCTACCGTCGTCATCGCCTCGAGCTTGCAGGAATTCATCGCTGCAAGACGGACACGCCGAATTCGTGAACTGTGATCTTGATCCGGCTGGAGATGGTCGGCGATCGTGGGTCGCTAGTACATGCGTATCGCTGATGTGGAGCACTACGCAGGCGTCGACAGAGCGCGGCAATCGGGTCGGGGTTCCCCATGGCTGATCGCTGGAATTGGGTGCGGGCTGGCGTCGGCACAGACCGAAAAAAAAGCCGGCCAAATGGGCCGGTTGGATAGGTCTTTTGGGAGAGGATGCCTGAAAGGCCTTCGCCATATGTCTCGCCATAGTTGATCTCGCAAATGCAAGGAATGCAACAAGTATTGCTTTCTGTGGTTGCGTTTCGTGAAACTCGAGCTGCGCCAGTAAGTTAGCCGCCGCCCTTGCTGTCCCGGAGGATCGACGTCCTCGAAATACTTCACCCGGCAGGTCAGAAGCGGGGTCTGCGGATTCCCTCCTGAAGCATCGAGGCTTCTGCCACGGCAAGGTGGCCAGGTTCTCCAGGAGGCAGTTTCCGGCGGGATCATATCGGAGCGGCGGCGCGAGTCTGCTTCGCCGCATCTTCCGGGATTTTTGGGAAAGGTCGGAAAACGGCAGCAATCGCGGTCGCGCTCGAGAGGCATGGCCTCACGGGAGCTTTTGCTGGAACGGGCCGGGTAATTTTTTCTGACGGACAGTAGGCAGATCCGGCCAACCTCTCGGCATCGACAAAAGTCGAACAAAGCTGGCCGGTTAATCCTTGCGCTGCCAACCTCAGCTCCTTGCTGCACAGGTCTTTCCACAGCCTTGTCCCGGTAGGCGCGGCGCGCGCCCTTCTCCAAACATCTTGACCGGCAACCCCCGCGAGTGAGAACATAAAGGGAACGTAGCGAGTCTGAACAGAACACCATGCAGCCGGTATCACCATCAACCCAGCCGACGATCGAGCATCTGCGGACCCTGGCGTCGCCGCTTGCGGAATTTCGAACGATGCCGTTTGCCGCCGAGGCTCTGGACGGTCGCTTGGGCGGCGGGGGTCTGCGTGCCGGCGCTTTGCACGAGGCGGCCGCGCGCACGTGCTCCCTGGTCGACGATGCCGCTGCGACCCTGTTTCTTGCAGGGATCGCAGCGCGTGAAGCCCGCTCCCTCGAGGCGCCGGTGCTGTGGGTGAGCTGCCGCAGCGACCTCTACGCGCCGGGGCTGGAACAGGCCGGGCTTGCATCGTCCTATGTCATTCACGCGCAGCCGCGCGATGAGGCAGCGCTCCTTGCCGTCGTCGAGGATGCGATCCGCGACGGGACGCCGGCTGCTGTCGTTGCCGAGGCCAGCAAGGTCTCGATGGTGGCGACCCGCCGCCTTCAACTCGCGGCGGCCGAGGCCGATATTCCTGTCCTGCTGCTCAGGCGCCACCGCGGACGCGACCGGGATCCGCTCGGCGAACCTTCGGCGGCCTGGACTCGTTGGCGCATTGCCAGTGCCCCGTCCGGCCGGCTCGGCGTTGCCGGTGTCGGTCGGCCGCGCTGGCTCGTCGAACTTGCCCGCCAGCGCGGCGGTGAAGGTTTTTCCCTGATCGTGGAGGGATGTGATGAGACGGGTCGTCTCGCTGTTCCTGCCCTATCTGCCGATCGAACGGCTGAGACGGCAGGACCGGTTCGCCGCTCCGCGGCCTGAACCCCGCGCGCTCGAGCTGCCTGTCGATGACGATCCTGGTGCCTGCTCCGTCCCTCGCGGCGGCGGGTGGCGCCCCGGTGCGCGCTGGGCACGGGCAGAGGCGCTGGGTGAAGAACGCGGGCAGGTCCGTTCCCGTATCGATGTCGAGCGCGAGATTGCCGCGCTGCCGCTCCACGCGCAGCCGCCGATGCGCGAACTTGGTCGGCGCTCGGAAGCAGCGGAGCATCCTTTCAAGCGTCCGGTATCCGCGCCGCCGCGCGCCCTGCGCGTCGTCCCTGCGGTTGCCGCGCCCCGCTGGCGCTCATTGGCAAAGTCGCTCGCCGCGACGAGATCGTCTCGGCATGCCCGGCTGCACGGGCACTTGGCATCCATGTCGGCATGGCGGCAACCCATGCGAGAGCCCTGGTCTCAGACCTCGATTTTCGTCCCGCCGAGCCGGAAGCGGATGCAAAGCTGCTGGACCGCCTGACCCTCTTTAGAATTCGGCGCTGGTCCCCGATCGTCGCGGTCTCTCCGCCTGACGGTATCTGGCTCGATCTGAGCGGCGCTGCGCATCTCCATGGCGGGGAGGAGCGCTTCTGCCGGAGGCTCCAGGCATTCTGCGGCCGTGCCGGGTTCACTGCGCGTATCGCAATCGCCGATACCCCCGGCGCCGCGCATGCACTCGCGCGCTACGGCGGCGAGGATATTGCCATTATCCCGCCGGGCGGCGTGCTGCGCGCTCTGTCGTCGCTCCCGGTAGCCGCGCTGCGCCTGGACGGGGCTGCGCTCGGCGCGGCGCGCAAGTTCGGGTTCGAGACGATCGCCGACCTGCTTCCCGTCGCCCGCGGTCCTCTCGCGCGCCGTCTCGGCATGGCCGCGATCGATCGCCTCGACCAGGCGCTCGGCGGCAAGGCGGAACCGATCACGCCGCGCGAGGACCTCGTGATCCCCATGGTGGAGCGGCGCCTGCTGGAACCGATCGGCACGGCCGAGGCCATCGCGCAGGTCATGCAGGATCTCCTCAAAGACATGGCCGAGGTCCTGCAGAAGAAGGGCCTTGGCGCGCGTTCGCTGCGCCTCATCGGGCTGCGGATCGACGGCGGCGAGCAGGTCGTGGCCATCGGCACCTCGCGCCCCACCCGTGAGCCCGCGCACCTGCTGCGCCTGCTGAAGCTCAGGATCGACCGGATCGATCCTGGCCTCGGGATCGAGCAGTTCAGGCTGCTGGCGCCGCACACCGAAGCGCTCGATGCCGAGAACCTTGGGGCCATTCTCGCCGGCGAGACCACCGTGCGCGATCCTGCCCGGCTCGTCGATGTGGTGGCGGGCCGGATCGGATCGGGCTGCGTGTTCCGGGTTGCCCCTGCCGAGAGCCATGTGCCCGAGCGGGCCGTGAGACCGGACAGCCCCATCGAGGCGCCGGGATCGTGGCCGTCCTGGCAGCGGCCCGTGCGCCTCTTCGCGCGGCCGGAACCGCTGCACCGCGTCATGGCGCTGATGCCCGATCAGCCGCCGCGCCGCTTCGAATGGCGGGGGCGCGCCTACAAGGTCGTGGCAGG
>NZ_ATHL01000148.1 GCF_000445125.1 Novosphingobium lindaniclasticum LE124
GGCAAGGATCTCGTTCTCATCCTGATTGTCGCGGATGGTCTCGAGGACTTTCGGAGTGGTGTAGGCGGCAGGACGTCCAGCCCCGGTGCGGCGGGCCTGAGCCGTGCGCCGGCGATAACTTTCCACGTTCATCTCGAAGATCGTGGCGTGATGCACGAGCCTGTCGACCGCAGCGAGCGTCATTGCCGGGTCCGGGAAGACGCGGTTCCATTCACCGAAGGGCTGGTTGGCGGTGATGAGCAGGGATCTGCGCTCATATCGGGCACTGATCAGTTCGAAGAGGACAGAGGTTTCCGCTTGGTCGCGTGAGACGTAGGCGAAGTCGTCGAGAATGAGCAGATGATATTTGTCGAGCTTGGCGATTGCGGATTCCAGCGTCAGTTCGCGGCGAGCCACCTGCAGACGTTGGACGAGGTCAGAGGTGCGGGTGAACAGTGCTCGCCAGCCTTTTTCCACCAATGCCAGGCCGATCGCCGCCGCCAGATGGCTTTTGCCGCCGCCTGGCGGGCCGAACAGGATGAGATTGGAACCCTGGTCGAGCCAACCATCGCCGGCGCACAGGGCCATGACCTGTGCCTTGGAGATCATCGGCACGGCCTCGAAGGCGAAGCAGTCCAACGTCTTGCCCGCCGGCAGGTGGGCTTCAGCCAGATGACGCCCGATCCGGCGACGATCGCGTTCGGCGAGTTCGTGTTCGGCGAGAGCTGCAAGGAACCGGCTCGCGGGCCATCCTTCCTTGTCCGCCTGGGCTGCAAAATCTCCCCAGATATGCTTAATGGTTGGCAAGCGCAGTTCATTGAGCATCAGGCCCAGGCGCTGTGCGTCGATCATGGGAGCCGTGCTCATGCCGCTTCTCCCTGTTCGATCAGCCCGTCGTAGATCGAGAGCGAGACCATCTCGACCACGACTTCGGGCAAAGTGGCGGGATCGGGGCTGAAGCGGGCCCGAAGTGCCGACAAGCATGGGATCCTGCGGATTGCCAGGTTCTCCTCCAGGACATGGGAGAGCTCCGCCTCGCAGGCGCGCTCGTGGGCCATGGCCAGAAGCTCGACCATGATCCGGCAGGCTTCTTTCTCGCCCACAGCTTCCAGCAAGTGCTCGAACATGAGGCGGTAGGGCGCACGGGGGAACAGGCTGTCACGATAGACCAATCCCCGCAGCGCCATCGGCTTGCGGCGCAGGGAATGAATGACATGGCGATAATCGACAACGTGGCCGTGCTTACCGTTCACACCGGCGCGGCCGCGCTGCAGGGTCATGAGCCTTGTGCCGCCGATGAAGACATCGAGACGGTCGTCGTAAAGGCGCACTCGCAGGCGATGTCCGATCAGGCGCGAGGGGACCGTGTAGAACACCTTGCGCAGGGTGAAGCCGCCCGAGGACGTCACTGTCACGAGGACTTCCTCGTAATCGGTAGTCCGTGCGTTCGGGAGGGATTGCAGCGCCTTGCGCTCAGCATCGATGCCGGGACCGTGGCGCCGGTTCCTTGCGGTCACGACTTCGTCGATGAAGCGGCGATAAGCGGCAAGGTCGGTGAAGTCCGTGGTCCCGCGCAATAACAGCGCGTCCTTCACTGCAGCCTTGATATGGCCGTGGGCGCTCTCGATCGCACCGTTCTCGTGGGCAATGCCTGTGTTGTTGCGCGTCGGCACCATTCCGTAATGGGCGCATAGGGCGTCATAGCGCTTGGTCAGGTCGGCCTTCGCATCTGCGTCCAGGTTGCGGAAGGCGGCCGACAAGCTGTCGGTACGGTGGAGCCTGGGCGCTCCGCCGGCAGACCAGAGCGCATTCTGCAGCCCTTCGGCCAGGGCGACGAAACTCTCGCCGCCTAGAATGACGTGCCCATGTTCAAAGCCGCCGCAAGGCAGGCGGAAGTGATAGAGCAAGTGGTCCAAAGGCGCCCCGGCGATGGCGACCTCCAGATCATTCATGCACGTAAAATCGGACATGCCGAGCCGCCCCGGCTCATGAACCTGCCTGAAGATGACTTCCCGATCCTGGCCGTTCAGAGCTCGCCAGTCGCGAATACGCCTCTCCAGGGTTCGTCGTGAGCCGAACTCGGTATCCGGGTACCGGCGGCGCAGTTCCTCGAAGATCGCGACAGGACGAAGACCGGGGGCGGCCTCCAGCATCGGCACGACAACCTCCTCGAAAATGCCCGATAGCGGATCAGGGCGCCGTCGGCCGCGCGGCGCCTGTCGTTGGGAAGGCAGGCGCGCATCCTGCAGCACCCGATAGCCGGTCGCCGGGCTGAAACCGGCCTTCGCCGCTGCCAGGGCGACAGGATCGTTACGTCTGTTAGTCATGAAAAGTCTCACCTGATGATCGTTGATGTGTCGGCCCGCCACACGCCAGGTCCTCCTTCCCAGGAAAACCCAATGCATAGCGGCCGCCACGACCATCACAGGCACCCTTCAAAAGGCGCCTCCTGCGTTCCGG
>NZ_ATHL01000149.1 GCF_000445125.1 Novosphingobium lindaniclasticum LE124
CGTCTCGATGTCTTCATCGGCGGCACAAGGCTCATGACCCTGCAGCGCGGCCGCGCCGGTGTGAACGGTAAGCACGGCCACGTTGTCGATTATCGCCATGTCATTCATTCCCTGCGCCGCAAGCCGATGGCGCTGCGGGGATTGGTCTATCGTGACAGCCTGTTCCCCCGTGCGCCCTACCGCCTCATGTTCGAGCACTTGCTGGAAGCTGTGGGCGAGAAAGAAGCCTGCCGGATCATGGTCGAGCTTCTGGCCATGGCCCACGAGCGCGCCTGCGAGGCGGAGCTCTCCCATGTCCTGGAGGAGAACCTGGCAATCCGCAGGATCCCATGCTTGTCGGCACTTCGGGCCCGCTTCAGCCCCGATCCCGCCACTTTGCCCGAAGTCGTGGTCGAGATGGTCTCGCTCTCGATCTACGACGGGCTGATCGAACAGGGAGAAGCGGCATGAGCACGGCTCCCATGATCGACGCACAGCGCCTGGGCCTGATGCTCAATGAACTGCGCTTGCCAACCATTAAGCATATCTGGGGAGATTTTGCAGCCCAGGCGGACAAGGAAGGATGGCCCGCGAGCCGGTTCCTTGCAGCTCTCGCCGAACACGAACTCGCCGAACGCGATCGTCGCCGGATCGGGCGTCATCTGGCTGAAGCCCACCTGCCGGCGGGCAAGACGTTGGACTGCTTCGCCTTCGAGGCCGTGCCGATGATCTCCAAGGCACAGGTCATGGCCCTGTGCGCCGGCGATGGTTGGCTCGACCAGGGTTCCAATCTCATCCTGTTCGGCCCGCCAGGCGGCGGCAAAAGCCATCTGGCGGCGGCGATCGGCCTGGCATTGGTGGAAAAAGGCTGGCGAGCACTGTTCACCCGCACCTCTGACCTCGTCCAACGTCTGCAGGTGGCTCGCCGCGAACTGACGCTGGAATCCGCAATCGCCAAGCTCGACAAATATCATCTGCTCATTCTCGACGACTTCGCCTACGTCTCACGCGACCAAGCGGAAACCTCTGTCCTCTTCGAACTGATCAGTGCCCGATATGAGCGCAGATCCCTGCTCATCACCGCCAACCAGCCCTTCGGTGAATGGAACCGCGTCTTCCCGGACCCGGCAATGACGCTCGCTGCGGTCGACAGGCTCGTGCATCACGCCACGATCTTCGAGATGAACGTGGAAAGTTATCGCCGGCGCACGGCTCAGGCCCGCCGCACCGGGGCTGGACGTCCTGCCGCCTACACCACTCCGAAAGTCCTCGAGACCATCCGCGACAATCAGGATGAGAACGAGATCCTTGCCAGCGAAAAGCAAAATCGGCACTGAATGACGCGCCGCGACAATCACATTCTCATCCTGATTGACGCGCAATCCTCATCCTGTTTGTCGCGCTACAGGTGGTGGCCCGACAATATCCCGCGTCCGCAAGCTGCCCAGGGAACTCTTCGAGGGGCGAAGCTGGCGAACGTGCGTGTCGCGATCGCCGAGACCATCTCTACATGGGAAGATGGCCATTCCCGGAAAGGCGGCTGCCAGTTGCCCGCACCTACAGGGCGCGTGTACCGGCACACCATCACCTGGCCGGGACATAGATTATCGAGCGGTACATGCTGGACACCCGCCGAATATCGCTTGCGCCGCATCATCGACCAATACTTCGATAACAAGATGCCGTAGCCGGTGCGGCGAAGAGGCTTTGCTTTTTCCAATGGCATAAGAAAAGGCGGCCTTTCGGCCGCCTTTTCCCTCCTCTCCAAATCTTTGCGAGCCGGTCTGTCTTTCGCAGATCCTGGCCGATCTGGATCTTTATCAGCCGCCCGTGGAGCCGCTTTCGGCTGCGGCCATACGATCACCCTGCATGTAGGGGATCGGGTTCACGGCCTGTCCATCGACGCGAACTTCATAATGGAGGTGCGGGCCGGTCGAGTTGCCGGTGGTGCCGACGAAGCCGATCACGTCACCCTTGTGGACCATCTGGCCTTCGGCGACGTTGAGGCGCGACATGTGTCCGTAGCGGGTTTCGAGGTCGCCGCCGTGCTCGAGCGAGACGTAGAGGCCGTAACCGCCGAACCACGAAGCCTTGCTGACGACGCCGTCCGCAGTCGCGTAGATCGGAGTACCGATGGGGGCGCCAAGGTCGATACCCTTGTGGGCGCGACGACCGCCGAGAATGGGGTGGTTGCGCATGCCGAAGCTGCTGGTCAGCTTGAGACCTTCAAGCGGCGTGCGCGAAGGGATCGAGACTGCGCCGAGCTTGGCCGCGCCCGGGATGGCGGGCTTGGCCTTCGCCGAAGCAAGGCCGGTTTCCTCGAAGTTTTGCCACGAGCTGAAGAGGTTGCGGAACTGTTCGTCTTCTCCGCCGCTCGACTGGCTGCCGGACGCAGAAGAGCGAAGCGAGGCGGAAATATCGGCAGCGGCAGCGCTGCTGTTGGCCATCGCCGGGTGAGCGGCGACGAGAGATCCTGCAACGGCGACGGCACCGGTCACTGCGCGGAAATTGGCGAAGAATTTCGTTACGACCACTCGCAATACCTTGTTATCCGCCGCGAGCCCTCAGGCCACGACGCTTGTATCTATGACGAACACGCACGCAGGCGCGTCGCGCAAACCCTAGTCTGGAGATGGTCGGAACCCCCCGCCGTCTCTGTAGGCGAGTTATCCCGAAGGATCAGGAACAGGCAAGACTGCCGTAGAGATCCCGCGATAAACCGGCTGCGAGACGCGCCGAGTCGTTGAACGGCGGCTTAACGGCTCCTCCAAAGTGGCGGGAAACCAAGGCTTTCCAGAGGCTGTCATGGTCTTCGTTCAACCGCTCGGCGACGTCGGCGAAATGCGTTGCGCCGAACCGGACGTGCCGGATCTCATCGTCAAGGATGCGCTGGAGGATGCTCGCGCCGCGCGCATCGCCGCTCGCTTTTACGCGCTCGAGCGTGGCCGGAGTCACGTCCAGCCCCCGTGCTTCCAGCACCATTGGAACGACCGCAAGCCGCGCCGAGACATTGCCGCGCGTCTTGTGGGCGGCCTCCCAGAGTCCGTCGTGGGCCGGCAGGGCGCCATAATGGCTGCCCAAAAGGCGCAAGTGGCGATCGATGAGGGCGTAATGCAGCGCTTCGTCGGCCGCGACCGCGAGGAAATCACCGACGAAGGTCTCTCCCATCTCCCGGCCGAATCGGCCCGCCATGTCGAGCGCGAGGTCGATCGCGACGAACTCGATATGGGCAAGGGCATGCCACAGCGCGATTCGCCCGCGTTCCGATCCGCCCTTCCCACGCTTGGGCATGCGGTTCGGCGGCAGGAGTTCGGGAGCGTCCGGCCGCCCGGGCGTATCCGGCATGTCCACGTCGAACGCGAAGGAAAGCCTGTCCAGGCGCCAGTCGCGCGCCGCCTTGCGCGTCGCCATCACCTTGGCGCGCGGATCGCATTCCAGCAGTGCTTCACGGATGGCAGCGGCAACCGAGCGCGTCATCGGAGAGCTTTCGCGGCGTCCAGCACCTGCTGGGCGTGGTCCTTGACCTTCACCTTGTCCCATACGCGGGCGATCTTCCCGTCCGGGCCGATCAGATAGGTGGTGCGAACCATGCCCATGTAGGTGCGGCCGTAGTTCTGCTTTTCCGTCCAGATCCCAAGCGCGTCGGAGAGGCCGTTTTCCTCGGCATCGGTGGCGAGCGGGGCCTTGAGATCGTGCTTGGCGATGAAGTTCAGGTGCCTCTTGGCGGAGTCCTTGCTGACACCCAGCAGGGCGGTTCCGGTCGCTTCGAACTGGTCCTGCAGGGCCGAAAAATCGATGTTTTCGGTGGTGCAGCCGGGGGTGCTGTCCTTCGGGTAGAAGAACACGACCAGCTTACGGCCAGCGAAATCCGAAGCCTTCACGCTGCCGCCTTCCGGCGTTTCGAGCGCGATGTCGGGGAAGGTGTCGCCGGCAGCGGGGCGAGTTGTCATGAGGCAATCTCCAGGGCTTCGTGGAAAGCCTGCGCCCATGCCGCAGCGACTTGCGCGCGGGCCTGGGCGAGGCCGGTTTCGAGGTCTTGCCAATGCCCATAGCCACATGCGCGCACGAGCGCCATGCAGGCGGCATCGACGGGCTTCAGCGAATCGGGTGCAAGCAGACGCGCGGCGACCAGCAGCCGGGTCAACATGTCATGGGCCTGTGCCAAACTCGCCGGCAGCAGGTTTTGCTCGACGAGCAGGCGTACCGCTTCGCCAAGATCGGCGTCGAGTCCCTTGCCGCTGCGCAATTGCGTGAAGTGGACGAGGAATTCGAGGTCCACCAGGCCGCCGCGCATCAGCTTGACGTCGAGCGGTCCCTTGGCCGGTTTGTGCTCGGCCATGCGGGCGCGCATTTCCAGCACGTCCGTTCGCAGCTTGGCCGGGTCGCGCTCCGCGGTGAGCACGTCACGGACGATCGCGTTCAGTCGCTCGCGCGCTTCTTCGGAACCGTAGAGCGCACGTGCCCGGCAAAGGGCCATGTGCTCCCAGGTCCAGGCCTGTTCCTGCTGATAGCGGGCGAAGCTCTCCAGGCTTGCGGCGGGCGGACCCTGCTCGCCGGAGGGACGCAGCCGCGTGTCCACTTCGTAGAGCGCGCCTTCTGCCGTCTGAACCGAGAGCGCCGCCGTCACCCGCTGGGACAGGCGATTGTAGTAAAGCGTTGCGCCGAGCGGGCGACGCCCATCCGATTCGCGGCTGAAGTCCCCGGTGAAAAGGTAGATCAGGTCGAGGTCCGAGGCATGGGTGAGAATGCCGCCGCCCATGCGGCCGAGCCCGAGGACCACGAGTTCGCTCTGGGGGACGCCGCCGTGGACATCGCGGAATTCCGTCATGGCGGCATCGGTCAGCACGACCAACGCCGCTTCGGCGATACGGCCCAGGGCATGGCCGATGTCCAGCGGATCGTTGACTCCCTCGATCAGTTGCACGCCCAAGGCGAAGCGGCGGTCGCCGACCTTGCGGCGCACGGTATCGAGCTTGCGCTCGTAATCGTCGCCGGGCTCGAAGCGGGCGAATTCGGCAATGAGTTCGGGCAGGCTGCCGGGCAGATCGAAAGCGCTGGCGTCGATCAGCGGGTCGAGCAGATCGGCGCGGCGGGCCAGCGCATCGGCCAGCGGCGGCGCCAGGCTGAGGATGCGGGCCAGGCGCTCGACCAGCGCCGGGCGGGCTTCCAGCAGGCGGAACAGGTTGATCGCGGTGGGCAGGTTGTTGAGCAACTGCTCCCAGCGCGCCATGGCCCGCTCCGGCTCGGGCGCGGCGGCAAGGGCGGCGAGCAGGCCGGGGCGAATCGCCTCGAACGCCCGCCGCGCGGCGTCGGAGCGCAGCGCACGCATCCGGCCGGAAAGCCAGCCTTCGATGCGCGAGACCATGGCATCGGGATCGGCGAAGCCCATCCGCATGAGTTCGTCGCGAAGATCTTCCTGACGCGGTGCGGGCACGGAGACGGTGGTGCCGGCGGGTGTGTGGTCCATGACCAGCGCGTCATAGCGCTCGCCCACGGCCTGGGTGATCTGCGTCAGTTCGGCGATCAGGGCGCAGCCGTTGGGCAAGCCGTCGAGCCGGGCCACTTCGTCGAGCAGGTCTTCCCTGATCGGCAGCGAGTGAGTCTGCTGGTCCTGCATCATCTGCAGGCGGTGCTCGACGGTGCGCAGACGGTCGTAGCTCTCGCCAAGCAGGCGGGCATCCTCGGGCGAGACGAGTCCCGCCTCGGCCAGGGCATCGAGCGTGGCGCGGGTGCCGCGCAGGCGCAGCGCGGGGTTGCGACCGCCGTGGATGAGCTGGTGGGTCTGGGCGTAGAACTCCACCTCGCGAATACCGCCGCGACCCTTCTTGAGGTCGAAGCCGGGGCCTACCGTCGCGCTGCCGCGCGTGTTGGCGCGGATCTGCGCGGTGAGGCGGCCGATCTCGGCGATGGCGCCGAAGTCCAGGCTCTTGCGCCAGACGAAGGAGCGGATCGCGGCGAGAAAAGCCTCGCCCGCCGCCACGTCTCCGGCGCAGGCGCGCGCGCGGATGAAGGCGGCGCGTTCCCAGGCCAGGGCGGAGGATTCGTAGTGCGTCAGGGCTCCATTGATCGAGATGGCGAGCGGGCTGACTTCCGAGGCCGGACGCAGCCGCAAGTCGGTGCGGAAGACGTAGCCTTCGTCAGTCACGCCGGCGAGCGTTTCCACGACCGCGCGGGCGACGCGCTGCGCGGCCTCGCCGGGTTCGTCGCGCTCGCGGCGGGGGAGTAGCTGGGGGTCGAACAGCAGGATCGGATCGATGTCCGAGCTGTAGTTGAGTTCGCCCGCCCCGTGCTTGCCCAGCGCAAGGGCGAGGAAGCCCGCCGGTTCGGCATCGGGCACGCGGCGGCGGATGCCTTCGGCGATGGCGGCGTCCAGCGCCCGGTCGGCCAGGGCGGAGAGTTCGCCGGTGACCTGGAGCAGCGGAAAGGCTCCGGCCAGGTCGCCGATCGCGAGGGCGAGGGCGAGGGCCTGCTTCTCGCGCCGCAATGCCGCGCCGACGCTGGGTGCGCCTTCGCCCGCGGCGCGTGCCCAATCGAGCGCGGCCTCGCCCTGCCCGGCGGCGAGCCGTTCGGTCAGGGCGGGAAGCCGGTCTAGCGCGCTGGAGAGATAGGGGGCGTGGGCGCGTGCGCGGGCGATCGCGCCCGTCCAGTCGGCTTGAGGTTCGGCTTCCATTCCGGCTTCCTGCCTTCCCCCGCCGCCGAGGGCAAGCATCTGCCAATCTCTGCTGGCGCGCATTGCGAGACGGGCCGGAGTCTTCTATCGGCTCGGCCGTTCCCGCAGCGACAAGCTCTGCGCTGCGTTGAAGGAGATTTTCCCGTGACCTTCGCCCTTCCGCCCGAATGGCATCCGCAGGACTGGATCTGGATCGGCTTCCCGCACGATCCGGTGGAATGGCCCGGCTTCCTCGAAGCCGCGCAAGTCCAGATGGCGCAGTTCGCCTCTGCCGTGGCCGAATCGGGGCAGGACGTGCGTCTGGTCGTGCGCGATGACGTGAACCGCGCGCGGGCGGCCTCGCTGGTCTCGTCGAAGGTAAAGCTGGAAGTGCGCCGTTTCGGCGACGTCTGGCTGCGCGATACCGGGCCGCTGGTGGTCTCGGACGGCCGCCGTGCGCTCAAGGCGATGCGCTTCGGCTTCAATGGCTGGGGCGGCAAGTACCTGATGGACGGCGATCAGGAGATCGGCGCCGAACTGGCGCGCGATGCCGGGCTGGAGGTCGAGACTGCGGACTGGATCCTCGAAGGCGGGGCGATCGACGGCGACGGCACCGGGCTGGTCGCGACGACCGAGCAGGTACTGCTGAATCCGAATCGCAACCCGCATCTGTCGCTCGGCGATCTGGAAATGCGCCTCAAGCGCGATCTCGGATATGACCGGGTGCTGTGGCTGGGCGACGGCCTCCTCAACGATCACACCGATGGCCATGTCGACAACCTCGCGCGTTTCATCGCACCGAACGTCATGGCGCTGCCGCGTGCGACCGGGCCGAACGACCCCAACGCCGCCGTCTACGCCGATGCCAAGGCTCGCGCGCAGGCCATGGGGGTGACGGTGCGCGAAGTGCCTTCGCCAGGGCGTGTGGAGACGGACGGCCGGGTCGAGCCCGCCAGTTACATGAATTTCGCGATCACCTCGAAGCTGGTGGTCGTGCCGATCTACGGCACCGCGCACGATGAAGAGGGCGTCGCCGCGATCGCCGAATTGTTCCCGGATCGCGATACCGTGGGCGTCATGGCGGACGCGGTGCTGGCGGGCGGCGGCTCTTTCCACTGCTCCAGCCAGCAGATGCCCTCGCGCTGACGGCGCGGATCGGGTCTTTCGTTATCGCAAGGGCAGCGAATCGATGTCGGGCGGCTTTGCGAGGACTGCGGTTAGCTTCGCTGCGCTCGAAATGGCGGACAGGGTGGCTGATCGAACGACAGCTGCAGGGCTGCAAACCCGGCGGGATTTAACGCATTCGCAAGGGGTCGCCGTGCATGACCGCATGCATGGCTCGTATCGTCGCTCTTGCGCATAGCGCCCGCAATCTTCGGCAGGATGATCTTCTGCGGGCCGTTCTGGTGTGCGGCTGCGCACTCGCCTTGATCCTCGCCAAGGATTCGCTGCCGTTCTAAGCGCCGGCGTGCGGCTGATGTCGGCGGCTGTCCAGCCGATTTCCCTTTTATTTCAGACTATGTCCGCGCGCAGGGATGCGGTTCGCCGTTTATGTTGCACTGCACATCGCTCCTGCTGCGTTGCAGCAAAGAATTGTCACAAACGATGGATGCAGTCGAAATTATCCTTCCCCAGATTGCGGCTGTCGTGATTTGGAAAAGGAGTTTCGCCATGCGGGATGTATCGGACGAGGAGCGTAGCCGCCTTCGCCAGTCGCTTGTCGGCAATTTTCTGCTATTGCTTTTCGGCCTCGGCGTGCTGGGTTTCCTCGTAGCGATCGACAGGGCTGACTGGTTCACTCTGAGGCCGGTTTCGGGAACCTCGGTCGCGCTGTCGAAGGCCGCCACTTCGGCACACGGAGATTCCTTCACCCGATGATCGTCACGCCCTCGCTGCAACCCGTCCAGATATTCCGGGAGATCTGGAAGCCGCTGACGCTGCTGTTCGTCTGGGACGTGGTCGTTACCGTGACGTACTTCGTGCTGCCGTTTCACGCGCCCGAACTGCCGGTGACGCTGTTCGGCTCGGCGCTTGCGCTGTTCCTGGGCTTCCGCAGCAATTCGGCCTATCAGCGCTGGTGGGAGGGTCGCGGCCTGTGGGGGCTGATGATCAATGCCAGCCGCAATATCGCGCGCGCTGCCCGCAACTTCATGCCGGACCCGGAAGCGACCGAATTGAAGCGCCGCATAGTCCTGCGCCAGATCGCCTACGTCAACGCGCTGCGCTGCCAGCTTCGCCGCATCAAGCCCGATGTGGAAGTGCTGCGCATGCTCTCGCGCGGGGACGCCGACGCCTCGCTGGAGCGTGCCAACGTGGCCAACGGCATTCTCGACGACACCGGCCGCCGCATCGACGAAGCCCGCCGCAAGGGCTGGATCGACACCATCCAGCAGGCGCAGATGGAAGCCGTGCTGGTCGACATCGCCAATGCCCAGGGCGGGATGGAGCGGCTCAAGAACACGCCGCTGCCTTACCAGTATCGCTTCTTCCCCACCGTCTTCACGCACATGTTCTGCATCCTGCTGCCGATCGGCCTGGTCGAGACGCTGGGCGTGGCGACGCCGCTAGGCTCGACGATAGCGGGCATCATGTTCCTGGCAGTTCTGGCTATTGGCGACGATCTGGTGGATCCTTTCGCCAACACGGTCCACGACCTTCCGCTCAACGCCATGTGCCGCACGATCGAGATCGACCTGCTCCAGTCCATCGGCGACGAAGCGCCGCCGCCGATCACGCCGGACAAGCACGGCATTCTCTGGTGAGTTGACTGGTGCTCATGGCGCTCTAGGAGCGGACCATGGCCAAAGCAGACCGTCTCGAACGCATGGACACGCGCCGTGCAGACCTGGAAATCGACTACCGCAACGCGCTGATCGAGGCGCTGCGGGTCACGGCGGCAGGCCAGTGGGGGCTGTTCGGCCACAACAAGGACAAGCAGGCCCGCGCCAAGGCGGCACCGCTGGTGGACGGTCTTACCGAGCTTGCCGGAGAGATCGACGATCTGCGCCTGCAACTCGACATGGAATGCTTCGCGCTTCACCAGGAATTCCTGGCCGCGCGCGGGCCGGTCAGGGCCGACGCGGTGGGCGAGCCCAAACAGGCGCAGGCCTGGCTGGACCGATTGGCGCAGCAAGATTAGGCGAAACCCTATAGGCAAGGAACACCGATGCGTCTTTCCAAAGATCGTCAGACTGCCTCTGCCCGCGTGAAGCTGGGCAAATGGGTGGAACTCGATGCCCGCACCGATTTCAGCCCGCCCGGGCTGGTCGCCGTAGGGTTGCTGGTCTCGGGTATTCTGCTGAGCACCAGCGTTCTGGTGACGGCTGCGGGTCGGGTGAGGACGCGGCGTATCCAAGCCCGCGAGAATCGAAGCCTGCCCCGCTGACTATCCGATGTTCCAACTCCATACAGCCAGGCGGCGTCTCCGCGCCTCGGCGTGAATGAAAAGACGAAGCTCCCGCAATCGTTGGGGGGACGCGGTTTCTAGTAAAAGGCTCAGGCGCGGACGAGAGCGCGCACCTTTGCCTTACTCCGGCGTGGCGAACCAGATGACGTGCTTGGGGCCCTTGCCATTGCTGCGCGAGGAGACTTTCACTTCATCCACCTTGAAGCCCGCGCGTTCCAGCCTGCGGGTGAAGGCGGGGTCGGCGCCTGCCGACCAGATCGCCAGCACGCCGTCGGGCGTCAGGGCATTGCGCGCGGCGCGCAGGCCGGTTTTCGAGTAGATCTGGTTGTTGTCCTCGCGCACGAGGCCATCGGGGCCGTTGTCGACGTCGAGCAGGATGGCGTCGTAGTCTGCCCGCGCGGCATCGATGACGTGGCCGACATCGCCCATCATGAGGTTGACACGCGGATTGTCGAGGCAGCCCTGCGCCACTTCGGCCATCGGGCCGCGCGCCCACTCGATGATCTCGGGCACGAGTTCGACCACCGTCAGCTTCGAATCCTCGGGCAGGGTGCGCAGCGCGGCGCGCAGGGTAAAGCCCATGCCATAGCCGCCGATCAGCATGTGCGGGCGCTTGGTCACGCCCTTGATGCGGTCCCAGGCCATCGTGGCGAGGGCTTCCTCGCTGCCCCACTTGCGGGTGGACATCAGTTCGTTGTGGCCGAGCACGATCATGAAGTCCTGATCGTGCTTGTAGAGTTCCAGCTTCTCCCCGTCGGGGATCCATGCGGTGTCGATAAGCTCGCGCTTGATCATGCTGATGTCTTTCCGGGGTGACGCAAGTGAATGATGGGATAGGGGCGGCCGTCCGCATCGTGCTCGGATCGACCGATGCGCAGAAAACCGCGCGATTCGTAAAAAGGCAGGGCGTTGTCGGCCTGCTCGTTGGCATCGACGCGCGCCTGCGGATCCAGCGCCAGCGCATGGCCGACCAGCGCGGAGCCGAAGCCCCGCCCGTGAACGGCCGGATCGACGAACAGAGCCTCGATCATCCCCTCCGCAAAGACCATGAAGCCTTGCGCGATGCCGTCTGCATCCTCGGCGATCCACAAGGGGACCGCCGGGAGCATCGCTTCGACCTGCCCGGCGATTTCGGCCTTGTGCTCCGCAGACAGGAAGCCGTGGGTGGCCTCCACCGCCGCGCGCCAGATGGCGAAGGCGCGCGGGGCATCGTCGGGAGAGCCGGGCCTGATCACCGGAGCCGGACCATCAGCGCCGGATCATCAGCGGAGATCTGGCGCGGTGGCTTCGGTCTTGAGCAGGGCGATGGCTTCGTCCAGGCTCATGACCTTCTGGTGCTCGGCGCCGAGGGTACGCAGGGCGACGGTCTGTTCCTCCGCCTCGCGCTTGCCGACTACCAGCAGGTGCGGAACCTTCTTCAGCGAGTGTTCGCGCACCTTGTAGTTGATCTTCTCGTTGCGCACGTCGGTTTCGACGCGGACGCCTGCCGCCTTGAGCTTCTTCGTCACTTCCTGCGCATAGTCGTCGGCGTCGGAGACGATCGTGGCGACCACGGCCTGGACCGGGGCGAGCCAGACCGGCAGCTTGCCGGCGAAGTGCTCGATCAGGATGCCGATGAAGCGCTCATAAGAACCGAAGATCGCGCGGTGCAGCATGACCGGGCGGTGGCGCGCGCCATCCTCGCCGATGTAGCTGGCGTCGAGGCGTTCGGGCAGCATGCGGTCTGACTGGATCGTGCCGACCTGCCAGGTGCGGCCGATCGCGTCGGTCAGGTGCCATTCCAGCTTGGGCGCATAGAACGCGCCTTCGCCGGGCAGTTCTTCCCAGCCGTATTCCTCGGTGGCGAGGCCCGCGCGCACGACCGCGTCGCGCAGTTCGGCTTCGGCCTTGTCCCACTGCTCGTCCGTGCCGATGCGGTTGTCCGGGCGCAGCGCCAGCTTGATCGCGTAAGTGAAGCCGAAGTCCTTGTAGACCCGGTCCGCCATTTCGCAGAAGGCCTGCACTTCGCCCACGATCTGGTCTTCGCGGCAGAAGATGTGGCCGTCGTCCTGCGTGAACTGGCGCACGCGCATCAGCCCGTGGAGTGCGCCGTGCGGCTCGTTGCGGTGGCAGCAGCCGTTCTCGACGAGGCGCAGCGGCAGGTCGCGGTAGGACTTGATGCCCTGCTTGAAGATCAGCACGTGCGCCGGGCAGTTCATCGGCTTCAGCGCCATCCACTGGGCGTCGTCCGAGATGATCGGGCCGTCGTCCTCGGTGTTGGGCACTTCGTCGGGGATGACGAACATGTTCTCGCGGTACTTGCCCCAATGGCCGGAGGCTTCCCACTGCCGCGCGTCCATGACCTGCGGCGTCTTCACTTCCTTGCAGTCCGCCTGACCGATCGCGCGGCGCATGTAGTCTTCGAGGGCGCGGTAGATCACGTAGCCCTTGGGGTGCCAGAACACCGAACCGTGCGCTTCGGCCTGGAGGTGGAACAGGTCCATCTCGCCCCCCAGCTTGCGGTGATCGCGCTTGGCGGCTTCCTCAAGGCGCGTGAGGTGGGCGGCAAGCTGCTTCTTGTTGAGCCAGCCGGTGCCGTAGATGCGCGAAAGCATCGCGTTCTTCTGGTCGCCGCGCCAATAGGCGCCCGAAACGCGCGTCAGCTTGAAGGCGGCCGGGTCCAGCTTGCCGGTGGAGGGCAGATGCGGCCCACGGCACATGTCCAGCCAGTCCTCGCCCGACCAGTAGACGGTCAGCGGCTCATCACCCGGCAGTTCGGCAGCCCATTCGGCCTTGAACGTCTCGCCCTGCTGCTTCCAGCGGCTGATGAGCTGTTCGCGGTCCCAGACTTCGCGGCGCAGCGGCTTGTTGGCGGCGATGATCCTGCGCATCTCCGCCTCGATGGCCGGAAGGTCGTCGTCGGTGAACGGCCCGCGCTCCGGATTGGGCGCGAAGTCGTAGTAGAAGCCGTCGTCCGTCGACGGACCGAAGGTGATCTGCGTGCCGGGGAACAGCGCCTGCACCGCTTCTGCCAGAACGTGGGCGAAATCGTGACGGGCAAGGTCCAGCGCCTCTTCCTCGTCACGGCTGGTGACGAGGGCGAGATCGGCATCGCCGGTGAAGGGACGGTCGAGGTCGACCAGTTCCCCGTCGATCCTGGCGGCGAGCGCGGCCTTGGCAAGGCCGGGGCCGATGGCGGCGGCGACGTCCGCCGGGGTGGAGCCTTCGGGCATCTCGCGAACCGAACCGTCGGGCAGGCTGATCTTGAACATTTCGGACATGGAGGAACTCATCTCTCATTTGCCCCATGCCATACCAGAGCATGTGGGCGGAAAAGCTTTGGGCGCGCCATGGCACAGGCGCGCCTCCGGGTGAAGGTGCGGCGCCGTCATTTCAGCTGAATTCGGACGAAGTGACGCCGCTAGCCCGAACTCCGGGCGACGGTGGCAGCGATCAGGCCGCGACCAGCCGTGCCCGGAAGCGCCGGGTGGTGGTAGTGGTCGAGGGCGTGCGAAGCTGGGTCATCGCAGGCGGATATAGCGACGGCGGGCGGAAAAGTCATCCGCCTCGGCAATGTAAAGGATACTTGACTTCACTCTGCACAAATGACAAGTTTGCTTTACAAATTCCGGTATTCCGCCGGATCCAAGAGGACATGTCATGACCAACAGGCTGGGAAATCCCGCCTATCGCCGATACGGGCGCCGGATGGTGCCGCTCAGTCTGCTCTATGTGGGAGCAATCATGCTGGCCACGCGCTTCATTCCCGACAATGCGCCGGCCGATGCGCGGACCATCGGCCTGGCCCTTCTGCCGGGACTGGCGATCCTGGGCTGGATCTGGGCCATGGGGCGGCTGCTGGTCGAGCTTGAAGATGAATATCTGCGGATGCTCGAGGTCCGCAAGTTCCTGGTGGCGACGGGCCTCACGCTGGCGGTTTGCAGCGTCTGGGGCCTCCTGCAAGTCTTCGCGCCCGCTGTGCCGAAACTGCCTCTGTTCTTCGTGTTTCCGCTCTGGGCGTTGGGTCTCTTTGCCGGCGTGCTGTTCAATCGGCTGACGCTCGGCGGGAACGGCGGGGCGTGAGGAACCGCTTGAAGGAATTGCGCGCCGAACGCGGCTGGAGCCAGCAGGATCTCGCCGAGCGGCTGGACGTCAGCCGCCAGAGCGTCAATGCCATCGAAACCGGCAAGTACGATCCCTCGCTGCCCTTGGCGTTTCGCATCGCCGAGGTCTTTGCTATGAGGATCGAAGATATTTTCCTGAAAGGGTGAGCGATGTCGGGGCGGTTTGGCAGGATCGGGACATGGGCGGCGCTTGCGCTTGCCCTCGTGGCCGTTCTCGCTCTGCTGGGCGAGCATGTCTCCGGTCCGCGCCAGGCGGAAAGCGGCGGGGCTGCGACGGGACCGGTGATCGTGCGCGTGATCGGCCCCGCTCTGCTCTGATGCAGCCCGGCGCTAGAGCATTTTCCAATCAGGTGGAATCACCTGATAACTCGGAAAATGCGTCGAACCATAAAGTTAGAGGGGTTGATCCGATGCAGTCGGATCGGAACCGCTCTAGTGAAGAGTCGGCTTGCGCTTTCTCCACGCAAGCCGTTCCACCGCCGTCGCTGCCAGCCAGCCTGTCGTGATGCAGACGAACGGCATGACCGGATAGTGGAAGCGTGACTGGCCGGAGAACAGCAGGCAGATCAGCGTCGGATAGAGCGCCGCGGCGTAAGGCAGCAGCCACCAGCCGGTCCAGCGCAGCCGCTCGTGCCGTCGCCGCAGGGTCATGACCACGAAGGCGGCCGCGAAGCCCAGCATCAGCAGGGCGTAATAGCCCTGATTCACGTAGCGGACGGCGCGGTAGAGCGCCTCGAAGCGGGGATAGCTCGGCGCGCCGGCCTGATAGGCCCACTCCGCCTCGCCGTCCGGCAGCCAGAGGCGCATCATCTTCTTCGGGGCGAGGGCCAGGAACTTGCCCGGATTGTCGCGAATCCAGGTCAGTCCCATGCGGGCCGCCTCGATGTCGCTGGACACTTCGTCGAGGTCGGTGCGGGCCATGAACCGCTTCACCACCGGGGCGTCCGGCGTGAAATCGCCGGTGGCGGTGTCGTGGTTGCCGGTGAGCAGGGTGTAGCCGCCGTTGGTCGAGACCACCACCCAGTGGCCGAGCTGGGCATGGTTGCGCAGCGTCCAGGGCAGCACCACCAGCGCGGACACGGCGACGACGATGAGGCCTTCCGTCAGCAGTCCCGGCAGGCGCTTCCAGACCGGGCGGACGCGCAGCCAGTCGATCGCGAAGATGAGTGGCACGATCACCAGGGTCTGCGCCTTCACCAGAGTCGCGAAGCCGAAGATCAGCCCGGCGCCGACCAGTTGCCAGCGATTGGTCCGGGTCATCAGGGCCCAGCAGCCGGCGAGCAGCAGCGTGGTGTAGAAGACTTCGGTAAGTGCCAGGGGAACGTAGCCGATGGCGTTGGGATAGATCGCCAGCAGCAGCAGCCCGCCTCGCGCGGCGGCTTCGTTGCCGAAGATGTGGCGGCCGAGCGCCAGCGTTAGCAAACCGGTCAGCATCGAGGCCGCCAGATTGAACAGCCCCAGCGAGACGTGCGACACGCCGAACTGGTGGAACATCACCGAAAGCGCCAGCGGCAGGCCGGGAGGCCAGAACGCCGTGGCCAGACCCTTGTCGCGGTAGCCCAGCCCGTTCGCCAGGTCGGCGGCCCTGGCAAAGTAGGAGATGGCGTCGGAACTCGGCGCAACGTCGATCAGCAGGACCGCCACGCGCAAGGCGAGATACAGCGCCCAGATCGCCAGCAGCACGGATCGGTCGGTGGCGAACCATTCCAGGCGCAACGCGAGCCGGCTCGGCCGGGTGGGAAAGTCGAGGATCTGCGCGGACATTCTGGGGCGGCTTTCTGGTGACACGACGGATTCAGGCGCTTTCCCCAGAGCTTTAGGCTGCCGATCCACTCGCCCGCAACCATCATCCGCTCCGTCTCCGGCCCTTGTGCTCGCAGCGCCCGGACCCCAGATGGGCCGCCATGACCGACACGCGTTATCTGGAGCTGCCCGACGGGCGCCGCATCGCCCATCGTTTCACCCCCGGCACCGGCCCGACGATCGTGTTCCTGCCCGGCTACATGTCCGATATGAGCGGCAGCAAGGCCACGGCCCTGTTCGAGATGGCGCAGGCGGCCGGGCGTCCCTGCCTGCTGGTGGATTATTCCGGATGCGGGGAGAGCCCCGGCGATTTCGCGGACGGCACGCTCAGCCGCTGGCGCGACGAAGTGCTGGCGGTGATCGCGGCGGCGGGATTGGAGCAGGTGGTGCTGGTCGGCTCGTCGATGGGCGGCTGGCTCATGCTCATGGTGGCCGAAGCGCTTGCAGAGAGCGGGAAGGTCAAGGGCCTGGTCGGTATCGCCGCCGCGCCGGACTTCACCGAATGGGGCATCGCCCAGATGGACAAGAACATGCTCGCGGATGGCGAGACGATATGGGAAGACAATCCCTATGGTCCCGAACCGACGCCGACGCATCCCGGCTTCTGGGCCGACGGGCAGGCCAACCTCATGCTGGACAGGGAGATCGCCTGGGACGGCCCGGCCCGCCTGCTCCACGGGCAGCGCGATACCGACGTGCCCTGGGACATCTCGGTCAGATTGGCCGAGCGACTGCGTTCAGCCGACGTGCAGGTCATGCTGATCAAGGACGGAGACCACCGCCTTTCGCGAGAGCCCGATATCCATCTGCTGCTGCGCACGGTTGCCGAACTGGTTCTCGCCCGCGATCCGGCGGCCTGATCCAAGGACCATTCCCATGCCTTTGCTTCTTCCCTTCATGCTGATGCAGGCCACCCTCGGCGCGGGCGGGGCCAGCCCCTATGCTTCGGCGCTCCCGCGCGAGATCGTCGAGAAGAAGGAAGACGAGGCCCGCAAGCGCCGCACGGAATCGGCGCAGTTCGCCGGTCCGCTGCCGCTGCGCCGGGAAAACGGCTGCCTGCTGGCGGTCGAGGCCGACCCGAATCGCTCCGCCGAAGTCGCGCGTCAGGCGCTTGCCAGCGCGCAGGGCCGCGAGCGGGTCCGCGCCGGGCTCTGTCTCGGCGTGGCGCTCGCCGATCTCGATCGCTGGGCGGAGGCGCGCACGGTCTTCGTGCAGGCGCGCGACGCCGCCGACCCCGGCGACCAGCTCAGCCGCGCAAGACTGGGCGCCATGGCGGGCAATGCAGCGCTGGCCGATGGCAAGGCGGGTGAGGCGCTGACTTTGCTGGCCCCCGCCGCGCTGGCCGCCAAGACCGCCGGAGACGGCGCGCTGGGCGCGTCGATCGCGCTCGACCGCGCGCGGGCGCTCGTGTCGCTGGGGCAGAACGAGGAGGCGGGCCGGGCGCTATCCGATGCCCGCAGCGCCGATCCCACCAGCGCCCAGGCCTGGCTGCTTTCCGCCACGCTGGCACGGCGAGAGAAGCGGCTGATCGAGGCGCAGAGCCTGATCGAGAAGGCCGCGCAACTTGCACCGCAGGATCCCGAGATCGGTCTCGAAGCCGGCGTCATCGCCATACTCGGCGGCCGCGACGAAGTCGCCCGGCGCAGCTGGAATTCGGTGGTGAGGATGGCGCCGGAATCCCCTTCTGCCGCCACTGCCAAGGAATACCTCGCCCAGCTTGGGCCCGAAGGAACATCGAAGCCATGACGCCACTTTCCGTCCTCGATCTCGTTTCCGTGCGCCAAGGCGGCACCGTCGCCGAAGCGCTCGCGATCTCCGCCCGCACCGCGCAGGCCGCCGAGAAAGCCGGCTACGCGCGCTATTGGGTCGCGGAACATCACGGCATGGACGGAATCGCGGGAGGCGCCACCTCGGTCGTGCTCGCCCATATCGGCGCGGCGACGTCGACGATCCGGATCGGGGCGGGCGGAATCATGCTTCCGAACCACACGCCCTATGTGATCGCGGAGCAGTTCGGCACTCTGGCGGCGCTGTTTCCCGGCCGCGTCGATCTCGGCCTGGGCCGCGCGGCAGGTGCGGACGGCAGGCTCGCCAATGCCCTGCGCAAGGACATTCACGGCGCTTCGGAGCGGTTCCCGCAGGATGTCGTGGAACTTCAGGCCCGCTTTGCCGGCCAGGCGGTAGGCGGGGTTTCCTCGCCACAGGCCGATGGCGCGGACGTGCAGATGTGGATCCTCGGCTCCAGCCTGTTCGGCGCCCAGCTCGCCGCCATGCTTGGCCTGCCCTACGCCTTCGCCTCGCATTTCGCGCCCGCCATGCTGGACGAGGCGGCCCGCATCTATCGCGAGCGGTTCGAGCCGGGAAAGGTTCTCGACAAGCCGCACTTCATGGCGGGTATCAACGTGGTGGCCGCCGAAACGGATGAGGAAGCGCATTACCTGGCGTCCTCGACCGACCAGAGTTTCGTCGCCCTGCGCACCGGCAGTCCCGGCCGCCTGCCGCCGCCCATCCGCGACTATCGCCAGGGGCTTCCCGGTGCGGCCAAGGCGATGCTGGAGCAGGTCCGCTCCGTCAGCGCCGTGGGCACTCCGGCGCGGGTGCGGGACGAGATCAAGGCTATCGTCGAGCGCACCGGGGCGGATGAACTGATCATCTCGGGCGCGATCTTCGATCCCGATGCCCAGGTGCGCTCGCTGGAACTGACGATGGAGGCCTTCGAGGGGGCAGGGGCATGAGATCTCTTCATGCAAGGTCGGCCGCAAGCGCGATATCCTTGCAAGAGCAATTCGATTTCGTGCCGAGACATTGACCCGGAGGCGAAATTGCCCGAACTCCTCCGGCCATGAGCAAATCAGACGTCGTCATCGTGGGAGCGGGACACGGCGGGGCGCAATGCGCCATCGCCCTGCGCCAGAACGGGTTCGAGGGGACCATCACCGTCATCGGCCGCGAGCCGGAGCATCCTTACGAGCGGCCGCCGCTCTCCAAGGAATACTTCGCGCGCGAGAAGACCTTCGACCGGCTCTACATCCGCCCGCCGACGTTCTGGGCGGAGAAGGAGATCACCTTCAAGCTCGGCACCGAAGTCACCAAGGTCGATGCCGGGGCGCGTGAACTGACGCTCTCGAACGGGGAGACCCATGGCTACGGCAAGCTGGTCTGGGCCACCGGCGGCGATCCGCGCCGGCTCTCGTGCTCGGGCGCGGATCTTGCGGGCGTCCATGCCGTGCGCACCCGCGAAGATTGCGACACGCTGATGGCCGAAGTCGATGCCGGCACGAAGAACGTGGTGGTGATCGGCGGCGGCTATATCGGCCTGGAAGCGGCTGCGGTGCTCTCGAAGCTGGGGCTCAAGGTCACGCTGCTCGAAGCGCTGCCGCGCGTGCTGGCGCGCGTGGCGGGAGAGCCGCTCTCGGCCTTCTACCAGAAGGAGCACCGCGACCACGGCGTCGATCTGCGCACCGGCGTCGCGGTCGAATGCCTCGAAGGCGACGGCCACAAGGTGACCGGCGTGAAGCTGGCCGATGGCGAAGTGCTGGCCGCCGAAGCCGTGATCGTGGGCATCGGCATCGTTCCGGCCGTCGGCCCGCTGATCCTGGCGGGCGCGGCCGGCGCCAACGGCGTCGACGTCGACGAATATTGCCGCACCTCGCTGCCGGACATCTACGCGATCGGCGACTGCGCCGCCTTTGCCTGCGACTTCGCGGGTGGCACGGTGATGCGCGTGGAATCGGTGCAGAACGCCAACGACATGGGCACATGCGTAGCCAAGGCGATCTGCGGAGACGAGAAGCCGTACAAGGCCTTCCCGTGGTTCTGGTCCAACCAGTACGACCTCAAGCTGCAGACGGCCGGTATCAACCTGGGCTTCGACCAGACGGTAATCCGCGGCAATCCCGAGGATCGCAGCTTCTCGGTGGTCTACCTCAAGGAAGGCAAGGTCCTCGCGCTCGACTGCGTCAACATGGTCAAGGACTACGTCCAGGGCCGCAAGCTGGTAGAGGCGGGCGCCCGGCCCGACCTTGCGGCACTGGCCGACAAGGACAAGCCGCTCAAGGAGCTTCTGTAAGCTTCGGAGGATCCTCCCCGCCGGTCGGTGGGGAGGCCTTCAGCCGCTGCGCCGCCCACCGCGCGGCTTCCGCGACGGCCGGATCGGGATCGGCCTGAAGCGGTGCGACTTGTGCCATAAGGGCGGCGTTTCCGCTGTTTCCGGCCGCATAGAGGCAGTTGCGCACGAAACGGTCCCGGCCGATCCGCTTGATCGGCGAGCCCGAGAACAGCTTGCGAAAGCCTGCGTCGTCCAGCGTCAGCAGTTCGGCAAGGCGCGGCGCAGTCAGTTCCGCCCGCGGCAGGAAGGCCTTCAGGCGGTGCGCCGTTTCCGCGAACTTGTTCCATGGGCAGACCGCCAGGCAATCGTCGCAGCCGTAGATGCGGTTGCCCAGCCCCACGCGAAACTCCTCGGGGATCGGCCCCTTGTGCTCGATGGTGAGGTAGCTGACGCAGCGCCGCGCATCGAGGCGGTAGGGGCTGGGAAAAGCCTGGGTCGGACAGGCATCCTGGCAGGCCCGGCACGATCCGCAGCGGTCGCGGCCCTCGGCGGAGAGCGGCAGTTCGAGCGTGGTGTAGATTTCGCCCAGAAACAGCCACGATCCATGCTCTCGGCTGACCATATTGGTGTGCTTGCCCTGCCAGCCAAGCCCGGCGGCGGCGGCCAGGGGCTTTTCCATGACCGGCGCGGTATCGGTGAAGACCTTCACGCCTGCCGGACCAAGCCTGCGCTTGTCGGCTTCCGAAACCAGCCAGCGCGCCAGGTTCTTGAGCGCCTTCTTCACCCAGTCATGATAGTCGGCGCCTTGCGCATAGACCGAGATCCGGCCGACTTCCGGCACTTCCGCAAGGCTGAGGGGGTCGCCTGCGGGAGCGTAACTCATGCCCAGCGCGATCACCCGCCGCGCCTCGGGCCAGAGCCCTTGAGGGGAGCGGCGATGGTGCGCGCGGTCGGCCATCCAGTCCATCGATCCGTGCATGCCGTCCGCCAGCCACGCATCCAGCCGGGCCGCGCGATCCGCGTCTTCCTCGGCCGCAGCCACGCCGAAAGCGCAGAACCCCAGTTCCCGGGCTTGCGCCTCGAGATCGCGGGCCAGGGCATTCAGCGCATCGTTAACCAAGCTTGCGGACTTTCCGGTTCATAGGCACCACGAGAGTGCGATCGTATGACGCGCATTAGGAGATTGGTCCTTGGCCAGCAACGTGGAAGGGCCTTCTCTCGCGATCGAGGCACGGGGTCTCGTCAAACGCTTTGATGGGTTCACGGCGGTGGACGGCGTGGATCTCAGCGTGCCGGTCGGTGCAGTCTACGGCATCCTCGGTCCGAATGGCGCGGGCAAGACGACCACCTTGCGGATGCTGCTGGGCATCATCGATCCCGACGCGGGAAGCCGCAGGATCCTCGGTGCCGAGCGACCGCATGACGTGGCGCATGCCATCGGCTACCTGCCCGAGGAGCGCGGCCTCTACCCGGCGATGAAGGCCACCGAAGCGATCGCTTTCCTCGGCGCCCTGCGCGGCTTGCCGCTGCGGGAAGGGCGCCGCCGCGCGCACGAACTGCTGGAGCGGCACGGCCTTGGCTATGCGGCCGATCGCCAGATCCGCCAGCTGTCCAAGGGCATGGCGCAGCAAGTGCAGATTCTCGGCACATTGGTCCATCGGCCGCGCCTGGTGATCCTGGACGAGCCGTTTTCCGGGCTCGATGCTCTCAACCAGGGCAAGTTGGAGCGGATGATTCGCGGACTCGCCGAAGAGGGAACGACGGTGATCTTCTCCACCCACGTCATCGCCCATGCCGAGCGCCTCTGCGACGACGTGGCGATCATCGCCGGGGGCAAGGTTCCGTTCGCCGGTTCCGTGGATGAGGCGCGGGACCGGATTCCCCGGCAGGTCCGTCTGGAAACGCGGGATCCGGATGGCGCCTGGCGCAAGGCCCTGCCTGTGGATGCCCGGCGAGAGGGGACATTCTGGAATTTCTCGCTGCCGGAAGGCGGCGTGGAGCCTTTGCTGCGCGCGCTGATCGAGGGTGATGCGGGCATTCTCTCGCTGTCGATCGAGCGGGCGGGGCTGCACGACGCCTTCGTCGCCATCGCCGGCGCAGCGGCGGCGCGGGCGCTGGATGTCGGCTCGGAGCAGGAGGACGTACGATGAACGGCCGCCTTTCCGTTCTGGCCGCGGCCTGGGTCGTCGCCCGGCGCGATTTCACGGCGATCCTGTTCAGCCGCAGCTTCTTCTTCTTCCTGCTGGGACCGCTGTTTCCGGTGCTTATCGCCGTGCTGGCAGGCAGCCTCGGCTCGCGCGTCGACGCGAGTCAGGAGCGCCCGGTGCTCGGGATCGCGATGTCGGTCGCCGATGCGGACGCGCTGGAGCGTACCCGCGCCCGGCTGGCACCCGTGCTCGACGAAGAACTGCCGGAACTGCTGGTGATCCGCAGGCTCGCCAAGGGGGAGAGTTATGATCCCGGTGAGGCCCTGGCCTTGCGGAAGGTGAAGACCGCGGCGATCCTGTCGGGCTCTCTGGAAAAGCCGGTGCTTACCGGACCGGGGGGATTGATCGAGGCCTGGCGCGGGCCGGTCTCGATGCTCGCGGCGCAGGCGCGCTCGGGCGCTGAGATCGCGTACCCTGCCGTGGCGCTGAAGCCGGTGGCGCGTAGCAGCGCCACCGAGCGCAAAGGCCGGTTCGCCACCGCGCAAGGCGCGCAGACCCTGCTGTTCCTGCTGACGATGATGCTGGCAGGCATGGTCCTGTCCAACCTGGTCGAGGAAAAGGGCAACAAGATCATCGAGGTGCTGGCAGCCGCCGTACCGATGGACGCAGTGTTCCTGGGCAAGCTTTTCGCCATGCTCGGAATCTCGCTGGTCGGTATCGCGACCTGGGCAGCGACGCTGGGGCTGCTCTGGCTCGGTGGCGGCATCTCGCCCGAACGCTTGCCGGATCCGGCCGTCGGCTGGCCGCTGCTGATCGCGCTCGGCGTGGTCTACTTCGCCATGGCCTATCTGCTGCTCGGCTCGGTCTTCCTGGCGATCGGCTCGATGGCGACCACCGTGCGCGAAGTGCAGACCTTGTCCATGCCGGTGACGATGGCGCAGCTCATGGTCTTCTTCTTCGCCAGCTTCGCCATGACCCAGCCCGGCAGCGCGGTGGAGATCGCCGCCGTGCTGGTGCCGTTCAGTTCACCGTTTGCGATGCTGGCCCGTGCGGCGCAGGAGCCTGCTTTGCTGCCGCATGTCCTGGCCATCGGCTGGCAGATGCTCTGGGTCGCGCTGCTGGTGCGCGGCGGAGCGCGCCTGTTCCGTTCGCGGGTGATGAAGTCGGGACCAGCGGGTAAGACAAGGCGCCGGAGCCGCTGGTCGCTACGGCGCCCCTGACGCCTTGGTACGGACGGCGGGACTCGAACCCGCACGATCGAAGATCAAGGGATTTTAAGTCCCATGCGTCTACCATTCCGCCACGTCCGCACGAGGCTGTCCGCGCGATCTGGCAGATCGCGCGGCGCGGGGCAACTACCCAGTCGCCTTACCGCCCGAGTATCCGAGCCTGAGGGTTCGATGACGAGAATATGCAATGGCGAGGACGTTCAAGGGCAAGCACGTTCCATGACGAGGTCGCCCTAAGGCGTAACCTGCTACTCGACGTTCAGGCGGGCGCGCATTTCCTTGCCAGGCTTGAAATAGGGGACGCGCTTTTCCGGCACGTCCACGCTTTCGCCGGTGCGCGGATTGCGGCCCGTGCGGCCTTCGCGATGGCGGGTGGAGAAAGCACCGAATCCGCGCAGTTCCACCCGGCCGCCATCGGCCAGGCGCTGGGCGATCTCGTCGAAGAAAGTATCCACCGCACGCTCGACATCTTCGGCGCGCAGTTCGGGATTCTCCTTGGCGAGAGCGAGCAGCAGTTCGGATCTGATCATCGCGTGCGTCCCTTTCAAAATGCCCTCCGGAAAAATCCCAAGGTCACTGACGAATCATATTATTTCGTGTGACTTGGTTCCGTCAGCACAAGAAAATGCCATTCCGGTGCTTTTCGCGCAATGGCTCACCCGAGGTAGGAAAAATCACGCGGTTTTCCGTGCTCACGAAAGCCTGATGACGCCTCTCCACCCCATTTACACGGCCGATTTGGCCGCTAACGTCTCCGCTTTCAAGCTTGTGGGTCAAGCTTTTCGGGCGACAGGACAAAAGAAGGGCGCATGAAAGATATCGCAACCTGGAACGAGGGGGACTGGATCGCCGCGATCGGCGCCATTCTCCTCTTTGCCGTGCTGGCCATCGGCGGCGTCATCGCCACCCGCAAGAGCGAGGAATTCGTCGGCCACCCGCGCGGCCTTTTCGTGCTGTTCTACGCCGAGATGTGGGAGCGTTTCTCCTACTACGGCATGCGCGCGCTGCTGATCCTCTATCTCACCAAATTCTGGCTGTTCAATGACGGTAGCGCCAATCTGATCTACGGCGCCTATACCAGTCTGGTCTATATCACCCCGGTGCTCGGCGGCTACCTGGCCGACCGTTACCTGGGCCAGCGCAAGGCGGTGCTGTTCGGCGGCATCGTGCTCGCGGTGGGCCACTTGTTCATGGCCTATGAGGGCATCCACGGCGCCACCGACCCGCTGGTGAAGCAGGCGGATCCTGCCATCAACGTGTTCTGGCTGGCGCTGGCGCTGATCATCGTCGGCTCGGGCTTCCTCAAGGCGAACATCTCGGTGATCGTCGGGCAGCTCTACAAGATGACCGATTCCCGCCGCGATTCGGCCTACACGATCTTCTACATGGGCGTGAACACCGGCGCCGCGCTGGGCACGATCCTGGTCGGCTACCTGGGCGAGACGATCGGCTGGTCCTGGGGCTTCGGCCTTGCCGGCATCGGCATGGTGCTGGGCCTGCTGATCTTCGTGGCCGGCAAGCCCGCGCTCAAGGGCCGGGGCGAGCCTCCCAAGCCGTTAGCGAAGAAGGGCGAACTGACGCTCTACGGCATCGGCATCGGCTCGGTGGCGGTGATCTGGTTCCTGATCCAGTACGTCAGCGTGATCCAGTCGCTGCTCGTCGTCTCGGGCGTCGCGATGCTCGGTTACACGCTCTACGAAGCCTTCAAGCTGCCCAAGGAACCGCGTGAGCGTATCTTCGCGATCCTGTTCCTGATCGCGCTGAACCCGATCTTCTGGGGCCTGTTCGAACAGGCCGGCGGCTCGCTGAGCCTCTATACCGACAAGTTCGTGGACCGCGGCGGCGTGCCGACCAGCCTGTTCCAGTCGATCAACCCGATCTACATCGTGCTGTTCGGCCCGATCTTCGCCGCCCTCTGGCAGTACCTCGGCCGCAAGGGCATCGAACCTTCGGCCCCCGCCAAGTTCGGCCTGGCGCTGATCCAGGTCGGCCTTGGCTTCCTGGTCTTCGTCTGGGGCGCGGGCAGCGGCGATCCGGCGGCGATGACCTCGGTTCTGTTCGTCTTCCTGATCTATGCCCTGCACACCACCGGCGAACTTTGCCTTTCGCCCGTGGGCCTTTCGGCGATGACGCGCCTTTCGCCGCTGCACCTCGGCAGCTTCATCATGGGCGCGTGGTTCTACATGACCGCCGTGGGCAATTTCGTGGCAGGCAAGATCGGCGAGGCCACCGGCGGCGAAAGCGGCGTGATGGACAAGCAGGTGACCCTGGGCATCTACTCCACGATTGGCTGGACTACGATCGGCGTTGCGGTCGTGGTGCTGGCGCTTTCGCCACTGGTGAAGCGCTGGATGCATCTCGATACCCTGGAGGATCGCGGGATCGACCGCGATCTTGCGGGGCAGAGCGAACTGGGGCTGGAAGCGCAGGAAGCAGGCTTCCACCCGGAACGCAAACCGCACTGACACCAAACCGGCCCGGCGAACCAAGGTTCTTCCGGGCCGGACTGCAATCAAACAGGGGAAATACGACATGAGGGTATCGCCGGCATTGCGGCGCTGGTCGTCCACACTCGTCCTGGGCGCGGCACTGGCGCTGGGCGCTACGGGTGCGGACGCCAAGAAGCAGGACAAGAAGGCGGCGCCGATCGTCGCTGATCCTTATCCTTCCACCTACAAGTCCTATCCCGGCACGCCGACCGCTCTGGTGGGCGCCACCGTCTATGACGGGCGCGGCGGCCGGATCGAGAACGGCGTTGTGCTGTTCCGAGACGGCAAGCTCCAGGCGGTGGGCGGTGCCGACATGGCGATCCCCGAGGGCTATGCCCGCATCGACGGCACGGGCAAGTTCGTCACGCCGGGCGTGATCGACATCCATTCGCACCTCGGCGTCTATCCCTCGCCCGGCGTGGATGCGCTGGCTGACGGCAACGAGATGACCAGCCCCACTACGCCCGACGTCTGGGCCGAGCATTCGGTCTGGCCGCAGGATCCCGGCTTCACCCGTGCGCTCGCCAACGGCGGCGTCACCAGTCTCCAGATCCTGCCCGGCTCGGGCAACCTCATCGGCGGCCGCGCGGTCACGCTGAAGAACGTGCCGAGCATCACCGTGCAGGGCATGAAGTTCCCCGGCGCGCCTTATGCGCTGAAGATGGCCTGCGGCGAGAACCCCAAGCGGGTCTACGGCGGCAAGGGTCAGAAGCCCTCGACCCGGATGGGCAACATGTCCGTCGATCGCCAGGCCTGGATCGATGCGCGGCGATACATGGACGGCGACCATTCCGAGCGCGACCTGGGCAAGGATACGCTGGAAGGCGTGCTCAAGGGCGAGATCCTGGTCCAGAACCACTGCTACCGCGCCGACGAGATGGCGCAGGTGATCGATATGTCCAAGGAGATGGGCTACAAGATCACCGCCTTCCATCACGCCGTGGAAGCCTACAAGATCGCCGATATCCTGCGCGAAAACGACATCTGCGCCGCCATCTGGGCCGACTGGTACGGCTTCAAGATGGAGGCCTATGACGGGATCCCCGAGAATGCGGCGCTGCTCGCCAATGCAGGGGCCTGCGTGGTGATCCACTCGGATGACGAAAACGGCATCCAGCGCCTCAACCAGGAAGCCGCCAAGGCCCAGGCCGACGGTCGCCGCATCGGCATCGACATTCCCGACGCCCAGGTCGTCGGCTGGTTCACCTACAATGCCGCCAAGACCATGGGTATCGGCGAGAAGACCGGCAGCCTCGAGGTGGGCAAGATGGCGGATGTGGTATTGTGGAACGGCAATCCGCTCTCGGTTTACTCGCGGCCTGAGAAAGTGTGGATCGACGGCGCCCTGATGTTCGACGCGCAGGACGCCAGACGCCGTCCGGTCAGCGATTTCGAGCTGGGCCAGCCGGGTGAAGGAGACGTGAAATGAGCCGCCGCGCCCTTGTCATGGCCGCGCTGGCGGCCGTTGTCCTTCCGGGCATGGCCTCTGCGCAGGACTTCGCGATAACCAACGCCACCGTCGCCACGGGTGACGGCGGCGCGCCGATCGAGCACGGCACCGTTGTGGTGCGGGCCGGCAAGGTGGTCGCGGCGGGGGCCGGCATTGCCGTGCCCGCCGGGATGCGCAGTGTGGACGGCACCGGCAAATGGGTGACGCCGGGGCTGTTCTCCGCCGTGACCGATCTCGGCCTCTGGGACGTGGAAGGCGTGGCCGACAGCAACGATTCCGAAGCGGGCAAGTCTCCCTTCAATGCCGCGCTCGATGTGGCCCCGGCGATCAATCCCGCCAACGCGCATATCGCGATCAGCCGCGAAGGCGGCGTCACCCGCGCCAGCGTCGCGCCGGTAAACGGCGATTCGATCTTTGCCGGGCAGGGCGCGCTGATCGATCTGGGCGCCGGCGTCGACCTGGTGAACACGGCGCGGGCCTTCCAGTTCGTGCAATTGGGCGAAGCGGGGGCCAGATTGGCAGGCGGTAGCCGCGTTGCGGCCCATGTCGCGCTGCGCAATGCCCTGTGTGAGGCGCGCGACCTGGCAACGGTGCCCGGCGCGCGCAGCAGCGATGCCATGCTCACCCGTGCGGATGCCCTGGCCCTGGCACCGGTGCTGGACGGCCGTCAGGCGCTCTATGTCGGCGTCGAACGTGCCGCCGACATTCGCAGCGTTCTGGCGCTCAAGACCGAGTTTCCCAAGCTCAACCTCGTCCTGGTGGGCGCGACCGAAGGCTGGTTGGTGGCCGGCGCCATCGCGGCCGCCCAGGTGCCGGTCATCGCCATGCCGCTGCGCGATCTTCCCGCCAGCTTCGAAAGCCTCGCGGCCACCCAGTCGAACGTCGGGCGGATGAAGAAGGCCGGCGTCAAGGTTGCCATCGGCATGTTCGGGGGCAGCAACCAGCCCCGCTATGCGCCGCAGCAGGCCGGCAATCTCGTGGCCCTGAACAGGCTGCCCGGCGCGGTGGGCCTGACCTGGGGCGAGGCGTTCGCCGCGATCACCTCTGTTCCGGCCGAAATCAGCGGCATGGGCGGTAAAGAGGGCGTGCTGGCGCCGGGCGCCGTTGGCGATGTCGTCGTGTGGGACGGCGATCCACTGGAACTCTCATCGGCGCCGGTCGAAGTCTATATCGACGGGATCAGGCAGCCGCTCGACAATCACCAGAGCCGCTTGAAGCAGCGCTACAAGAGCCTCGATCGGACGTATCTGCCCAAGGCTTACGACTGGTAACAGGAAAGGGGCCTCCGGCGATTGCCGAAGGCCCCTTTCCTGTTACTTTGCCGTCGAATCGATGGCGAAGGCGCCGTCAGGCCCGGGCTTCGTTCACGCCGGCGCTGTTGTGGCGCAGGGCCTTCAGCACGGTGTCCACGATCTGCGGCGCGTTCAGCCCCGCTTCGTCATACTGCGCCTCGGGCTTGTCGTGATCCTGGAACACGTCCGGCAGGCGCATGGTGCGGATCTTCAGGCCTGCATCGGTGAGGCCCTCATCACTGGCCATGGTCAGGACGTGGGCGCCCAGGCCGCCGATGGCGCCTTCTTCCACGGTGACGACCACGTCGTGGCTGAGCATCAGCTTGCGGATCAGGTCGGTGTCCAGCGGCTTGGCGAAACGCAGATCCGCCACGGTGGTGGAGAGACCCTTGGCATCCAGCAGATCGGCGGCCTTGAGCGCTTCTCCGAGGCGTGTGCCGAGCGAGAGAAGTGCGACCTTGGTGCCTTCCCGGACGATCCGGCCCTTGCCGATTTCCAGCAGTTCCGGCACTTCGGGAAGCTCCAGCCCCACGCCGTTGCCGCGCGGATAGCGGAAGGCGATCGGCCCGTCGTCGTACTGGGCGGCGGTGTGGACCATGTGGACCAGTTCCGCCTCGTCGGCAGCGGCCATCACGACCATGTTCGGCAGGGTGGCGAGGTAGGTCACGTCGAACGAACCGGCGTGCGTGGCGCCGTCGGCGCCGACCAGACCGGCGCGGTCGATCGCGAAGCGCACGGGCAGGTTCTGGATCGCCACGTCATGGACCACCTGGTCGAACGCGCGCTGGAGGAACGTGGAGTAGATGGCGCAGAACGGCCGCATGCCCTGCGCCGCCAGACCGGCCGCGAAAGTGACGGCATGCTGTTCGGCAATGCCCACGTCGAAGCTGCGGTTCGGGAAGAGTTGCGCGAACTTGTCCAGCCCGGTGCCCGAGGGCATGGCGGCGGTGATGGCGCAGATGCGGTCGTCCTTCTCCGCTTCGGCCACCAGCGCCTTGGCGAAGACGCCGGTATAGCTGGGCGGGCCGGCGGGCGCCTTGGCCTGCTCTCCGGTGACGACGTTGAACTTCTGCACGCCGTGATACTTGTCGGCGGCTTCCTCGGCGGGGCCGTAGCCCTTGCCCTTCTGGGTCACGACATGGACCAGGATCGGGCCTTCGGCGGCATCGCGCACATTTTCCAGCACGGGAACGAGCGCATCGAGATCATGGCCGTCGATCGGGCCGACGTAGTAGAAGCCGAGTTCCTCGAACAGGGTACCGCCCATCGCCATGCCGCGCGCGAACTCGTCCGTCTTGCGGGCGGCGGCGTGGAGCGGGCGGGGCAGGCGGCGCGCGAACTTGCGGGCAAGGTCGCGCAGGCCCAGGAACCGGCCCGAGGATACAAGGCGCGCCAGATAGGCGGACAGTCCGCCAACCGGGGGCGCAATCGACATGTCGTTGTCGTTGAGCACGACGATCAGGCGGTTTCCGGCCTCGGCGGCGTTGTTCATCGCCTCATAGGCCATGCCGGCGCTCATCGCGCCGTCGCCGATCACGGCGATGCCGCGACCCGGCGTGCCCTTGATCTTGTTGGCGACGGCAAAGCCGAGCGCGGCCGAGATCGAGGTGGAGCTATGGGCCGTGCCGAAGGGGTCGTATTCGCTTTCCGAGCGCTTGGTGAAGCCGGAGAGCCCGCCGCCCTGGCGCAGGGTGCGGATGCGGTCGCGGCGGCCGGTGAGGATCTTGTGCGGATAAGCCTGGTGGCCCACGTCCCAGATCAGCCGGTCGGTTGGCGTGTCGAACACGTAGTGGATCGCGACGGTCAGTTCGACGACGCCGAGGCCCGAGCCGAGGTGGCCGCCGGTCTGGCCGACTGCGGAAATCATCTCGGTGCGGAGTTCGTCGGCCAGTTGACGCAAGTCCGCAGGCTTGAGCTTGCGAAGATCGTCCGGGGTGTCGACGGTGTCGAGGAGCGGCGTGGCCGGGTTGGCTGTCATGGTCTGCTTCTACACGCTACATGTTCTGGTGTCGAATTAAGCGGTGGGCAATATGCCGGTGTCATCCGAAAGGACAGGAAAAACGTGGGGAGTGTTGCCTGGCTGCGACGTTCGGAGACGTAAATGGCCGCGATTCGGGCTAAAATCGCGGAGGACGCGGATGTTCGCCTCGGGCGACGCTAGCATGGCGGCACGGGCAGCGGAGGGCTCTAAAACCGCCTCAGCTACAGACGGCGCAGGTGCCGCGTAGTTCCACCACCGGGCGCACGCCGGCGAAGCCAGCCTGCTTGGCCGCAGCGATGAGCGCGCCGGTGAGCTTGTCGTCGTCGATATGGACGGCTTGGCCGCAGACGTCGCAGATCAGGAAGATGCAGTCGTGCTGGCAGCCGGGGTGGCTGTTGGCGAGGTAGGCATTGGCGCTTTCGACCCGGCGGGCGAGATTGGTGCGGACGAAAAGATCGAGGATGCGATAGACGCTGTTGGGCGCCACGCGCTTGCCGCGCATGGTCGACACGCTTTCAGCCAGATCGTAGGCCGAAGCCGGGCGGTCGCGCTCGGCCAGCGCGCCGAAGACGTCCGCCCGCATCTCGGTCCATTGCTCGCCGGCCTTCTCCAAAGCGGCGCGGGCAGCCTCTACAAGGTTGTCGCCCGAATGTTCGTGATGATGATGCGCATTAGCCATGTCGCCCATATGGGCATTGGCGCGGCACTGCGCAATTGAAAGCGTGAAAGGGCGGCGCGCCCCTGGCCGGCGATCAGTCGATCTGCGCGGCGGCTTCGGCGGCGGGTACGATGCCGCCGGTAAGCGAGTGATGGCCGACACCCATCGCGCCGAGCACCAGCAGCGCACCGCCGGCGAAGCCGAGGGCGAAGAAGCGGTAGAAGTCGGCCTTGAAGAGTCCCATGATGAAAATCAGCTCTGTTGCTTGGTAAGGATTGCGTGCCGCTCACTTGGAGCGAATCGCCTTGCCGTCCAGTGAATGGCGACGAGCTGCACTCCATTCTGCGACGAACTGTTGATATGGAGCGACGGAGCGATGGAACCGTCACATTTCGGTCAAGGTGTCGTGCCGGTAAGCAGGGCCGAACCAACGGAGATCACGGCAAGGGCCACGACCGGCAGCGCGGCGCATCCGAACGGAAGGGCCAGCGCGCCGAGGACGTGATGGGGCCTGCGGATACGACCGAGCCGGACCAGCACTGCCGCCGTGGCGAGCCCGACGAGGAAGGCGACGGTGACGAGCGGCCCTAGCCACATCAGCCACATGGCCGCCTCCCTCGATTGGTCGGACCCGCGTTCAAGATCAGTGCTTGAAGTGGCGCATGCCGGTGAAGACCATCGCCAGGCCGGCCTCGTCGGCAGCGGCGATGACTTCGTCGTCGCGGATCGAGCCGCCCGGCTGGATCACCGCCGTCGCGCCGGCTTCGGCAGCGGCCAGCAGGCCATCGGCGAAGGGGAAGAAGGCGTCGGATGCCACTGCCGAGCCGACCGTGCGCGCCTGCGCCCAGCCGAACTTCTCGGCGGCTTCGGCAGCCTTCATCGCGGCGATGCGTGAGGAATCGCGGCGGTTCATCTGGCCCGCACCGATCCCGGCGGTGACGCCGTCCTTGGCATAGACGATGGCGTTCGACTTGACGTGGCGGGCCACCGTCCAGGCGAAGAGGCAGTCCTTCAGTTCCTGGTCGGTCGGCGCGCGCTTGGTCACGACCTTGAGGTCGTCGAAGCCGATGGCGCCGTTGTCGCGGTTCTGGACGAGCAGGCCGCCGGTGATCTGGCGCACCAGCAGGCCGGCGCGGCGCGGATCGGGCAGGTCGCCGGTCAGCAGCAGGCGCAGGTTCTTCTTCTTGGCGAAGAAGGCGCGGGCGTCCTCGTCAGCGTCCGGTGCGACGACCACTTCGGTGAAGATCTGGCAGATCGCCTCGGCCGTGGCGCCGTCGAGCGTAGTGTTCACCGCGACGATGCCACCGAAGGCGGAAACGTCGTCACAGGCCAGCGCGCCCTGCCAGGCTTCGAGCAGGCTTGAACCCTGTGCCACGCCGCAGGGGTTGGCATGCTTGACGATGACGACGGCCGGATCCTGGCCCTTGAACTCGGCCGCGAGTTCGAAGGCGGCGTCGGCATCGTTGTAGTTGTTGTAGGACAGCTCCTTGCCCTGCACCTGCTCGCTCTGGGCCAGGCCCTTGGTGAACGGGCCGACCGGCGTGTAGAGCGCGGCCTTCTGGTGCGGGTTTTCGCCATAGCGCAGTTCGGTGCCGAGGCGGCCGTTGATGCTCAGCATCTCGGGGAACTCGAGGCCCTGGTCGGCGAAGGCGAACCACTGTGCAATCATCGAATCGTAGGCGGCGGTCTGCGCATAGGCGCGCGCGGCGAGCAGCTTGCGGAAGGCCAGCGTGGTGCCGCCGTCGGTCGTCTCCAGTTCCGCCAGCAGGCCGTCGTAGTCCTTGGGGTCGGTGACGATGGCGACGAAGGCGTGGTTCTTCGCAGCCGAGCGCACCATCGACGGGCCGCCGATATCGATATTCTCGATGATCTCGTCACGGTCGGCGCCCTTGGCGACTGTCGCCTCGAAGGGATAGAGATTGACGACCACGAGGTCGATCGCGCCGATTTCATGGTCGGCCATCGCCTTGGCGTGTTCCGGGTTGTCGCGGACAGCCAGCAGGCCGCCGTGGACCTTGGGGTGCAGGGTCTTGACGCGGCCGTCCATCATCTCCGGAAAATCGGTGATTTCCGAGATGTCCTTCACGTCCAGGCCGGCGTCGCGCAGCGCCTTGGCGGTGCCGCCGGTCGAGACCAGTTCCACCCCGCGCGCGGCGAGCGCCTTGCCCAGATCGGCGAGGCCGGTCTTGTCGGAAACCGAAAGCAATGCGCGGCGGATCTGGACGGTATCGGTCATGAATATGGCCTCGTTCTGGACTGGCGGACAGGGATTTTGCGCGCCCTCTAGAGCGTTTTCGCGGTGAGCGAAAATGCTCTTTCTCTCGATGCCGCATTTTCCCGGTGATCACCGCAGGATGAGAGTGCCACAAGCCGTAGGGCTCGTCGCGGCAATTCACCCCATTTTCTTGATAAGCCAGCCGAAATTACCGCCTCCGCGCGAGACCAGCCCCTGGATCACGAGTTGCTGCGTCGCCTGCGGACGGCCCTGGCCGTCCACCCAGAGCGAATCCTCCAGCGTCACCTCGCCCGCGCTGCTGCGGAACTGCCAGAGGCTGCCGTCGGGCAGAGCCATGCCCGCGCCCTGTCCGTCCTCGGTGAGGAGGACTTCGACGTGAGGCCCGAGGTGGAAGCGGATGGCGAAACCCACTTTGCCGCGATGGCCCTTGCGTCCGGCAGGGATCAGCACGTCCTCGCCGCGCAGTTCGCTGCCGTCGTCGCGCAGGATCAGGATGCGGCGATGGGTCAGGCCATAGCGCGCCTCGTAGCCGTTGTGGCTGGCCTCGATGCGGGTGGCATTGCCGCCGTTTTCCTGCACCAGCGTCTTGCGGTCTATATCGACTTCGCTGACGCCGCCGCCGATCGCGCCGTTGATCAGGACGGCGGTGGAATTGGCATCGTCAAGGGTGAGGGTGGAATGGGCGGCGGTGGCGCGGAGCCCCTGTTCGAGGCGCACCGGCACCAGCCCGCCGCCGCTCGCCGAACCGCCGCAGTTGACCACCAGGCGGTGGCCGGAATGCGACATCTCGAAGGCCAGCGTGGAGGCGCAGCCGTAGCGGGCGTGTGCGGGCAGCGGCGGCGGCGCCGTGTCGAACTGAAGGATCGACTTGTGCGCGAGCACGCGCTGGTAGCCCCACTGGCGCACCTCGCGCAGCGGGCGCGTGCGGACGCCGGTGGCCTTGACGAGGGCGTTCACGTCTTCGCCATCGACGGCCCAGCCGCCCTGCCACGATCCCAGCGAGCCGTCGCCATGGGTCAGCGCCAGGAGCGGCGGAACCAGCAGTTCGATCACCCGCTCCACCGCCTTCGGCGCGTCCCTGCGGGTGGCGTGGTAGCAGTTGCGCAGCCGCACCAGCAGCGCGATGGCTTCCATCTGCGCGAGCGGGCTGCGGGACAGCACGCCGCCGTCGTCGCCGATCAGCTCGCCCAGAGCCTTGATCAGGCCCGCTTCGCCGTAGAGACGGCGAGGACGCCCTTCCGGCAGCAACAGGCCGGCGGCGACGATGGCGCTCCAGCCGGCGACGGCGGCAAGTTCGTCCTCGGCGCGGCCGACATGGCGGTCCAGCCAGCGGGCGGTTTCGGAAATGTGGGCCAGCGTGCGGCTGCGCAGTGCCTTTTCGCCAGAGAGGATCAGGGGGGCGTGGGCCAGCCAGTTCATCAGCCGCGCGCCGGTATTGCCGACGTCCCAGGCCGGGCCTTTGCCGGGCTTCGCGGGCGGCTTCGGATTGGCCTGGAGCCAGGCAGTCAGGATGCGCTCGGCGGTGGGCGCACCCTGCTCGCGCGGGCCGCAGGCCTCGAGGTCGGTAAGCCAGGAGAAACTGTGGACTACGCGCTCCAGCGGCGGCGTCACGCGGGACGGTCCGGCATAGTCGACCTGGGCGATCGGCGTCTTCGCTCCATGGATCAGGAAGTGCCCGGCACGCAGCGCGGTCCCTGCGGCGGCATGGCCGGGCAGCGTGTTGCTGACCGTGGCGAGCAGCCGGGTACGGGATTTTTTCCCCACGGGCGCGGAAAGCACCGAACCGGGAATGCCGAGGCGATAGGCGAAGCGGATGAAGCGCTCGCCGGGGCCGACCGCTGGCGAGGAGAAATCGGCGAGCGCCAGAGCACGGCCGCCGTCGATCTGGGCGATTTCCACATGCCGCTCGGCGCGAGGGGAGAGCAGTTCGTGATCCTCTACCGCGAAAGCCGAGATACCGGTGATATCGCCTTCGGGATAGGGTTCGTCGGACGCGGTCTTCAGGGCCGGCGATCCGCTAACGCTCTGGTTCAAGGCACCCTCCACACCGCCGACATGCGGCCCATCCGCCGAAGAAATCTCCCGGAGCCCGCCCGGGTTCCCATCAACGGGTTCCGTCGGGGAAGCCGGCACGGGGTGCCCGGGTCACCGTATCAAATCGTCACCGTCTTCAATCACCGGGTCAGGCGAGCCCCTTCAGGCCACGGATATTGGCGGCATATTGCGAAGGGCCTCCGCGGAAGGTCGCCGAACCCGCCACCAGCACGTCGGCGCCCGCCGCAACGCAGAGCGGCGCCGTTTTGGCATCGACGCCGCCGTCCACTTCCAGGCGGATGTCGCGGCCCGACTTGTCGATCATCTTGCGCACGGCCTCGATCTTGCGAAGCTGGCTGGAAATGAAGCTCTGGCCGCCGAAACCGGGGTTGACGCTCATGATGAGGACGAGGTCGATCTCGTCGATCAGGTAGTCCAGCATCTTGGCAGGCGTGGCCGGATTGAGCGAAATGCCCGCCTTCTTCCCGAGATTGCGGATCGTCTGCACCGTGCGGTGGACGTGCGGGCCCGCCTCGGGGTGGACGGTGATGTAGTCCGCGCCGGCCTCTGCGAAGGCTTCGAGATAGGCATCCACCGGGGAGATCATCAGGTGGACGTCGAACACTTTCGCCGAGTGCGGGCGAAGCGCCTTCACCACGGCCGGGCCTATGGTGATGTTGGGGACGAAGTGGCCGTCCATGACATCGACGTGGATCCAATCCGCGCCGGCTTCGTCGATCGCGCGGACTTCCTCGCCCAGACGGGCGAAGTCGGCGGACAGGATGGAGGGCGAGATCAGCGGCGTGGTCATGATAAAGAACGGTACTCCTCGGGTGCGAAGGATAGGGCACCGGATGTTGGGGGTACAAGCGGCACGGCGCCGTTTTCCACACGCCATATGGAGGATGTTCCCTATGCCCCCTCGCCGGCCCTTCCTGCCGGGCTTGTGAACTGCCAATTCAGAGTGCATTCACGGCTCAGATGGCAGTGCGGCGGCCGATATTTCATGGGCTTCCGGCCCTTGAATACATGATGGAACCGGAGATGAGATTGACGTTTCCCAAGGCGCCCGTGGTGATTGCGGCAGGGCTTGCTGCCCTGGCCTTTTCCGTGCCGGCCGCCGCGCAGTATCGCGACGAAGTTCGCAACGACATGAGCCAGTGCCGCGCCGGCGGCGGCCCCGCCATCATGGTTACCGTGGACGGGATCAAGTCGTCCGAAGGCCGCATGCGCGTCCAGTCGTACCGGGCCACCCCCGCCGAATGGCTTGCCAAGGGCAAGTGGCTGAAGCGGATCGAGGCGCCTGCCAAGGCGGGTTCGATGACCTTCTGCGTGCCGGTTCCGGCCTCGGGCACTTACGGCATCGCCGTGCGGCATGACGTGAACGGGAACGGCAAGACCGATCTCGGCTCGGATGGCGGGGCGATGTCGAACAATCCCTCGATCAACATCTTCAACCTCGGCAAGCCGAGCTACACCAAGGTTGGTGTGCCGGTGGGCAAGGAGGTGAAGTCGATCCGTATTCAGATGCGGTATATGTAGTCTGGGCAGGCCGGTTGCGCCGGCCGTCACCACGAGGCTGGGATGGACGGCGGTATAAAGCGCGAGGCGCGAGGCTAACCGGAGCCTTGGCGCCGCGCCAAGATCGCGCGGGCGTCCACGAGATCGGACGGCTTGTCCACATCGACCGCCGCCAGCCCATCGCGTGCAGCGACCAGGCGGGCATTCAGGCCGATTTTCGCGCCCAGGCGGGACAATGCCGCCGAAAGGGTAAGGCGGCCGAGCGCATAGCTCGCCAGCATGCCCAAACCAAGGCGCGCGGCAATGCGCCAGGGGCGCTTGCGATCGGCCTCGACCAGCTTCCAGGTCTCGATCGCCGCCTCGGCGCGCGCCGTTTTCAGCAGGAACAGGTTGCAGCCCGACCAGTGGCCGTCGGCGAAGCGCAAGTACGTGCGCCGCGATCCCGGCATGGCTGCCTCGATCGCCTCGCGCCGGGCCAGCAGCACGGAAACGTCGGCATCCTCGGGCGTGTCGCCGACGAAATCCCGCACCCAATCGCCGCGCAGCAGGGCATGGTCGGATGTCGTCACCAGCATCGGCGCGCCGAGCAGGGCGAAGCCCGCCGCAACGCTGGCGCTGGGCCCGGCCTCGGCGGGAACCGTCTCGCAGCCGAGCAGTTCGGCGAGCGCAACCACCGCCGGGTCGTTGGCGACGACGGCCAAGCGCCTGATCCCGGCATCGCTCAGGGCCTCCACGACATGGGCGAGCATCGGCTTGCCTTCGAGTTCGACCAAGGCCTTGTGCGTCAGCCCTTCAGCCGCTGCGACCGGATCGGGAGAGCCGGGGCGCGAGCCTGCGAGTATCAGGGCGGAGGGCATGTCCCCTGTCATGCCGGCCTGCGCTCCATGGCTTTCTTGGCGCGCCAGACGTGCCAGAGCACGCCGGGCGCCGACAGCACAGGATGCCGCTCGCGCCAGGGGGTGATCGTCACCGGCACGCCGGTATGGCGTTCGATCTTCCAGGCGGCATAGCGCGCGGCGCCTTCGAAAGTGGTCGAAGCCTTGAGCAGGCGCAGCACGTTGTAAGGCTTGCCCAAACGCTGGCGGCGTTTCCACCACGCCAGCATGCGGCGGCGATCGCGCGGTGAAAGCTGCGGGTGCAGCGTGCCGCTGGGCAGGCGTTCGAAACGGACATCGTCGGCGGTGAGTGCCAGCGGCAGCAGCCCGTCGAAGTGCTCGCGGTTTACGGAAAGGATGGAGTCCTCCCGGCCGGCTTTCTCCACCCGGAACTCGGCGGCATACGTCGCGCGAAACAGCGCCCGCCAGTAATCCCCGGCGGTGCCGGTCTCAGGCCCGAGCGCAACCGCGAGCCGGGCGGCGGTGCGGGCGGCGCCGGACACGGCGGCGGCGACGCGGCTCAGCGCAGCCTCGTCCCGCTGCCAGGCGATACCGCTCGGCTGGACGAAACGCGCCCAGATCGTGGTGTCGAGCAGTTCACCGGCGGCGGCGGCGCGGAAGGTATCCAGTGCCATCGTCGCGACTTTGGCCCGCAGGGGGACGCCCTGCCAGGTCCATTCATGATAGCTGACGCGCGGCCAGATCTTCTCGACCTGCGGGCCTTCGGTGAGGACGTAGAAGTCCAGCACGCCATCGAGCGATCCCGTGCGCAAGTTGGAGCCGTAGAACAGCACCGCCACCGCATTGCCGGCGGCCAGCGCCAGACGCTCCGCAAAAGCGCGGACTTCAGGCACGACAGGACGCTGGAGCGCCGCCGTGACGCGCCCCTCGAGATCTTGAGTCATGGGATCATGGTCGGGCACCGATGGCTCGAAATCAAGCGCACCGATGTCGCACTCCGCAATTCGGCGATGGTCAGGGGACGACGAAAGTCAGCTGAGGGCCTTCTTCGAGCAGGTAGTCGCCGGCCGGAAACGATTCGCCATCGAGGATGAACGAGCCGCCGAGTTCCAAATCCACGGCACTGGCGCTCAGGCGATGGGTGCCGCGGCGCTCCAGGAACCTGCCGTTCAGGCCGAACAGGATCGCCGGCAGAAGGGCGATGATCCAGCGCACCGGCCAATCGATCACGCCCAGCTTCATGCCGGGCGCAACGTCGCTGCCGAAGGGGCGCGCGCCGAGCGGGAACTTCTCGAAAGTGGTGGCGACGGCCATGAACCTTTCGTCGGGGTTGCCGGGGCCGGTATAAGCAAGCTCGCGGCCGGTGTGCCGATCGATCAACCGCATCGGCGTACAGGAGCGCCAGGGATTCCCCAACCGCCCGAACAGCGTCTGGATCATGGCCCAGAGCACGCTGAGACCGACCGCGAAGCTGTTGAAGGCACCGCGGCGATGGGCTTCCTGGCCGGCCTCGGTCGCGAGTGCGAAAGCGCCGGTGCCCAGGATGAAGCCCATGATGTGGCCGCTGCTCGAATCCCTGGACGAGATGCGCAGCGGGCGGCGAGTCACGGTCTTGCCCTTGTGGGCGGCGGCCAGCGCCTCCGCTAGCGACCAGTGAGTCGGCAGTCCGATATCGATGGCCAGGGCATTGGTCTTGCCCTTGGGCAGCACCATCAGCGTGGGCCATTCCTCTCCGAAGATGTCTGCGCCGCAAGTCAGGACGTCACGCACCGTGCCGTCGCCGCCGTCCACCACCAGATAGTCGATGCCGCGGCGCGCGAAGCCGTCGAGCACCCGGTGGAGATCCTGGCGCGTGCGCGGGGTCTCGGTGAGGATGTTGGAGCAATCCTCCATCTCGGCCGCACGGCCTTTGTTGCGATGGCTGCGAGGATTGCGGATGATACCTACGAGAGGAACGGCGCGGCCGCGACGGGCCGCACGCGCAGGAGCAGTGCCCTTGCGCTTGCCTTGCTCGCCGAAGGTCGGCAGCGTTTCGAATTCGTAAATGGTTCCGTACACGGGCCCTATGTAGGGATGCCGCAGACGAAAATCATCAGGAAACATTCACTGACACATTAAGGTTACAGTTGTATGGCGCTTTTGCGCCACTTGCAAGACCGGCAAAAACGGTCGCATTTTCCGCAAGTCGCAGCGTTGCCTCGGGCAAAGGGACGGATTACGGCCGCGAACATGGTCGAACATGACAATCCCCCTCGCGTCGTCACCGTCGGCGAAAACCCGGTCAAGCTCTGGGGCCTGACCATGGCCGAGCGCGTAGCTCGCATCGCGCGCGCCAATGGCGCCCTGCCCGACAGCCGGTTGGCGACGGCGGCTCCGCAGGGCGCAGTAATCCTCTCGAACGCGGCTTTCGCGTGGGATCCGGGCTGGTTCAAATACGTCACATCGCGCCGGGGCATGGTCCTCACCCTTGGCGGCGTTCCGGCGCTGGCCCATGCCGCCGACCCCGCGCAAGCGGCGCGAATCGCCGAGGCCATGGCTGCCGGTTCCTCCCTTGCGGATGTGAGTGGCCTTACCGTCGTCGCCTACGAAAGCGGACCCACCATAGAGAACAAGCAGCTTCGCAAGCGCGAAACGCCGTTCCTCATGGCTTTAAGCCCGCAGTCGGTCCGCACGATCGAGCGTGCCAGCTATTTCGGAGCCTACAAGGGCGTGACCGACGTGCTGACCAAGTATCTCTGGCCCGAGTGGGCGCTGGTGCTGACGCGGATCTGCGCCAGGCTGCACATCACCCCGAACATGGTGACCGCCGTAGGTGCCGCGTTCTGTGTGCTGGCCACCGTCCTCTTCGCTTATGGGCATTACTGGCTGGGCATGGCTCTCGGCCTCGTGTTCATGGTGCTGGATACCGTGGACGGCAAACTTGCGCGGTGCACGATCACCTCTTCCGAGTGGGGCAACGTGGCCGACCACGGCATGGACCTGGTCCATCCGCCGTTCTGGTGGTGGTTCTGGGCGACCGGCCTGGCGACCTGGGGCCTCGCCTATGACGATGCCACGTTCTGGTGGGTGCAGGGTGCGATTCAGGGCGGCTATGTAGTGCAGCGCCTGATCGAGGGCCTGTTCATGAAGCAGAACGGCCTCATGCACATCCACGTCTGGCGCAAGTTCGACAGCCGGTTCCGCCTGATCACGGCGCGCCGCAATCCGAACATGGTGATCCTGTTCGTGGCCATGCTGTTCTCTCGCCCGGACATCGGCCTCGTCGTCGTGGCGTGGTGGACTGTCGTTTCGTGCCTCATCCACGCCGTCCGTCTGGTTCAGGCATGGATAGTGCGCGCGCGCGGCGGTACGATCACCTCCTGGCTCTCGGACGCCTGAGGGAGGATCGACGATGAACGCGACGATGGAAAAGTTCGGCTACCCCCACACGCTCGTCGCGGAATTCGCGCATTGGGCGGTTCTGGCGCGGCCCACGCAGCCGACTCTGGGATCGCTGGTGCTTGCCGCTAAATCCGACGCCACGGCGTTCGGCGCGCTGCCGGCGGAGAGCCATGCCGACCTGAAGCTGGCCACGGCCGCGATAGAGGCGGCGCTGCGGAAAGCGGTCGGCTATGATCGGCTCAACTACCTGATGCTGATGATGGTGGACCCGCATGTCCACTTCCACGTGATCCCGCGCTACGAAGGCGCGCGGGAGTGGCAGGGGCAGGAATTCGTGGATTGCGGCTGGCCCAAGGTCCCCGACCTGGGCCATGCCGTGGCTTTGGACGGCGACGATCTGGCCGCGCTGGTGGAGTGGCTCAAGGAGCACTTCGGCTAGAGGATTTCAGTCAGGTAGAGACGCCTGACGGCTCCGAAACGGCTTTAACCGTCGTCCCGGGTCAAGTCCGGGACGACGCGGCTTTTCTCACCAGGTGTCGGTCAGCTTCGTCGCGATCTCGATGTCGTTGAGGAAGTCCACTTCCGCCCATTGCATTCCCTCGATGGACACCGTGCCGACCTTGCCGGTGGGGGCGATCGAATCGATGACCTTGAGATACCAGTGCTGGACCCCCTCCGGGGTGCGCATGGCCTGGCGGACGGTCTCGCGAAACAGGTCGGCGCCCTCACCGCGAAAGGCGAGGAAGCCGATCGATTCGCAGTTCGATTGGGCGGCGGTCAGCGTCTTGCCGATGTGGACCAGTCGGCCGTCCGCCTCGCGCTCGACTTTCATGTCGTCGCTGTCGTAGCCATCCGCCTTGACGTCGACGGTCACGGTGATCGGCCAGGGCTTGCCGTCGACATCGGTCGCGCCTTGCTGGACCTGGCGGACGATCTCCTCCGAAACCAGCGTGTCTCCGTTGAGGATCAGGAAATCGCCGCGCATGGCCTCGCGCGCAATCCAGCAGGAGCCGAGATTGTCGGCAACCTTGAAGAACGGATTGAACCGGACGTTGATCTCGACTCGCGGGTCGTCGATGCGGTTCAGATGCTCTTCCAGCATGTCCGTCATGAAGCCGGTGACCACGTCGATCCGCTTCACCCCGCCGCGGGCCAGCATCTCGATCTGCCATTCTATCAGGGACTTGCCGGAGAAGTCGATCATGCACTTGGGCCGCTCGGCGGTGAGCGGAAGCAGGCGCGAGCCTTGGCCGGCACTGAGAAGGATGGCGTGTTCGATCATGAATTTTCGCGTTTCGTTGGAAGGAGAAGATGGCCCGCATCTAGGCATTGGCGCCTGAAAGGGAAAGGTGCCGCGCGAAGCGCTTCGATCGGCTGCCGGGCTATTCGAATCGTTCACGGTGGGGACATCCGCAATCGGCACAGCTTGCAAGTCCCTTCCCCCTCGTCCACATGCAGCCGCGATGTCCGCCAAATTTCACCGCCGCGAGAGCAAATCTCCGCTAGGGCGGATACTTCAGAACACGGCCTGGTTGCTGGGCGGGAAAGGCTTCGGTGCGGTCTGCGGCCTTGCCTATCTCGCTATCCAGACGCGCTCGCTCGGCCTCAAGGATTTCGGCCACTTCTCACTGATCTTCGGGACGGCGCAGGCGTTGATCGCGCTTGCCAGCTTCCAGACCTGGCGGGTGGTGGTGCGGTACGGCAGCGAACATGTCCACGCCAGGGACTGGGGCAAGCTGGGCCGTCTCGGCATGCTCTGCGGCCTGCTCGATGGCGTCGGCGCGGTGATCGGCTGCGGATTGGCGGCGGTCCTGATCTTCGGCTTCGCACACAAGCTGGAACTCAACCCCCATTTCGTCGACGTGGCTTTCTGGTTCTGCGTGGGATCGCTCTGGGCGCTGGTCTCGGCGCCCACCGGGATCGTGCGCGCGCTCAACCGCTTCGACATGGCGGTCTATGTCGAAGCCATCGTTCCCAGCGGCCGTCTTGCCGCCTCGCTCGTGATCTGGATGACCGGGCCGAGTGTCGGCCGGTTCCTGTTCGCGTGGGCGGCGATCGATATCGTCGAAGCGCTGCTCTACTGGATCATGGCGCGGCGGCTCTGTCCCGAAGCGGTGAATCTCGCGAACCTGCGCAACTGGCGCAAGGCGATCGAAGAGAACCCCGGCGTCACGCGCTTCTTCATGCAGACTTACGCCGCCTCCACTCTCGACGCGGCGATGAAGAACGGCCCGCTGCTGATCGTCGGCGCCTGGGTCGGTACCAAGGCGGCCGGTCTTTACCGGCTTGCCTCGCAGATCTCGCAGGCGCTGAGCAAGCTCTCGTCGCTGCTGACCCGATCCGTCTACGCCGAAGTCGCGCGCGCCCGCGTTTCGTCCAAGGCGTCGGAATTCCGCAAGCTTGCGCTGCAGACCAGCAAGATCGCCGGCCTGGCCGGGATCGTCGTGGTCACCGTGGCGGTTTTGCTCGGCAAGCAGATGCTGGAAGTGATCGGCGGCGACGATTTCGAACAGGGCGCGGCGATCCTGGTGCCGCTGACGCTCGCGGCCTGTTTCGATCTGGCCAGCGTCGCTTTCGAACCGGTGCTTCACGCAACCGGGCGCGCCCGCCATTCGCTGGTGGCCCGCCTGATCGCCTTGATCGCGCTGGCCATCGGGCTCGTCTTCCTGCTCCCGACCGGCCCCAGCGGGGCGGCCTGGGCGGTCGCCGTGGGCGGCGCGGTGTCCTATATCGTCATGGGGCTGATGGCGTGGCGCACGCTCCAGCAGATCGACCGGAAAGAGATCAGCATCATGCCCGATCCCGAGGACGATCTGCCGGTGGCCGATTCGGCCAGCTGACTATAGGCAGCTAACACTGGGCACCTGACCCTCGACAGGTCGGGTTCGTGAGCTATCATGGTGCTATGCCGTCATCCGCAAGCACCCTGGTCGAGGACGCCGCCGGCCTTTCCGACCGCATCGTCGCCCTGCGCCGGGCCATTCATGCCGAGCCGGAAATCGGCCTCCACAATCCCAGGACACGGGACAAGATCCGCGCGGCGCTCGCCCATCTGCCGCTGGAATGGCGTGAAGGGCCTTCGACGACCGGCCTCGTCGCCACGCTGAAAGGCGGGAGCGGAGCAGGCGGCTGCGTGCTGCTGCGCGGAGATACCGATGCCCTGCCGATGCCCGAGGAAACCGGGCTGGATTTCGCCTCGACCGTCTCCGGCGTGATGCATGCCTGCGGGCACGATACCCATGTCGCCATGCTGGCCGGTGCGGCGGAACTCCTGGCCACGCGGGCCGAAAGCCTGGCCGGCGAAGTGCGCTTCATGTTCCAGCCCGGAGAGGAAGGTCATCACGGCGCCCGCTTCATGCTGGAAGACGGGTTGCTGGGCGGGGAGGGAACCGACCGTTCGCTGCCCGATGCCGCTTTCGCGCTCCACATCATGCCCAATGCGCCGCACGGCGTGATCGGCGGCCGGGGCGGGCCGCTCATGGCGGCGGCTGACGAATTGCGGATCGTCGTGACCGGGCGCGGCGGCCATGCCTCGATGCCGCACGACACGGTGGACCCGATACCGGTCGCCTGCGAAGTGGTTTGCGCGATCCAGACCATGGTGGCGCGGCGCTACAGCGTGTTCGATCCGGTCGTGGTGACGATCGCCAGGATCGAGGCAGGCAGCGCACACAACGTCATCCCCGACACGGCGAGGCTGACCGGCACCATGCGGACGCTTTCGGCCGCCAATCGCGCGCGCTTGAAGGACGAATTGCCGGCACTCGTCGCCGGGATCGCCGGTGCCCATGGGCTGAAGGGCGAAGTGACCATTCTGGAAGGCTTTCCCGTCACGATCTGCGATCCGCGCGCGGTGGACTGCGGCGAACGTGTGGCCCGCGATCTCTATGGCGAGGCCGCGTTCCAGCGCCTCAAGGACCCGATCATGGGTGCGGAGGACTTCGCCTACGTGCTCGAAAAGGTGCCCGGGGCGATGTTCTTCCTGGGCGTGGCGGAGGACGGCGCCGACTGGAAGCATTGCTGCGGCATCCACTCGACGAAGATGATGGTCGACGAAAAGGCCCTGCCACGCGGCGCCGCCTTCCTGGCGGGGCTGGCCGAAGGTTGGCTGGCGCAAGGTTGGGGATAGGGCTGCGTCTTCCTACATAGACCGCCGCCGCTCTTCGTCATCGCCTGCGCAGCGAAGTGATCCGGAGTCGCGCAGAGCTGACCTGGATTGCCGCGTCGGCGTCGCCTCCTCGCAATGACGGGGGCGGCGCGGCTTCAGGCTTTGACATCATCCCATTCCGGGTGACGCTTGAACGCAGCCACGACGTAGCTGCACAAGGGTGCGACCTTGAAGTCGTTCTCGCGCGCGTCGGCGACCATGGCCTCGACCAGCCGCGCCGCTACGCCGCGATTGCCGATCTGCGAGGGAACGAACGTGTGGTCGGCATAGTGCACGCCGTCGCGGGTCTGCCAGGTGAGGTGGCCGGTGGCGTCGCTGTCGGCCAGATGCGCCTGATATTCGCCGCCGGTGGCGGTCTCGTGCTTGGTGATGGTCACGCCGACCATGGGCATGTCTCCCTAAAAGGTTCGCTTGACGCCGCTCGCGTCCGCTTACAGGGCATATGGTCATGAAATTCCTCTCCGACAACGCCGCACGGGTCCACCCGAGGGTATGGGAAGCCATGCGGGCGGCCGACACGCCGGATTCGCCTTATGACGGGGATGCGCTGAGCAACCTGCTGGACGAGCGCTTTTCCGCCCTGTTCGGTCGCGACTGCGCAGCGCTTTGGGTTGCCACCGGCACGGCGGCGAACTGCCTTGCCCTCTCGGCCATGGTCGAGCCGCACGGCGCGGTGATCTGCCACCGCGAGGCGCATATCGAAATGGACGAGGGCGGCGCACCGGGCTTCTACCTGCACGGCGCCAAGCTGCTGCTGGCGGGCGGTGAGGGTGCGAAGATCACGCCCGAGGCCGTCGCCCGCATAGTCGATTCGATCCGCGACGGCGTGCACCAGGTGCAGCCCCATGCCATATCGATCACGCAGGCGAGCGAGTACGGGTGCGTCTACCGGCCCGAGGAACTGGCCGGGTTGGCGAATTTCGCGAGGGGCAGGGGGCTCGGCCTGCATATGGACGGCGCGCGCTTCGCCAATGCGGCGGCATTCCTGGGCGGCGACCCCGCTCTCGCGGCGGGCCTCGGCGGAAACGCGGCAGGCGCGGCGGGCGGTGTCGATGCCCTCAGCTTCGGCATGGTCAAGAACGGCGGGATGAGTGCAGAGGCGATCGTGTTCTTCGACCCCGCCATGGCCGACAAAGTGCGCTTTCGCCGCAAACGGGCCGGGCACCTGCAATCCAAGGGGCGCTACCTGGCCGCGCAGATCCTCGCCATGCTCGAAGGCGATCTCTGGCTGGACAACGCCCGCGCCGCCAACGCCGCCGCCGGCGAGATCGCTGCCGCCGCGGGCGACCGGCTGCTGCACCCGGTCGAGGCGAACGAGATATTCCTGACGACCACGGCCGTCGAGCGGCTGGCCCTGCGCGAACTCGGTTTCGAATTCTACGACTGGGGCGAGGAAGCGGCGCGGCTCGTCACCGCCTGGGACTCGCGGGAGGATCAGGTGTCCGCTCTCGCAAAAGCGATTGCAGCGCTGTGAACGATTCGGCCAACAGCACTCCCGGCTTCCTGGCGCCCGGCGTAGCGCTGCCGTTCCTGCTGGTTGCGCTGATCTGGGGCTCGACCTGGTTCGTCATCACCGGCCAGATCGGGGACGTGCCGGCAAGCTGGTCCGTCGCCTGGCGCTTCGTACTGGCGACCCCGGCCATGTTCCTCGTCGCGATGGTGATGAGGAAAAGCCTGAGGATCGGCGCGGCAGGTCACTGGCTGGCGCTGGCCGTCGGCGTGGCGCAGTTCTGCGGGAACTACAATTTCGTCTATCGCGCCGAGATGCACCTGACCTCCGGCATCGTCGCGGTCATGATCGGACTGCTGCTGGTGCCCAATGCCATTCTCGCGCGGGTCCTGCTGGGTCAGCCGATCACCTGGCGCTTCGGGATCGGCAGCATGATCGCCATTGCCGGTCTCGCCTTGCTGCTGCTGCACGAGGCGCATGAAGCGCCGCTGGGCGGCAAGGTGCTGCTCGGCACCGTCTTCGCGCTCATCGCCATGCTCTGCGCCTCGGTCTCCAACGTGATCCAGGCCAACGAGACCGGCAAGGCCTTGCCGATGGTGAGCCTGCTTTCCTGGGCCATGCTCTACGGCACCCTGGCCGACGTCGGCATTGCCTGGGCCACTTCGGGCCCGCCGGTGATCCCGCACGATCCGACCTATTGGCTGGGCACCGCCTACCTGGCGATCCTGGGGTCGGTGGTAACCTTCCCGCTCTATTACACGCTGATCCGCCAACTCGGCGCAGGCAAGGCGGCCTACAACGGCGTGACGGTGATCATCGTCGCCATGCTGATCTCCACCGTGTTCGAGGGCTATCGCTGGTCGCTGCTCGCGGTGGCGGGGGCGGCGCTGGCGACGGTCGGGCTGGTCGTGGCGCTGAGGGCGCGCAGCCCCTCTCGGTAAGTCGCAAAGCGCGGCTTCCAGCCAAGCACGCGCCGCGCCTTGCCGTTCGCCACCCGGCGGTTCTCGGCATAGAACCCGCGCGCCATCGGTGAGAGCTGCGCCTCCTCCATCGACTGGAGCGGCGGCACCGGCAGGCCGAGCAGGCTGCAGGCCGCCTCCACCAGTCTGTTCTGGCCGCAAGGCAGGTCGTCCGCCAGGTTGTAGGCTCCCGGAGGCCCGTCCAGCCCGGCGATCACGCCCGAGGCGATGTCCGCGACATGGACGCGGCTGAACACCTGCCCCGGCAGGTCGATCCGGTGAGCGCGGCCTTCCCGCACCCGGTCCAGCACCGATCGGCCCGGACCGTAGAGCCCCGGCAGGCGGTAGACCCTGGCGCCCCGTGCCAGCCACGCCGCATCCGCCTCGGCCCGCGCAGTGCGGCGACCGGTGCCGACCGGCGCGCTTTCGTCCACCCAGGCGCCGCCGGTATCACCATAGACACCGGTCGAGGAGAGGTAGGACAGCGGCATGCCCTTCAGCGCATCGCCATAGCGATCAAGCACCGGGTCCAGCGGCTCGCCCCGGCTTTCCCGGCCGGGCGGCACCGACGACAGCACATGATCGGCGTCCGCCAGGGCGAGGCGCACGTTGCCTTCGTCCGCGAAGGAGATCGTTCCCTCGCTCCCGGTGGAAATGACTTCCCAACCCCGCGCCGCCGCCTGCCCGGCCACGACCTTCGCGGTGTAGCCCAGCCCGAAGATGAAAAGTCGCTTCGGCATCGGGCGCGGGGACATGAGGATTCCTCTCGATTCGTGTGTGAATTCGTCGCGCCATGGCTGGCATTCGAGGGACAAGGCTCTAATTTAGCGGCATGGATATTGCCAGCACCCCCAGCACGCCCGACGCCGACGCGCAGATCGCCGATGCCGCTCCCGCGCCCCAGGCGCCGCCGGTCATCCGCCGCGAGGACTATCAGCCGCCCGCCTGGCTGGTGCCGCAGATCGCGCTCGACTTCCGTCTGGGCATCGAAGAGACCCGCGTGACGGCCAGGCTGTCGGTGCGCCGCAATCCCGCGGGCAGCGCCGCCTCGACGCTGCACCTGAACGGCGACCAGCTCACCCCGCTGGCCGTGCGCGTCGATGGCGAGGCGGTGAACGACTGGCGCATGGACGGTGCCGACCTCTTGGTGGAACTGACCGGCGAGGCGCACGAGGTCGAAATCGAAACCTCGGTGAATCCCGCGGCGAACAGCCAGCTCATGGGTCTCTACGCCTCTAACGGGATGCTCTGCACCCAGTGCGAGGCCGAGGGCTTCCGCCGCATCACCTTCTTCCCCGACCGGCCGGACGTGCTCTCGACCTATTCGGTGCGCATGGCGGGCGACAAGGGCCAGTTCCCGATCCTGCTTTCCAACGGCAACTGCACCGCCACGGGAGAAGGCGAGGACGGCACCCACTGGGCCGAGTGGCACGACCCCTGGCCCAAGCCGGCCTATCTCTTCGCGCTCGTCGCGGGCGATCTGGTGGCCAATCACGCGCAGTTCACCACGCGCTCGGGCCGCCGGGTCGATCTCAACATCTGGGTCCGCTCCGGTGACGAGCAGCGCACCCAGCACGCGATGGATTCGCTCATCAACTCGATGAAGTGGGATGAGGAGGCCTTCGGCCGCGAGTACGACCTGGACCTGTTCAATGTCGTCGCCGTATCGGACTTCAACATGGGGGCGATGGAGAACAAGGGCCTCAACGTCTTCAACACCCGCTACGTGCTGGCAGAACCGGAAACCGCCACCGACGCCGATTACGACGGTATCGAAAGCGTGATCGGACACGAGTATTTCCACAACTGGTCGGGCAACCGCGTGACCTGCCGCGACTGGTTCCAGCTTTCGCTCAAGGAAGGCTTCACCGTCCTGCGCGACCAGCTGTTCAGCGCGGACATGGGCAGCGAGGCCGTGAAGCGCATCGAGGACGTGCGGGTCCTGCGCGCCGCCCAGTTCCCCGAGGATTCGGGACCGCTCGCACACCCGATACGCCCTGATTCCTACCAGGAAATCAGCAACTTCTATACCGCGACGGTCTACAACAAGGGTGCCGAGGTGATCCGCATGATGCGCACCATGGCCGGGCCGGACAGGTTCCGCCAGGGAACCGACCTCTATTTCGACCGCCACGACGGCGAGGCCGCGACGTGCGAGGATTTCGTCAAGGCGATCGAGGACGGCGCCGGGCTCGACCTCCGGCAGTTCCGCCTCTGGTACGCGCAGGCGGGCACCCCGCAAGTGGCGGTGGAAGCGTCGCACGAAGGCGATGTCGCCACGCTCACGCTTACCCAGACCATCCCGGCCACTCCCGGACAGCCGGAGAAGCAGGCGGTGCCGATCCCGCTGCGCATTGCCCTGTTCGACCGCGACAGCGGCCGTCATGCGGGCGAGCGGCTGATCGTGCTCGACACGGACAGCCGCAGCTTCGCGTTCGAAGGCTTCGCGCGGCCGCCGGTCGTCTCGATCAATCGCGGCTTCTCGGCCCCGGTCGCCATCGACATGGAGCGCTCGAACGAGGACCTCGTCTTCCTTGCCGCTCATGACGACGATCCTTTCGCCCGATACGAGGCCATGCAGAGCCTGGTCGTCCAGCATCTGGTGGCGGCGGTCGGCGGCGGCTTGTCGGAAACCGCGCGCGCCGAGGGTCGCAAGGCGATCGGCCAGGCTTTTGCGGCCGTTCTTTCGGACGATGGGCTGGACGATCTCATGCGCGGCGAACTGATGGTCCTGCCGGGCGTCGCCTATCTTGCCGAACAGGTGCTGGTGGCGGACCCGGCCGCGATCCACGAGGAACGCGAGGGTCTGAAAGCCTGGCTCGGCAGCGAACTGGCGGAGTCCCTCGTCGCTCTGCACGACCGCGTCTCTGGCGTTCCCTATAGCCGCGACGCGGCTGCGCGCGGTGCCCGCAAGACCAAGGCGCAGGCGCTCGTGCTGATCGCTGCGGGCGATCCGGCCGAAGGCGCCCGCCGCGCCATCGCGCAATACCGCGCGGCAGACAACATGACCGATCGCCAGTCGGCGCTCACCGTGCTCTGCAACCTCGAAGGCCCCGAGCGGGAAGAGGCGCTTGCCGACTTCCTGCGCCGCTATCAGGGCAATGCGCTCGTGATCGACAAGTGGTTCGCGCTTCAGGCGGGCTCTTTCCATCCGCAAGTGCTGCAGCATATCGAGGCGCTGTCGCAGCACCCCGAATTCACCTTGAACAATCCGAACCGCGCCCGCGCGCTCTACATGACGGCAGCGGTGAACCCGAAGGCGTTCCATGACGCCAGCGGCGCGGGCTATCGGATGATCGGCGAATTGATCCGCAAGCTCGACCCGATCAACCCGCAGACTACCGCGCGGTTCGTGCCGCAGCTGGGCCGCTGGCGGCGCATCGAACCCGCTCGCGCCGCCATGATGCGTGCGGAGCTGGAGAAGATCGCGGCCCAGCCCGGTCTTTCCCGCGATGTTCGCGAACAGGTGAGCAAGAGCCTTGGCTGACGTCGGGGGCGAGCCCGTCGAAGTCAACCGCGCCGGCCTGCTTGGCGGCCTCCCGCACGGTTTCCTGGGCCGTCGCGGCGGGATAAGCGTGGGCGAGGTGGCTGGCCTCAACGTCGGTCTCGGATCCGGCGACGAACCGGCGGCGGTGACGGAGAACCGCCGCCGCGCCGCCGAGGCGGTGCTGCCGGGAGCGCCTCTCGCATCCGTCTACCAGGTCCATTCGCCAGACTGCGTGATCCTGGGCGCGGACATGTGGAGCGACGCCGAGCGTCCCCATGCCGATGCTCTCGTCACGGATCGACCGGGTGTGTTGATCGGTGTCGTCACGGCAGACTGCGCCCCGGTGCTCCTGGCCGACCGGGAAGCGGGCGTGATCGGTGCGGCTCATGCCGGGTGGAAAGGCGCCATCGGCGGGGTGACGGACAGCACCATCGCCCGGATGATATCGCTCGGCGCGGCGCGCGCGCGGATCGTCGCTGCCGTTGGTCCCTGCATCTCCCAGGAGTCCTACGAGGTCGATGAAGCCTTCCGCGATCGGTTCCTGGCACATGGGGCGGACGATGCGCGCTTCTTCGCGCAAGGCCGCGAGGGACGCTGGCAGTTCGACCTGGAGCACTATGTCGCCTCCCGGCTGGAAGCTGCCGGAATAGCGGGCGTGGAGCGCCTCGCCCTCGATACTTACTCCGCGCCGGAGCGTTTCTACTCCTATCGCCGCTCCACCCACCGGGCGGAGGCGAGCTATGGACGCCAGATTTCCATCATTGGACGGGGCTGAAACAGGTCCGCCGGGCGCCGCCGCCGGATGGTTATGCCTTGAATTCGTTGACGACGAACCTGCCGGGCCGATCCAAAAAGGCGGTTGGCAGGGTTGATTTCCCTGTATATCAGAACCGCAAAGTCGGTATTCGTTTCGGGTCGCTCCCGAGGCAGTTAACCGTCAACGGGGGGCCGTTACGGGGATACCAGACAAAAATAGAATTGGTCAGGAATCTGGGCTTGCTTCCGGAATCCCGGGAGTAGGTTGTCAATAACAAGGCAAGGGCAATCATGGCAGAAGCAGATGGCGTGCGGCGGCGCGATTTCATCAATATCGCCGCGGTAAGCGCGGCGGGTGTCGCCGGCGTGGGAATCGTCGTCCCTCTGGTCAGCCAGATGTCCGCTTCTGCGGACGTTCTTGCGGCGTCTTCGACCGAGATCGACATTTCCTCGATCCAGCCCGGTCAGGCCATCAAGGCGATCTTCCGCAAGCAGCCGGTCTTCGTGCGCAACCTGACGCCACATGAGATCTCGGAAGCCAACAAGGTCGATGTTTCCTCGCTCCGCGATCCGCAGACGCTTGAGGAACGCACCAAGGAAGGCAAGGAAAACTGGCTGATCACCATGGGCGTCTGCACCCACCTGGGCTGCGTGCCGCTCGGTGCCGGCGAGGGCGAGGCGAAAGGCGAGTTCGGCGGCTACTTCTGCCCCTGCCACGGTTCTTCCTACGACACGGCCGCCCGTATCCGTAAGGGCCCCGCGCCCAAGAATCTCGAGGTTCCGGAATACGCCTTCACCACCGACACGGTCGTAAAGATCGGTTGAGGCCAAGAGAGAGGATCAAGAACATGAGCTTTCCCTGGGCCAAGGAATATACCCCAAGCCATCCCTTCATGCAGTGGATGGACCAGAGGCTGCCCCTGCCGCGCCTCGTCTACAACGCTGTCGGCGGCGGTTATCCGGTTCCGCGCAACCTCAACTATTTCTGGAACTTCGGTTTCCTCGCCGCGCTCTGCCTCGGCCTGCAGATCGTCACCGGCATCGTCATGGCCATGCACTACGCGGCCAATACGCAAGTGGCGTTCGACACCATCGAGCAGACCGTCCGCGACGTGAACTGGGGCTGGATGATGCGCTATGCGCACGCCAACGGCGCTTCGGCGTTCTTCGTCGTGATCTACATCCACATCTTCCGCGGCTTCTTCTACGGATCGTACAAGGCCCCGCGCGAAATGGTGTGGCTGCTGGGCGTGGTGATCTTCCTGCTGATGATGGCCACGGCCTTCATGGGCTACGTGCTGCCCTGGGGCCAGATGAGCTTCTGGGGGGCCAAGGTCATCACCGGCCTGTTCGGCGCGATCCCCTTCGTGGGCGAGCCGCTCCAGCAGTGGCTGCTCGGCGGTTTCGCGCCGGACAACGCCGCGCTCAACCGCTTCTTCTCCCTGCACTATCTCCTGCCCTTCGTCATCGTGGGTGTAGTGATCCTGCACATCTGGGCGTTGCACATTCCGGGGTCGTCGAATCCCACCGGCGTGGAAGTGAAGAGCGAGAGCGACACGGTGCCGTTCTACCCCTACTACGTCGCCAAGGACGGCTGGGCGATCGGCGTCTTCGCGATCCTGTTCTGTGCGGCGCTGTTCTTCTTCCCGAACGCGCTGGGCCACCCGGACAACTACATTCCGGCCAACCCGATGAGCACGCCCGCGCACATCGTTCCCGAATGGTACTTCTGGCCGTTCTATGCGATCCTGCGCGCCTTCACCCAGGACTTCTTCTTCATTCCGGCCAAGCTCATGGGCGTGCTGGCGATGTTCGGAGCGATCCTCGTGTGGTTCTTCCTGCCCTGGCTGGACCGTTCGCCGGTCCGCTCGGGCTCGTTCCGTCCGCTCTACCGGAAGTTCTTCTTCTTCGGCCTGATCCCGGCCATGGCGGTGCTGTTCTACTGCGGCGGCGCCCCGGCCGAAGAACCTTACGTGATGCTCAGCCAGATCGCGGCGCTCTACTACTTCGCGCACTTCCTGATCGTCATTCCGATCGTCTCGGCCATCGAGAAACCGGACCCGCTGCCGTTCTCCATCACGGAATCGGTGCTCGGGCACGACGAAGGCGCGAAACTGCGCCCGGCGCATGGCGCCACCGAAGCCGTCCACGGCGACGTGTGACCAACAGCTAGAGCGAAAGACGAAAGACATGGCACGCATTCTCTCGATCCTCGTCGGGCTGTTCTTCACGGTGGCCCTGGCTTGGTCCTTCGGCAAAGGGGCCTACCAGGAGATCACGGAGCCGGCAGCGGCAACCGCCGAACATGAATTCCACCTCCACCCCAAGGAAGTGCGCTTCGCCAGCGATGGCGCCTTCGGCAAGTTCGACCGGCAGCAGCTCCAGCGCGGCTTCCAGGTCTACAAGGAAGTCTGCGCCGTATGCCACGCGCTGCGCCATGTCGCTTTCCGCGACCTTGCGGCGCTCGGCTATAACGATGCCGAAGTGAAGGCGATCGCCAAGGGCTTCCAGGTGCCGGTCTACAACAACGGCACGGGCGAAGTGGAAACCCGCGAAGGCGTGGCGACCGACTACTTCCCGCCGGTGCTCTATGCCGGCCAGGGAACCCCGCCTGACCTCTCGCTGATGGCGAAGGCGCGTCACGACGGTCCGGCCTACGTCTATTCGCTGCTGACCGGCTATCAGGACCAGCCTGCCGAGCTTCTGAAGAAGTTCCCGGATTCAAAGACGCCGGATGGTCTGCACTACAACCCCTACTTCGCCAATCTCAACCTCGCGATGCCGCCGCCGCTCACCGGCGAGGGCCAGGTGACTTATTCCGACGGCACGAAGGCGACGGTCGACCAGATGGCCAAGGACGTCTCGGCCTTCCTGATCTGGACCGCGGAACCCAAGCTGGAGAAGCGCAAGCAGACCGGCTGGCCGGTCTTGGGCTTCCTCCTGTTCGCCACGATTTTGGGCTACATGTCCTACCGCAATATCTGGGCCGGCAAGAAGCACTGAGGCTTCCGCCTGTGACCTGAACGAAAGGCCTCCCTCATCTTACGATGGCGGGGGCCTTTCGTTTGTCCGCTCGACCCCGTAAGCACGGCGGCATGACCCTCGACGAGATCAAGGCGCTGGTGCGCACCGTGCCGGACTTCCCCAAGCCCGGCATCCTCTTTCGCGACGTGACCACCCTGGTTGGCCACGGCCCTGGCTTTTCGGCTGCTGTCGACCTGATGGCGGAAAGGGTGAAAGCCTCGGGTGCCGATGTGATCGCCGGCGTCGAGGCGCGCGGCTTCATCTTCGGCGCCGCGATCGCGGCGCGGCTGGACCTTGGCTTCGTCTCCATCCGCAAGCCCGGCAAACTCCCGGTTCCGGTCATCGCCATCGACTATGCACTCGAGTACGGTACCGATACGCTGGAAGTTGATCCCGAAGCCGTGGGAGAGGGACACAAGGTCATCCTGGTCGACGACCTCCTGGCAACCGGCGGCACTGCACTGGCCGCGATCGAACTGCTGCGACGCGCCGGAGCGACCGTCGAGCACACTCTCTTCGCCATCGACCTGCCCGATCTCGGTGGCGGCGACCGGCTGCGCTCCGCCGGCATCACGGTGCACGCGCTGCTGGACTATCCCGGTCATTGATAGCCCGGACGCTGATCAATGCAGATAAGATGCAAGGAAGGCGTTGACGACACCTGCCTTATCGTGGCAAGCGGCAGCCACGACGCAGGTCACCGTCCCGATCGGGACAGGCCCATCAATGGGCGGGTATAGCTTAGTGGTAAAGCTCCAGCCTTCCAAGCTGGCTATGCGGGTTCGATTCCCGCTACCCGCTCCAGTGCGCGTCTCAGGCGTACCCAGGAACACCCGTAAATGGCTGTTTTCTGCGGTTTTCCAGTGATACACTGTCCGGGCAGTTCCGGATATGTTCCATGCCGTCTC
>NZ_ATHL01000150.1 GCF_000445125.1 Novosphingobium lindaniclasticum LE124
CGTCTCGATGTCTTCATCGGCGGCACAAGGCTCATGACCCTGCAGCGCGGCCGCGCCGGTGTGAACGGTAAGCACGGCCACGTTGTCGATTATCGCCATGTCATTCATTCCCTGCGCCGCAAGCCGATGGCGCTGCGGGGATTGGTCTATCGTGACAGCCTGTTCCCCCGTGCGCCCTACCGCCTCATGTTCGAGCACTTGCTGGAAGCTGTGGGCGAGAAAGAAGCCTGCCGGATCATGGTCGAGCTTCTGGCCATGGCCCACGAGCGCGCCTGCGAGGCGGAGCTCTCCCATGTCCTGGAGGAGAACCTGGCAATCCGCAGGATCCCATGCTTGTCGGCACTTCGGGCCCGCTTCAGCCCCGATCCCGCCACTTTGCCCGAAGTCGTGGTCGAGATGGTCTCGCTCTCGATCTACGACGGGCTGATCGAACAGGGAGAAGCGGCATGAGCACGGCTCCCATGATCGACGCACAGCGCCTGGGCCTGATGCTCAATGAACTGCGCTTGCCAACCATTAAGCATATCTGGGGAGATTTTGCAGCCCAGGCGGACAAGGAAGGATGGCCCGCGAGCCGGTTCCTTGCAGCTCTCGCCGAACACGAACTCGCCGAACGCGATCGTCGCCGGATCGGGCGTCATCTGGCTGAAGCCCACCTGCCGGCGGGCAAGACGTTGGACTGCTTCGCCTTCGAGGCCGTGCCGATGATCTCCAAGGCACAGGTCATGGCCCTGTGCGCCGGCGATGGTTGGCTCGACCAGGGTTCCAATCTCATCCTGTTCGGCCCGCCAGGCGGCGGCAAAAGCCATCTGGCGGCGGCGATCGGCCTGGCATTGGTGGAAAAAGGCTGGCGAGCACTGTTCACCCGCACCTCTGACCTCGTCCAACGTCTGCAGGTGGCTCGCCGCGAACTGACGCTGGAATCCGCAATCGCCAAGCTCGACAAATATCATCTGCTCATTCTCGACGACTTCGCCTACGTCTCACGCGACCAAGCGGAAACCTCTGTCCTCTTCGAACTGATCAGTGCCCGATATGAGCGCAGATCCCTGCTCATCACCGCCAACCAGCCCTTCGGTGAATGGAACCGCGTCTTCCCGGACCCGGCAATGACGCTCGCTGCGGTCGACAGGCTCGTGCATCACGCCACGATCTTCGAGATGAACGTGGAAAGTTATCGCCGGCGCACGGCTCAGGCCCGCCGCACCGGGGCTGGACGTCCTGCCGCCTACACCACTCCGAAAGTCCTCGAGACCATCCGCGACAATCAGGATGAGAACGAGATCCTTGCCAGCGAAAAGCAAAATCGGCACTGAATGACGCGCCGCGACAATCACATTCTCATCCTGATTGACGCGCAATCCTCATCCTGTTTGTCGCGCTACACTCAGCCGGTCCGTCTCGCAGTAACGGCTCGCCAGAAGGTAGAGCATCACATCGTCTGGCAAAGCCTCGATCGATGATTGCAATGCCTCCGGTGCCACCGGGTCAGGCTGGAAATCATCCTCGATGACAAAACCGCAGGACAGCGTCAGGCCGCCGGCCGGAATGGCGAGGCGGGTACAGATGTTGCCGAAGCTGTCGACGTAGTCGTAAATCGGGACACCTGGCGTTGTGAACAAGCGCTGCGGCGTGCGCAGATCTTTGTTGCGCGAAGCATGGACGCTCAGGTGCGCCAGCATCGGCACAGGCTGTTCACAGGTGAAAGCGATATCGTATCCCGCGCGGATCAGCATGCAGGCCTAAGGTCCGCAAGGGCGCGCTCCACCCGGCCCAGGCCCTCCGCGGATTCCACGGCGAGATCAAGCGGTCGTCCGCCGAGATTGCCGCAGCTGTGTTGAGATAGGCGATGGCCTTGTCCCGGCTTCCGAATGCTTCAAGCGCCAGCCTCGTCACCAACCCCTGGCGACCTGCCGCATCTGGCGCCAGTTTAGGGCGATCCGACCAGCGCACTTTCGCGCGAGCAGGCCGAGCGGGCTTTTCGTCGCTTGCCATTTCGAATTTCCTACTGATACCGTCGCACCCGACGCGCGGCGATCTTCCAGAGCATACTGGTTATCTGGGCCTGTCCGATTGAGGAGCCGGTTGCGATCTCAAGCACGGTGCATGCGTGATCGGGGACCGGACCGAGCAGGAAATCCCGTGCGGCCACGCGGCCGCCCAGCAGTGTAAACGCAAGATCGGATATCTCGCTGCGCCGCCGAAAGGTCAGATCGTCTCTCGGCATGCGATACCATTGACGTCCGCACGGCGGGATATTCGTCGGGCGCGACCTCAGGCAGGCAAATTGGTTCCGCGATGGCCAGTTCATAACCATTGGGGGCAGGCCGCCACCCCCATGTCCTTTTGCAGCCGGGCGATCCTAGTTGCATAATGGCACACCAGATCGAACCGCGACCCGGCATCACGGTTGCGCTTGCTGCGGGCGGTAAATTCGATGAGCGCGATCTGATGGTGATAGAGTAGCTGATTGAGATCCATGCGGACTCTCCTTTTTGCGGGAGCACGCTTGGTCTCTCAGTCGCCGATATGCAAAAATGACCGGCAATATTTTCCTTCTACAGAATTTCACCGTACTCCGCGAGAGGTTTCCATGAACTGATAAAATATTTAAAAATTATCACCGGCATTGAAGAATTTATTTTATCATGTATAAGGATTACGAATCGACGCTCTTGACGAATTTGCGCCTGCTTGCGCAGGATTTTTCAGCCATCAGCTTGGCTCTCATGACCGCCGCTTTTGCGCATGCATGTCGGCGGGTGCCCTCGATTTCGGGACACCGTGGATCGACCAAAGAAGAGTCGCCGACGGAAGGCTTTGTCGAGGAAATCCATTCCCGATCGGCCGCTTCGTGGTTCTGCTCGATAATGAGCACAAGATCATCGCCTACTGCGGGCAAGATGCGCAGGTCTGCATCCGCTCGATGGAAGGAGATCGCGTACATGTCGAAATGACGCCTTGCGATCTTTCGAAGGGCCGGATCGCGTTTCGTGAAAGGGCGCCGGAGCAAGCCGGAGAACCGCCGAGACGGCGCAGCGGTTTCAGGAGATAAACGCGGAAAAATCCGCACCATAGGAAAACATGCATATCAACATCAAAGGCGCGGAAAAGCGTCCCGACAATGCCATCTACCAACCAGCCGCCGGACATAACGGTCCGGTTCAACGGCCCACCGGCCTGCTAAGCCGGGATCGATTGCGGCGTCTTGTCGCTGCCATGGTCGATTGATCCGCACCCGGCTTCAGCCGGCGCTCCCTCTCGTCAGATGGGCCGTATCCAAATCTGCTATATGGACGTCGCAAAGACCTGCGCGAGCGCGACTCAAGAGAGAACGTTCGCTAATGCCTCCGTGAGTGCCCGTTCGAGGTATGGTTTTTCAAGGAAGATAGCGCCGGCAGGCAGCTCGTGCCGAGCCAACGGCCTGCGGCCCGAAGTGATAATGATGCCGATCATCGGCCAGCGAGCCTGTGCTTCAAAAGCCAATGCTAGGCCGTCGATCGGGCCCGGCATGTCTATGTCGGTAAACAGGATCGCGATCGGAGGGTTTTCCACGAGGATTCTGAGAGCACGTGTAGCGTTCGCTGCTTCTCTCGTAATGAATCCCGCGCTTTCGACCATCTCGCAGGCGGCCAGCAAAATAATCGGTTCATCCTCGACAACGAGCACGATCGGTAGAGGCGGCATGAAAAGACGGCTTTCTGCGGGGCGCAGCAGTCAGCCCGGCTTGCCGTCCCGATTTCATGGGCCGAGGCTCGCAGGCTCCGATCGAACCCAATCAGCAAAACAGCGACAGGGCCTATGAGTTCCAGTCTCCTTTAAATATTCGGCCAATTTGCAAGTATGTCGCGGCGCACAGAATGACGAAACAGACCTGCCGCATCTGGGAGCGCGAATTGGCTGTTGAACGGCGATAATGGTCGCGCCTGCTTTGAAGAGTTCTACCCTATGGCCGTCAGGGCCACAGGAGATGTGTCATGGGATTATCGGAATTTGATCCCGCTGCTCGCGAGACCCAAGTTGAACAGTGCTGGCAGAACATGCGGGGAACGTCAGGCGTTAAGTAGCTGATTTTGCTGGCAGTGGATTTAGCGGCAAAATGGGGTGTGATAACAACATTTTGCGTGTAACTGGCGGTTTGGTTTCTCTCCACACGTGCAGGTAGTAACAACCTTGCCATGTATGTCGTCGAACGAGTCGCTCGCGGGCACCGCTATCTTTACCTGGTCGAGAGTGTGCGCGAGGGCAAAACCGTCCGTCAGCGCACGATCAAGGCTCTGGGCCGCAAGGATGTGCTGGCCGCGAGTGGTGAACTCGACAGGCTGGCTGCCTCGATTGCCCGCCACGCCGAACGCAGCGTCATTCTGTCCGATATCGATGCAGGCCGGATCGCAGCTCGCAGGATTGGCGGCCCGTTGCTGTTCGGGCGCCTGTGGCAGCGGCTTGGTGTCGATGCGGTACTGGAAGAGGTGCTGGAAGGCCGCCAGTTCGGCTTTGCCGTTGAGCGCGCCGTATTCGTCGCCACACTGCACCGCCTGTTCGTCTCCGGCTCGGACCGAGCCTGCCTGGACTGGATGGAGAGCTACGCCATCGACGGCAGCGAGGATCTTGCCCTCCATCACTTCTATCGCGCCATGGCCTGGCTCGGCGAGGAGATCGAGGAGAAGGCAGAGGGGGGATTGGCACCTCGCTGTGTGAAAGACGTGATCGAGGAGAAGCTGTTCGATCGCCGCCGGGACCTGTTCACCGACCTCAGTCTTGTATTCATGGATACGACGTCGCTCTCGTTCTACGGCGCCGGCGGCGACACGCTGGGACGGCGCGGTCATTCCAAGGACCACCGGCCCGAGCTTGCTCAGCTGATCCTGGCCGTCGTGATCGATGCCCAGGGGCGTCCGATCTGTACCGAGATGGTCCCGGGCAACACGGCCGACGTGAAGGTACTCATGCCCATCGTCACGCGCCTGCGCACCCGCTTCGGCATCACCCGCTCGTGCGTTGTGGCCGATCGCGGCATGATCAGCGCCGATACGATCGCCGCCCTTGAAGAGCTGGGCATGGAATACATCCTGGGTGCGCGAGAGCGCACAAGCAGCGTCATCCGCGAGGTCGTGCTGAACGACACGGCCCCGATGGTGCCCCTGGTTCTCGAGCGGCAGGCAGGAGACACTCAGCTGTGGGTCAAG
>NZ_ATHL01000151.1 GCF_000445125.1 Novosphingobium lindaniclasticum LE124
CGTCTCGATGTCTTCATCGGCGGCACAAGGCTCATGACCCTGCAGCGCGGCCGCGCCGGTGTGAACGGTAAGCACGGCCACGTTGTCGATTATCGCCATGTCATTCATTCCCTGCGCCGCAAGCCGATGGCGCTGCGGGGATTGGTCTATCGTGACAGCCTGTTCCCCCGTGCGCCCTACCGCCTCATGTTCGAGCACTTGCTGGAAGCTGTGGGCGAGAAAGAAGCCTGCCGGATCATGGTCGAGCTTCTGGCCATGGCCCACGAGCGCGCCTGCGAGGCGGAGCTCTCCCATGTCCTGGAGGAGAACCTGGCAATCCGCAGGATCCCATGCTTGTCGGCACTTCGGGCCCGCTTCAGCCCCGATCCCGCCACTTTGCCCGAAGTCGTGGTCGAGATGGTCTCGCTCTCGATCTACGACGGGCTGATCGAACAGGGAGAAGCGGCATGAGCACGGCTCCCATGATCGACGCACAGCGCCTGGGCCTGATGCTCAATGAACTGCGCTTGCCAACCATTAAGCATATCTGGGGAGATTTTGCAGCCCAGGCGGACAAGGAAGGATGGCCCGCGAGCCGGTTCCTTGCAGCTCTCGCCGAACACGAACTCGCCGAACGCGATCGTCGCCGGATCGGGCGTCATCTGGCTGAAGCCCACCTGCCGGCGGGCAAGACGTTGGACTGCTTCGCCTTCGAGGCCGTGCCGATGATCTCCAAGGCACAGGTCATGGCCCTGTGCGCCGGCGATGGTTGGCTCGACCAGGGTTCCAATCTCATCCTGTTCGGCCCGCCAGGCGGCGGCAAAAGCCATCTGGCGGCGGCGATCGGCCTGGCATTGGTGGAAAAAGGCTGGCGAGCACTGTTCACCCGCACCTCTGACCTCGTCCAACGTCTGCAGGTGGCTCGCCGCGAACTGACGCTGGAATCCGCAATCGCCAAGCTCGACAAATATCATCTGCTCATTCTCGACGACTTCGCCTACGTCTCACGCGACCAAGCGGAAACCTCTGTCCTCTTCGAACTGATCAGTGCCCGATATGAGCGCAGATCCCTGCTCATCACCGCCAACCAGCCCTTCGGTGAATGGAACCGCGTCTTCCCGGACCCGGCAATGACGCTCGCTGCGGTCGACAGGCTCGTGCATCACGCCACGATCTTCGAGATGAACGTGGAAAGTTATCGCCGGCGCACGGCTCAGGCCCGCCGCACCGGGGCTGGACGTCCTGCCGCCTACACCACTCCGAAAGTCCTCGAGACCATCCGCGACAATCAGGATGAGAACGAGATCCTTGCCAGCGAAAAGCAAAATCGGCACTGAATGACGCGCCGCGACAATCACATTCTCATCCTGATTGACGCGCAATCCTCATCCTGTTTGTCGCGCTACACACAACCACTTCCGGCCTTACTCGAGCCTGGGGAACAGAACCCCGGCCGAGGTAGGAGCCAGTTCGGTCGGCAAACCGGGCCATCACGTCCACGCTTGGGCATCAAACCGGGCACAGGCTCTACTCATAGCTGGTAGAAACCTCGGGCTCGGACCACACGAACACATGACCCATATCTACATCCAGGGATGGGTCGGCGGCTCGCCTGTGACCTGGATGGAAACCGCGACCAACGAGGAATATCTAGCACTCATTAGAGAGAAGTAAGGAACTGACGCGTCAGTTGGGTACCGCCAAAGGATCGCAACCGTGATCTCACAGCAGGGAATGATATAGCTGTTCTTACGGGTGGAAGCTGTGATATACCCATATCAACATGCTCAAACCGTCACCCGCCCTCTGGCTGGCGCTGCTCCATCAGCTGCCGACGAAGCCGCCCTACTTCCGCGTCAAGATCTGGCGCCGCCTTCAGGCGATCGGCGCGGTTCCGATCAAGAACGCGGTCCACGTTCTCCCCAGGGCCCCGGAGCACGCGGCAACCTTCCAGGAACTGCTGGATGAGATCGTCGCCGGCGGGGGCGAAGCGATTCTGATCGAAGCCCGTCTGCTGGTCGGCATGACCGATGCGGAAGTGCAGGCACTGTTCGACGACGCGCGCAATGCCGATTATGAGGACATCACCCAGAACGCGCGTCGCCTGCTGGAAACAGGCCCCGCGAACGGAAGCGAGATCGTCCGCCTTCACAAGCGGCTGGATGAGGTCAAGGCGCTCGACTACTTCGGCGCACCCCGCCGGCGGGATGCCGAGGCGGCGCTCGCACAGCTCGATCGCCAGCGGTACGAGCATCCGGACGTCGGCCGATCGCAACCGCTTTCCGAGGAGCCGCTCGACCTGGTGGCGAAAGTCTGGGTGACGCGCAGCGGCGTCCACGTCGACCGGATCGCCTGCGCCTGGCTCATTCGCAGGTTCGTAGATCCGCAAGCCACCTTCAAGTTCGTCGATGCCCGCAGCTACTTGCCCGGCCTGGGCGAGTTGCGCTTCGACATGGCCGAGGCGGAATTCACGCACGAGGAAGATCGCTGCAGTTTCGAGACCCTGGTGCTGCGGGCCGGCCTCGGCGACGACCCGGCTCTCGTGGCGATCGGCGAGATCATCCATGATCTCGACATCGGCGACGGCAGGTTCAATCGCCCGGAGACACCGGGGCTCGGCGCCATCCTTTCGGGGATATGCGCCTCCTGCGACGAGGACCTCCAGCGCATCGCCCAGGCCGGTGAGGCGCTCAACCAGTTCCATGCCTTCTTCAGCGCAAGGAAGACCGAACCATGACCATTGTCGCCATCGAACCTGCCGAAGGGCCTTTGCCGGCCACTGGCGATCACGGCATCGCCTTCGCCGAGGCGGTCGCCGTCTGGGCGCGCATCGCGGCGCTCAGCTTCGGGGGGCCTGCCGGTCAGATCGCAGTCATGCACCGCATTCTGGTGGAGGAGAAGAAGTGGATCGGGGAGGAGCGCTTCCTCCATGCCCTGAACTACTGCATGCTCCTGCCCGGCCCCGAAGCGCAGCAACTGGCGGCCTATATCGGCTGGCTGCTCCACCGGACCAAAGGCGGCCTTGTCGCCGGGGCATTGTTCGTCCTGCCGGGTTTCCTGGCGATCCTGGGCTTGAGCTACGTCTATGTGCTGCTCGGCCGGACGCCGCTAGTCGAAGGGCTGTTCTTCGGCCTGAAAGCCGCCGTGCTGGCCGTGGTGGTCCAGGCCGTCGTTCGCGTGGGGTCGCGGGCGCTGAAGAACGGCGTGATGCGCGGGATCGCGGCGGCGGCCTTCCTCGCCATCTTCTTCCTGGACGCGCCGTTTCCGCTGATCGTCCTGCTCGCCGGCCTGGGAGGGTATGCCGGTGGCCGCGCCGGTCTTGCCGCCTTCAAGGCCGGCGGCGGTGGTCATGGCTCGGCGGGCGGCAGGATCGTTCACGATGCCGAGACGGCGCTGGGTGAAGGTCTGCCCGAACACGCCCGCCCGAACCTTGCCTGGTCGCTCAAGATATCGGGCGCTCTGCTCGCCTTGTGGTTGGCGCCGGTTATCACGCTGCTGGTCCTGGCGGGACCGGACAACGTCTTCACCCAGATCGCCACGTTCTTCAGCCAGATGGCGGTCGTGACCTTCGGCGGCGCCTATGCGGTGCTCGCCTATGTCGCTCAGGAAGCGGTCGGCACCTATGGCTGGCTGAAACCGGGCGAAATGCTCAATGGCCTGGGCCTTGCCGAGACGACGCCTGGCCCGCTGATCATGGTCACGCAATTCGTCGGCTTCCTTGCCGCCTTCCGCGAGGCGACGGGACTGTCGCCGCTCGTCGCGGCCACGCTGGGCGCGGTCCTGACGACCTGGGTCACATTCGTGCCCTGCTTCCTGTGGATCTTCGCCGGCGCGCCGTTCGTCGAGCGGCTGCGCGGCAATCGCGCGCTGTCCTCGGCGTTGACCGCGATTACGGCCGCGGTGGTCGGCGTCATTCTCAATCTTGCGGTCTGGTTCGCCGTGCACACGATCTTCACTCAGACCCGCACGATCGGCTTCGTCGGCAGAGGCTTCGATGTGCCGGTGCCGACCTCGCTCCATGTCCCCGCTCTCGTGCTTGCGCTTGGCGCGGCGGTGGCCGTCTTCCGGTTCAGGATCGGCATGATCCCGGTGCTGCTGGCCTGCGCCCTGCTTGGCGCCGCCTATGGCCTGATCGGATAACCCACCAGGCCGCAGCGAGCAGACGTCCGCTGCGGCCGGGCGCGCTTCAGAAATCGTTCCAGTCGGCTTCGCTGGGGACCTGGGCCGAGAGCAGCCGCAGATGCGCATTGCCGGAGACGCGTGCAGGACGCGGCTTCTTCGCTTCGAAGCTGCGCGGGCGGGGCGGCGTCGCGGATGCCGCGACCTTGAAGCTGGCGGTCTGGCCGGCCAGCGTCATGACTTCGTTGGACAGGTTCCGGGCTGCCGCCGAGGTTTCCTCGACCATGGCCGCGTTCTGCTGGGTGGACTGGTCCATGGTCCCGATAGCGACGCTGATCTGGCTGATCGCTGTCGACTGCGCCTGGTTGTCGGCCGCCATCGAGCCGAGCAGACCATGCACTTCCTCGACGTCGCTGGTGATCGCGGCCAGCGCTTCGTCGACATGCCTGACCATTTCGACGGCCGAAACGATCTCGGACTGCGTGGTCGTGAGCTGATCGCGCGCGCGGCCGGCTTCCTCTTCCGCCCGCATCGCCAGGGCCGAAACCAGGTCGGCGACGACCGCGAAGCCCCGTCCTGCCTCCCCGGCCCGTCCGGCTTCGACGGCGGCGTTCATCGCCAGGACGCGGGTCTGAAACGCGATCTTGTCGAGGCCTTCGATGACGCTGTCGATTCCCTTCGCGCTGTCCGCGACCCGCGTCATGGCCTCCACCGCCTCATGCGCCGTTTCGCGCCCGCCGCGCACGGTCGAGATGGCGCCGTCCGCCCGCTCAACAGTGCGCGTGGCCGAGACGGCGGTGGCCTTGAGCCGGCCGTCCATCTGCGTCACCGCTGCCGCCGTCTGCTCAAGGCTGGCCGCGCTGGATTCGGTGCGCCGGGCAAGATCTTCCGAGGCCTGGGCGATCTCTCCCGATCCGGTTCGAATGGCCTCGGTGCTCTGCCCGACGGCGGCGATGAGCGTTCCGAGCGTGGAAAGGGCCTCGTTGAAATTGGTCTTGAGTTCCGCGTAGTCGGCAGGAAACTCGGCCTGGATGCGGGCCGTGAGGTCACCTTCGCTCAGCGCGGCGAGGCCGTCGCGCAGCGCGCTCGTGATGACCTGCTGCGCGCGGGCGGCGGCCGCGTCCGCCTCGGCGCGGTTCACGGCCGCCATGCGGAACTGCTCGACCGCCTTGGCGACATCGCCCAGCTCGTCGCCGCGATCCAGGCTCGGCACACGCGCGGTGCCCCCCTCGGCCAGGGTCGTCGTCGTGCGCGACAGTTCGGCCAGCGGCGCCGAGACCGAGCGGGCCAGCAGGCGCCAAATGGCGAACAGCCCGGCCATGCCGATCGCGGTGACCGCGAGGATGAACCAGAACGCGCGCTGGGCAAAAGCCTTGCCGGTGTCGTTAGACGCCTTGGCGCGCGCTTTCTGAAGCGCGATGAGATCGTTGGCCTCTTTCGAAGCCGCATCGGAGATGTCCTTGCCTTCCCCGAGGATCATCGCCAGCGCCGCCTCGGCGCCGCTGCGCTGCTTCATGGCGAAGATCCGGCTGTTCACCTCGTGAAGCCGGTCGATCCGGCTTTTCAGCGAGGAGAGCTGCGGGGTGAATTCGCCGGCGAGCGGAGCGTAGTCGCTCGCCGCGCGGTCGATCGCCTGCCGGTTCTTGTCGAAGCGCTCGGCGTAGTTGCGCTCCTGTTCGGGTGAGCGCGCGTTCATCTGCGACAGGATGATCACCCGGTGCTCTCTCAGTCCGGTCATCAGGCGCCCCAGAGCATCGGTTCCGGCGATGCCGCGCTCGACATGCCGCGTGGCGATGGCCTCCAGCTCTCTCATTACGATGATGCCCGATCCCGCCAGCGTGCCCATGAGCGCTCCGATCGCAAGGAACGTGACGAGCATTTTCTTCGAGAATTGCCAATTGTTGAAGACGGTTATCATGATGGAGCCCCCCTGAGCCGATTGAAACGTCGTATAAGAGAATTATAGAAGTTGGCGGTGCGGTCGGTCGGGGAACTGACGATACATTTTGTTGCCGATGCCCAAGCCTGTTCAGTGGGGCAGGGCTTGGCGGCATGGCGGACCTTGGGGGAACCGGTAAGATCACTCGCCGCCGCGGAACATCGTCGCGCGGCTTATCCGCTCCAGTACAGGGGGCGTCGCGGGTCGTTCATGGCTGCGCCGCTTCGAGCGGGGCCAAGGGTGGCATGTCCAGGACCAGCAGCAGTCGCGCTGCACCGGTGCCGGCGATCGGCGGCGATCGGTGGAGGATCGCCGGCGTTTCGGCCCACATGCGGCCCTTGAACAGCCCGACGGTGCCGGCGGCCACGTGGTTGATCGGGGCTTCCGCTCCGGCGCCCGCCTCAATCCATTGCGTACCGGGTTCGGTGAGGGGCATCAGCAGGCGGGCCGTGACATTGTCCATGTGGAACTTGCGGCAGGCGTCCGTCTCCACGATGTCCAGACGCAGGCGGACCGTGTCTCCGCCCATGATGCGGACGAAGCGGCGGGCAAGCGAAGCGATTTCGGCAGCCAGAACGGCCGCACGCACGCCAGCGGGATAGCCTGCCCGCTCCAGGGCGGCGGGAAGGGTCGCGGCAGGGTCTGTCAGCGCAAGACTTTCCTGCACATCGTCGATCTCGCTGAAATCCAGCTTGTCCAGCCAGTCCAGACCTTTCGGCCTGGCCCGCGTCCAGAGTACGAGATGGACGGTCTCTTCGAGAATGCGCGCGAGAACGGCCGGATCATCGGAGGCGGCCCAGGCGGTACGAAGAGATTGCGGCGCGGCGAGGCTCACTGGGCCGTCTCCACGGTGCGGAGCGGGAAGGGGGAGGCGTCGATGCTCACGTCCGACATGTCGTGAACGGTCAGGACGATGAGGCGTCCTGCCCAATTGGCGCGGATAGGATGGAGCGGCGCGGTCCTCCTCGCGCCCAGCAAAGCGGGCAGAACGGTGAGGTACGGCTTGCGGGGCGCTACGGTCGGACTGATGGGCATGATGCGATCCTGGTCAACGCAATGATATAACGTATCATAAAAATGACGCAATTGGGAAGGGTGTCCTGGCAATCCGCTTTTCCAGGATGCGATGGTTTGGAGGCGGATCGGTCGGTTCATCCTCCCAGGCTTCGAGCCGCCTGTGATTCCCACCGGGCGCCTATCGCGAAAGTCCCGGCGGGCCTGATGCGCTTTCTCGAAGATGACCAGTCCGATGATCCCATCCTTTCGGTCGTGAACCTCGTGGATCTGTTCCTGGTGATTTGCGCCGTGGGGAGGAGAAGTGGAAACCTCCGCCATTCTCTGACTGCGGTCCGGGGATGCGAGTCGCCGCCGGCAGCGCGGCAGCGGGAGGTCGCTCGGCAAAAGCGCAGGGGTGAAGGTCCACTCTAGTGCCGATGCCATGCCGCCGCCTGGCGCAATTCGGCAAAACTAAGTTGCGCTACCGAATAACCCGATTGATCCGTGCTTAGGTCGATGGCCACTGCCGAGTTCGTCCGAGATAATCGCAATCTCTTCCGCCGTTTAATGGGAGCACGATCATCATGGCTTGAGCGCTTCTGATAACAATTCGCAGCAGCAAAGCGCACCGGCATCCGAGGAAGCCCATCCTTTTGGCGTAATTTTCAGCCAGTCTTCTGTTCTTTTTTGGGACGAAACGGGCTTTTTTAGCGGCAAGGCGCGGAACTTTTGCGTATTTTGTCGAAATATTGCTGAAATGCCACCGCTTACCCGCGGTCAATTTATTGATCTGTATCGATAAAAATCAGGTTAGCATTTTCGATTGACGATGATGTGTTCACAACCGATCATTGGTTTGTCTCTGGGGAGAGGCAAAAGACGATCGGAGCCACAGCACAACAAGCCGGCATTGATCTAACAGAACCGCAGTCGCGGCTCGCAACATCTCTCGTCGAGACACGACATACCGCAGCGATTGCTACGGACAACTGTATCATAACTCGAACCATGCATTCCTGTCGGCCTGTCGCCGGCAGTTGAGGATCTGTAACTGGGAGACCGCCATGAGCAAGTTCATCCGCGATTTCATTTCCGATCAGTCCGGCGCTTCGGCAGCCGAATATGCGCTCATCCTCGCCATCGTCGGCGCCGGCATCGGCACAGCGGCCTATGCGCTGGGCACCTCGATCAAGGGCGCCATGGGCAGCGCGGCCACCAAGATCGACGCCTGCAGCAGCCAGGCCGGCTGCCCCTGATCTTTCCGTTCTCCCCGCCGCCCGGGCGGCGGGGTCTTCGCCAGTCGTTTGGGGGCAACTTGGGGAGAGGCGCCATGGCAAAAGGGCGCAATCTGTTACTCGTCGGCGCAGCGGTCACGATCGGCCTTGCGGCAACCTTCATGGCCAATGCCTACTTCTCGGGAGTAGAGGAACGCCAGGCGCAAGTCGCACAGCAGCAACAACTGACCCGCATCGTCGTTGCCGCCAACGATCTTCCGTTCGGAACCGTGCTCAACGAGCAGAACCTGAAGCTGGTGGGCTGGCCCGCCGTCTCGGTCCCCGCCGGAGCCTTTACCACTCTGGCCGAAGCCACGCGCGGCGGGCAGGCCACCATCCGCGCGATCGTTCGCGGTGAGCCCGTGCTGGCCTCGAAACTGTCGGGCCGCCCGACCCTCTCGGCCAACTTGCCCAAGGGCCAGTTCGCCGTCGCCGTGCCGATCAGCGCCGCCACCGCCGCCGGCGGGTTCGTGCGGCCGGGGGACATCGTCGACGTTCTGCTCACGCGGCAGATGCCGGGCGACAATGCGGGCAACCAGGACAAGATGACCGACGTGGTCCTTGCCGCCATTCCCGTGCTGGCCGTGGATGTGGACGCCAACGACAAGAGCACCGGCCCGGCCGTCGGCAAGACGGCGACGCTGCAGGTCGACACGCTGGGCGCCCAGAAGCTGGCGCTTTCGCAGCAGCTCGGCATCCTGAGCCTGGCGCTGCGCAACGCTGCGGATGCGACGGTCACGTCATCTTCTACCGTGATCCCGCCGCAGCTTTCCGCCCGCAACTATAGGATCGGCGCTCCGCGTGCGAGCGCGCCTTCCGCCCCCGCCGCCCGGATCGCCCCGATGCGCGTCAACCTGACGCTGCCCCGGGTCGATACGCCCGCTCCCCGTCCTGTCGGACTGCTCATGAGCGTGTTCCGTGGCAACGAAGGCAGCGAATACGAGGTGCAACGTGGCTATTGATCGCAACCGGGCCGCCGCGTGCGCCATGGCTTTCGCCATCGCCGCCGCCGCGCCCCTCATCGCCCCTTCCGCCGCCAGCGCACAGGCCGTCCGTTCCGCCGCGCTCGCGCCTACCCTCCACGCCGGTACGCTTGCCGTGCCGCTCAACAAGAGCCAGGTCGTCAGCGCCGACCGCCCGATCGCCAAGGCCATGGTCGGCAGCGCCGACATCGCCGACATCCTGCCGGTCACCGATCGCTCGATCTACGTCCTCGGCAAGAAGATGGGCACCACCAGCCTGACGCTCTACGACGGCGGCGGCCGGGTGATCTCGATCCTCGACGTCGCGGTCGGCCCCGATGTCGAGGCGCTGGGAGACCAGATCCACCAGCTCATCCCCGGCGACCCGATCGAGGCACGCATCTCCAACGATTCCGTGGTCCTGACCGGCATGGTCAGCAGCCCCGGCAATGCCGATCGCGCCATGCAGCTGGCCCGCGCCTTCGCCGGCGACAAAGTGGTCAATTTGCTTTCGGTCGGCTCCAGCCAACAGGTTATGCTGGAAGTCCGCTTCGCCGAAGTGAACCGCTCCACCGGCAAGGAGATCGGCGTCAGCGCCTTCTTCCAGTCGCGCGGGGGATCGTTCTCGGGCGCGATCGGCAAGGGCGCACAACTGGTTCCGGGCGGCGCAACCACGACCACGACTGTGCCTTTACCGGGCGGCGGCTCCACCCAAGTGACTTCCACCAGTAACGCCGGCATCCTTGGCCTGGCCGCGATCACCGATACCTTCGGCATCTTCCGCAAGGTCTTCTCGCTGGGCGGGCTCGATATCGATGCCACGCTCAACGCGCTGGAATCGCGCGGCATGGCCAAGACGCTGGCCCAGCCGACGCTGATCGCTCTCTCCGGCGAGCGCGCTTCGTTCCTGGCGGGCGGCGAGTTCCCGGTGCCGGTGGCGCAGGCCAGCAGCAATTCCAGCAACGGCAACCAGGCGATTACCGTCGAGTTCAAGTCGTTCGGCGTCAGCCTCGGCTTCACCCCCACTGTGCTCAGCGACAAGACGATCAGCCTGATCGTCGAGCCCGAAGTGAGCGCACTGGATCCTTCCGCCTCGATCGCCGTGGGCAACATCACCATACCCGGCCTCCGAACGCGGCGGGCGAGCACCACGCTGGAGCTGCGCGACGGAGAAAGCTTCGCAATCGCGGGCCTGCTCCAGAAGGACTTCCAGACGACGGTCAGCCAGGTGCCCATTCTCGGCTCCCTGCCGATCATCGGCTCGCTGTTCCGTTCCAGTGCCTTCCAGAAGGGCGAGACCGAGCTGCTGATCGTGGTGACGCCGCACCTGGTGGCGCCGATCAAGCCTTCGCAAGTGCGCCTGCCGACCGATCGGGTGGCAGATCCCGGCGAACTGAACACGTTCCTGGCGGGACAGGCCTATGCGCCGCAGCCGCTGGCACCGGCCGAGCCATCAGGCGCTCAGCCTTCCTCCACCCTGCCGAAGGGAGACGGCTATGACTTCTGACCGCACGCTTCCCGCGCTCCTGCTGGCGCTGCTCGTTACCGGGTGCGCCACGCCGGACGGCAAGTTCTACATGGGCGGCAAGGACAACTTCGGCGAGGCCAACCGCCAGACGATGGCCGCGCAGATCATCGATCCCGATCCGCGCTACGATACGGCGGTTCCGGACGGCAACGGCGCGCACGCCGCCGCCGCCCTGGAGCGCTATCGCACCGACAAGGTGAAGAAGCCCGAGCGGGTTCGCACCAGCCGCGACCTTGCAGGTGCCGCCTCCGGCGCTGCCGGTCCCAACTAATCCCACCGAGTGCCCCGGAGCCCCGGCCATGATCAGCCACGCGCCAATCCACCGCTTCCTCGCCGACCAGAGCGGCGCCGTTGCGGCCACTTACGGACTGTCGCTCTTCGCGCTGATCATGGTCGGCGGCGTCGGGTTCGACTATGCCCGGCTCGCCGGGATGGACAGCGAGTTGCAGAACGGCGCCGACCAGGCCGCGCTGGCCGGAGCGACCCAGCTCGACGGCAAGAGCGGCGCCTGCTCCCGCGCCGCCGCCGCCGCGATCGGACTGGTGACGAACACCACGATCCTGGCAAGCACGCATAGCATCTCCGTCGCCAGCGAGAGCGCCTGCGATGCCACCGGCACGGTGCGCTTCTGGCAGAATCGCGATGCCACCCAGGCCGCCACCAGCGATGCCAATGCCCGTTACATCGAACTCGATGTCGCCGCGCGCAGTGTCGACTATGCGCTCACGCCGGTCGGCGGGCTGCTCCACGCCACGTCGAAGGCGAGCGCCATGGCCGGGATCGGATCGTCGATCTGCAAGGTGCCGCCGGTCTTCATGTGCAATCCCGCCGAAGCGAGCGACGTCTCCTTCAACACGCCGGACTACATCGGCAAGGGTATCCGCCTGATCGCCAACGACGGTGGCGGCAACTATGGGCCGGGCAACTTCGGATACCTCCAGTCCAACGCCGGCAACGGCGCCCAGGCTGTCGCCCAGACGCTGGGCCGTACCGAGATCCCCGGCGACTGCCTCGGTATCGATGGCGTGGACACCAAGCCCGGCGTGCAGGTCAGCGTGCTGGATGCGCTCAACACCCGCTTCGATGTCTATGCCAACGGCCTCAACCAGGCCTGCGGCAACGGCAACGGGCTTTGCCCGCCTTCCGCCAACACCCGCAAGGACCTGATGCACAAGGGCGGGACCGGCAACTGCGCATTCCAGACCGGCAACGGCAACGGCTGGCACGAGGCGCCGCACCCTTATGTGCCGACTTCTGCCACCACGCCGCTGACTGCCGCCCAGATCACCGGTCTGTCGCCGATGGGCTATCCGCGCGACATGTGCCACGCCGTCAGCCTGACCGGCAGCTGCGCCAAGGGCCAGATCGGCGATGGCAATTGGGACCGGAACGCCTTCTTCAAGACCAACGGCGCCAACTACCCTTCCACTTTCGATGTCGGCGGTACTTTCGGCACCGCCGCGCCGACGCGCTACCAGGTCTATCGGTACGAGGCGGCCAATGCCGGCTCCCGACTGCAAATCCAGGCCGACGGCAGCGACACCTCCCGTCCGCAGCCCTATTGCCAGGCGCCCGGTGTGCCGGTGGGCGGCGTATCGGGAGGCAACGGGGCAGCAGACCGGCGGGTGATCTCGGTGGCGGTGATCAACTGCCAGTCGCAGGGCATCGGCGGCGCCTCCTCCGGCGTGCAGGTGCAGAAGTGGGTCGACGTGTTCCTCGTCGAACCCGCCGTGGCCCGCAAGAGCGGCTCGACCAAGCTGACCGAACAGAGCGACGTCTATGTCGAAGTGATCCGTGAAACCTCGCTCGGCAGCGGCGGCGGCAGTTCGGCCGCGCAGATGATCCGGCGCGACGTGCCGTATCTGGTGAAGTGACGATGCGTGCGCTTCTTTCCCTCCGCCCTCGCTCGCTCCGGACCGATCGTTCCGGCGCCGCCGCCGCCGAGATGGCGCTGCTCCTGCCGCTGGCGCTGGTGCTGATCTTCGGCGCCATGGAAGGCGGCTGGTACATGGTCTGCGAGCACCGCGTCGTGAAAGGCGTCCGCGACGCCGCCCGCTATGCCTCGCGCCTCGATTTCAGCAACTACACCTGCCCTTCGACCTTCAGCGGCAACGGCACCGCGGTGAAGAACCTGGCGCGGACCGGCAAGCTCACCGGCGGAACGCCCACGGTACCGGGCTGGACCGATGCCCAGGTGACGATCGCCGTCACCTGCTCCCCAGGCGCGAGCGGGCTCTATTCGGTCGTTTCCGGCAATGCCCCCAAGGTGAAGATCAGCGCCCAGGTGCCCTATCCCTCGCTGTTCGGGACGCTGGGCTTCGGCGGGACCTCGCGCACCCTCGGCGCCTCGGCGCAAAGCCCGGTGGCAGGGCTGTGACCGCTGCTCCCTTCTCGATCCGGGCTTTCGCGCAGGACCGCGCGGCGGCGAGCGCAGCGGAATTCGCGCTCGTCCTGCCGCTGCTCCTGCTGCTGATCCTCGGCACCATCGACATCGGCCTCTATGCCTGGCAGATCAACCAGGCCGAGAAGGCCACGCAGACCGGCGCGCGCTGGGCCGTCGCCACCGACATGATCGCCAGCGGCCTGCAAAACTACAGCTTCGCCAGCGCGGGAGGTATTCCGCAGGGCACCGTCGTCGGCGTCAGCGCCTTTCCCGGCGTCACCTGCCAGAGCGGCGGCACCAGCGTAAGCTGCACTTGCGCCGCCGGTGGTTCCTGCGCCTTCCCGCTGACCGCCAGCAACACCGCCTTCACAGCGCTGGTGACCCGCATGAAGCAGATCGACGGGCATATCACCGCCAGCAATGTCGTGGTCACTTACGGATGGTCCGGCCTCGGCTTTGCGGGCGACCCGAACGGGCCGGACGTGGCTCCGCTCACCACCGTCAGCCTGCGCAACATGAACTACCAGCCGATCAGCACCCTGGTCTTCGGGGTGCAGGTCCCCCTGCCAACCTTCGCCTACACGCTGACCATGGAAGACGGCAGCGGCACGGTCTCAAACTAGGCGCATCTCATGGGAAAGAACGTGCACTTCGACCAAGCGGGCAGCCAGACCGGCGGGAGCGGACGCTCCGCGATCCTCGTCGTCGCCTCTCAGGCCGTGATCGAGGAATTCAGGGCCGGCAGCCAGGGCGATCTTGTACTCGGCCTGCATCTCCTGGCGATGGAGCCGCACGAATTCCTGCCCGCCCATATGCTTCAGGACATGACCATGGCGGTGATCGAGGTGCACCCGGAGGACCAACGCTCGATGGCCCGCCTGACCCGCGTCTGCGAAGCCTTCCCGACGCTTCCGGTGGTCGCCGCGATCAGTGACGCCAGTGTCGCCCTGGTGCGGGCGCTGGTGCGCGAGGGCATCTGCGACGTCGTGTCGCTGCCTCTGGACCTCGACGAGATCCTCCAGATCTCGCTCGACACCCTTGCCCGCCAGCAGGTCCGCATTCCGCAGACGGGCGCCCTGGCGCCGGTCCTGGCCGTGACCCGCTCCATCAGCGGCTGCGGCGCGACCTCGATCGCGACCCATCTGGCAGCGGACCTCGCCGGCCATGAGGAAGGCGGCAAGGGCACGGTGATCGTCGATCTGGACCTCCAGTTCGGGCACGTCGGTCACTATCTGGGCACCACCGCGCGCGGCAATCTCAACGACCTCCTTGCCGCCGGCAATCGCCTCGACGAGGAACTGCTCGGTTCGGTCCTCGGCGCGGCAGGCGGCGGCCTTTGGGTGATCGCCGCGCCCGAGGCGATCATGCCGCTGGAAGCGGTCGATACCGACCAACTCCTGCGCGTCATCCACCTGCTGCGCCAGCGCTTCGACCATGTCGTGCTGGACCTGCCGGCGAACTGGACCAACTGGACCCTCTCCGCGGCCGTAGGCGCGGAGGTGATCGTGCTGGTGGTCGAACTCTCGATCGCCAGCCTGCGCGAGGCCCGCCGACGGCTCGACCTTTTCGCCTCGGTCGGCATCGCGCCGCAAAGCATCGCCATCGTCGTCAACCGCGCCGAGAAGCGCCTGTTCCGCACGATCGACGTTTCGGACGCCGCCCGCACGCTGGGGCACGCGGTGCTGGGCACCATCGCCCTCGACGCGCCGCAAGTGGAAGCCGCGCAGGCGGAGGGGCGCCTCGTCGGCCAGGTGCAGCGCAAGAGCCGTTTCGCAGCGGACGTCCGCACGCTGGCTGAAACGCTGAGAACCGGATTACGCGTAGGGGAGAACTGACATGTGGCAATTGCGTCGATCGCCCGGGGATCTCGATCAGGCCGGGAACGTCACCGGACTGCCGGTCCCGAACGCGGAACCGGCCAAGCCGCAACCTGAACCCTTCGATAAGGCAGGTGGCCAGCTCTCCACCCTCAAGATCCACATCCACCGCCAGTTGCTGGACCGCATCAATCTCTCCGTTCTGGAGAAGATGCCGCGTGAGACGATCGCCAGCGAAGTTTCCGCGATCATCACCGAACTGCTGGAGGACAGCAGCGAGATGCTCAACCGCGCCGAGCGGCTGCTGCTCTGTGAGGAAGTGCTGGACGAGCTACTGGGGCTGGGGCCGCTCGAACCCTTGCTCAAGGACGAGACGATCAACGACATCCTCGTCAACGGCCCGGAGGCCGTCTTCGTGGAGCGTTTCGGCGTGCTGGAAAAGGTCAGCACACGCTTCCAGGACAGCCGCCACCTGCTGCGCATCATCCAGAAGATCGTCAGCGCGGTGGGTCGCCGCGTCGACGAATCCTCGCCTTTCGTCGATGCCCGCCTGCCGGACGGCTCGCGCGTCAACGCCATCGTCCCGCCGCTGGCGATCGACGGGGCGTTGCTATCGATCCGCAAGTTCTCGAAGAAGCCGATCGGCATGGACCGCATGATCGACCTGGGCAGCATGCCGTCCGCCATGGCGCAGGTCCTGCAGGCGGTCGTGCTCGCACGGCGCAATGTCATCATCTCCGGTGGCACCGGCTCGGGCAAGACGACCATGCTCAATGCGCTGTCGAGTTACATCGACAGCCACGAACGGATCGTCACCATCGAGGATTCCGCCGAACTGCAACTCCAGCAGGAACACGTCGCCCGCCTGGAGACTCGCCCCGCCAATATCGAGGGCAAGGGCGAAGTCACCCAGCGCGAACTCGTCAAGAACGCGCTGCGCATGCGGCCGGACCGGATCATCCTGGGCGAATGCCGCGCCGGGGAGGCCTTCGACATGCTGCAGGCCATGAACACCGGCCACGACGGCTCGATGACGACGATCCACGCCAATACCCCGCGCGACGCGCTCTCCCGCATCGAACAGATGGTCGGCATGAGCGGCATCGACATCGCGCCGCGCTCCGTGCGGGCGCAGATCGCCTCGGCCATCAATGTCGTGCTCCAGATCGGCCGCCTGCCGGACGGCAAGCGCAAGGTCCTGTCGCTCAGCGAGATCACCGGCATGGAAGGCGAGACGATTTCCATGCAGGAAATCTTCCGCTTCCATCGCACCGGCCGCGAGGACGACGGAACCGTTATCGGCCACTTCGAGGCCACCGGCATCCGCCCCCGTTTCATGGCCGACCTCGCCGCCCACGGCATCCACCTCGAACCGGAACTGTTCCGCCCGACCGCGAGGCTGGAGGCATGAGCGCCGTCCTCGTCCGGCTGGTCACCATGGTCGCGGTCTTCGCGGCGGTATTCCTCATCGCCCAGGTGCTGCTGCGCCTGATCTGGCAGTACCAGGCGGACCGTGCAGCCGTGAACGAGCGCCTGCGCATGCTCCGCGCCGGGCACGACCGCGACCGCGTGGCCCATACCCTGCTCAAGAACGCGCCGCCGCAGCTCTCCGCCGATGCGACCTGGCTGGAACGGGCCCATGTCGCTTTCGTGCGCACGCTGATGGCCGCGGCGATCCGCATCGATGCGCGGCAGATCCTGCTGCGCATGGGACTGGCCTTCGCCGCCGTGGTGTTCCTGGCCCTGTTCCTGGTCTCGCTGTCCGGCCGGACGGTGACCATGGGCGTGCTCCAGTTGGTCCTCGCCTTCGCGGCGGCGCTGGCCTTCGGGCTCCCGCTGCTGCTGATCAACCGCAAGGCCCAGAAGCGCCGCCGGCGGATGGAGGAACTGTTCCCCGTCGCGCTCGACATCTTCTCGCGCTCGCTCCACGCCGGGCACCCCATCGCCTCCGCCATCGCCCTCGTCGCCGAGGAGATGGACGATCCGGTGGGGTCGGAATTCGGCCTGGTTTCCGACGAAGTCTCCTACGGCGCCGAACTCAACGATGCCTTGGCCGCCATGGCCGATCGGTGGGATCTGGAAGACATCCGCATGTTCGTCGTCTCCGTCTCGGTCCAGAGCGAGACCGGCGGCAACCTTGCGGAGATCATCGAAAACCTGACCAGGGTGATCCGCGAGCGCGCGGCGCTCTTTCTCAAGGTCCGCGCACTCAGCTCGGAAGGCCGGATGACCGGGTGGATGCTGACCGTGCTGCCGGTGTTCACCTTCGTCAGCATGTTCCTGATGAACCCCGCCTTCTACCTGGAGGTCGCGCAGGACCGCATCTTCACGATCGGCTTTCCTTGCCTGTTCGGCCTCTACGCCATCGGCATCCTCGCCATTCGCCGCATCACGGACATCAAGGTGTGATATGTTGAACCTGCTCGTCGGCAATACTCTCGTCCGCCTTCTGGCCCTTGGGCTGGTCTTCGCGATCGTCGCCGGTCTCGTGCTCACGATCCTGCTGATGGTGAGCCAGCGCGCGTTGGTCCGCCAGCAGCTTGACACCCTCAGCCGCAGCACGCTCGATGCGCATAGGCCGGTTTCGCTGCGCCGAGGCAGCAACGATGCCTGGTCGCGGCTGGCCGACCGCATCGAGAAGACCGGCCTCAACCTTGCGGACACCAAGGGCGACGCCCTGCGCGACCTGATGGTTTCCGCAGGCTTCGAATCCCCGGCGGCGCCGCGCGTCTACACCCTGCTTCGGCTCGTCCTGGTGATCGTGCTGCCGCTCGGCGTCATCGTCCCGCTGCTGCTGGCCGGGACCGAGATGAGCTACTTCAAGCTCTACCTGCTCGGCGCAGGGCTGGCGCTGGCGGCGCTCTATGGGCCCAACATCTACGTCCGTTCCCGCGCGGCCGGACGGCGCCGCGACGTGCTCAACGGCTTCCCGGACAGCCTGGACCTGATGCTCGTCTGCATCGAGGCGGGCCTCGGCCTGGAGGCGGCGATGGACCGCGTCGGCCGCGAGATGGTCGCGTCCCATCCCGCGGTCGCGCAGCTTCTGGTCACCGCCACGCTGAGCCTGCGGGCCGGCGCCTCGCGGGAGATGGCGCTGCGGGGCATGGCGGACCGCGCGCGGCTGGACGAGATTTCATCCTTCGCCACGATGCTGATCCAGTCCGACCGGCTCGGCACCAGCATCGGTTCCACTCTGCGGGTCTATGCCGCCGAGATGCGCGAGAAACGCAGGCTCCGCGCCGAAGAGCGCGCGCACCGCATCCCGGTGCTGATCTCGGTGCCGCTGGTCGCCTGCCTGCTGCCGACGATGATCGGCACGCTGATGCTGCCCGCCGCGATCCGCGTGGTGCGCATTCTCATTCCGCAGATGATGGGAGGCTGAGATGAAGGTGAAGCCAGTCGGTACGCTCTGCATGGCGCTCGGGATGTTGCTGCCGCTGACCGGATGCAGCGGTGCGCTGAAACTGTTCGGACTGCGGCATGACAGCCGCCCGGAGATTGCGGTCCGCCCCATCGGCGGCACACGATCCCCAGCCGGCGCTGCCACTCGCCAGGGACGCGAAGACCTTGCCGCCGGGCGGATCGGCGCCGCAATCGCGCAGTTCCAGGTCGCGCTGGCAGCGGGCGAACCCGTCGGCGCGGCCGCCAACGGTCTGGGCGTGGCCTATGCGCGGCTCGGCCGGTTCGAGCAGGCCCACCGCTTCTTCTCCGAAGCCCTCGCCATCGAGCCCGCCAACGCCAAGTACCGGTCCAACCTCGCGCTGCTGATGCGCTCGCCCCTGATGGCCGAGCGTCACGCCGCCGACCTCGCCGCCCAAATCGCGCCGGCCGCCCTGCCCGAAATTCCCCGCCGCTCCGTCGTACCCGGCGCACTCACGCGGATCTCGCGCGGCGCCGTCGCCCTGCGCACAACCGGCCGCGCAGCGCCGGGACGCGGGCCGCTCCCCCGGACGGGCGCATCGGGCAGCGAGGGATTTCATCCGCTCGTGCGCATCGAGTTTGCAGACGTTACCGAGGCGCTTCCAACGAAGCCCGAAATCGCACCCTCCGCTGCAGCCGCCGAGACTGAGTCGGTAATGGCGCCGAAGCCCCCGCCGGTACCGCGCCGCACGGTTCACCTGAGCGCCGATGCGCGCGGCTTCAAACCCCTTGTCCATATCGAGCTTGGCGGTCCCGCCGTATCCTCCAGCAAGGAGCAACAGTGATGGCAGTGACATTCTGGGCCGGTCTCGCGCTGCTTCTTCCAGCCTGCCTCCATGCCGCATGGTCCGACCTGTTCCGCCGCCTGATCCCGAACCTGCTCTGCCTTGCGACCGGGCTGGCGGGCCTTGCATGCGCAGGAGTTCTGGGCGGAATCGATGCGCTCACCAGCCACGCCGCCCATGTTCTCATCGCGCTGGCCGGAGGAATGCTGCTGTTCCGCCTGGGCATGGTCGGGGGCGGCGATGCCAAGTTCTACGCGGGCTGCGCGGGCTGGTTCGCCCTGCCGCAGGGGCCGGGCCTGCTGGTCTATGTCGGGCTGGCCGGCTTCGTCCTGTTCCTTGGCTGGTTCACCATCCGCCGCATCCAGCGCCGCCCTATCCGCGCCGCCTCCGACCGTCCCTTCGAACGCCTGCCCTACGGCCTGGCGATCGCCGGCGGCACATTGCTCCTGGCGTTCGACCTGATCTGAGAAGGCGCTTTCAGCGCCCGAGCGTTCCTGAAGGATCGATCGGGCGCCCAAAACGCCGCAGCTCATAGTGCAGATGCGGCCCGGTCGATCGACCGGTGGAACCCACGAACCCGACGAGTTCGCCCGAACGGACATCCTCTCCCGCCATCACGCCAAGCCGCGAAAGATGCGCATAGCGCGTCTGCAACCCATTGCCGTGATCGATGGTGACGGCAAGCCCGTAGCCGCCGCTCCACCCCGATTGCACGACGCGGCCCTCAGCCGTCGCGAAAACGCCGTCGCCCTCCCTCGCCGCCAGATCGATTCCGGCATGAAAGCGCATGCCTCCCAGCGAAGGATGCGGGCGCATGCCGAAACCGCTCGTCATGCCCCGGCTGCGCACCGGCACGCCGGCCGACATGTCTCCTGCAACAGGCGAGAATGAACTGGACCTGATCCTCGAGAGAGGCCGCAACCGCGCGCCTTCGACAGTATGCACTGTTCTGGATACAGGCGATGTCGCGGACATGCTGCGGGAAGGTCGATCGAAAAGGGGCGGCCCCTGACCGGACAGGTCCTGCTCCCGTCCAATCGTGATGTGCGCCGCAGCGCCAAGTTGATAGGCTTGGGCAGCATCGTCGGCGAGCGCGGACGATGGAACCATTATCCTGGCGATGATACAGGGGGCAATCATGAAGCGGACGATCATACCGACCCCTCAGTCTTCGGGCAGTACTTACGATAGGCCTCGCAGGTCGAGAGGTCGATAGGACTGAGGGATAAGTGCTGTGCCAATATGATCCAGCGGTCTCCCGAACGGGCTTCCTCTGATTACCCCACGCTCTTGCCATGCCGCGCTGGCACGGCAGCGGATCTCTAAAACGCTTTCCGGAGCGGTGAACAGCATCGCCGCCCGGCCGCACGCGTCAGCAGCGTCGAGGTGACGTCGCCGGGCACTTCGGCGAGGGTGCTCGGCTCGGCAGGGTGATCGCTGGAGATCACCCGGCCGGCGTCATGCGCGAGTGCGGCAAGGGCGAAGCGCAGATCGTTGATGTCTTGCGCCCCTGCGGCGGGCGGAGTGTCTCGTTCGCTCATCCTGTCCTCCTGCCTCGGAAGAGCAGTATGTGCGCTCGGGAGGTCATTCGATCCATCCATTCGAACCAGCAAGATCGCTAAGTTTTACCTTCTTGCGGCAACTGGGAGGATCCTGCGACCGACGCAGGCCCTGCCATTTCCCACAATGCGCCGAGTTGACAGACTGGAGACGGCTTCTTAAGGCGAATGATAATCGTTCGCAATTGTAGTCGCGGCTCTGATGACAAGTTCCACCATCCGCATCTGGTATCTGGTCCACAAGTGGACCAGCCTGATCTGCACGGCTTTCCTGCTGATGCTGTGCCTCACCGGGCTGCCGTTGATCTTCCACGATGAAATCGACCGGATGAGCGGCAACGCCCCGGCATTCGGCATGCCGGACGTCGGCTCGAGCGGCACGACGCCGGGCCTGCTGCCGCTCGACGAGATGATGCGCAGGGCCCTAGCGTTCCGTCCCGACGAAGTGCCGGTGTTCATGGCGTTCGACAATGAATCGCCGTCAATGACGATCACCACCGCCCCTCGACCCGACTCCCCCGGATCGGAGATGACGATCCAGGTCTTCGACCGCTCCACCGGCCGGCGCATCGGCCAGGAGGATGAGAGCGGGGTCATGCATTTCCTGCTCCAGCTCCATACGGACATGTTCCTGGGGCTGCCGGGGATGCTGTTCCTCGGCGCGATGGGACTGCTGTTCACGGCGGCCCTGATCTCGGGCGTGGTGCTCTACGCGCCGTTCATGCGCAAGCTGGCTTTCGGCACCCTGCGCACCTCGCGCAGCGCACGGCTGAAGTGGCTGGATTACCACAACCTTATCGGCATGGCCGCGCTGGCCTGGATGACGGTCGTGGGCCTGACCGGGGTCGTCAACACGCTGGAGAAGCCGATCAACAAGTTGTGGCAACGCAACGAACTGGCGGCGATGACGCGGCAGTATGCGGGCAAGGAGGCGCTGGCGCCATCGCGCTACGGCTCGCTGGACAAGGCGATGGCGCAGGCGCGCAAGGCCTTGCCCGGAAACAACCCGCAGTTCATCGCCTTCCCGGGCGGCAGCTTCAGTTCGAAGCATCACTATGCGGTCTTCTTCCAGGGCGACACGCCGCTGACCGAACGCCTGCTGACGCCGGCCCTGATCGACGCGGAGACCGGCGCTTTCACCGCCGCGCGCACGATGCCCTGGTACAACAAGTCGCTCTCGCTCTCGCGCCCGCTGCACTTCGGAGATTACGGCGGGCTGGTGCTGAAGATCCTCTGGGCCGTGCTGGACCTGTTCACGATCGTGGTGCTGGCCAGCGGCCTCTACCTGTGGCTCGGCAGGCGCCGCGCCTCGGCCGCCGCGCATGTGCGCGAGGTCGAGAGCGGCGGCGCGGCGGAGCCGGCCTGATGAAGCGACCGCCTCAGAGACTGCGGGCGATCTTCGCCGCGCCGGCGGGGATCGGCGTGCTGAGCAGTGCCGCTCTCGTCCTGGCCCTTACCGGGGACGGCTGGCGCGACGCGATTTCCTGGGCCGGCCTTGCCGTACCCGTACTCACCGTGGCCTGGGCGATGACGTCCCGCCGCTCCTGAACTTCCCGCGCATCATGCCGAATCGCGCCAATCGAGGGCTATTTCGTGATCAAGAACCGCTGCCGACCTGCCTTTGCCGTCATGGGCGGTGCATCCGCGCTCGCCCTTGCGCTTCCGGCCCATGGGCAGGACGCCCGGCAGGGGCGCGACGACGGCGATATCATCGTAACCGCCCAGCGCGAGAACCAGACCGGCGTCACGCACGGCGGTAACATCGGCGTGCTGGGCAACAAGGCGGCAGAGGACGTGCCCTTCGCAGTGAAGAGCTACAACGGCGCGCTGATCCTCAACCAGCAGCCGCAGACCCTGGGCCAGGTGCTTGACAACGATCCTTCGGTGCGCACCAGCTACGGGTTCGGCAACGCGGCCGAGCAGTTCGTCATACGCGGCTTCGCCCTGGCCGGCGACGACATCGGCTTCGACGGTCTCTACGGCATCACTCCGCGCCAGTTGATCGCGCCGGAACTCTATGACAGCGTCCAGGTGCTCAACGGCTCCAGCGCCTTCCTCAACGGTGCCGCGCCGGGTGGGACGGCCATCGGCGGCAGCGTCAACCTCATCCCCAAGCGCGCAGGCGACAAGCCGCTGACCCGGCTGACGGCGAACTATACGTCGCACGCGCACTTCGGCGGCAGCTTCGACTTCGCCCGGCGCTTCGGCTCCGGCGGCGAATGGGGTGTGCGGATCAACGGTGCCGCCCGGCGCGGCGACGTGGGCATCGACGACGAGTTTCGCAGCGCCTACCTCCTGGGCGGCGCGATCGACTACGACAAAGGCCCGCTACGCCTCTCGCTCGACCTTGCCTATCAGAAAGTGCGCGTGAACCGGCTTCGCCCCAAGCTGACGCTGCCGGCCTCGATCACCGCGATCCCGAGGGTACCGAAAGCCGACGCGAACTACGGCCAGCCGTTTTCTTTCACCAACTTGCGCGACATCTATGGCCAGTTCCGTGCCGAGTACGACCTGTCGGACAATGCCATGGTCTATGCCGCTTTCGGCGCGCGCGACGGGTCTGAGGACGGCTTCTACAGCAGTCTGACGCTGCTTGATGCCACGACTGGAAATGGCACGGTTTCGGGCTCTCGCATCCCACGCACCGACAACAACGAGGCGGCGCAGGCGGGAATTCGCGTGAAGCTGGCGGCAGGGGGCATCAGCCATGAGTTCAACCTGGGCGCCTCGCTGAACTGGCTTGTCAACCGCAATGCCTATGAGTTCTACGCCGTCTCGACCGGCACCAACAACATCTACGATCCGGTGACCGTGCCGCAGCCTGGGCAAGTCAACTTGCGAGGCGGCAACATGGCTGATCCGTTCCCGATCTCCCGCACTCGCCTGATGAGCACGTTTGCTTCCGACACCATCGGTTTCTGGAACGATCGCATCCTGTTGACCGGGGGCCTGCGCCTTCAGCAGATCGTGGTAAAGTCCTATGCGGCAAATGCCGACCCCAAGCTCAATATTCCCCAGGGCGGCCTTTCTGGCGAATACGACAAGGACGCGGTCACGCCGGTGATCGGCCTGGTGGTGAAGCCCGTCGAAGGCATCTCGCTCTATGCCAACCGCATTGAGGCGCTGGTGCAGGGCGCCACGGCTCCGGCCATCAGCGGCGGCTATAACATCGTCAACGTCGGCGAGGTGCTCGATCCTTACAAGTCGACCCAATACGAGGTCGGCGGCAAGCTGACGCTGGACAGGGTGACGGCCAGCCTTTCGTTCTTCACCACCGACCGGGCCACGCAGATCCTGGTCCCGGTGGACACGCCCGCGAATTCCGCTCGCTTCGAGGCATCGGGGCTCCAGCGCAATCGCGGCATCGAACTGAGCATCCAGGCCGAGCCCGTCGAAGGCCTGCGCATCATCGCCGGCGGTTCGGTGATCGATGCAAGGCTGCGGCGCCAGACCAACGGCTTGAACGAGGGCAACAAGGTTGCCGGCGTTCCCGAATACCTCCTCAACGGCAATGTCGAGTGGGACCTGCCGTTCGTGCCCGCCCTGACCCTGACCGGCAGGATCGTCCACACCGGCGAGCAGCCGGCGAACAACGCCAACACCCTCGAACTTCCAAGCTGGACACGCTTCGACCTGGGGGCGCGCTATGTCGCACTGGTGGGGGATCGACCGCTGACGCTCCGCTTCGGCGTCGATAACGTCGCCAACAAGCGTTACTGGGCAAGCGCCTTCGACACTTCGCGCCCCGACCTGCTGCAGGGCGCGCCCCGCACTTTCAAGCTCTCCGCCTCGATCGACCTCTAGGCCTTGCAAAAATGGCCGGGCGGCGCGGGCAAAGCGCCCGCCCGGCTCAAGCGGAACGCGGTTTTCGCCGCATCCCGCGCCAACTAGGCGCCGAAGCCGCCGTCGATGGTCTGCATGGATCCGGTGATCATCGCGCCGTGGGGGCCGGCGATGTAGGCGGCGAGTTCGGCGATTTCGGCCGCCCGGGCGTGGCGCTTGATCGCCATGAAGCTGTGCATCGTGGCCGCCATCGGCCCGTCGGCCGGGTTCATGTCGCTGTCGGTCGGTCCAGGCTGGATGCTGTTGACGGTGATGCCGCGCGCGCCGAAGTCGCGGGCCAGGCCACGGACCATGCCCTGCATCGCTGATTTCGTCATCGCGTAGGCGGCGCCGCCAGCGAAGGGCATGCGGTCCGCGTTGACCGAGCCGATGATGATGATGCGCCCCTCGTCGTTCATCCGCCGCGCCGCTTCCACCGCGGCGTGGTAGGGCGCGCGGACATTGACGTCGATCATATGGTCGACGGCGTCGGCATCGAGCGTCAGGGGATCGCCCAGGACCAGAGTGCCGGCATTGACGACAAGGACGTCCAGCGCGCCCTGCGCCGCCACCGCTGCAATCAGGGCGTCACGGTCGGCGCTGTTCGCCTGGAGGGCCCGCGCGCCGGTCTCTGCGGCCAGGCCCTGGGCGGCCTCCTGCGATCCGGCGTATGTGAAAGTGACCGAGGCCGCCGCCGCGCGGAAGCGGCGGACGATCGCAGCGCCGATGCCGCGGCTGCCACCGAGCACGAGGACATTCTTGCCGTTGAACGCGTTCATGAACTGTCTCCTTCCGGTTCCGTCGCCAGCGGGATGGATCCTGGGGAAAGCCGGGCCGCTCGCGCCGTCGGGGAGGCATGATGCCGATCAATTGCCGCCCCTTCCAGACCTCGATGACGGCCGCTGCGCTTTCGCTTCAGAAATGCGCGGCCAGTGACGCTTCGACGCTGCGCGGGGCGCCGATATAGATGTCGTTTGCGCCGTAGCCGGAATATTCGCCGTAGAAGGCGTCGGTCAGATTGCGGCCGCGCAAGGCAAGGGTGAGCTGCTCGGTGATCGTCCACGATACGGCGGCGTCGAAGGTGGTGCGCCCTTTCACCAGGACCGTGTTGGCGGTATCGGTGTAGAACCCGGAGACGTGGCGGACGAAGCCGCTCAGCGTCACCGGCGCGGCCGCGAGCCGATAGGCGAAGTTCGCCGCCGCCGTCGTCGAAGGGACGTTCACCGGCCGATTGCCGGCCCGGTCGAACCCGCCCGCCTCGATCAGTTCGTCATAGCGGGCATCGGCATGGCTCATACTGGCACCGAGCGTGAGGCGGTCGGTGATGGCCGCGCCCAGGCTCAGTTCCACTCCGCGAGAGGACTGCGTTCCGCCCTGAACCGTCAGGGTGGGATCGTTGGGATCGCGGGTGATGATGTCGTTCTGGACGATCCGGTATGCCGCGCCGGTGACGGTGAGGCGCTGGTCGAAGGCGGCGAGCTTGAAGCCGCCTTCGTACGAGTACCCCTTCGTCAGCTTGAACCGCGTATTGGCGAGCGGCATCAGCAGGATCGAGGAAACCGGACTGACCGCATTGGTATATTGCCCGTAGAGCGTCAACGCCGGAGTGAGCGCGTAGCTGCTCCCGAGGCGCCAGGAGATCGGCCTGTACACCGGATTGGCGCGGGTGACGACGCTGGGCGTGACGAGATAGTCGGTGGAAGCGCGATCGAGATCCAGGTGGTCGTAGCGGAACCCGCCTACCAGCAGCCATGCGGGCGTCAGGTTCAGCGCGTCCTCGGCAAAGAGGGAAAAGGTACGCAGCCGGGAATCGAAATTTACGTTGGACGCGCGGTACTGGCTGCCGTCGACCGGGAAGGTGCCGAGGATCGGGGCGAAGGGATCGACCTGCGGGACCAGGCTGCTGGTGCTGGTCTCCCGGAGGCTCGCCAGGTCTGTGTGATTGTATTCGGCCCCAACCGTGAAGCGATTGCGCAGGCCCGCGACGGTGCCTTCGTTGCCAAGCGCCGTGCGGACGTTCCAGAACTCATGGTCATGGTAGAACCGCGTCAGACCGCGCTGGATGCTGCCGCTCGGGAATGCGGTGCTCGGCGCCAAGAAAGTGCGAGTGCCGTTGTTCACGAAAGCGCGGTCGGCGGTGTACCACAGCAGATCGGTCCCGAGCGACCACCCACCGCCAAGCCTGAGGTCTATACGCGAGCGGATCGTGGTGTCCTCGGCTCCCGAGTAGCCGCCCCGGGGCGTGTAGTTGCGGCGGCGCGCCGCCTTGTCGACGACCATCCCATTGCCGGTGGCCACCGCGTGACTGGGATCGCGGGCATAGGCCAGCGGGATCAGCACCGCGCCTTGATAGGCACTGTCGGCGCGGTCGCTATAGTGATCCACCGCCAGCAGGATCGAGAGGTCGTCGGATGGCCGGAACAGCAGGCTGGCGGTGAGGCCGCTCGCGCGCGTCTCGTTGTCGTCGATGTCATAGAGGCTGCGGGAATGGAGGTAGCTGGCGTCGGCGCGCAGGGCCAGTTTGTCGGAGAGCTGGTAGTTGACGCCGCCGGCGGCCGACAGGGTATCGAAGCTGCCGTAGCTCAGCAGGGCATCCATGTGGTGGCCGTCGAAGCTTGGCTTGCGCGTCACTTTGTTGATCACGCCGCCCAGAGCGCCTTCGCCGAACAGCACCGAGGCCGGGCCCTTGATCACTTCGATCCGGTCGAAATGCCAGGTGTTGGTGTCGCGTTGGACCACGGTGGAGGAGGAGATGCGCACGCCGTCCTGCAGGATCGAGACGACATTGCCCGCGAAGCCGCGCATGCTGACGACCGCCGGATTGCCGGGGGCGTTCCCGGCGATCGCGCCCGGAACCTCGGCGAAAGCCTCACGCGCGGTGCGCAGGCCGCGAAATTGCAGATCGGCCTGGCTCAGGGTCTCGAGGCTGGCGGGCGTCTCCCGCACGGTGAGGTCGAGGCGGCTGCCGGCGTCGCTGTGCTGCTCCAGCTTCAACGGGTCGCGCTGGGCGGTGACGGTGATCGTGCCGCCGGCCGGCGCCTCGTCCGCGAAGGCAGGCGTGGCGATCAGGCAGGCGGCGATGGCTGCGTGTGGAACTTTCAAGATCTGCTCTCCATGGGATTCATTGCGGCCCGCGCGGCGGTGCGGCGGCGCCAGTGAAGAAGGCCGGTGACGAGGAGCCCGGCAGGGCAGAGGCCGAGGATCACGGCGAGAATGCGGGTGGGCAGGCCGCCGACAGATCCGTCATGCAGCACCCGGATCCAGCCGATAGCGGTCGTCGCGGCGTTGCCCCGGCGTATGTCCTGCACGGCAAGGATGCGGGCGTCATGCTGGTCGACGAAGACATAGCTTCCGGGAAACCGGCGATGCGGATCGCCGGGAACCTGCACGCGGATGCGGAACGGCTCCGCACCCGCCGGCGGGACGTCCACGAAGGCCAGGCGCCCCTCCGGCAGGATCCGATGCGCGGCCAGGAGAGCCTCCGAGGGGGCGATCTGCCTGCCGGACGAAGCCGCCGAGCGGGGGCTCGGAACGTCGTCCGGAACGGCGATCGCGGCGGCGAACAGGGCCGTGCGGATCTCCGGCAGGGCCAGCAATGCGCCGGTGGCCGACAGCACGATGAGCAGCACGACGCTCCACAGCCCCGTCAGCTTGTGGAGGTCGCGCAGCCGGCGCTGGGGTCCGGCGCCGCGTTTGAAGGCCACGGCCTTGCGCCAGGTGCCACGCGGCCACCATGCGGCGAGGCCGGTTGCGAGCAGGGCCAGAACGGCATAGCCCGACCATCCCACCACCTGCCGGCCCGGCTCGCCGGCGAGAAGGTCCATGTGCAGATCGTAAAGCCAGGTCATGAGGTAGCTTCCCCAGGGCTCGGCCCGGACGACGCGCGATCCGTCGGCGGAGAACCAGACCATCAAGCGCGGGGCATGGTGACCGGCATGGCGGGAGGCCGGATAGAAGCGGGCGGGAATCATGCCGTCTTCCCCGGTCGCCTCGAACGACCACTTGCCGGGGGCGCCCTTCCAGCGGGCGCGTCCGGCGGCCAGGGCGCGGTCCCATGCAGAGGAGGTCCAGGACGGTGCCGAGGCCGCTTCCGTCCGCGCGATCGCGGGATGGAGGGCCTTGTCGATCTCGACATAGAAGACCAGCGCCGACCCGGTAAGACCGAGCAGGGCGAAGACCAGTCCGAGACTGAGCCCCAGCCAGAGATGGACATGGCGCAAAAGCGGGCGCGGCCTCAACGGGCTCGCGGATCGTGAACGGGCGCGCTCAGCGGAGCGCCATCGGGCAGCAGACATGCAAGGGAAGCTCCGGCAAGGGCCGGAAGATCAGCGCGCAGGCGCCTCCGGCCGGTCCGACAAAACGCTCTGGTTCGTCAGATCAGCGCCGGTGGGCCGCGCAAGGGCGGGCGAAGATGGGAAAGGCGCGCCGCAAGCGCGAGGCGGATCGGCGCGAAGCCGAGCGCCAGGATGAAGGCGATCGCGAGCGCGAGGAGGACGGGGTCGGCCCCGCCGAGGGAAGCCATCGACAGCGCGCCGTAGGGGCACTCGCCCTTGGCAGGCTTTCCGGGGGTCTCGTCCTTGGCCGATTTCACCGGTATGGAGACCTGGGTATCCGGCCCGGCGCCGCTGGCGTCGTGACAGATCTGCACGGTGATCGTCCGGCTGTCCTGCGCGATCATGTAGCCGCTCGGCACGGCGATCTTCAGGCATAGCGCCAGCGCGATGAGCCCGAAGGCCAAGGCGCTGTGCTGCCTGAAGAAGGTGCGGAGCATGTCCATCGGGAACGAGCACTAGCCGTGGGCGCAGGGCCTGTCACCTGGGCAAGTTGCCTCAGCGCGCCGGCGTGCACGAACAAGGGCGACCCGGCGGCCGCCCTCTTCGCCGTTCAATACTTGAAGCCGAAGCTCAGGAAGAAGCTGCGCCCCGGTTCGGGGAAACCATCGGCAAGCACGTAGTAATCGTCGAACACGTTGCGCACGCCCGCGCCCAGTTCGACGCCTTCGCGCAGCGCGTGGTTCACCGTCAGATTGGCCTGCACATAGCTGCCGGTACGGTAATATCGGCTGCCATCGGTGCTGACCGTCCAGCGGTTCGACGCGATGTCGGCACTGGGCAGGATGTGCAGTCCTGCGATCGGCGACCAGTCCGCCCAGACGAAAGCCTTGTGCGTGGGCACGCCGGTCGGCTGGAAGGCGGTGTTGGTGGGATCGTCGAGATCGCGATGGGTATAAGTATAGTTGCCGCCGAGGGTGAGGGTGGAGGCCGGCCGCGCGGTCAGCGCGATTTCGCCGCCGTAGTAATTGCCGCTGCCGAGGTTGCGGCTCTGGGTGACCGGCTGGCCCTGGAACACGGTGGGGAAGGCGACGATAACATCGTTGAGATGCGAATAGAACATCGCCGCTTCGGCGTGGAGCGGGCCAAAGTCACGCGCGCCGCCGATTTCGTAATTGGTGGCGCGTTCGGCCTTGAGCTCGGGGCTGGAGGTGGCCCCGCCGAAGCGCGAGCTGAAACGTTCGAAGATCGTGGGGAAGCGCGCTCGCGAGGAAACGCCGGCGTGAAGGCTGGTCCGGGCATCGGCGCTCCACACGAGTTGCGCCTGTCCGTTCAGCGCCTCTCCATTGTGCAGAGGATAATTGATCAGGGCATTGTTGGCATAGTCCTCCGCCCGCGACAGGTTGCGCCAGTCGAAGCTCGCGCCGGCGGTGAAGGCCAGTGCCGGCGTCAGATCCAGCTTGTTCTCGGCGGCGATGCTGTAGGTTTCCTCGAGGCTGGTCTGCTTCGGTTCGGTCGCGCCCGAAGGGAAGGCCTGCTGCCATTCGACGTGCTTGTCACGGCGATAATGGGCGGCGATGCTCAGGCGGTCGATATCGCTGACATCGACGTCCAGTTGCGCCGAGCCGCCCCAGGCCTTGTCGGCATAATAGCTGTTGAACGCCCGGCCCTTGCTCTGGGTGGTCTGGCTGGCGTCGTCGAATGCGCGCAGCAGATTGTCGAAGCTGTTGTGATAGACGCGGGTCTTCAGCGAGGCCCGGTCACCCAGGGCGGTGGTGGCGAGGAAGTAGATGCTGTCGATGTTCCAGTAGGGCCACGACCAGTTGCGCTGGGTCGGGGGCCGGTCGGTGATGTGCAGCGGCGCGTTCTTGGAGCCTTCCTGCCGGGTATAGCTGATCGAATATTCGTCGTTGGCGTTCGGCGTGAAGCCCAGCTTGGCATTGACGCGCCAGTCGGCCGTGCGGGAAAAGCCGCGGCGGCCGCCGTCCTCGGCCGATCCGGCAATCGGGTCGTAGCCGCCCGGCAAGTCCCAGTGATCGGTGAAATTCCGGGTATAGCTGGCCTGCGCATACCACTTGTCCTGCTTCGTGCCGAGCAGGGCGAAGACATTGTAGCCGGCATATTCGGCCTTGCGGCCAAGGTCCAGCGTGCCGCGCGCTTCGGCCTCGATCGGCTCGGTGGGCTTGCGGGTGACGAGGTTGATCGCGCCGCCCATCGCGCCCGGTCCGTCGAGCACCGAGGCATAGCTCTTGGCCACCTGCACCTGGGCGATGTCGGACGTGAGGAAGCGGCCATAGTCGAGCCGCCCGTCGGCAGGCAGGTAGACGCGGATGCCGTCGATCGAGAGCGGCACCTGATAGCGGTCGAAGCCGCGCACGTTGATCAGCCGCTCGTTGCGCGATCCGCCGCTGTTCGACGACGAGACGCCCGGCATCAGGTTGACGGCGTCGTCCAGGCTGTTGCGCTGGAACAGCGTGATCGCCTCGGCATCGAGCGTGGAGGAGGTGATCGCGAGACCGTCCGGCGCCGGGGCGGTGACGATGATCTGGCCCAGCGTGAAGGCATTGCCGCGCTGCGCGTCCTGGTCTTCGGACGCTGCGGACTGCGCGAGCGCGGGACTGGCGAGGATGCAGGAAAGAGTGACCGCAAACGCGGGTGCGAAACGCATGAAAGAAGCCCCTGTGCCTTGTAATGTCGTGGTTTTTTGCTGTCGTCGTCGCGACGAATCGCTATATCTGATCGTATATAGTTGTCGTGCGCTGCAAAAGTGCAGCAAAATGAGGATCTCAAGATGATCGGGGAAAAATTTCGGACCTGGCAGGGCGGCTTGGCTGCGGCGGTGCTGCTGGCCTGGGCGCCGGCAGGCGCGGCGCTGGCGCAGGACATGCCCGGCATGGGCACGGTCTGTCCGGCGGATGCGCAGGCTGCCGCCCTGCCGGTCGAATTGTCCGGCTGGACCCGGCGCGTGCCCTTGGCGGCCGGGCGCGATGCGGCTTCGGCGGCGCGCCTGGTGCCGGGCACCGCGATCGAGGGCAGGCTCAGCCCCACGCCCGAGGTTCGCTATGCCCTGCGGCCTGAAAAGCCCGGCGGGTCGGTGAGTTTCGGCGGGATCTTCGCCTTCACCGTCGCAGAGACGGGCCGCTACCGCGTGGCGCTGGGCTCCGCCGCCTGGATCGACCTGATCAGGATGGGCGAAGCCGCCGGCAGCGGCACCCCCGGGCGGGGCCTCGCCTCCATCGCGCATGGTCACGGGCCGGACTGTTCGGGCATTCGCAAGATGGTCGACTTCGCGCTCGAACCGGGAGACTATCTGGTGCAGATCGCCGCCAATGCGAACGAGAAAATGCCGCTGCTCGTCGCCCGTCTTCCCTGAGCTCTTCCATGCGTTATGCCCTGACCGGCCTTGCCCTGATCGCCGCGGCGTTCTGGGGGCAAATGGCCTTATGCCGCGCGGCTCCCCAGCTGGACGAGCAGGTGAAAGCCGCTCGGGTCGAACTCGGGCGCCGGCTGTTCTATGACGCCGATCTCTCGGTCAACGGCACCATGTCCTGCGCGACCTGTCACGAGCAGCACCACGGCTTCACCGACGGCAACCGCACGCACCCCGGCGCGCTCGACGACCCGGGCCGGCGCAATGTCTCGACGCTCGCCGATGTCGGGGATTTCCCCTGCCTGACCTGGGCCGATCCGCGCCTGACCAGCCTGGAGGCGCAAGTGGCGGTGCCGGTGTTCGGGGAGCATCCGGTGGAAATGGCCATGAAGGACCATGAAAGCGAGATTGCCCGGCGGCTCGGCCGCGACCCCTGCTATGTGACGCAGTTCCGGCAGGCCTTCCCCGGGGGCGACGGCGCGATCGACTATCCCAAGGTCGCCGGCGCCCTGGCCGCTTTCGAACGCGCGCTCGTCTCGCGCGGCAGCGATTGGGACAAGGCCGTGTCGAGCGCACAAGCCCGGCAGGGGGAGGGCATCTTCCGGCGCATTTGCGCCGGCTGCCACAGCGGCCCGAACTTCACCGACGCGCGCTACCACCGGATCGGTGAGGTCCCCCCTCCGGACGCGGCCGATCCGGGCCTGGCCGAAGTCACCGCCCGCGACCTTGGCCGCGCCCGCGACCGTGGCCGCTTCCGCACGCCGAGCCTGCGCAACGTGGCCGTCAGCGCGCCCTATCTGCATGACGGTTCGGCGCCCACGCTCGAGGCGGCGATCGCGGCGCATGCCCGCATCGCACCGCTTTCACCGGACCGGCGCCAAGCGGTGACCGCCTTTCTCGCGGCCCTCACCGATCGCGCCTTCCTGACGGATCCTGCCTTCCCGCTGCCGCAGACCGCTTGCGGCAAAGCGCTCTACGGGCAGTCTGCAAGCCGATCCAACTGAAGCAGCGGGCGTGGGAGGTCAGACGCCGAGACTATCCGCCAGTGCGCCGATGATATGCCGGAATTCCACCGGCTTCTGCAGGCAGGGAATACCGGCGAACCGCTCCGGGATCACATCCTGATCATAGCCGGTGATGAACACGAAGGGCACGCCGTCCCGCCTGAGGTCGCCGGCGAGGTCGAACGATCGGCCGCCGCCCAGATTGATGTCGAGGACGGCGCATGTCGGCGGCGCATCGGCCATATGGGCGCGCGCGGCGTCTTCGCTGGGGCAGGGGCCTAGCACCTGGGCGCCGGCGCCTTTCAACGCGCGCGCGGTATCGGCGGCGAGGTAGTAATCGTCCTCGACCACCAGGACACGCTGGCCGGTGAGATCGGCTTGTCCGCTCATGTCTATCGCTCCTCCAAACAGGGTGGCAGGCTGAGGCGCATCCGTCTCCAGGATACTGGCGCCGTCCTTGAGGGGGAATTCCAGCCGGCATTGCGCGCCGCCCGCCTCGAACCGCACCGAGCCGCGTCCATTCAGCTCATAGGGAATGCGCCCTTCGATCAGCTCGCTGCCGAACCCCACGCGGCGAGGACGGTCCGGCGGCTCTCGTCCGGGAGCCCCGCTTTCGCTCCACTCGAACACCAGCCAGGGCTTGGTCGGCTTCTCCTCGACGCTCCAGCGCACGCGGACCAAACCGTCGGGATGCGAAAGCGCGCCGTATTTCAGGGCATTGGTGGTCAGCTCGTGTACCGCCAGCGTCATGGTCTCCGCCGCCTTGGGGGAAAGCTCGATCTCGGGACCTTGAGCGTCGAACTGGCCGCCGTGCCCGGCCAGCGCCGAAAGTTCGTCGTGAACGATCGTCGCCATGCCGACGCCGACATTGGCGGCGCGGGTCAGCAGCGCCTGGACCCGCGCGAACGTGTCGAGGCGCCCGGAAAGAAGTTCGGAATAGTCCGAAACGCTGCCCGCGCCGTCCGCCGTGCGCAGCGTGATCGAACGGATGATCGCCATGATGTTGCGCACACGGTGCTGAAGCTCGGCCAGCAGGACCGTCTGGTGCTCCGCCGAGAGCTTCTCCTCGGTCACGTCCAGGGCGATGCCGCCGATGCGCGGGATATGGCCGTTGTCGCGGAGCGGGAAATCGGTGTTGCGGATCCAGCGGAACGCCTTGTCGGACGCGCGCTGGATACGGAACTCGTGCAAGGTGGCTTCGCCGCTCCGCGCCCGTTCCAGGTGCTCGAGCGCGATATCGCGATCCTCGGGCAGGATCAGCGCGGCCCAGCGCTTCACGTCGCCCAGCAGTTCGTCCGCCTCTATGCCGTAGATCGGCTCGATCGCGCGGCTGGCGAACTCCATGTTCAACGTGGCCGCATCGCGGATCCACAGGGCGCCGGACGAGGCATCGGCGAACTGGCGGAACCGCTCCTCGCTTTCGCGAAGCCTCGCTTCCGTGCGCGCGCGTTCCAGAGTCGACCACGTCCGTTCGGCAACCTCGCGCACCAGGTCCTGCTCGCCGGCGCTCCAGCGTCGCGGCAAGGTGTGCTGCACATAGAAGAACGCGGTTAGCCTGCCGTCTCTGAGCAGAGGCACGGCGATGCTGGAGCGCAGCCCCCCAATGGCTCTCAGAGCCTCCTCGTTGCCCTGAGCGATGGGATCTACGTGGGCGTCCTCGATAATCACGGTTCTGCCGGCGCGATAGGAAGAGACGATGTCGTCGCTGAACAAGTCGAGCCGCCACTGCCCTTGAAGGCTGCCCATTTCGCCGTCGGTCCAGTCGCGCCTGACGATAAGCATGTCGCCGGGCGGCGGAACTTCGCCGTAGCCGCACCGTCCGACCCGCATGTGGGCGCCCACCATCGCACTGGTGAGGGCCATGATCTCGGCCGGATCTGCCAGGTTCCGCACGGCGTCGCTGAGGCTGAGCAGGAACATCTGCCGCTCCTCGCTTTCGCGCAGCACCTCGTCTGTCCGGGCCCGTTCGATCGCTGCCCAGGTGCGCTCCGCGGCGGCCTCGACCAGCGCGATTTCCCCGGCGCTCCAACGTCGCGGCGAAGAGGAAACCGCCGCCATGGAGCAGAGCGGGTTCTTCGTCCCGCGGCGTAAGGTAGAAGCCAGCATCGCCCGCATCCCCACCGCCTTGCTGCTGGCGCGCTCGGCATCCGAAAGGCCTCGCCGCGCGAAGTCGTCTTCGATCACGAAAGTCTTTTCGAGCAGCTGTCGGTAGGCATCCGGGAAGTCGGACAGGCGGACCTGGGCCGGAAGCGGCGGGACGGTGTCGTTGCCGATCTGATAGGGGAAGTCCGCGCGGTCATCTTCGGGGCGATAATAGGTGACATAGCAGCGATCGAGCCGCATATGATCCGAAAGCATCCCGATCGCGCGATAGGCAACCGCATCGGCGTCCTTTTCCGCGCGCAGCGCGTCCGAAAGCTCGAGCAGAAAGGCCTGGTGTTCCCGGCTTTCGCGCAGAGCGATCTCGCCCTGCTTGCGCCCGTCGATGTCGCGGATGAACAGGGCGATCCGGTCCGGCCCGCTGGGATAGACGCTCAATTCGAACCATCGCTGCACGGACTGGGCGTAGTTTTCCACCGTAACCGGCTCGCCCGTTTCGACCACTTGCCGGTGGATCGGCAGCCAGTTGTCGAAATCGTCCTTCAGCGAAACCTCGGACAGTGGGCGGCCCAGGAAGTGCGATCGCTCCAGGCCCGTCTGTCGCTGCACGGCCTCGTTCAGTTCCAGATAGATGAAATCGACGATTTGCCCGGCCGGGTCGCGAACGGCGCGCAGGACGGCGATCCCATCCTCCAGCTTGTCGAACAAGCTCCGGTACTTTGCCTCGCTCTTGCGCAGCACCGCTTCGGCAGCCCGCTGTTCCAGCAGGTCGGCGGCTTGGCGGGCAAGCAGATCGAGGAACCGCAAGTCCCGCTCGGAAGGGCGATGGTCCGCCGTGGCCCAATGTGTCGAGACCATGCCGATCGCCCTGCCGGACCGCGACACCAGCGGCATGGACTGCGCCGAGAGGACGCCATCCTCGACATGGAGCCGGACCGACGGGTCCGAACTGGCCGGATCGAAGTGGCACCAGGCGCGACTGCCGGTACGCATGGCTAGGCCGCAGGATGTGCTCGAGCTTGCGCTTACGCGGTGGAACCGATCCTGCGTCCGCCGGCTGAAGCCCTGGGCGGCGAGGATGACGAGTTCCTCGGTCTCGGAATCCAGCATCTGCACGCTGCCAGCCTTGGCCCGCATGATCGCGATCGCCGCCGACAGGACTTCTTCGTAGATGGTCTGCACGTTGTCTTCGGTGACGAGCCGGGCGCCAAGCTGCTGGAGGATCAGGGTGTCGCGCAATTCGTCGTTGAGCGCCTGCTCGCTCCGCTTGCGCTCGGTGATGTCCTCCATCACGCCGATCATGCGGCAGGGAGCGCCCGTTTCATCATAGAAGAACCGTCCGCGCGCGGCGCACCACAGGACGGTGCCGTCCGGATGGAGCGTGCGGAATTCGTGAGCGTAGACCTGGCGGGTGTCGCGCGCCGCCTCGATCCGGGAGACGGTTTCCGCGCGGTCTTCCGGGTGCACTCGCGCCAGCCAGGCTTCGAAGCTCGGCGTCACTTCGCCGATCCGATAGCCCTGCATCAGGAAATGCCGGTCGCTCCAGGTCACCGCGCCGGAGCGGGTGTCCCAGTCCCAGCTGGCGAGTTCCCCGATTTCTATGGCGAGCCTCAGCCGTTCCTCACCTTCGGCGCGTGCGGCTTCGGCGCGCTTTCGGTCGGTGACGTTCCAGATGAAGCCATTGATCCTGCGCTCGCCGGTTGCCGGATCGGTGGTGGGGGAGGCGCGCTCTTCCAGCCACTCGATCTCCCCGGTGTCCGGCCGAACGACGCGAAACTCCATATGCCATCCGGTGCCCGTCTGCCCGGCCTTCAAGACCATCGCCTGATGGCGTTCGCGATCGTCTGGATGCACCCGGACAAAGCCGTCAATGCCCTTGTGCGCGTGGGCGACTTGGCCGGAAGGTCCAAAAGTGGAAATCGCATTGGCGCGCGTAACCCGGTCGCTCACCGGATCCCATTCCCAATACTCCATGCCCCCCACTTGCAGCGCTTGCCGCAGCCTGGCTTCGGCGGCGGACAGTGCCGACTTCGCGGCCGAGGCTTCCTCCTGCGCGGCGGCAAGGCGGCGCTCGAGTTCCTGGTAGGACGGCTGCTCTCCCATGTCTCAAGAACAACACATGTCGGCGCAATGTCCAATAGCATGTCGGCAATCGTTCCTGCGGTAATCCGGCCTCAGGGCGCACCTCGTCCGATCAGCGACCGGCAGAGGCAAGGGTCGGCGGCGCAGCGCGAGTTGTCGCGATCGGCACGGCTTAACGCTTCCCCCGGCCGAAAAGCGCGGGACCCACCGCCATCAGCGGATCTTGCCCGCGCGGCCGGAGCCCACGTCGTCGCGCGGCTTGCCCTTGGTGGTGCGCTGGGCCTTGGCCGTCGCCCCCGCCAGTACCGGGCCGCAGGCGGCGGACTTGGCATCGCCGACGTCCACGAAAGCCAGCAGCCCGGCCACCGGCGTTGCCGCTACTGCCAGGCCGAGGCCCACGCCTGCCCGGCCGAGCAGTTGCGGGCTGATCACGTCGAGCGAGGGCTTGGCGAAGCGGCCGCCGATGCCGACGGGGGACTGGCCCGAGAACAGGCTGAACTTCTTGCCGTCCGCACGGAAGGCGAGATCCAGCGCTTCGGTGCCGAAACTGAACCCGCCGCGTCCGGTGATGACGTTTTTCGAGGTGTCGATCAGGATCGGATCGGCGGCCGCCGTGCCGCCGCGCACCGTGAAGGCGACGAGGCCGCAGTTGAGCTGGACCGGTTCCTTCAGCTTGCCTTCGAACATCTTGGAGGCGAACGTTCCGAGGTCCAGCTCCGCAAGCTGGACGTTGCGAGTCCAGAACGTACCGCGCGGCATGACGAAAGCGATGCGGCCGGAGGCGGAAGCCAGGGAGTCGTGAATGGTGTCGCCGCGGCCTTCCAGCTTGATCCGGCCGCCGATCGTGCCCGTCGTACCGGATTCCTCGACGCCGTAGCCGGCCAGCAGGCGGCCCATCGGCGTCGGCTTCAAGCGGATGTCGTAGCTGACCGCGGAGGGCCGCTGGCGCGTGTCGAAAATCAGGTCCGAGGCGACATCGCCCCGCGCCATCGAAAAGGTCAGCGGCGACAGCGCCAGCCGGCCGCGCTCCAGCGAGAGCTTGAGCGCGATGTTCTGGACCGGGACGCTGCGCGACCGGATCGCGCCGATCTTCCAGTCCAGCCCGGCGTCGAAGCGCTGCATGGTGCCGATCGGCAGGGCAGCATCGGGCAGCACGCGCTGCGACCCGGCGCCGGTAGCGGCGGCAGCGGCGACGGCGCCCTTGGCAGCCACGATGTCCGGGTTGTAGCCGATGAAGGGTGCCGCATCGACGATGTCCAGCCGGCGCGTGGCAAGCTGCGCATCGAGGCGCAGGCGCTCGGCGTTCTTCACCGTCAGCGTGCCGCGCAAGTCGGACTGGCCGAAAGTGCCGGTCATGCCGGTGAAACGATAGGTCGCCTCATCCTTCACCATCTGCGCTTTCAAAGCATAGCGACGGGTCTGCGGAATGGCGACGTCGATGATGGCGAGCAGTTCGGACAAGTCGCGTCCCTGTGCCCGGACCTTCAGCGGGACGCCCTCGAACTCGGCAAGCGAGGGGAGGGTGCCGGATACGTCCATCCGGTTGTTTGCCGCCCAGGCCGTCAGTTCCAGTGCATTGCGGCCGCGATCCACCGTTTCGTCGGGCGAGAGCAGGCGGGCGCTCAGGCGAAAGGGTGTCTTGCGCAAAGTGCCGTCGCCGCGCAAGGCTACGGCCTTGCCGATCCGCGCATCGATGGCCGTGACCGGGTCCACGACGAGATCGGCGACGAGCGGCATCTGGGGATCGAGATAGCGAATGCGGGTATCGGACAGGGTCGCGCGGTCGATCCGGGGGAACTCGAAAGGCTTGCCGCCTTCGCCGCTTCCGAAAGTCCAGGTGTTGCGCTTATGCGTCTTGTCCCATTCGAGGTCCAGCGCGCCGCCCTGGAGATCGAGCATGGGGACATGGCGTCTGCCGAACAGGAGAGAGAGCGGCGCGATCCGCGCTTCGATGTGGCGGGCGGCGAACATGCGGGGGCGCCCCGCCCATTCGGGATTGGCGATGCTCAGGTCTTCGGCGAGGAACTTGATGCGGAACGGCGCGAAGTAGAGCTGGAACTCGCCGCCGACTTGCACCTGTCGCCCGGCCGCGGAACTCGCCATGCTCTCGAAGGGGTGTTTCAGGAACCGCCCCTTGGTGATGAAGAGCACCAGCCACGCCGCGAACAGGGCAAGGACCGCGCCGATCGCGACATTGCGCAGGATCCTCAGGACGCGGAGCCGGCGTGCGCGCTTATCGCTCGTTGGCGGAGGAGCGGGAGGTTCACCGCCCCCCGCATGGTTTCGCTCGTCGATCTGCGCCGCTACATCCATGCAGGGCTAAAGATCGACATGCGATTTGGTTTCGCGAAAAGGCGCAGCCTCGGCACGCGCGGTCGAAAAGAGCGCTCCTCAATAGACGCAGATCTTGCGGTTGCTGCCCTGAACCCAGCAGGCGCGGGTCGCGCTTGCTGCGCGTGAAGGCGCCTTGGGGGACCATTCGTGCACCGTTGTCATAGTCGACCACCACGCGTTCGGGCGAGGTCTTGTCGGCATAAAAGGCCCGGCCGTCGACGTCGATGGCGAAGCTGCCGTCACCGTTGCGGGGGTAGAACGTGCAGGCCTTTCTGGGACCGCCCTCCAGCACGCATTGTGCTGCGCGGCCCTTGCTGATGGTGCCGCCGTTGTAATCGGCAATAGGCTTCACCGGACGGCCGAGGTGGAGTTCGTTGCCGTTGCCGTCCTTCACTTGCGCGCCTGCGGGAAGGGACAGTGTCGCCACCGAAGCGGTCAGTATGGAGAGCGTGCGCATGAATGTTCCTTCATCTACAAGCGGTTGCCGGCATGATCGCAGCGCGGCGAGGCTTTGGGCAAACCCTGTTTCGGGTACGACGGCAGATCCCGGATCATCGGGTGATTTCACCTGACAGGAAAACGCTTTAAGGGGCTGGACCCGAGGCGGCGCAGGCCGCGAGAAACGAGCAGGAATTACCCCGATGACGATCGCACGCGACCTGGTGCAACTGGGCAAGCTGGTGGCAGCGCAGCACGGCTGGGCCGCGGCCAAGGCGTTCAAGGCTTACGAGATGCCCGACGCCGACAAGGCGCGCCTCGCTGCCTGCGCGGTGGAGATCCTGAAGGTGTTCCCTCAGGCCGCGGATCGGCAAAGTGCCGTTTCGGGCTGGCTCAGCGCGGCGCTTGCGGTTCAGCTCGAACGGCATCTTGCCGCTCCGGTCCAGGTGGTGGCCGGCGTGCTGGCGGTCGATGGGCAGCCGGTCTACGGACGGCGCGAACCGGTGGACGGCCCGGCGGCGTTCGGCGGCGAGGATGCCGGATGGGATGGCCACGTCTGGGTCATGGTCGGCCCTTACGTGGTGGACCTCGGCATGTTCCGCGCGGCCTATTCCGCCGATTGTCCCCCGGAACTGGCGCGCCATGTCCATTCGCTGTTCGGGCAGAACCAGGCCGTCTACGTCGACCACTGGCGGCGCACCCGCCAGTCAGGCCTGAGCTACGAGCCCCAATATGTCCTCACCCGCGACGAAGTGACGCTGCTGATGGGCGGGGCATACCGGCTGATCGCACCGCAATGACCTTTGTCGCCGAAAGCCATCGACCTTCCGGCGAGCCGTTCACGCCTTGAGATCGGAGCAGCCCCCTCCGCCCGGCGAGGCCGTGGAGGAGGCGACTGTCCGTTGGCTGGACGGTGCGGGCTTCAACTGCCGACGATGATGCCGCCGTTCGGATGGAGCACCTGGCCGCTCATGTAGCTGGCGTCTTCGCACGCCAGGAACAGGAACGAGGGCGCCACTTCGTTGGGCTGGCCGGGGCGGCCCATCGGCGTGTCTTCGCCGAAGTTTTCGAGTTTCTCAGGCGTCGCGCCCCCGCAGGGGTTGAGCGGGGTCCAGATCGGGCCGGGCGCCACGGCGTTGACGCGGATGCCCTCGCTTACGAGGTTCTCGGACAGCGAGCGGGTGAAGGCCGTGATCGCGCCCTTGGTGGAGCTGTAGTCGAGCAGTTCCTTGCTGCCCTTGTACATGGTCACGCTGGTGCAGTTGACGATGCTGGCGCCGGGCTTCAGGTGCGGCCGGGCGGCCTGGGTCATGAAGAACATGCCGAAAATGTTCGTCTGGAACGTGCGGCGCAGCTGTTCCTCGGTGATGTCGGTGATGTCCTTGTCGGGATGCTGTTCGCCGGCATTGTTGATCAGCACGTCTATGCGGCCGAACGTCTCCAGGGTCTGGCGCACGGCCAGCTCGCAGGCGTCCGGCGAGCGGATGTCGGCGCGGATGGTGATGGCGCGCCTGCCTTCCGCTTCGACGATCCGCTTGGTTTCCGCCGCATCGTCGTCTTCGAGCAGGTACATGATGGCTACGTCCGCCCCCTCGCGGGCGAAGAGGGCGGCCACTGCGCGGCCTATCCCGCTATCGGCCCCGGTGACGACGGCGACCTTGTCCTGCAGCCTGCCGGAACCGAGATAGCGCGGCTGCCATTCCGGCTTCGGCTCCAGTTCGCTTTCGTGACCCGGCAAGGGGTCCTCGTGGATCATGTCCTGGGTCTCGGCCATCGGCGTGTTCCTGTCGTCTGCCCCTTCCGTGTCTTCACCGAACGTGGCGCAGCGCACCCGGTTGCAGGCGTAACGAGCCCTGCGGCGTACCGTTCGCCAGCTTCGGCGGGAGGTGGAATCTTGATAATTTGCTGCCGCAACGAAGGCAGAGCCCTCAGGCCGGACGGCGGACGCCCCGCACCATCTCCTCGATCCAGTTGATCAGCAGCTGATTGTAGCCCTTGCGCTGGCTTTCGTCGCGCAGGACATGGTCGGCACCCTTGAGGACCCGGTAGCTGAGCGAGCGGCTGTTGCGAAACGCCGCCATGTAGGAGCTGATCGCCGGATGCGGCACGTAGTCGTCGAACTCCGATTCCACGATCAGCACGTCTCCGGCGAAACGCTCGCAGGCGGCCAGGGCGCGGTCCTGGTGCCCGGTGCGGAAATGACTGCGGTAACGGTCGATCTCCGCGCGGTCGAGCAAGGCCTTGGGCACATCCCAATGGCTGTCGGGATAGAGCGCCGGAACGCGCAGCGCCAGCCAGGAGACCGAGCGCTCCGCCGTGAGCAGCGCAGCCAGATAGCCGCCGTAACTGGTGCCGACGACGGCGATGGCGGAGCTGTCTATGCCTTCCTGCCCGGCCAGGAAATCGTAGGCGGCCACGACGTCGGCAAGCCCGTCCGAGCGGGTGACGCTGTTGCGCTCGTCTTCATGCCGGGCATGGCCGCGCAGGTCGAACGTGAAGCAGATGCAGCCGAGCTGCGCGATTTCCTCGGCACGGATGAGATCCTGCTCCTGGCACCCACCCCAGCCGTGGATGAAGAGAACGCCGGGCGTGAGCTTGGCGGGGGTAAGGATGGTGCCGTCGATCGTCTCGTCGCCGACGGCCAGGGTCACGGGGTTGGCTGACTTCATTCGATTACCTGTCACTCGATGATTTGCGCATATTTCGTGAGCGGCCCGGCTACCGGATCCACGCCGGCATAGTACACGGCCGCGTCGGGAGGGGCGGCATGCGGGTTTCCGTAGATCTCGACGGTTGCACAGGTCACCCCGGCTTTCTCGGGATGCGCTTCGAGATATTGGCAGGCGGCGATTTCCGCTCCGGTGGCGCCGCCGATGCGCCAGCTCTGTTCCAGCACACCGATGCGTATGCGCCCCCCGGCGTCCGTCCCCTCGGCCACGTCGTAGTTGCGACGAGAGGCGAAAAGCGCCGGGTAGGCGGCGAAAACGGCGCGGTCGTAGAGCAGCGCCTTGCGAACCGCCTCGGCGCGGTCGTGGGAAAGCAGCTCTCGTTGGAGTTCCTCGAAGCCGCCTCGCACCACATGAAGGCGCGAGCCGCCGTAGGCCGCTTCGCCGCGATTGTTGCGGGTAAGCCGCTGAGTCCCCCAATAGGCGAAAGACCGGACGGCGGATGCGGAAGGAGCATCGCGCCGCCCCGGCAGCCCGATCGTGCCGATGCTGTACGTTTCGACCTCGCAGAGGTTCTCCTCGATCACCAGCCCGCCGGCTTCGATCCGGGCCGGATCGATCGCGGCGAGCGCCGCCTCCAGTTCCTGCTCCGAGGCGACCACGGTCTGCCCCTGGCCCGATGTCGCCTCCACTTCCTTGAGCCGGGCCGTTCCGTGCTTGAGCATGAGCTGGCCGGCGATGCGGGCGTCTTCCACCGCGAAAGCCGTATAGCCGCGCAGGACGGCGTTCCCGAGGTGCACCGCAAGGCCGGCCTGCCAGCCCTCCGGAGCCCGCGCGTCGGCGGAGATCAAGCCGTGCGATATGGCCTTGCTCGCCACGAAGCGGTGCGGGACGGCACCGCCGAAGAACTGCGTATCGCGCGTGATGCCCAGCGCATGCGCTTCCTCGACCAGCAGCGTATCGCGCGGGACGAAGTAGTCGCCGCCTCCCGCCGGCCATCGCATCCAGCCCGGCTCGCCTGCTGGGACCGCACCGGCCAGAGCGGCGATGCGCCTTGTCGCTTCCTCCCAGGTCGTCCGGTCATGCTCGTTGGAAAAGGACGCATCCGGGGGTGTTGCGGCGGGGATTGCAGTGTCAGAAGGAATTCCATTCACGTCGCGCGATCCTCGCAAGTGCGGCCGATATGGACCAACGCCTGAAACCGCCTGCAGGATGCAAGGAGGTAGGCCACCCCTTTGCCCAAGCCTTTCGATTGTTACCGTTCGTGCAATCCGCCTTGACAAGCCGCATCAATGTGCCAAATGGTAGCGCTATCAGTTATACCAGACAAACAAAGGGAGGGGATCCGTGGCGAATCCCGATACTGCATGTCGTTGATGCCTGCCGACTGGACTTCCGGCACCTTCCTGGGCCGTGCGGACTTCGGCGAAGGCCCCAGCCCGATCCTCGTGGTGCGCGGCGAACTGCTCGATATGTCCGCGGTAATGCCCACCGTTTCGGCGCTGGTCGAAGCGGGCGATTTCTCCGGCCGAGGCGGCAAGAAGCTTGGCGCTTTCGACGTTGCATCCGTCAACCTGCTCTCCCCGGTCGATCTCCAGTGCGTGAAGGCCTGCGGCGTCACTTTCGCCACATCCGCCATCGAGCGCGTGATCGAAGAGCGCGCGCGTGGTGACTGGAGCGCCGCCGCCGCCATCCGCGAACGCCTGGAATCGCGCATCGGCGGCCAGATCCGCTCGGTCGTGCCCGGCTCCGAAAGCGCCGCGCAGCTCAAGGCCGCGCTGATCGAGGACGGCCTCTGGTCTCAGTATCTCGAAGTCGCCATCGGCCCCGATGCCGAAGTCTTCACAAAGTCGCCCGTGCTCTCCACCGTCGGCGTCGGCGCCGAGATCGGCGTGCGTTCGGATTCCAGCTGGAACAATCCCGAACCCGAAATCGCCCTGCTGGTCGGGAGCAATGGCCAGGCCGTCGGCGCCACGCTGGGCAACGACGTCAACTTGCGCGATTTCGAGGGCCGTTCGGCCCTGCTGCTGGGCAAGGCGAAGGACAACAACGCCTCCTGCTCGCTCGGCCCGCTCGTCCGCATCTTCGACGATGGCTTCACTATCGACGACGTGCGCGTTGCCGAAGTGCGCCTCTCGATCACCGGCGAGGACCAGTTCGTCCTGCGCGGCACCAGCAACATGGCGGAAATCAGCCGTGATCCGCTGGATCTCGTGCGCCAGACGCTGAGTGAGCACCACTATCCCGATGGCTTCGTGCTGTTCCTCGGCACGCTTTTCGCGCCCGTGCAGGACCGCGATGAAGCGGGCCGTGGCTTCACCCACAAAGTGGGCGATGTCGTAACTATCGAGAGCGACAAGCTGGGCCAGCTCCAGAACCGCGTCGTCACCTCCCGCGATGCGGCGCCCTGGCGCACCGGTATCGCGGCGCTTTACGCCAACCTGCTTTCGCGCGGGCTTCTCAAGGCTTGATGAGGGCCCATCCATGACCAAACATTCCGCAATCTATCCCAGCCTCAAGGGCAAGCGCGTCCTCATCACGGGCGGCGGCACCGGCATCGGTGCGGGCCTCGTCGAGGCTTTCGCCGCGCAAGGCGCGCATGTCGCCTTCGTGGACATCAACGCGGCTGCCGGCGAGGCGCTTTCCGCTGCGCTGCCGGGAACGCATTTCCGCACATGCGACTTGCGCGACCTGGAGGCCACCGCCGCCACCGTGGCAGAGCTTTCGGGCCTGCTGGGCGGCGTGGACGTGCTGCTCAACAATGCGGCCAACGACGATCGCCACACGATCGACGACGTGACGCCCGCCTATTGGGACGAGCGCATGGCCACCAATCTGCGCCACCAGTTCTTCGTGGCACAGGCGGTGGTGCCGGGCATGAAGGCGCAAGGTCACGGCGTGATCCTGAACTTCGGTTCGATCAGCTGGCATCTCGGCCTGCCGGACCTGGTGCTCTACCAGACCGCCAAGGCGGCCGTGGAAGGCATGACCCGCGCCATGGCGCGCGATCTTGGCGCGGACAACATCCGCGTCAACACGATCGTGCCGGGCAATGTCGACACGCCGCGCCAGAAGCAGTGGTACACGCCGGAGGGCGAGGCCGAGATCATGGCCGCGCAGTGCCTGAAGGCGCGCATCCAGCCTGCCGATGTCGCCGCGCTCTGCCTCTTCCTGGCTTCGGACGACGGCGCCATGTGCACCGGGCACGACTACTTCGTCGATGCCGGGTGGCGCTGACGTGACGCCGGAATCCGTTCTTTCCCTAGGCGCCACGCTGGGCGAGGGGCCGGTCTGGACCGGCGACCGCCTGTGGTTCGTCGATATCAAGGAACACCGGCTCTACCGACACGATCCGGCCACCGGCATGCTCGACATGTGGCACGCCCCCGACCAGATCGGCTGGGCGCTGCCGACGGAGCGGGGCGACATGATCGCCGGGGTCAAGACCGGGCTGCATCGTTTCAGCCCGGAAACCGGCGCCTTCACGCCGCTCCATGATCCCGAGCCGACCCGTCCAGGCAATCGGCTGAACGATGCCGCCACCGATCCCTCGGGGCGCATCTGGCTGGGTTCGATGCATGACGAGGAAACCGAGGCTTCCGGCGCGCTCTATCGGCTGGACCGGGGGCATTGCGTCCACGCGGGCCTGCCAGAGGTAGTGATCACCAATGGACCCGCGATCAGCGCGGACGGACGGACGCTTTGGCACACCGATACGCTGGGCAAGACGATCTGGCGCGTTTCGGTCGATGAGGACGGCACGTTGGGCAAGCCCGAAGCCTTCGTCACCATCGAGGACGGCGCGGGCTACCCGGATGGCGCCGTGATCGACGCCGAGGGCTGCCTCTGGACCGGTCTGTTCGGCGGCTGGGGCGTGCGGCGTTACGACCCGGCGGGCAAGCTGATGGTAACCGTGAAGTTCCCGGTCGCCAACATTACCAAGATCGCTTTCGGCGGCCCGGGCTTATGCACCGCCTACGCCACGACGGCGCGCAAGGGCCTGTCCGCGGCCGAGCTGGAGCAGCAGCCGCTCGCGGGCGATGTTTTTGCTTTCGATGCGGGCGTTTCCGGCTTGCCGGTCCACGCCGCCAACAGCTAAGTCCAACGAAGATGTCGGGCGCCAAACAGAACATCGCGCATCTCGATGAAGGGGAAAAGAGGAATGACTGCGGCGCAGACCGGGCCACTAGGCGGGCCGGACATCGGGGGCGAGACCCGGATCAACATGGCATTCATCGTCGCCATCGTGGCGGTCGCCACGATCGGCGGCTTCATGTTCGGCTACGATTCCGGCGTGATCAACGGCACCCAGAAGGGGCTTGAGGCCGCCTTCGATCTCGGCAAGCTGGGCATCGGCTTCAATGTCGGCGCGATCCTCGTCGGCTCGTCGATCGGCGCCTTCGCCGCAGGCCGCATGGCCGACGTGATCGGTCGCCGCGGCGTGATGATGCTCTCCGCCGTGCTGTTCTTCGTCAGCGCCCTAGTGGCGGGCGCGGCCGGTTCCTCGGCGATCTTCATCATCGCGCGCATCGTCGGCGGCCTCGGCGTCGGCGCGGCCAGCGTGATCTCGCCGGTCTATATCTCCGAAGTGACCCCCGCCGCCATTCGCGGCCGCCTGTCCAGCGTGCAGCAGGTGATGATCATCACCGGCCTCACGGGGGCCTTCGTCGCGAACTTCGTGCTGGCACGCTACGCGGGGGGCTCTACCGAAGCGCTCTGGCTGGACCTTCCGGCCTGGCGCTGGATGTTCTGGCTCCAGGCGATCCCGGCCGCGATCTACTTCTTCGCGCTGCTCATCATCCCCGAAAGCCCGCGCTATCTGGTCGTCAAGGGGCAGGAGCCGCGCGCCCATGCGGTGCTGACGAAGCTGTTCGGCACGGCCGAAGCCGACCGCAAGGTGGCCGAAATCCGCGCCAGCCTGGCCGCAGACCACCACAAGCCCAAGCTCTCGGACCTTATCGAGAAGACCACCGGCCGGGTGCGTCCGATCGTCTGGGCGGGCATCGGACTGGCCGTGTTCCAGCAGCTCGTCGGCATCAACGTGGTGTTCTACTACGGCGCCACGCTTTGGGAGGCCGTCGGCTTCTCGGAAGACTATGCGCTCCAGACCAACATCCTTTCCGGCGTGCTCTCGATCGGCGCCTGCCTCGCGACGATCGCGCTGGTGGACCGCATCGGCCGCAAGCCGCTGCTGCTGATCGGCTCGGCCGGCATGGCGGTGACGCTGGCGATCGTGGCCTATGCCTTCTCCACTGCCGTCACCGGCGCGGACGGCGCGGTTTCGCTGCCCGGCAACAACGGCGTGATCGCGCTGGTCGCCGCCAATCTCTACGTGATCTTCTTCAATATGAGCTGGGGCCCGATCATGTGGGTCATGTTGGGCGAGATGTTCCCCAACCAGATTCGCGGCTCCGGTCTGGCGGTCGCTGGCTTCGCGCAGTGGATTGCGAATGCAGCGGTTTCGGTGAGCTTCCCGGCGCTGGCAGTCAGCCCCGGCCTGGCCGTGACCTACACCGGCTACGCCTTCTTCGCGGCGGTTTCGTTCTTCTTCGTCCGCGCCATGGTCAATGAGACCAAGGGCCGCGAACTGGAAGAGATGGAAGGCTGATCTGAAGCGGGCAGGAGGCTTCGGTCTTCTGCCCGCCCTGAAACGACAAGGCCCCCTTGCGACCTGTGGCAAGGGGGCCTTGTCGTTTGTGCGCTCTGGGTCAGGCAGGCCCGGCGTCGGAATCCCGGCGGATCAGCTTGAACTCCGCGACGACATGGGGATGCTCCACGGCGGATCGACCGCCGTTGCGTGCGCGGATCTCACCGATCAGCAGCCGTACCGCGCGGCGCGCCATATCGGTGGTGGGCTGGCGGATCGTGGTCAGTTCGGGCCAGACGGAGACGGCCAGGGCGGTATCGTCGTAGCCGCAGACGGTAAGCTGGTTCGGCACGTCCAGCCCGCGCCGGTGGGCCACGGTGATGGCGGCGGCGGCCATGTCGTCGTTCGAGGCGAAGATCGCGGTGGGCGGCGTGTCGAGGTCGAGAAGCTGCGTGGCCGCCTCCAGACCGGAACGATAGGTGAAATACCCCTGCGCCACCAGCGCGGGATCGAACGGCAGGTGCAGCGCCGAAAGCGCCTCGCGGTAGCCGTCGAGACGCTCGGCGCTGGCGGTCTGGTTCGGGTGGCCGGTGATGAAGCCGATGCGCCGATGGCCGAGCGCAGCCAGGTGATGGGTCATCGTGAAAGCCGCCTCGCGGTCGTCGATGCTGACCGAAAGCGCCCATTCCGGCGCGCGGCCCGTGGCCACCGCCACGACCGGCACATCCGCGTCCTTGAGCGCCTCCAGCACGGCCGGGGAATCGCTGAGCGGCGGGGGCAGGATCACGCCGTCGATGCGGGTCCGCAGCAATTGCGCCACCGCCTTGGCCTCGCCGCCTTCCTCGTTGCAGGGCTTCACCAGCAGCTGCGCGTTGGCAGCACTGGTTTCCTCCAGCGCGCCCACCAGGAACTCGCTGAGATAAGCGAAGCTCGGGTTGGAATGGAGCAGCCCTATCCTGAGGTCCTCACCGCCCGCCAGGATGCGCGCGGCGTTGCTGGGGGCGTAGTTCAGTTCCGCGATCGCCGCCTCTACCTTGCGGCGGGTTTCCTCGCGGACGTTGGCGCCCTTGTTGATGACGCGGCTCACGGTCATCGGCGACACGCCTGCGAGACGCGCGACGTCGTCGATCTTGGCGCTGGAGCGCTGTTTGCGCGGACCTCTGGTTTGGCTGCTCATCTGGTTCCCCGGCGCCCCGGCGCGCATGGAAGGCGCCGGGGAATGTTCGCTAAGACCATAAGTGGCATTGGTAGCGCAACCATCGAAGCGCGATCAGTGCGGATGCCCAGGTGCCAGCGGGAAGTCCTGTGCCTTGTACCAGGCGAGATCGTGCTCCGGCGCAGCCGCGCCTGCAGGCAGCGGCAGGCCATTGACCGACATCCAGTAAGCCAGGCTCGCATCGCGCCACCACTTGGCCTCGTTATGCTGGATCTGGAGGTAGCTGGCGGTCTTCTGCCAGCGCTCGGCATCGACCAGGCTTTTGACCTCCTGCCACTCGGCCTGCATCTGCGCGACGGTGGAAACCCCGCGATCGTAGCGCGCCACCATCTCCTGCCAGAGCGTGCGGCCGGACTTCATCTTCCAGTCCCACGGCAGGTGATGGAACCACAGCAGTTCGCTTTCGGGCGTCGTGCGAGGGTCTGCCAGCATCTTCGCCACCGCCGGCGCGTACTGCGCCACGGCGTTACTGCCGGTCTTCGTGCGGTCGAAGCCGATGCCGTTCCTGTCGGCCTTGTGATAGTAGACCGGGTTCCATTCGGGCCGGGCGAGATCGCTGATCCACGGCCCCGGGCCGTAGTGGTGGCCGGTGCCCATGAGGTGGGCGAGGCCCAACGGGCCGGTATAGTCGACCACCGCCTCGCGCGAGGCCAACATCATCTTGACGGCGGTGTCGACCACGCGCGGATCGTTGCCGAAAGTCTGCTGCGCCCATTCGCGCGCGATCCTGTCGGCCGAAAGCGTCGGATCCCAGGCGAGGCGACCGAAGGCGTACCAGTTGGCCTGGTTGAAGGTGGAGCCAGACCAGTCGCGGTCGCGCCCGACATTGGCGACACCGGCGATGCCGCTCAGCTTATGCCGATAGAGCGAACCGTCGACCACCTTGGCCACCGTCGATCCCTTGCCCTTGGCGCGGGTGTCCGCCTCCAGCACTTCCTCGAACATGGTGCCGAGGTAGGCCAGGTGGGTGGCGAAGCCGAGGTATTCCTTGGTGATCTGGAGTTCCAGCATCATCGGCGTCTTCGGCATGGCGCCGAACAGCGGATGGAACGGCTCACGCGGCTGGAAGTCGATAGCGCCGTTCTTCACCTGCACCAGCACGTTGTCCGCGAACTTGCCGTCGAGGGGCTTGAACTCGGTATAGGCCTGCTTGGCACGGTCCTCCGGGTCGGTTTCGGCATAGACAAAGGCGCGCCACATGACGATGCCGTTATGCGGCGCGACGGCGGCGGCCAGCATGTTGGCGCCCTCCGCATGGCTGCGATGATAGTCGCGCGGGCCGGGCTGGCCTTCGCTGTTGGCCTTCACCAGGAAGCCGCCGAAATCCGGGATCTCGCGGTAGATCTCGTCGCTCTTGGCCTTCCACCAGGCCTGGACGTCGGGGTCGAGCGGATCGGCGCTCTTGAGATGGCCGACCTCGATCGGGGCGGAGAAACGGGCGGAGAGATAGACCTTGATGCCCCAGGGGCGGAACACCTCCGCCAGTGCCTTGGCCTTGGCGATATAGGGCGCGGTCAGGCTTTCGGGCTTGGCATTGACGTTGTTGAGGACGATTCCGTTGATGCCCAGCGCGGCATTGGCGCGGGCATAGTCGGTATAGCGCGGATCCTTGAAGTCCGGCAGGGTCCACCAGTCCCACAGAGACTGGCCTGCGTATCCGCGCTCCACCGAACCGTCGAGATTGTCCCAGTGGTTGAGCACGCGCAGGCCGATCTTCGGGGCGGACTGGAGATCGATCGCTGCGAGATCGGCGCCGGTCTTCTGGGCGCGGATCAGTGCAAAGGCGCCATAGAGCACGGCGCGGTCGGTCTTGCCGGTGACGATCAGGGTCTTGCGGCCATCGAGCATGGCGGCGCGGACCAGATAGCCTTCCTCGCCCAGCGCGCGGGTGGGCAGGCGGAGTGCGGCGATAGCCGGGTCGTCGGACTTGCCGAGCACCACGGGAAGAGGCGCTGCGGCAAGATCGCGGCGCAGTTCCCCGGCGGCGCGGTCCAGCGTTTGCGACTGGCCGACGACGCGGATGTCCGTGGCGGGCGAACTTGCAGGGGCCAGCCAGAGGTCGTAGCCATCGTTTGCAAAGGCCGGTGCAGTCGCGAATCCCAGCGCGCCCAAGCACACGCCGATCGTCAGAAGCCGCTTCTTCATCATCCTCCCCTCTATCCCAAATCATGGCCGGTGGCCGAGGCGTAATTAGCGCGGCGATGCCATTGACAAGCTCGTTCCTTGTCGCGCATGATACCGCTAACACACAAAGTTCCGGGCAGGCAACACCGTTTGCCGCCTGGTTGGGAAATGGGCCGAAAGAGTGCCCGAGGATGCAGGGGAGCACGATGATTCTTCAGGTATGTCTGACGCTTGCGGGATCGCGCGGTTCGTTCGCGGGAGCCAAGGCATGATCGCCGCTGCCGTGAAGCGCCGTGAACTGCTACGTTGGGGCGCCGGCGCCTCGATGCTGGCTTTCATGCCGGTCGCGGCACGCGCCGCGACGCCGCTCTACAAGGACCCCAAGGTTCCGGTGGACTTGCGCGTCAAGGATCTGATGGCGCGCATGACGCTGGACGAGAAGGTGGCTCAACTGGTCACGCTCTCGACCCGCAAGCGCGAGATCATGGACGAAGCCCGTGCTTTCGATCCGGCGCGCGCCAGCCAGGCCCATCCCAACGGTATCGGCCAGATCGCTCGCCCCTCCGACCGCGGCGGCGCGGCGACGGCCAACAACACCGGCACCGACGTCACCGGCCGCTGGCGCAAGCCCGCCGATACCATCGCTTTCGTCAATGCCACCCAGAAGTGGGCGCGCGAGCGGACCCGGCTGGGCATTCCCGTGCTGTTCCATGAGGAATCGCTCCACGGCTACATGGCGCCCGAGGCGACCAGCTTCCCGCAGGCCATCGCCATGGCGGGCACTTTCGACACCGATCTGGTGGAGCGCGTGCAGTCGGTGATCGGGCGCGAGGTGCGCGCCCACGGCTCCACCCTGGCGCTGTCGCCGGTGGTGGACATCGCCCGCGACCCGCGCTGGGGCCGTATCGAGGAAACCTTCGGCGAAGACCCCTATCTTTGCGGAGAAATGGGCGTCGCCGCCGTGCGGGGGCTTCAGGGCGAAGGCAAGGAACTGGCCGAGGGCAAGGTCTTCGCCACACTCAAGCACATGACCGGCCACGGCCAGCCCGAGGCAGGCAACAACGTCGCCCCGGCCCCCCTCGGCAAGCGCGAGCTTTACGACAGCTTCTTCCCGCCGTTCCGCGAAGTGGTGCGCCGCACCGGCATTGCCGCGGTCATGCCCTCCTACAACGAGATCGACGGCATCCCCAGCCACGCGAATCGCTGGCTGCTGACCGACGTGCTGCGCGGCGAATGGGGTTTCGACGGCGCCATCGTCAGCGACTATGCGGCGATCGGGGAACTGGCCTCCTTCCACCACCTCGCCAGCGATATCGAGGGCGCGGCGCGGCTGGCGCTGCATGCGGGCGTGGATTCCGACCTTCCCGATGGCGAGGGCTTCCGCACACTGGCCGACCAGGTGCGCAAGGGGCTGGTGCCGCTTGCCGCCGTCGATGCCGCCTGCCGCCGTATGCTGACGCTTAAGTTCCGCGCAGGCATGTTCGAGGCCGGGCCGGTCGATCCCAAGGCGTCGGCCAGGCTCACCGCCAATGCCGAGGCCCGCGCGCTGGCGCTGGAAGCGGCGCGCAAGTCGATCTGCCTGCTCAAGAACAGCGGTGTCTTGCCGCTGACGGCGGGCGCGCAGAAGCGCATCGCCGTGATCGGGCCGAACGCCAACGTCACGCGCCTCGGCGGCTATTCGTCCGAGCCGCGTTTCAGCGTGAACCTGGTCGAAGGCATCAAGGCGCGGGTCGCCGGCAAGGCCGAAGTCGTCTTCGCGCAGGGCGTGTTCATCACGCAGAGCGAGGACCGCTCCGCCAACGAGGTGCTGCTGGCCGACCCGGCGAAGAACCGCGCGCTGATTGCCGAGGCTGTCGAAGTCGCGAAAACCAGCGACGTGATCGTCCTTGCCATCGGCGATACCGAGCAGACCAGCCGCGAAGGCTATGCGAAGAACCACCTTGGCGACCGTACCGACCTCGACCTCGTGGGCGAGCAGAACGAGCTGTTCCGCGCCCTGAAGGCCACCGGCCGGCCGGTGATCGTCGTCGCGCTCAACGGCCGTCCGCCCTCCTGGCCGACCGTGGCCGAGCAGGCGGACGCGATCCTCGAATGCTGGTATCTCGGCCAGGAAGGCGGCACCGCCATGGCCGAGGCGCTGTTCGGAGACGTCAATCCCGGCGCCAAGCTGCCGGTCACCGTGGTCAAGGACGTGGGGCAGGTGCCCTTCTTCTACAACCACAAGCCGTCCGCCAAGCGCGGCTACCTCTTCGCGGAGACGGCGCCGCTCTATCCCTTCGGCTTCGGCCTCAGCTACACCACCTTCACGGTGGGCGCGCCCAGCCTTTCGGCGCCGCGCATCGGCCTCTCGGGCCATGTCACCGTCTCTGTCGATATAAGCAACACCGGCCAGCGCGCGGGCGATGAGGTTGTGCAACTCTATGTCCACGACCAGGCCGCCAGCGTCACCCGCCCGGTCATGGAACTGCGCGGTTTCCGCCGCGTCACGCTGAAGCCGGGCGAGACGCGCAAAGTCGAGTTCACGCTCGGCCCCGACGATTTCAGCCTCTGGAACGAGGATATGCGCGAAGTCGTCGAACCCGGCCTGTTCGATATCCTGGTCGGCGCCAGCAGCGCCGATCTCAAGACCACCACTCTCGAAATCGCCTGAGGATCCATCCCATGCCCAAGATCGTCGATGCCAAGGTCATCATCACCTGCCCGGGTCGCAACTTCGTCACGCTCAAGATCACTTGCGACGACGGCACCACCGGTGTCGGTGACGCCACGCTTAACGGCCGCGAGCTTTCGGTGGCCAGCTACCTGACCGACCATGTGATTCCCTGCCTGATCGGCCGCGACGCGCACCGTATCGAGGATGTCTGGCAGTACCTCTACAAGGGCGCCTACTGGCGCCGCGGCCCGGTGACGATGACCGCCATCGCTGCCGTCGACATGGCGCTCTGGGACATCAAGGGCAAGATCGCCGGCCTGCCGGTCTACCAGCTGCTGGGCGGTGCGAGCCGTGAAGGCGTGATGGTCTACGGCCACGCCAACGGCACCACCATCGAGGACACGATCGAGGTCGCGCTCGATTACCAGGCGCAGGGCTACAAGGCGATTCGCCTCCAGTGCGGCGTGCCCGGCATGGCCTCGACTTACGGCGTCTCCAAGGACAAATATTTCTACGAGCCCGCCGACGCCGACCTGCCGACCGAGAACGTCTGGAACACCGCGAAGTACCTGCGCGTCGTGCCCGAACTGTTCAAGGCCGCGCGCGAGGCGCTGGGCTGGGACGTCCACCTGCTGCACGACATCCACCACCGCCTGACCCCGATCGAGGCGGGCCGTCTCGGCAAGGACCTCGAACCCTACCGCCCGTTCTGGCTGGAAGACGCGACCCCCGCCGAAAACCAGGAGGCGTTCAAGCTGATCCGCCAGCACACCACCGCGCCGCTGGCCGTGGGCGAGATCTTCAACTCGATCTGGGACTGCAAGGACCTGATCCAGAACCAGCTGATCGACTATATCCGCGCCACGGTAGTCCACGCAGGCGGCATCACGCACCTTCGCCGGATCGCCGCGCTGGCCGATCTTTACCAGATCCGCACCGGCTGCCACGGCGCCACCGACCTTTCGCCGGTCTGCATGGCCGCCGCGCTGCACTTCGACCTCTCGGTGCCGAACTTCGGCGTGCAGGAATATATGCGCCACACGCCCGAGACGGACGCGGTCTTCCCCCATGCCTATACGTTCGAGAACGGCATGATGCACCCGGGCGAGGCGCCGGGCCTGGGCGTGGACATCGATGAGGAACTGGCCGCGGGCTACGAATACAACCGCGCCTTCCTGCCGGTGAACCGCCTCGAAGACGGCACGATGTACAACTGGTGATCGCGGTGAACGGCGTGACGCCTATCAGTGAAACGGTGGTTCCCGGGCCGAGCAAACCCTCGGGCCGGATCCGCTGGATCGTCTGCGCGCTGCTCTTTGCGGCGGTGGTGCTGAGCTATGTGGACAGGCTGGTCCTGCCCACGCTCAAGCCCGAGCTTCAGGCGCGCTACGGCTGGAGCGAGAGCGGCTATGCCGACCTCGCGATCTGGTTCCAGGCCGGCTACGGCATTGCCTACGTGTTCTTCGGCCGCCTGATCGACAAGATCGGTGCGCGGGCGGGCTATGCCCTGGCCGTGACGCTGTGGACGGTCGGCCACATGGCGCATGCGCTGTTCACTTCCACCAGCGGCATGCTCTTCGCGCGCATTCCGCTGGCCATCGGCGAGGCGGGGACGTTCCCCGCCGCCATCGCCGCCACCAACGAGTGGTTCCCCAAGCGCGAGCGCGCTTTCGCCATCGGCATCTTCAACGCCGGTTCCAACGTCGGCGCGATCCTGACGCCGCTGGTGGTGCCGGTGATCGCGCTGACGCTGGGCTGGCGCTGGGCCTTCATCCTCACCGGCCTGCTGACGGTCCTGTGGCTGGCGGCATGGCTCGGCTTCTACCGCCGCCCGCGCGACAAGAAGAACCTCAGCGCCGAGGAACTGGCGTGGATCGAGGCCGACCCGGTGGAGAAACCGCGCCCGGTCAAGTGGCGCGCGCTGTTCGGCTATCGCCAGACCTGGGCCTACATGCTGGGCCGCTTCCTGATCGATCCGGTCTGGTGGACGTTCCTGTTCTGGCTGCCGGACTTCTTCAACAAGCAGTTCGGCGTGAAGATGCTGGACTTCGGCCCACCGCTGATCGCCGTCTATCTGCTTGCGGACGTCGGCTCGGTGCTGGGCGGCTGGGCTTCCTCGCGCTTCATCGGCCGGGGTTGGACCATCAACCGCTCGCGCAAGACCGCGATGTTCCTGGCCGCGCTCTGCGCCGTGCCGATCGCGCTGGCGCCGGGTGCGCCGGGCCTGTGGACCGCCGTGGCGCTGGTCGGCCTCGCCTGCGCCGGACACCAGGCGTTTTCCGCCAACCTCTACGCGCTGCCGGGTGACACGATGCCGCGCTGGATGACCGGCTCGGTCGTCGGTCTCGGCGGTCTGGCCGGTGCGCTGGGCGGCATGCTCATGGCCAAATTCGCCGGCACCATCCTCGAGACCGTGGGCAGCTATGAGCCGATCTTCGTCGTGGCTTCCTGCGCCTATCTCGTGGCGCTTGGCGTCATCCACCTGATCCTTCCCCGCTACCAGGTCGCCGATCCCGACCGCGAGAAAGCCACAGCATGACCCGTCCGCTCGTTCTCTATCCCGACCGCCTGTTTCCCGCCGATCCTGGCACGCGCGCCATTGCGCGCGCGCTCTACGAAGGCGTGAAGGACCTGCCCATCGTCAGCCCGCACGGCCATACCGACCCGGCCTGGTTCGCCTATGACGCGCCGTTCACCGACCCCGCTTCGCTGCTGATCGTGCCGGATCATTACGTGTTCCGGATGCTCTATTCGCAGGGCGTGGCGCTGGAATCGCTGGGCGTGCCGAGCGTCGACGGCAGCCTGGTGGAGCAGGATCCGCGCAAGATCTGGGCGATTTTCGCGCAGCGCTATCACCTGTTCCGGGGCACGCCCTCGCGCATGTGGCTGGACTGGGTCTTCGCTGAGGTCTTCGGCCTCGACGTGCTGCTGGATGAGAGCACGGCCGACCACTACTACGAAGTGATCGACGCCGCGCTCAAGACCGAGGCATTCCGCCCCCGCGCCCTGTTCGAGCGCTTCGGCATCGAGGCGATCGCCACCACCGAAGGCCCGCTCGACCCGCTCGTCCATCACCGTGCGATCCGGGAAAGCGGGTGGAGCGGCCGGGTCGTCACCGCCTACCGCCCCGATCCGGTCGTCGATCCCGAAACGCCGGGCTTCGCAGCCAAGGTCGCGAAGTTCGGCGAGATGGCGGGCGAGGACGTTTCGACTTACGCAGGCTATCTGGCCGCGCACCGCTTCCACCGCGCCCGCTTTCGCGAGGCCGGAGCCACCTCGACCGATCACGGTCATCCCAGCGCCCGCACTGCCGATCTCTCGCCCGAGGATTGCGAGGCGCTCTATCGGCGCGTGCTGGCTGGCGCGAGCAAGGAGGACGCCGAACTGTTCCGCGCCCAGATCCTTACCGAAATGGCGGGGATGAGCGTGGAGGACGGCATGGTGATGCAGCTTCACCCCGCCGTCTATCGCAGCCACAACCAGGCCGTGCTCGACCGCTTTGGGCGCGACAAGGGCGGCGATATTCCGCTGCCGGGCGAGTTCGTGCAGGCTCTGAAGCCGCTGCTCGACCGCCATGGCAACGACCCGCGCCTGACCTTGATCCTCTTCACGCTCGACGAGGACGTCTACTCGCGCGAACTGGCGCCGCTGGCCGGGCACTATCCCTCGCTGCGCCTCGGCCCGCCGTGGTGGTTCCACGATTCTCCGGAGGGCATGCGCCGCTTCCGCGAGCGCACGACCGAGACGGCGGGCTTTTATAACACCGTCGGCTTCAACGACGATACCCGTGCGTTTCTCTCGATCCCGGCGCGGCACGACGTGGCCCGCCGCATGGACTGCGCCTGGCTGGCACAGCTCGTGGCCGAACACCGCCTGCCCGAGGACGAGGCGCACGAAGTCGCCCGCGCCCTCGCTTACGATCTCGTCAAGGCGGCGTACAAGCTGTGAGACTTTCGACCGAGACTCTCGCGCAGGTTCCTGCTGCCGTCGCCCGTCCCGCCTATGACCGCGCGGCGGTCAAGGCGGGGGTCGTCCATCTCGGCATCGGCGCCTTCCACCGCGCGCACCAGGCCGCCGTGTTCGAGGCCGCGCTGGCATCCGGCGATCTGCTCTGGGGCGTAATCGGCGTCTCGTTGCGTTCGGCTTCGGTGCGGGACCAAATGACCCCGCAGGACGGGCTTTACACCCTGCTGGTGCGCGAAGGCGAAAAGCAGACGCCGCAGATCATCGGCGCCGTGCAGCGGGTACTGGTCGCGCCCGAGGACCCGGAGGCGGTGGTGGCCGCGCTGGCTTCGCCCGATACGCATCTCGTTACCCTGACGGTCACCGAGAAGGGCTATTGCCTCGATCGCAAGACCGGCCGTCTCATGGCCGAGGACGCGGACGTGGCTGCCGATCTCGCCGGGCTGGAGCGCCCGCGCACGGCGGCGGGGTTTCTGGTCGCGGCGCTGGCGCGTCGACGTGCCGAGGGCCTCGCCCCGCTCTCGATCCTCTCCTGCGACAACCTGCCCCACAACGGCGCGCTGCTGAAAGGCGCGGTGCTCGCCATGGCCGAGGCGCACGATCCGGCGCTCGCCACATGGATCGCGCAAAATTGCACGTTCCCCGCCACCATGGTCGACCGCATCGTTCCGGCCACGACGGACGAGGACATCGCCGGTCTTGCGGGCCTGATCGGTTTGGAAGACCGGGCCATGGTCAAGGCCGAACCTTTCCTGCAATGGGTGATCGAGGACAGCTTCGCAGGCGCCCGCCCCGACTTCGCTGCACTGGGAGTCCAGCTCACCGATGCCGTCGCCCCGTGGGAGGAAGCCAAGCTGCGCCTGCTCAACGGTGCGCATTCGGCCATCGCCTATCTTGGCGGCCTTGCAGGCGACCGTTTCGTCCACGAATTCGTCCGCACTGCTCAGGGCCTGCTCTTCGTGGAGCGGCTCTGGGACGAAGTGGTGCCCACGCTGGACCCGCCCGCCGGGCTCGACATTCCCGCCTATCGCCGCGAACTGATGGCGCGCTTCGCCAATAGCGCGCTCCAGCACCGTACCCGCCAGATCGCCATGGACGGCTCGCAGAAGCTGCCGCAACGCCTCCTCGCGCCGCTGGGCGCGGTGATGGAGCAGGGCGGCTCCTGCGCCGCCATCGCGCTGGCCGTGGCAGCGTGGGTACGCTGGCAGGCCGGGACGACCGATGCCGGTGAGATCTTCACCGTCGACGATCCCGCCGCCCCGGCGCTGGCCGATGCCATGCGCAATGCGCCGACCCCGCGTGCCCGTGTCATCGCCGCGCTCGGCGTGCTCGGCTATGAGCCAGACGCCGCCGCGCTCGACGCTATCGCCGCGCACCTCGGCCATCTCGAAACCTCCGGCGCCCGCGCCGTGATCGCTGCCTTCCTGGGAGAGAACGCATGACATTCCGCTCTGCCTTGCTGGCAGTCTCCGCCCTCGCGACCAGCCTGAGCCTGGCCGCCCCCGCGCTAGCCGATGCGCCGCGTCTTGAGCGAAAGGGCGATACGCAGCAGCTCATCGTCAACGGCAAGCCCATGCTGATGATCGGCGGCGAACTCAGCAATTCGGCATCCTCCAGCGCCGCCTACATGGAGCCGCACTGGAAGCGCCTGACGGAAATGAACGTCGATACCGTGCTTACGCCGGTGTCGTGGGAGCTGATCGAGCCCACCGAAGGCACGTTCGACTGGTCCTCGGTGGATTCGCAGATCAAGGCGGCGCGGGCCAACGACCTCAAGCTGGTGATCCTGTGGTTCGGCGCGTGGAAGAACTCCATGTCCACTTATGTCCCGGCCTGGGTAAAGCGCGACCAGCAGCGCTTCCCGCGTGCGCAGCTTCCCAATGGGCAGGGCGTGGAGATCCTCTCGACCTTCGGCGGCGAGACATTGAAGGCCGACCAGCGCGCCTATGCCGCGCTCATGGCGCATCTGAAGGCGGTGGATTCCAAGGACAACACCGTCGTCATGGTGCAGGTGGAGAACGAGATCGGGATGCTCCCGGTCGCGCGCGACTATAGCGCGGCTGCCAATGCCGCTTATGCCGAGCCGGTCCCGGCCGAGCTGGTGAACTACCTTGTAGCGCACAAGGATTCGCTGGTTCCGGGCATGCGCAGGATGTGGCTGGAGCGCGGCGCGCGTACCAGCGGATCGTGGGACGAGCTGTTCGGCGGCGGCGATGCGGCGGCGGAAGTCTTTGCCGCCTGGCATTATGCCCGGTTCGCGAACCAGCTCGCGCAGGCCGGCAAGGCGGCCTATCCGATCCCGATGTACGTCAACGTTGCGCTCAACCGTCCGGGTCGCATCCCCGGCGAATATCCCAGCGGCGGCCCTTTGCCGCACTTGCTGGACGTGTGGAAAGCGGGCGGCCCGCACCTCGATTTCCTGGCGCCGGACATCTACTTCTCGAGCTTCGTGGACATCGTGAACGGCTACAAGCGGCCCGACAACGTGCTGTTCATTCCCGAAGCGCACAATGCCAGCAATCCTACCGGCGCGGCGAACGCGTTCTACGCGATCGGCCAGCTCGACGCGATCGGCTTCAGCCCGTTTTCAATCGACTCGGTGGATCAGGATCCCGGTGGCCTCAAGGATGCCTACGGCGTGCTCCAGCAGCTCAAGCCCTACATCCTGGATGCGCAGGGTACCGACCGCATGGTCGGCTTCAAGCCGCGCCAGCTCTATGACGAGACGCTGGTCTACGAGCCGGAAACCCGCGAAGTCGGACCCTACCGCTTCACGATCGCCTACGCCGATATCCAGAAGCCGGTGGCGCACCCCGGCGCAGATGTCTCGCAGCCGGGTTCTGCGGCCGCCATCGCAGCGGCAGGCGGCATGATCATCCAGATCGGCCCCGAGGAATACCTCGTCGCAGGACAGGGCGTGACCGTGACCTTCAAGCCGCTGGCCGATGCCGCCGCGCTTGCCGGTATCGACTCGGCGTTCGAAGGTAAGTTCGATGCTTCCGGCAAATGGGTGCCGGGTCGCCTGCTCAACGGCGACCAGACCCATCAGGGCCGACACATTCGCCTGGAGGCCGGAAAATGGCAGATCCAGCGGGTAAAGCTCTATACTTACCGCTAGAAAGATACCGCTAACATAAGTGTTGACGCGCCACTGCTCGAGGCATATGTATATCTTAATGATAGCGCTACCAGCAGTGGCGTACCCGTGATCCGCCCGGAGGCGGACGCAAAATGACATGGGAGGGGATTACCAATGCGATCCGACCGTATTTCCGTTCGTGCCGTTCTCCTGAGCGCCGCCGCGCTTTCGAGCTTCATCGCACCTGCCGCTTTCGCGCAGGACACCGCAGCGCCGGCCGCCGTAGACGCGCCGCAGGACGATGCCTCCACGGAGCCGTCGGCGGGTGACATCATCGTCACCGGCATCCGCGGTTCGCTCCAGAGCGCAACCAACGCCAAGCGCGAGGCCGTGACTTTCGGAGACTCGATCTTCGCCGAAGACATCGGCAAGCTGCCCGCCACCAACCTCGCCGAAACCCTGAACCGCATGCCCGGCGTGCGCCTCAACCGCGACATCAACGGCGAAGGCACCCAGGTCGCCATTCGCGGCCTCGGCCCCAGCTTCACCCGCGTGCTGCTGAACGGGTCCCAGCTTCAGGTGGCGTCCGATGGTGGCACCAACGGCGGCAGCGCCAACCGCGAAGTCGATCTCGATTTCTTCCCGTCCGAGCTCTTCACCCGCCTCGACCTTGCCAAAAGCCCGACGCCCTCCACCCTCGAAGGCGGCATCGCCGGCACCGTCAACTTGCGCAACGCCCGTCCCTTCGACAAGGAAGGCACCCACATCACCGCCGTGGCACAGGGCCAGTACACCGACAGCAACGGCAAGATCAGCCCGCGCGGCGCACTCGTCGCCAGCCACACGACCGACACTTTCGGCATTCTCGTCGGCGTGGCGGGCGTGAAGACCAAGACCCGCGTCGACGGTTTCGAGACCGTGGGCTGGGGCGACGGCAGCCTGGGCGCCGGCGATGCCGGCAACAACAACTGGAACTGGGCCTCGGTCGTCCCCGCCAATGCCGGTCACGGCCTCATCCCCGGTCAGCCGGTGGACGTGGTCGCCACCTCGGGCCTGACGCGCAGCCAGCTCAGCACCGCGCTGCTGCCGCGTCTGGGCCGCAACAGCCTGACCACCGGCGACCGTTCGCGCATCTCGGCGCTGGCTTCGCTCGAATGGCGCCCCAGCGACGAACTGCACTTCGCCCTCGACGGTATCTGGGCCAAGTCCAAGCGCAACTACGACAAGATCAACATGAACTGGCAGGTCCGCAACTCGGGCCCCGGCACCGGCGCCCAGGCGACCGGCGGCATGATCCCGATCGACCTGACCGTGGACGACAACGGCGTGGTGACGAGCGGCACTTTCGCCAACTCGTCGTTCTTCCTCGAAGCCAGCCAGTTCAAGCAGACCACCAAGTTCTGGAACATCAACCCCAGCCTGACCTGGCAGCCTTCCGACACCGTCAAGGTGGAGGCGAGCGCCAACTGGTCGAAGAGCAAGTTCTTCCGCGAGCAACCGACGTTCGCGTTCCAGACCCCGCCGAACTCGGGCGTGGATGTCTATTACGACAATACCGGCGCCGCCAACCGCCCGCTGATCACCACCAACATCGATCTCAACGATCCGAATCTCGGCTGGCAGTGGTATCGTCAGAACATCCAGCTCGTGCGCCGCAGCACGGAAACCAAGGGTGCGCACCTCGATACGACGATCGGTGACGATCAGTTCAGCATCAAGTTCGGCGGCGCCTACGACCGGGCGCAGCGTTCGATCCGTGCCTATGACAACAGCCCGGCCTACCAGCTTTCGGTTTGCGGAGCGGGCTGCACCGGCGCCACCGGAACCGTGCCGACCAGCGCGATCGGGCAGTATCTCAACACGTTCCCGGTGAACGATTTCGGCCATCTCGCCAGTGGCAGCGTCGGCTACAACGCTTTCGTGGTGCCGGACTTCGACGCACTGAGGGCCGCCACCAATTACGCCGCCTACCGCGACTCCGCGCCCGAAGCGCGCGGCGCGGTGACCGGCGGCGCCACCGGCGACATGGACGAAACCGTATGGGGCGCCTACTTCGAACTGAACGGCGTCACCCAGATCTTCGGCCGTGACCTGCACGTCAATGCCGGCATGCGTTACGCGCATACGCGCCAAGTCGTCGTCGGGCCGAGCCAGGTGGGCAACACGATCATCGATATCACGTCGAAGTCGAACTACGACAACTTCCTGCCTTCGATCAACGTGACCTACGATCTCCTGGACAACCTCAAGCTGCGCGCTTCGGCTTCGCGTACCATGACCCGTCCGGACGCAGGCCAGATCCTGCCGGGGATCACCTTCTCCGATCCCTCGGCACTGGTCGCCACCGCGGGCAACCCTGACCTGACGCCCTACACCTCGGACAACTTCGATATCGGCGGCGAGTTCTACACCGGCGGCATCGGCTACATCGGCGTGTCCGCCTTCATGAAGAACATCCAGGGCTTCACGGAAACGCAGGTCACCAGCGCCAGCTTCGGTTCGCTGAACATTCCGTTCGACGGCCTGATATCCACGCAGCAGGATGCGCTGCGCAACCGCGCAGCCGCCACGGGCGTGGCGATCGCCGACCTGCCGATCACGGTGAACCGCCCGGTCAACCTCGCCGACCTCAAGATCAAGGGCATCGAGGCGACCTGGGTACAGCCGCTCGATTTCCTGGTGCAGGGTCTCGGCTTCTCCGCGAACGGCACCCACCTCAAGCAGTCGTCGTCCTCGGGCCTGGTCGCCACCGGCGTCTCGCCCTATTCGTACAACCTCCAAGGCTTCTATGAGAACCATGGCTTGTCGATCAGCCTGAACTACGTCTGGAACGACAAGTCGATTGCGGTGAACGGTCCGCAGAACAACATCCCCGGCGCCGCGCTGCGCGCCGATGCGCGCGGCCAGCTCGACCTTTCGGCCGGCTACCAGCTGCCGTTCCTCAATGAGGGCGTGCGCCTGACGCTCGACGTGCTGAACATCACCAACGAGCCGATCCGCACCACCTTCGAATATTCGAACGCAGCATATTCGGTCTACTATCCCGGCCGTCAGGTGCTGGTGGGCCTGCGCGCCAACTTCTGATTGTTCTTGCAGGGAACTCCTCCTCCCTGAAAACTCCGAGCCGGCGACCCACGGGCGCCGGCTCGTTTCTTTTTGAGGATCCGCAATGCTGCCGAAACTTCGTCCCTTCGCCCTCACCGCCGCACTTCTGACGACGGGAGCGGCGACGCCCGCCCTGGCGGCGGCATGCCCCTGGATCGCCGCCTGGGGATCATCGCAAATGGTGCCGGGCGCCGACAACGCGCTTCCCGCCGAGGCCTTGCGGGATGTCACCTTGCGGCAGATCGTTCGCCCCTCGATCGGCGGCAGCGGGCTGCGCGTGCGCTTGTCCAATGCGTTCGGTGACACCCCCCTGGTGATCGAGGGAGCAAGCGTGGAGCGGGCCTTGCAGACGGACAAGGCGGCTATCGATGAGAAATCGCTGACGCCGCTCCGCTTCTCCGGCAAGATGCATGTCGTGATTCCGCCCGGCGCCGAATGGCTTTCCGACCCGGTGGACAGTCCCATCAGGGCTTTCGAGGACCTGGCCGTCTCGATCCATGTTCGGGCGGTGCCTCCGCGCCAGACCTCGCATCCGGGATCACGGGCGACATCGTACTGGCTTCCCGGTAACCACCTCGCAGATGCGGACCTGCCGGGCGCGCGCGAGGTGAACCACTGGTTCCTGCTCTCCGGCATCGAGGCGAGTGCCTGCCGAACGGGCGCCGTGGTCGCGCTCGGCGATTCCATCACCGACGGACACGGCGCCACCACCAACGGCAACGACCGCTGGACCGACGTGCTGGCACGGCGTCTGGGCGGCAAGCGGGCCGTGATCAACCAGGGAATCGGCGGGAACCGCGTGCTGCTGGACGGGCTTGGCCCCAACGCCATGTCACGGCTGGACCGCGATGTGCTGGCGCTCCCCGGCGTCACGCACCTGATCCTGCTGGAAGGCATCAACGACCTCGGCGTGCTCACGCGCGACCAGCCGGTCAGTCCCGCAGAACATGCCGCCATGGTGGAGCAGGTCACCGGCGCCTACGCCCAGATCGTCGCCCGAGCACGGGCGAAGGGGATCAAGGTCTACGGGGCTACCCTGCTGCCGTTCATGGGCATGGCATACTATCACCCGGATGCCCTGAACGAGGCGGATCGTCAGGCGATCAATGCCTGGATCCGCAAGCCCGGCCATTTCGATGCCGTGATCGACTTCGACAAGGTCATGCGCGATCCTGCACGGCCTGATCGGCTCAATCCGGCGTTCGACGTGGGCGATGCGATCCATCCCAATCCGGCCGGGTACAAGGCCATGGGGGAGGCGGTGCCGCTGGAATTGTTGCGCTAGGGGGTCCGTTTCGAGACATGGGCTGGTCATTGCCAGCAGTCCCGGATCAGGTCCGGGACGACGCCCGGCTCCGGTAAGAGCCTGGCATGGCGGACACGAGGCTCGTGTCCGCCATGCTTCGTTCAGCGGACGAAGGGATCGATCGTCTTGATCGTGCCGTCCTCGTTGTAGTGCAGCTGCGTGACCTTCACGTTGCGCAGACGCGTCTGGCCGGAGAGCTGGCTGTCGGCATAGAACAGCCACCACTTGCCGTCCTTTTCGACGATCGAATGGTGCGTGGTCCAGCCTTCCACCGGCTCCAGGATGCGGCCCTTGTACGTGAAGGGGCCATAGGGGGAATCGCCGATGCCGTAGGCGAGGTAATGCGTGTCACCCGTGGAGTAGCTGAAGTAGTACTTGCCCTTGTACTTGTGCATCCAGGCGGCTTCGAAGAAGCGGCGGTCGTGGTCCCCGCCGAGCAGGAGCTTGCCCTTGTCGTCAACGATCTTCACTTCGCGCGGGGTCTCGGCGAATTCCAGCATGTCGCCGCTCATGCGCGCGACGCGGGGGAGCAGGGCCGGCTTGTCGTCGGCCTGAAGGTCGGTCTTCGAGCCCTCGGGATCGTACTTGCCGTTCACGTTGCGCTGGAGTTGACCGCCCCAGATGCCGCCGAAGTACATGTAGCTCTGGCCGTCGTCGTCGGTGAAGACGGCCGGGTCGATCGAGTAGCTGCCCTTGATCGGCTGCGGCTGCGGCTTGAACGGACCCATCGGATCCTTCGAGGTGGCCACGCCGATGCGGAAGGCGCCCTCTTTGTCCTTGGCGGGGAAGTAGAGGTAATAGGTGCCGTTCTTGAAGGCGGCGTCCGGCGCCCACATCTGCTTCGAGGCCCAGGGCACCTGCTTCACGTCCAGCGCGACAGGGCCGATGGTGACCTTGCCGCCGACATCGTCCATCGACAGGACACGGTAGTCGCGCATCTCGAAGTGACTGCCGAGGTCATCCTCGGGCGTGGGGCCGTCGATGTCGTGGCTGGGGTAGATGTAGATCTTGCCGTTCCAGACATGGGCGGAGGGATCGGCGGTGTAGATCTCGCTCACCAGCGGCTGCGACAGGTATTTCTTGTCCGCAGCCGCCTGCGTGGAATCGGCGGAAGCGGTGGGTTCGGGCGCCCCGCCGGTGCCGTTGCAGGCTGCCATAAGGCCGCACAAAGCGGTTGCCCCAAGGGCTGCGTAAATTCGCCTCGACACATTCATCTCCCGGTCGCTGTGACGTTATCGAGAAAAGATAGCGCTAACATTCAATCCGCACAACCGGATATCTCGGCTGTTCGAGAGTGAGAGCCCATTCCCTTCCGATAGCCGCCCGCCAAGTTTACCGGAGCGAAACTCCGGCTATCGTAATTGCCATTGCCGTGGGCGCGCCAAGCTGGCAGGGCTCGGAGCGAGGGCAATGCACATGACTATCCTGCAAGACATAGAGAAGCTCGTCGCCCGGCTCGCGCCGGAGCCGGTCTGCGACGACTGCATCACGCAAAGGCTGGGCCTCAGCGTACTGCACCATGCCGACTTTCAGACCCGCGAACTGGTAGGCACCAATGGTTTCGTGCGCAGCAAGGACGCATGCAGCCTTTGCGGCGAGACCAAACTGGTGATTCGCCGGCACTGAAGTGCGTGCTGGCATTCAGTTCGCGTTTTTGACCCGACGATCTTTTTCCCGCGTCGGCCGAGATCGAGGAATCAGCAGCACCGCCCGCCGTTTTTCCCGCCATACCGCGCCTCCTGCCGGTCGCGGAAGAAGGCCCGCCGATCCATGATCGGACGCTCGGGATGGTGCGCCGTCATGTGACGGACGTAGTCATCGTAATCCGGCACCCCGACCATCAGCCGGGCCATGCGGCGCAAGGTCTGGACCATGTTCATGCCGCCGCCGGGATTTCATGGACGGTCGGCACGGCGCTGCGGCGCGAGGCCATGCAGGTGCGCCAGGTGAAGACCATCAGCGAGAGCACCACGGCCAGGAACACAGCCACCAGTACAGCATCGACCCGGTCGTTGAAGACGATGCGCTCCATCTGTTCCATCGACTTGGCCGGGGCGAGCAGTTCGCCTCTTTCCAGCGCGCCGGAGAACTTGGCGCCATGCGCCAGGAAGCCCACGGCGGGATCGGATGAGAACAGCTTCAGCCATCCTGCGGAGATCGTGCAGACCAACAGCCAGGCGGTCGGCAGCAGCGTGACCCAGGCATGGCGGTCGCGCTTCATGCGGAACAGCACGGCGGTCGCCAGCATCAGCGCAATCGCGGCCAGCATCTGGTTGGAGATGCCGAACACCGGCCAGAGCGTGTTCACGCCGCCGAGCGGATCGGTGACGCCTTGATGGAGGAAGAATCCCCAGGCGGCGACGCAGAGCGCGGTGGCGACGAAGCCGGGGATCTGACTCTGGCTTTCGCTCAGGCGCGGCATCGCCAGCGCCATGAGGTCCTGCAACATGAAGCGGCCCGCACGGGTGCCGGCATCGACGGCGGTGAGGATGAACAGTGCCTCGAACAGGATCGCGAAGTGATACCAGAATGCCTTCATTGCCGGGCCGCCGACGACATGGGAGAAGATTTCCGCCATCGCCACGGCCAGGGTCGGTGCACCGCCGGCGCGGGAAATGATCGTGTGCTCGCCCACGTCTCGCGCAGTCTGCGTGATGGTCTCGGGCGAGATGGCGAAGCCCATCGCCGTCACGGCCTGGGCGGCGCTGGCGGCGTCGGTGCCGATCAGGGCGGCGGGGCTGTTCATCGTGAAGTAGATGCCCGGATCGAGGATCGCCGCGCCCACCAGCGCCATGATCGCCACGAAGGCTTCCATGAGCATGGCGCCGTAGCCGATCAGGGGCGCATCGGTTTCGCTGGCTATGAGCTTGGGGGTGGTGCCGCTGGCGATCAGGGCATGGAAGCCTGATACGGCTCCGCAGGCAATGGTGATGAACAGGAAGGGGAACAGCCCGCCCGAAAAGACCGGTCCGCCGCCGCCGACAAAGCTCGTCAGCGCGGGCATCCTGAGCGGCGGCGCCATGATGACGATGCCGATGGCCAGGGCGGCGATGGCGCCGATCTTGAGGAAGGTCGAAAGGTAGTCGCGCGGGGCCAGCAGCAGCCAGACCGGCAGGACCGAGGCGACCGCGCCGTATCCGATCAGGATCCAGCAGAGTTGCAGCGGGGTGAACGTGAACAGCGGTCCCCATACCGGCGACTGCGCCACGGCCTGACCGTAGACGATGGCGGCCAGCAGGCCGACCAGGCCGAGGAAGGAGACTTCACCGATCCGCCCCGGCCTGATCCAGCGGGTATAGGCGCCCATGAACATGGCCAGCGGAACCGTGGCCGCCACGGTGAACATGCCCCAGGGGCTCTCGGCCAGTGCCTTGACCACGATGAGCGCGAGCACGGCCAGGATGATGACCATGATCATGAACGCCCCGAACAGCGCTATCGTCCCGGCCGCCTGGCCCATCTCCATGCGGATCAGTTCGCCCAGCGAGCGCCCGTCGCGCCGCATCGAGATGAACAGGACCATGAAGTCCTGCACCGCGCCGGCCAGCACGACGCCGCCGATGATCCACAGCGTGCCGGGAAGGTAGCCCATCTGCGCGGCGAGCACCGGGCCTACCAGCGGCCCGGCGCCGGCGATCGCGGCGAAGTGGTGGCCGAACAGCACGGTGCGGTCGGTCGCCACATAGTCCAGCCCGTCGGCACGGCGAAGGGCGGGCGTCGGCCGCGACGGGTCCAGCTTCATCACATGGCGAGCGATGAACAGGGCGTAGTAGCGATAGGCGACGAGGAAGCAGCAGACGGCGGCCACCACGATCCACAGCGCGTTCACGGCTTCCCCGCGCGAGACCGCGACCACCGTCAGCGAAATCGCGCCGACGAGACCGGTGAGGAGCCAGGGCAAGTGGCGGATCATGTTGCTCTCCTTTGGGCGCCGTTTCCCGCGCCCGTCGCTAGCGTGCATAAAGCCCTGCGCGGACGAGGGAACCGGAAAGTTGACGTCGTCCGGCATCGAGTCCGGGACGACGACCGGTTTCCATTGGGTCTATGACAGGCAACCAAAGATCGTTGGCGGACGTTCCTTTGCGTGGCACCAAGGCGCTCCCCTTGAGGTGACCTGCCAATGTGCTTTGTTTCTAACAAGTTGACATGCCGCTTGCGGTACGGTGAAACTGCCGGCCGCCGTCTTTCCCGGGGGAAATGAAGCCTTGCGTGGCTGGATACTGTTTCATCGGGAACTCGATCCCGCGAACTCGGAAGTGCCGGAGGTCCTTCGTTTTCAGGAGGCTGCCACCGCCATGGGGATCGAGCTGCTGGTGCTCCATCCGCACAAGTTCGACCTCGTGGTCGGCGCCGAGGAAGACTGGAGCACCACCTACCAGGGCCGCCTGGTGGAGCGACCGGACTTCGTGATCTGCCGTACCGGGGCGGAGACGGACTACTTCACGCTTGCCCTGCTGCGGCATCTCGAACGGCGCGGGGTGCGGCTGGTCAACGGCCCGGCGACGATCGAGCAGGTCGCCGACAAGCTGCACACCCTGCAGAGCCTCAACCGCGCCGGCTTGCCGATCCCGCGCACGATCCTGGGCACATTCCCCATGGACGTGGATCTGGTCGAGCGTGAACTGGGCTTCCCGGTCATCGTCAAGACGCTCAAGGGAACGCGGGGAGCAGGGGTCCTCAAGTGCGAGGATCGCAGCCAGTTCGAGGATCTGGCCGGTCTGCTGGAAAGCGCCGATGCCCAGGCGGATTTCATCCTCCAGCACTACGTTCGCGCCAGCCACGGCCGCGACGTGCGGGTGCTGGTCGTGGGCGGGCGAGTGATCGCGGCGATGGAGCGGCGCTCGCTGACGGGCGGGTTCAAGTCCAACGTCTCGCTGGGCGGCGTGGGCATCGCCTACAATCCGCCGCCGGAAATGGCGGAACTGGCTGTGCAGGCGGCCGATGTGCTGGAACTGGACGTGACCGGCATCGACATTCTCTTCGACGAGGAAGGCTACCGCATCTGCGAGGCGAACTCGGCGCCGGGCTTCCAGGGGCTGGAACGGGCCACGGGATACGACGTGCCTTCCGCAATCCTCGAATGGGTGGTCTCGACCCAGGTGGAAGCGGCGCCGGTCGTTGCGCCGGCGGCCGAGAGCAATGCCCTGGCCGACCTTGCCTTCGGCGGCCGGGCGGGCCTGCGGGCCCTCAGCGATCGCAATCCGGAATATCGCCGCTTCGCCAGTGCCGTGGGGGTCCGCATGGTCGGGGCGGGGCTGAGCTGCCTGGCCCACGCCACCCTGCCGCCCGCGCTGTCGGATCGCAAGAGCCGCGTCGGTCTCGGTCTGCGAACCCTGTTCGACGGCCGGGTGGATGCGGATCTCTCCGCTCTCAACGACCATGAACAGGAAAGGACGTTGATGACCGTGCTGGTCGCGGCGATCTGGGCGGCGGTTCTGCCGTGGCTGGCGGGTGCGGCCGTGGTGCCCAGCGCGGTGCTTTCGGTGATGGCCCTGTGCTTCCCGCTGCTGTTCATGATGACGGCGCCGGCCGGACGCATCGGCCGGTCGGCATCGTCCCTGCGCAGGAAGATCGTCGGATGATCGATGCATCCGTTCTGTCGCTCGACATGATCCCGTGGAGCGACCTGGCTCCTTTCATCGTCGCCGGGTTCCTGGCGCAACTGGTCGACAGCGGCCTCGGCATGGGCTTCGGGGTCCTCGCCAATTCGCTGCTCGTGCTGCTCGGCCTGCCGCCGGGCGCGGCTTCTGCGGTGACGCACCGGGTGGAGGGCTTCACCAGCGGCGCCTCGGGACTGGCCCATGCCTTGCAGCGCAACGTCGACTGGCCGCTGTTCGGCCGCCTGGTTCTGCCCGGCATTCTCGGCGGACTGCTGGGCGTCTGGGTGCTCACGAGCGTCAGCATGGCGATCCTGCGGCCGGCGGTGCTGGCCTATCTGGCGGCCGTCGGCCTCTATCTCATCTGGCGCGGCCCGCGACGGCCGCAGTCCTATCGCCGCATGAAGCTCGTGGGGCCGCTCGGCCTGTTTGCGGGTTTCCTGGATGCCTCGGGCGGGGGCTGGGGGCCGATGGTGACCGGCAATCTCATGGCGCAGGGCATGACGCCGCGCATGGCGATCGGCACCGCCAACGCCGCGGAGTTCTTCGTCTCGGTCACGGTTCTGACGGCCTTCATCGGGCGGCTGGGCTTCCACTCCTTCACGATCGCCGCTTCCGGGCTGCTGATCGGCGGTATCGTTGCGGCGCCCTGCGGTGCCTTCGTGACGCGGCGCATTTCTCCGCGCCGCCTGATGGAACTGACCGGGGCCATCCTGGTGGCGCTGAGCCTGGGCGGCCTGGTCTCGCTGATGTTCTCTCCGATCCCGCTGTTCGCACGGCTCTAGTCGCGGCAGGGCCAACGAAAACAGCTTGTTGGCGCCGAGCCGAGGGCAGGGCGAGGCGACCGCACGACCCGCAACTGGCCAATCGGCGCATCCTCGGCTATGAGGCCCCGATCACCGGCTGGATTTTGCATGTCGGGGACTGAGAGACCGCCGGGCTCCCGCAATCAGGAGCTATGGATGGAACTCTCTGCTACCTTTTCGATTCCCCTCTCGCGGGCCCCTTTCTCAAGGACAGTGCGCGCGGGAAGCGGCTGGCTTTGGCCTGTCGTGTTCGACATGCCATCAACCGCCAGCGATTCCGGCCTCCGATATTCGAGACGACCTGCATGAACGCCAAGACCCAAGCCCACCCCGCCCCGCCCACCCGCATCCAGGAAAACCTGCTGGCGCGGCGGGAGCGGCAGCTCCTGCAATGGCTTTGCGCCCGCATGCCGCGCTGGGTGACGCCCGACCTGCTGACGGCGCTGGGACTGGTCGGCGCCTTCATGACCTTCGGCGGCTACGCGGCCAGCAACCTTTCGGCGGATTGGCTGTGGCTGGCAATGGCAGGGTACGTCGTGCAGTGGTTCGGCGATTCGATGGACGGCAGCCTTGCCCGCTTTCGCAAGATCGAGCGGCCGTCCTATGGCTATTTCATAGACCACAGCTGTGACGGTTTGACGACGGCGCTGATCGTCTGGGGGATCGGCACCACGCCCTACGTGACCATGGACGTGGCGATGATCGCGCTCGTGGGATACCTGCTGCTGTCGATCCACGCCTATCTGGCCGCCCGCGTCCTCGGCGAATTCAAGCTCTCCTATCTCCAGGCCGGACCCACCGAACTGCGCTTCATGCTGATCGGCCTGACCGCGATGATGATGGTGCTGGGCACCGGAACCGGACTGTTCGGAGCGATCTCCGGCTTCGACGTGTTCGTCGGCTCGGTGGGAGCGATCCTCATGGCGCTGTTCGTCATCCAGACGCTCGTCACCGGCAAGCGCCTGGCGGCTTCCGAGCGCCGGACGCTCTGAGTTTACGCCCTAGGCCTTGGCGGCGAGGGCGCTCATTTCCTCCAGGTCCAGGTCGTGTTCCAGTTCCTGCAAGGTTTCCTCGTCGATCTCGCCGTTGCGGTGGAGGCGCAGAAGCTCTGCGCGGCCTGCCGCCACCGCTTTCAGGATGAGGTCGAAGTGGGCGTGGAGGGTTCCCGCATGGACCTCTTCCTGGCCGGCGTAGTCGAGAGACAGAGCCGCCTGGTGCCGGTAGCGGTCCAGCAGCCTCGGGTGGATCACGGCGCCATCGGCATCGTGGGCGTGGCTTTCGACGACCGCTAGCTGCGCCTGCGCCATCGCGGCTTCGGCTTCGCTCATGCTGAGGTGCCTTGGTTCGTTCTTCGGCGCTTCCAGGTTGGCCAGCCTGATGACGGCCCCCAGGGTCGTGCCCTGGATCAGCACGGTGCCGATGATGACGGCGAAGGCGGCGACCAGGATGAAGTCGCGTCCCGGAAAACCTTCGGGCACGCTCAGCGCCACCGCCAGCGTGACCACGCCGCGCATGCCGGCCCAGCCGAGGACCGTGGCCGAACGGGCGCCGATAGGGTCGTAGCGCCGCACGCCGAACAGTCGCACCAGCCGGATCACGCCGTCCGATCCGAACACCCAGGCGAACCGGGCCAGGGTCAGCGCCGCGAGGATCGCGAGGATCGGCACCGCCATTTCGTCGAGCACCACGCCGAAGCCGCCGATCCTCTCGATCACGCCGCGCAGCGAGGAGCCGATGAGGAGGAACACGAAAGCTTCCATGAGGAAGATCATGACCGCCCAGAAGGCCGTGCTGTTCATCCGCACCGTCGCGCTGAACACGACATGCTGATACCAGCCGCAGATCAGCCCCGCCGCGACCGTGGCTATGACGCCGGACAAGTGGAAGCTCTCGGCAAGGAGGTAGGAGGCCCAGGGAGCCAGCAGCGACGAGGCGATCATGAGGTACTTGTCCTCGAGCCGGGGCGCGAGCATCACCCAGCCGGCCCCGATCGCGGCACCGACGATGGCGCCGCCCAGGGAAAGCAGGGCGAAGCTCCCGAGTGCATCGACCATGCTGAACGCGCCGGTCGCTCCGGCCGCGATCGCGAAGCGGAACAGCACGAGGCCGCTGGCGTCGTTGAACAGGCTTTCCCCTTCGAGCAGGATCGACAGTCGCCGGGGCAGGTGGACCCGCTGGAGGATGGCGCGGGCCGAGACCGCATCCGGCGGGGAGACGATCGCGCCCAGGGCGGCGCAGGCGGCCCAGGGCAGGCCGGGCACGGCCCAGTGCGCGACTGCGGCAACCGCGACGGTGGTGAAGACGACCGATCCCACCGCCAGGGAGGCGATGCCGATCACGTGCCGCTTGAGGCTGTGGATGGCGATGAACCAGGCGCCGTCCATCAGCAGCGGCGGCAGGAAGATCACCAGGACCAGTTCGGGATCGAGTTCGATGACCGGCAGTCCGGGAAGAAAGGCGAACAGCGCGCCGCCCGTCAGCAAGGCGACGGCGGGGGGCAGCCCGAGCTTATGGGCCGTGAAGTGCAGCACGATGATCGCCAGCAACATGGCCACCACCAGTTCGAAGAGTTCCATGGGACGCCTGCTTCCGGAAATTTCGTGAGAACGAGGATCGACATAACGGCTGTTCCGACGAGGTCCAGCCGGTGGAGCGGGTCAGTCCGCCTGGCGGATAAGCTGATCGCCAAACTGCTGCGTCGCGGCGGACAGGCGAGCGGCGCCGACGTCGAACACCCAGCGCTGCAACATGGCCGGCTCCGCCAGGCCCAAGTCGATCAGCCGGGATCTGGCGCGCAGCGCATCGGTCAGCCCCGCCACCAGGGAGGCGGGTGCTCCGGTGGTGCCCTCCGGGGTGATGCCGCTGTCGAGCATGCCCGGCGCGAAGGCCGCGCTTTTTGCGCCTGTGGCCAGGGCGATTTCGGTGGCAGCGCGCATGGCACGCCGAAGTCGCTCCGTCGACCAGCCGTCCGGATCGCCCAGTCCCACGAGCAGGAGTGCGTCGGCGTGGACACCGCCGGGCGGGGTGGGAACGAGGAGGCATTCGCCCGTCCGGCCGGTGAAGACACCGTCGCGACGCAGTTCCGTCAGCCGCCCGCTCAGGACCGCGTCGAGATGCGCGAGGCCACCTGCAAGGGGTGCCGACCCGGCCTCCCTGGAGAAGACGCCCGCGCACGAGAGTTCCACTTCCGCCCCGGCGGCATCCCAGGCGGCAACGTCAACCGAGACGCCGAACGCCGATCCGACTTCATTCATGAGCATGATCCTCGCTGTGCAAGGTGGCAAGGGAAGGCGGAGCACGGCTCGCCTTCCCTTGCCAAGGTTTCACGGCGCTATGTCAGGCGGCGTCCACCATGACGATCTCGCTGTCCTCGATCGCGGTGACGCGGATCACATCGACGTCCTTGATGGCGGCGCCATCGCGGGCATTGACCTGCACGTCGTCGACCAGGATCGCGCCGGTGGCCGGTACGAGATAGGCCTTGCGATCGCGGCCGATCGGATAGTCCGCGCTTTCGCCGGCCTTCAGCGTCGCGGCGACGATGCGCGCATCGGTGCGGATCGGCAGGGCATCGCCGTCGTTCTCGTAGCCCGAGGCGAGCGTCACGAAATGGCCGGAGCGATCGCCCTTGGGAAAGGGCTTGGCGCCCCAGCTCGGCGCATCTCCGTTACGGGTGGGGATGATCCAGATCTGGAAGATCTTCGTCGTCACGTCTTCCAGGTTGTACTCCGAGTGACGGACCCCCGTGCCCGCACTCATGACCTGGACGTCGCCCGCCTCTGTCCGGCCCTTGTTGCCGAGGCTGTCCTCATGCGTGATGGCGCCCTCGCGAACGTAGGTGATGATTTCCATGTCGCGGTGCGGATGGGGCGGAAAGCCGGTCCCCGGCGCGATGGTATCGTCGTTCCAGACCCGCAGGTTGCCCCAGTGGTCACGGGCGGGATCGCGGTAATCGGCGAAGGAGAAGTGGTGCTTGGCGTCGAGCCAGCCGTGGTTGGCGCCGCCCAGGCTGTCGAAGGGACGAAGTTCGATCATGTCAGGTCTCCAAGAGGGGGCGGTCGATCGCCCTGCTGTTGCCACCTCTCTAATCCACCGCTTCATTCCTGATCAGCCGTATAAATCCTCCTCAATCGTTCGATGAATTAGAAAAGCGGGAGTCAAGCGGCACAGGAAAGGGCATATTCCGCAGGCAGGATCTGCGAGGCGCGGACGAGATCCGGGACGGAGCGAAGGTCCATCTTGCGCATCATGCTGGAGCGGTGGAGCTTCACGGTGACTTCGCTGATGTCGAGCTCCCAGGCGATCTGCTTGTTCATCAGCCCGCGCACGACGCCGTCCAGCACCTGCCGCTCGCGCTGCGTGAGCATTTCGAAACGCTGAATCACGCCGCGCTGGTTGCGGGCCACCTTGCGGCGGCGGCTGTCGATCTCCAGCGCATGTTCGACGGCGCCGAGCATGTCCCGTTCGTCGTAAGGGCGGGGCAGGAAGTCCACCGCGCCGGCCTTGATCGCGCGGACGGAGAGGGGAACATCGGCCTCGTCGGTGACGAGGACGACCGGGATCGGTTCGCCCCGGCGCTCCAGTCGCTCGATCAGGTCCAGGCCGTCGATCTGGGGCATCTTCGCTTCCGCGACGATGCAGCAGGGCGCTTCCGGCAGGGCGGTATCGAGCAGGGCGCAGGCAGAGGCGAAAGTCTCGACCGCGAATCCCTGGCTGCGCAGCAGCGCAAGCAACGTGGAAGGTGCTTCTCCTTCGCCGCCGACGATGAGTATTTTTCCGGGAGCGGGTCGAGTCGCAAGAGCCATGATGTCCTCCTTCTGGCCTCCGCCGAATGGTCCAAAGTGCACAGAACGAACAATCCCCTCTTTCGGGGGGAATTGCCTTGGCGAACCGCACCGGCCTAAAGAACAGCCATGGAAACGCAGCTCTCTCCCGGCGATCTCGACCCGCCGATCCGCATCGCCGTGATCGACGATCATCCGCTGCTGCGCGACGGCATCGTGGCCGTCCTGGGAACGCAGCCCGACCTGGAACTCGTCGGCACCGGAGAAGACGGCGAGGCGGCGGTGCGCATCTACCGCGAGCAGCGCCCTGACGTGATGCTGCTCGACCTGCAGATGCCGAATGTCGACGGCGTGGAAGCGATGACGCGTATCCTGGCCGAGTTTCCGGAAGCGCGCATTCTGGTGCTGACCACCTATTCGGGCGATGGGCGGGCGACCCAGGCGATCAAGGCCGGGGCCTCGGGTTATCTGCTCAAGAACAGCCTGCGCACCGAACTGCTGGACGCGATCCGCTCGATCCATCGCGGCGGCACGCATTTCGACCGGCAGGTCTTCGGTGCCGCCGATCGCGAGGCCAAGCGCCTGACGGCGCGGGAAAGCGACGTGCTGGAACTGGCGGCGGCCGGCAATTCCAACAAGCAGATCGCGGCGCGGCTCTCCCTCTCGGAAGACACCGTGAAGGGCTACATGAAGGCGATCTTCGCCCGGCTGGGGGCGATGGACCGCACCCATGCGGTGGCGATCGCCGTCCGCAACGGATTGATCGAACTCTGAACCCGATCAGCGGTAGGCGATCTTCGCCGGCAGGGTCATGCGGATCGAGGTGCCGCCGCCCGCCGCGTTGCCGATGCTGAAAGTGCCGCCGAGCCGCTCGATGCGCTCGCGCATGCCGGTGAGGCCGAAGTGTCCTTCGCGGCCGCCTGCCGCGCGAACCTCCTCGGGAAGGCCGGTGCCGTCATCGACGATGCGCAGGGCCAGCCGGTCGCGGCCGTGGTGGACTTCCACCCGCACCCGTACCGCACCGGCATGCTTGACGACGTTCGCCAGCGCCTCTCCCACCGCGAGTTCCAGTTCTTCGGCGACCGGCGCGCGCACGAGCTGTTCGGCGCCGTCGGCATCGACGCTCCACTCCAACGCGTCGGCAACCACGCGCGCCGCGCAGCTTCGCAGCACTTCGGCGATGGACTTGGGCTCGGCGTCCTCCCGCAGGCCCCGCACGCGTTCGCGGCCGTGGAGGAGGACATCGTCGGCCCGCTCCAGCGCATCCTCGATCGCGACATGGGCGGGGCTTCCCGGCGGCGTCAGGTGAAGCACCGTCTGGAAGCGCAGCATCAGCCCCTGGAAGCCCTGCAGCAGGGTATCGTGCAAGTCCCGCGCGATACGCTCGCGCTCGGCCACGCGCGCCTCGATCCTGTCGTGGACGGCCTGCATGGCCAGGCGCACCCGCCAGCGGAACAGCGCGAGCCCGCCCAGCACGACGGCGGCGATGACGGCGAGGCGGAACCAGGCGGTTTGCCAGAAGTAGGGCGCGATGACGAAGCGCACATCCGCGCCGCGCCTGGCCCAGGGGCCGTCTTCCGTAGCGGCGGTCACCTGGAAGCGATACGTGCCGGGGCCGAGACCGGCGTAGTCCACGCGGCGGCGTTCGCCTGCGTCGACCCAGTTCTCGTCCACGCCGTCCAGCCGGTATCGGTATCGATTGCCCTCCGCGCTGGCGAGACCCAGCCCGACATAGGACAGGCCGACGCGTGTCGTGCCGGCCGGAAGCCTTGCGCCCGTAGCCGGATAGGTCCTGCCGTCGACTTCGATGCCGGTGATCTGGACCGGCATGTCGCGGCGCCACGGCCCGATGCGCCGGGGGTCGATCTGGACGATGCCGCTGCCCGTGACGAACCAGAGGCGGCCCTGGTTGTCGATCGCCGCGTCGTTTGCGACATAGGCCTCGGTCCGGGCACGAATGCTGCCGTTCTCGCCGAAGCGGGCGAGCGGGAAGAGGATGCCCGGTTGGGCGAAGGCGCGGTCCAGATCGGCGGCGGCGATCCGCACGATCCCTCCGGCGGAGACCAGCCAGTAGTAGGCGCCCTGCCGCACGATGCCCATGACCCCCGCGAGCCAGGGATAGGTCCGGGCGCTGAGCTGCTGGACCTTGCGGCCGTCGTAGCGGGCGAGGCCCGCTTCGCCGCCTATCCAAGTCATGCCGTCCATCTGCTTGAGCATGCGCACGAAGCCGACGCCGCCACGGCTTTCGCCGGTGGCTGTCCCGCCGGTCGTTTCCTTGGGCCAGATCGGGGTCGCCTTGCCGTCGCGGATCCGCGCCACCACGCGCAAGGGCTGGCTGACGACGAAAGTGCCCGGCGCAGTCGCCACGAAGTTGGTGACCGGCGGCAGGCTCTCGTCCTTGATCCAGCGCGTTCCCGCCAACCGGTAGATGCCGACGCCGGCAATGGTCTGCCACAGCCCCCCTTCCGTATCGGCGGCGCAGCCGCTGCCCACTTCGTGGAACTGCTCGCGCGGACCGATGATGCGCGAGGGCTTGGAGCCGCGCACCATGTATTCGTTCTGGGTGGTGAAGACGTAGGCCCCCTGTCCCGGCACCGAGCAGACATCGTTGACGAGACTGGAGCGCAGCACCAGTTCGGCCTTGTCCTGGGTGATGCGGAACAGGCCCTCGTCCGCGCCGATGTAGAGCGAGCCGTCGGGGCCGGTGGCAATCCCGGTACGCACGCCGCGTATGGCGTCGTAGCGGACGACCGGCGTGCGCACGAAGCGATGCAGGCCGTCCGGGGCTCCGCCCCAGACGATGCCTTCACGGTCTCGCAGCAAGGTGGAGATGCGCATGGGATACGTCCTTGCGCGGTCCATGTTCAGGGCATTGCCGGGGACCGTCTCCAGCCCCGCGCCGTCGCCGGAGATCCACAGCAGGTCGTCCTCGTCGAACAGCATTTCGCGAATGCCCTCGCTGCCGTTCATCATCGGGCCGAAAGTCACCCCTGCATGGGTGAAGGATGTGGGCGTCAGGCGCAGCAGCCCGTCGCTCGAGTAGAACCATAGGCGCCCGGCGCGGTCCTCGCGAAAGGCGGGGCCCAGATTCACGGGACCGGGCACGGTCGTCAGGGTGCGGCTGCCGGGCGCCAGGCGATGGATGTTGGGGTAGGACGCGATCCACACGGCTCCGTCCCGCGCCAGGTACATGCGCTGGAGCGGGCCGTTCACGTCGATGACGTCCCACTTGCCGCTCACGAAGTGCCGCAGCTGGGAGCCGAAGCCGCTCCAGGCCGAGACCCAGATGCTGCCGTCAGGGGCAGCGGCGATATCGGTTATGCGGCCGCGCGGCTTCTTCACGGGATTGGCGCCGCGCAGCTTGCCGTTCTGGAGATGACCGATGCCGCCGAAGGCATAGCCGACCCACAGGCTTCCATCCTTGGCAGCGGCGAGCGCGGTGACCTGGCGGGAGCGGAAGTTGTCGAAATCCTCGGGATCGACACGCTCGAATCGCAGGCCGTCAAACCGGTAGAGCCCGTCGCCGGAGCCAAGCCAGAGGAAGCCGTCCGGCGTGCGGGCGATCGCGCGAATGTCGGGAGGGGCACCGTCCGCCAGAGACCAGTGGCGATGGCCGTAGCCGGGAACGTCCTGCGCCGCGGCGCTGCTCGCCAACACGGCGAACAGCGCTGCACCGAGCGCGAAAACAGGCCGGAAACGGCGGGAAAGGCAGCGAGCCCCAGCTCGATCTTGACGCATCGCCCGCGCATTGCATGGCAAGGCGCGGGCGACAAGCTAGTCCTTGGTGTGGTTCTTCCTGTCGCCGGCGTGGGACCGACGCTCAGGGCTTGTGAGGCGCCGCCGCTGCCGGATCGCGCAGGAAGATCAGCGTCGCGCCGAGCACCACGGCGCCGGCGAGGGCCAGCGGCAGTGCCAGGCCCCCGTGCCTCAGCAGCACCGCGCCCACGGCGGCGCCCGCGAAGATCGACAGCACGGCGCCGAACCGTCGCAGGAAGTTCGGCGACTTCCCGGCAGTCTGGTCGGCGGCGATGCCGGTGATGGTGAGCGTGAGCACGGTCGTGGTCAGGTCCGGCACCTTGAGCGAGCGGACGGTGGCGTTGCGCAGGCCCATGGCGAAGCCGGTGAGGGCGATGACGCTCATGACCGCAGCCTTGGGCGCCTGGGCGGCGATGTCGACATCGAGGGCGATCAGCGCTGCGATCCACAGCAGTCCGGCTTCGACTACGGCCGCCCATAGGAGCCATCGGCCCAGCGGGCGCTCCTTATGCGCGCGGGCGAGGCGGCCGGCGCCCCATGCGCCCGCCATGAAGGCAATCAGCGCGAGCACCGAAGGGATCACCTTGAATCCGGGCGTTCCCGCTGCCGCAAAGCCCAGGAACACGACGTTGCCGGTCATGTTCGCGGTGAACACTTTGCCCAGGCCGAGCACCGAGGCGGCGTCGACGAGACCGGTGGTGGCCGAGAGCAGCAGGAGCAGGCACGGCAGCAGCGTGGATTTTGCGGGCGAGGTGGCGGCGGGCGCCGGGGCGGGCGCCGGGGTGGGCGCCGGGGTGGGCGCCGGGGTGGGCGCCGGGGTGGGCGTGGGTGCGGGCATGACGATCTCCTGAAATGATGCGTGCGGTCTACCCGGCCATGCCCGGCCGGGTTATCCGAACAAATTCGCTTCCATCTTTCGATGATCTCGAAAAGCGGGAAGGCTCTAGAACCGGAAATTGCTCTCCAGCCCGAGCATGTGGATGGTCTTGCCCGAGCCGGTCTGCTCGATGAATGGGCCGGGCGCAAAGGCGGAGAGGGAGGCGGAGAGTTCGAGTTCCGCCGTGGCCTGCCACGCCAGAGTCGCTTCCACTTCCTTGCCGACGAACTTGGCGCGGCTGTCTCCCGCGTTTCGGATCAGGTTGCCGGGGATGTCGTAGAGCCCGTCTTTCCGCGAATAGCGCCAGTAGGCCATGGCGGCGAGGCTGGCGGAGAGGTCGGGCGCCAGTTGCAGGCCGAGCGAGGAATAGGCGTTGACGATGTTGTAGGGGCCGACCGGCGAGAGTTCGCCGAAGTACTTGCCCTTGGGGAACAGCGCGTTGAAGGTGCCGAGGCGGTTGTCATTCCGCTTGCTGTCGCCGCTCACCACGTTGAGGCGCACGGTCAGGTCGGGGGCCAGCGGGGCGTCGGGGAAGGCGCGGCCGAGTTCGCTGCCCAGCGTCCAGGCCGAGATCGGGCCATCTGCGAAGCGGCCGAACTGGTAGACGCCCTCGACGTTCCAGTGCCAGTCGTTGCGGCTGCCGTGCCAGCGCGTGCCGAGGCTGTGGCGGGTTTCGGTGCCTTCGCGCGTGCCCCAGCGGGCGGCCGCGTTGCGGTAGCCGAGGTAGTAGAGGTCGAGGCCGGGCATGGCGGCATAGGCGCCCCACAGCGACTTTTCGGGGGAAGTGCGGTCGTTGAAGCCGCCCTTGCGGGCCTGCACCGGCTTTACCGCCAGCAGGCTGACTTTGGCCGCGCCCAGCGTCACGTCGGCGCGCAACCCGTCGAAGGCGAGCGGAACATTGGGGCCGTAGCGGGTGCCGATCAGCCGCTCGGTGCCGAGCGAGAGCATCTGCCGTCCGCCGCGCAGGGCGACCGGCCCGAGGTCGGCCTCGACGAAGCCTTGCAGCAGATCGAGGCCGGAGCCGTCCACCGGGCTGGGCGAGGGCGCCACGCTGATGGAGGCCGAGGCGATCGGCTGGACGAAGGCGCGCAGCTTGCCGACGTGGAGGTCGGCGTAAGGCAGGGCGCGCAGCCAGACGTAGCTGTCGCCGGGCGCCGGAGCGCTGCCCCACAGGTTGTTCTCGTAGTTCTCGCTGCGGGCGCGCAGTTCGATGCCGGTGGAGAGCCAGGCGTCATCGCCCAGCGGCACGTACTTGAACGGGCCGGTCCAGTGATGATCGCGCTTTTCGGCGTCGGCCAGGTCGGACCAGTCCTCGTCGTAGCGGGTGATCGAGAGGGTGGGGGCCTGCCAGGCTTCGGTGGGCTGGGCCTGGGCCGCGTTCGGGAGCAGCGATGCCAGCACGAGGGACAGCGCGGCGCGGCGTCGTCCCGGACTCGATCCGGGACCGCTGGCCGAGCCGCGCCCTGTTCGCGGGCCTGCGCCTAACGACAGCCAGCGGTCCCGGATCGAATCCGGGACGACGAGATCAGGCACCTTTCTTCTCCCCGCGCGCCAGGCTCGCCAGCAGCACGAAAGCGCCGACCAGGCCCATGTGTTCGAAGAACGCATTGGTGGCCGCGAAGCGCTCCGGCCCCTCGGGCATGGCCCAGAAGGCATTGGCGAGGATCGCGGCGAAGAACGTGAACACGCCGAGCATGCCCGCACCCAGCCACACCAGGCGGCCCGAGAGGATGAGCAGCGGGGCGATCAGCTCGATGGCAATGGTCAGGGCGGCCCAGAGCGCAGGCGGCGTCAGGCCGAAGTGCGCCTGCTCCGCCAGGGCGGCAGGCCAGTCGCCCAGCTTGGCGATGCCGCCCACGAGGTAGGCGCTCACCAGCAGGAGGCGGGCAAGAAAGCCGGTCGGCGCGAAGTCCAGCACCGATGCGACGAGTTTGGGCGTACCGGTGCCGGACATGGCTCAGTTCGCCTTATCGGAGTGGATCTCGGCGATGTAGCCCCCGGGGAAGCGCACGATGGCGCTCCGGCGTTTGTTCGCCTGGAACGGCGCCACCAGCGTCTCCACGCCCGCCGCCGAAGCCTTGGCGAGCGTCGCGTCGAGGTCGCTCACCGCATAGCCGGTCATGTCGCGGCCATAGGGCCAGGGCAGCTGGCCGTCCGAGACGTAGACCACCATCTTGCCGTAGCCGCTGGTGAGCGCCACGCGGCGGATCGTCTTGCCGGGTTCGCCGATCTCGGCGCCATCGGCGGCCTTGTCGTCGGCGGTGACCTTGGCGTGGGCGAAGCCGGCCCAGCCCTTGAGGAAGGTGTCGGCGGCATCGGCGGTGAGGTAGACGCGGTTTTCCGGCACTGTTGCCAGCGCGGTGTAGCTGGGCTTGGCGGTGTGCCAGTAGAGCTGCATGTTCACGCCGCCCGGCCACTGGATCACCGAGTCCCGGCCGATCGGATCGGGGAAGGTCTCCAGGCGGCGCACGGCGCCATGGCCCACGGCTGACTTCACCGCGGCGTCGAGGTCGGTCACCAGATAGCCGGTGCGCTCATCGCCGAAGGGGTAGGGGATCGGCGTCTTGAAGCCGAATACCGAAACGGTGCCGACAGGCGTCAGCACCAGCTGCGACTTGGTGAGGCTCTTGGTCGGCGTGACCTGGAACTCGCCCTGCTTGCTGGTGGTTCCGCCGAACGTGGCGACGAAGCTGGAGACGAAGGTGTCGAACTGGTCCTGCGGCACGTAGACGTGGGTCGTGTCGTACTGCGCGCCAACCGCGTAGTCCGCAGCGGGCGCGGATTTGGCGGCGGCCAGGGCTGGAGTTGCGGTCAGCACGGCGGCGGCGATCAGGAAGGTGAAGCGCTTCATAAGGGGCTCCTCTGGTGGACGTGTTTCATCGTCGTCCCGGACTGGATCCGGGACCGCGAGCAGTTCTTTTGGCACTTCGCCGCGAGCAAGGCGCGGCGCAGGCAGCAGTCCCGGACTCAGTCCGGGACGACGCGGCGGATCAGACGGCCCAGCAGCCGCAGCCGAGCGAGCCCCAGAAGGTCTGGACATCGGCGGCGGGCACGTTGGCGCCGAGCGCGGCGGCATGGTCGTGGCCGTGCACGCCGCAGGCGCTGGCGCAGCCGCAGGCCGAGGCGAGCTTCTGCTGGGCTTCGGGCGTCTGGTAATAGCCGCCGAAAGTGGCGACCGGCGACCAGTCTGGCATCGGGCGGGGCAGCTGCGGCGCGAGCGGGCGGTAGTCGCCTTCGCCATGCACCACCTTGCCGCCGAGCACGGTCAGCACCGAGCGGATGTGGACGATGTCGTGCTCGGGCACCGCGAAGAAGTCATCGGAGAGCAGCGCGAGGTCGGCAAGCTGGCCGGCCTTGATCTGCCCCTTCTTGCCCACTTCGTTCGAGAACCAGGTGTTCTCGTGCGTCCACATGGCCAGCGCCTTTTCTCGGCTGACGCGGTTGGCGTTGGGGTAGAGACGCAGGCCGCCGACGGTGCGGCCCGAAACCAGCCACGAGAGCGAAACCCACGGGTTGTAGCTGGCGACACGGGTGGCGTCGGTGCCGGCGCCCACGGGAATGCCGGCGGAGATCATCTTGGCGATCGGCGGGGTGCGCTCGGCCGCCTTGGCGCCGTAGCGCTCGACGAAGTCCTCGCCCTGATAGGCCATGCGGTGCTGCACGGCAATGCCGCCGCCCAGCGCGGCGATACGGTCGATATTGCGGTCGGAAATGGTCTCGGCATGGTCGAAGAACCAGTTGATGCCTTCCAGCGGGATGTCGCGGTTGACCTTCTCGTAGACGTCGAGCGCGCGGCCGATGGTCTCGTCATACGTGGCGTGGAGGCGCCAGGGCCAGCGGTGCTCGGCGAGCAGGCGGATGACGGGTTCGAGGTCGCCTTCCATGCTGGGCGCCATGTCCGGGCGGGGCTGGCGGAAGTCCTCGAAGTCGGCGGCGGAATAGACCAGCATCTCGCCCGCGCCGTTGTGGCGATAGGTGTCGTCGCCCTGGCCCGGGGTGACCTGCTTCACCCAGCCCGCAAAGTCCGCCAGTTCCTCCTTTGGCTTCTGCGTGAAGAGGTTGTAGCTGATGCGCACGGTCAGCTGGTCCTCGGCGTGGAGCTTCTCGATGATCTCGTAGTCGTCGGGATAGTTCTGGAAGCCGCCGCCCGCGTCGATCACGCCGGTCACGCCCAGCGCGTTCACTTCGCGCATGAAGTGGCGGGTGGAGTTGACCTGATACTCCTGCGGCAGCTTGGGACCCTTGGCGAGCGTGGAATAGAGGATCGTCGCATTGGGTTGGGCGAGCAGCAGGCCGGTGGGGTTGCCGCTGGCATCGCGCACGATCTCGCCGCCTGGCGGGTTGGGCGTGTCCTTGGTATAACCCACGACGCGCAGCGCCGCGGCATTGAGCAGCGCGCGGTCGTAGAGATGCAGGATGAACACCGGGGTGTCGGGGGCGACGGCGTTGAGTTCGGCGATGGTCGGCAGGCGCTTCTCGGCAAACTGGTGCTCGGTAAAGCCGCCGACGACCCGCACCCACTGCGGGGCGGGGGTGTTGTCGACCTGCTTCTTCAGCATGGCCATGGCATCGGCCAGGGTCGGCACGCCGTCCCAGCGCAGCTCCATGTTGAAGTTCAGACCGCCGCGGATGATGTGCATGTGGCTGTCGATCAGGCCGGGGATCAGGCGGCGGCCCTTGGCGTCGATCACTTCGGCGCCAGGCGCGGCGGCCTCGCGCGCTTCCCGTTCGCTGCCGACGGTCAGGAACTTGCCGTCGCGAATGACCACGGCCTCGGCCTGCGGGTTCTCGCGGTCGAGCGTGGTGACCTTGGCGTTGATGATGATCGTGTCGGTCATGGCGGCTTCCTTGGATCGGGCGGTTTGAGAAAATAGCGAGGGCAGGAGCGAAGTGGCGGCCGCTCCGGCAAGGGTCTGGCGGCGGGTGATCATGCCTCGGTCCCGGAGTCGGAAGCGTGATCGGAGGTGCGGCAGGGGGACTTGTCTCCCGGCAGGCGGCCCAGCACATGTTTGCGGCAGTCGGTCTTCACGAAGTGAGCGACTTCCTCCTGCGCCCAGACCTTCCTGGCCAGCGGCACGATCTGCTCGCCGAGCAGGATGCCGAGCAACCCGAGCAGGGCGATCATCGGCGGGGCGGGCGAACGGACGCCGAGGAAGCTGTAGACCACGCCCACCAGCAGCCCGGCGGCAATCGAGAGAAGGTAGGGTTTCATGGCTTCGGGTTTCCTCGAACGTTCGTTTTCGCCTCTGTGAGACGGAAGAGGTCTTTCCATTCTCGGCCCCGTCATCCTGGAACAAGTTCAGGATGACGGGATAAGGTTGGAGTGGGGGGCGAAGGAAGGGACCGGAAAGCCTCGCGGTGAGGGCCGGTCGGGAAGAGTGCGGCTCCCCGGTCCCGAGCTTCGGATCAGTGACCGCCTTCCGACGCGCCGAACATGGTCTTGGCGTACTTGATGCCCAGGCCGTAAGCGCCGCCCCAGACCTTGGCGATGCCGGTGGTGCTGTCGTAAGTCTCGGTGCGGGCCCAGTCGCGCTGCAGTTCGAGCAGGTACTGGAGCGAGGTCATCGGCACGGCGCCGAGCTGGATCATGCGTTCCACGGCGCGTTCATGGGCTTCGGTGGAGATGTCGCCGCAGGCGTCGGTGATGACATAGGCCTCGAAGCCCTGGTCGATGGCCGATGCGACCGGGCCGACGATGCAGACCGAGGTCCACAGGCCGGCAAAGACGATGCGCGGCTTGGCGATGCGGTTGATCTCGCAGATCACCGCTTCGTCTTCCCAGGTGTTCATGCTGGTGCGGTCGAGCAGTTCCTGGCCCGGAAAAGCGTCGGTGATCTCGTCGAACATCGGGCCCGAGAAGCTCTTCTCGGCAACCGTGGTGAGGATCGTGGGCACGCCGAACGACTTGGCACCGCGCGAGATCAGCGCCGCATTGTTGCGCAGCAGCTCGGCCGAGATCGACTTGGTGGCAAAGGCCATCTGCGACTGGAAATCGATCAGGACAAGCGCATGGTTGTCCGGCGAGATCAGCGACTTGCCCGGAGTGGCGGTGGCGGTGAGCGTCATCGTAGGGTTCCTCCTGTTGGGCATCCGTGCCCGGTGAGATCGTTTTTAGACGGAAACGGGCTTCTAAAAAGCCGGATAAAACTATATTGAATGTTCTACTAAGTAGAAAAGCAGTGAACTGCTGCTAGCACCTCGGCGGCGCTGCACTCGTTTGGCTCAACGGGCGGGGCGACGAAACCAACCAATGGTATAGGACCGCCCATCCGCGCGACTTTCCGGCAGCTCCGCCGGGCAGGCCGACCGGCCGCGCCGCCCTGCACCCACGCGAAAAGCTGTCATAAGATCGTGATAAAGCGCCGCTACTCGCCCGGCCACGGAGGCGCGGGAATGAAATTCGAGATGCTGGGCGCAAGCTGGCAGCAGCTTCAGCGCCAGGTGGCCAGATTGACGCGGCGCGACGATGCAGAGGATCTGTTGCACAGTTCCTATCTGCGCATGGCCGAGAAAGCCGATCGTGCCGTGGCGCGTCCGGAGGCTTTCCTTGTCCGTTCGGCGGTCAACCAGGCGCGCGACGACTTCCGGCGGTCGCGCCATCCCGCCGCTCCGCAGGCGATGGATCTCCAGACCTTGCAGGTCTGCGACCGTTCTCCCTTGCAGGACGAGATGTTGATTGCCCGGCAGAGACTCGCTCGCGTAAAGGAAGGGCTGGACCGGCTGTCGCCCCGATCGCGCGAGATATTTCTTATGCACCGCCTGGATGGATTGAAGTACCGCGAGATTGCCGAGCACCTGGGCATCAGCATGAGCGCGGTGGAGAAACACGTCGCCAAGGCGATGCAATCCCTCTCCGAATGGACCGAGGGCTGGTGAGCGCAGCGATGTCGCAGGATCGTTTCCAGGAAGCCTCGCAGTGGGTCGCCCGGCTTCATGCCGAAGATCGCTCGGAAGCGGACGATCGCGCTTTCCGGCAATGGCTGGAGGGCGATCCCCGGAATGCCGGCCGCTTCGAACATGCCTCGGCCGTATGGGACGCGGTGGGCGGCGTGCGCGACGATATCGTGCGGGTGCCCTTGCGCCCGGCGGTCCTGGAGCGCCGTCAGGTCCTGGCCGGGCTCGCCGCCGTCGCCTTGACGGGAACCGGTGTGGTCGCATTGTCTTCGGGCAAGGCCCAGGCGATCGAGACCGGCATCGGCGAACAGAAACGCATCACTTTGCCCGACGGTTCGCATCTCTTCGTCGACACGGCAACTTCCCTGCGTTTCCGCACGTCCTGGACGCAGCGGCTGCTCTGGCTTGCGCACGGCCGCGTGCATCTGGATATCGCGTCCGGCAGCCTGCCTTTCGTCGTCTCCGCGGGACAGAGCGAGCTGGTGGCGACGCGCGGCAAGTTCGACGTGGAGCGCGAGGCCGAGGATCTCGCCTTCGTGGCCATAGACGGGGTCGCGACGATCCGGGGCTCACGCGAGAACGATCTGCGCCTCGCTTCCGGCGAGCGCTTTCGCAGCGGCAGCGCGGGCACCGGGCGTGACCGGCCGGACATGCGCGACATGAGCGCCTGGCAATCCGGCCGCCTGGCCTTCCGCGACGAAACGCTCGCTTCCGCCGCCGCGCAGATGAATCGCTACAGCCTCCAGAAACTCGTGGTGACGGATCCGCAGGTCTCTTCCCTGCGCATCAGCGGCGTCTACACGGTGGGCGACAACGTGCGTTTCGCGCGCAGCGTGGAGGAACTTTTGCCGGTGCAGCTGGCGGTTTCGGGCGATCGCATCGTCATCGCGAGATAAAGACGATTTTTTCTCGTCCGCAGGGGTGGGGAAAACCAGGGTTCATTCGTCGATGCGGCACGGCCGCTTGGCCGCCAACATAGTGTGCGGGGCAAATCGACGTGAAACATGGCTTCATTCGGCTCATGAGCTGCTCGCTGGCGCTTGCCTGCCTCACGGCTCCTGCAAGCCAGGCGCTGGCGCAAGGTGCGCGCTCCACTCTGGATGTCCGCGCCCAGCCCCTGGGCAGCGCTCTCGAGGAGCTCTCGCGGCAATCGGGAACGGACATCCTGTTCCGCTCCGACAATGTCGCGGGCAAGCGATCGGTCGAGGTCAGCGGGACGATGAGCGTCCGACAGGCGCTGGACCGCCTGCTCAAGGGAACCGGGCTCACTTACGGCATCGGCGCATCGGGTGCGATCGTGGTGAAGCCGGAGCCGGCGCGGACAGTTGACATCGCGGAAGGACTGTATGGCGGCGAGATCGTCGTCACCGGCGTCGCGGCGAAGACCAGCAAGTTCAAGACTTCCTATGCCGTCTCGACGCTAGATCAGGCGCAAGTCGTGAAATCCGCGCCCCAGAGCACGGCGGACCTCATCGGCAAGATTCCCGGCTTCTACGCCGAGGCGTCCGGCGGCGAGTCCAACAACAACATATCCGCGCGCGGGCTGCCCGGCACCGACGGGACGCGTTTCCTGGCCTTGCAGGAAGACGGCATGCTGCTGTTCCAGGACCCCAACGAGATCTATCTCAACGGCGATTCCCTGCTGCGGCTCGACATCATGACCGAGCGGGTGGAGGCGGTTCGCTTCGGTTCCGCGCCGATCTTCACCAGCAATGCGCCGGCCGGCGTCATCAACTACATCACCCGCAAAGGCGGGGAAGAGGCGAAGGGGGCGCTGCGGGTGACGGTGGAGGACCGGGGCCAGAAGCGCCTGGACGGGTTCGCCTCGGGGCCGCTGGGTGGCGACTGGTACTACGCGGCCGGCGGCTTCATCCGGGTGAGCGACGGTTATCGCAATCCCGGCTATACGACCGACAAAGGCGGCCAGTTTCGCGTCAACCTGACCCGCCGCTTCGCGAGCGGCGAACTGACCGCTTATGCCAAGTACATCGACGAGACCAATGCCTTCTACCTGCCGATACCGCTGAAGGACCCGCGCGACGGCAGTTCGCTGGCCGGGCTGGTCGATCCGCTGCGCGGGACGATGCTGTCCAACGCCAACCGGAGCTATGTGCTGCCGACCTTCACCGGATCGCAGGGGCAGAGCTTCCAGCGAGATCTGGCCGATGGGCGCCATGCCAGGGCCTTCATGACCGGGCTCGACTTCGACATCGACCTGGGCGGTGGCTGGTCGGTCTCCAACAAGCTGCGTTATCTCCGGGCGACGATCGACCTCGACACGCTGTTCTCCACCACCGGGCTGTCCGACTACCGCACTTATGCCGCCAACAAGCTGCAAGCGGCGCGCGGCGCCTTCGGCGCAGGCGTGTCGGAACTGCGCTACGTTCTTGCCGATGCACGCGGTGCGGACGGCGGCCGGGTCGCCTGGGATCCCAGCGGCTCGCGCGGGTTGGTGACGGAACAATCCTATCGCTATGTGCCGATGAAGGGCACCAGCGTGATCGACGACTTCCGGCTCAGCAAGGACGTCTTCGGGTTCGGGCCGGGCCGTCACACGCTGACGGCCGGGCTCAGCTATTCGCGCGCGACGCTGCGGCACCAGCGGCTCCTGCAGGATTCGCTGCACGAAGTGGGGCAAGACCGGCGGCGCCTGGACCTCCTGGCGCTGGATGCCGCCGGAACCGTGCTGGGATCGGTGACCGACAACGGCTTCCTGCGCTACGGTTCCTACTACATCGGCGGCCGCGCGGAGTCCGATCGCTACGCCGTCTACATCGCGGACGCCTGGCAGGTAAGCGAGGCGCTCAGCATCGATCTGGGCTTTCGCAACGAGTGGTACGACCAGACCGGCGTGCGCTGGCTGACCGAGACGCGCAATCTCGGCGACCCGACGACCATGGCGGACGACGCGGTCCAGGGCAACAGCGGCCGGACGGCGATCTATAGAGACAAGGCCGACAACCAGGCCTGGACCATCGGCGCGAACTATGAGTTCAGCCGCCGCTTCGCCGTGTTCAGCCGCTTCACCAAGTCGTTCCGCAGCCGCAACGTCTGGGCAACGGTGACGGACAGCGCCAATCCCGACGACGAGATCACCGGGGCGGAACTGGGGGTGAAGTACAACAGTCCCACGTTTTCGCTTTTCGCCACCGGCTTCTACAGCGACTTCAACCGGCTCTCGATCAGCGGGCCGACGGTCAATCCGCTCACGGGCACCAACGAATCCTCGACTTATTGGGGCAAGCTGAAGGTCTACGGCATCGAAAGCGAGGCCGTGTGGCGCCCGGTGGAAGCCTTCGAACTGAGCGGCAGCGTAACCGTGCAGCGTCCGCGCCAGCGTGATCTCCAGGAAGGGCGCTACGGCAATCTGGGCGAGATCTACGACGGCAAGCTGCCCTCGCGCGTGCCCGAAGTGATCGCGCGCGTGACGCCGACCGTGTTCTTCGATCTGGGCCCGGTCCCGATGACGTTCTACGGCACGGTGGCCCACACGGGGCGGCGCTATGTCGACGCGCTGAACAGCACCAAGTTGCCAGCCTATACCGTTCTCGACCTGGGCATCACGGCGCGCATCGGCGATTTCGACCTCCAGGGTACGGTGACCAACCTCACCAACGAGATCGGCATCACCGAAGGCAATCCCCGGGTGGACGCCCTGACCGGACAGGGAACCAATGTGGTCGGCTTCGGCCGTCCGATCTTCGGTCGCACCTTCCGCCTTGTCGGCACCTGGAATTTCTGAGCCTCTTCCTTCACCCCTCTTCATTCAAGGATCACCCATGACCGGCCCAGATCGCCGTTCCGTTCTCGCCGGCCTGGCGTTCGCAGGCGGCAGCCTCGCCGCCGGCGGCGCCAGGGCGGCCATTCCCCGCAACTTGCGCGAGAACCCGGCGTTCCTCGTTCCGCCTTTCCAACTCGGCGTCGCTTCGGGCGACCCATCGCCGGACGGCTTCGTCATCTGGACGCGGCTTGCGCCCGAGCCGCTCCAGCCGGGCGGCGGCATGATCATGGCGCCGGTGCCGGTCGCCTGGGAAGTGGCGGCTGACGAGGCGTTCCGCGCGGTCGTGGCGAAAGGCGAGGCGATCGCGCACCCGGAACTGGCGCACTCCGTCCATGTCGAAGTGAGCGGCCTCCAGCCCGACCGGCCCTATTGGTACCGGTTCCGCTGCGGCACCGAGCGCAGCCTGCCTGGACGCGGAGCGACTCTCCCGCTGCCCGGTGCGCCCAAGGACCGCGTGCGCTTTGCCGTAGCCGGCTGCCAGCACTACGAGGAAGGCCACTATACCGCCTGGCGCCGCATCGCGGAGGAGCCGGTCGATTTCGTGTTCCACTACGGCGACTACATCTACGAAGGGCGCGACACCGGCGCGGGCTCCCGCTTGATGAACGGCAGGCCGTTCTCGCCGCTGCGCCGTCACCTGGGCGACGAGATCTACTCGCTGGACGATTACCGGCGGCGTTACGCGCTCTACAAGTCGGATCACGATCTTCAGGCGGCCCATGCCGCCGCACCCTGGTTCGTGAGCTTCGACGATCACGAGATCGACAACAACTGGGCGAACGACCGCGACCAGGACGGAACCGCGCCCGAGGTCTTTGCCTTCCGCCGCGCCGCCGCGATGCAGGCCTATTACGAGCACATGCCGCTGCGGCGATCCTCGATGCCGCAGGCAGGGCACATGCAGATGTTCCGCCGCGCACGTTTCGGCGACCTGCTGGACGCTCATTTCCTCGACACCCGCCAATATCGCAGTCCTCAGGCACGCGGCGGCAAGGACGGGCCGATCGACGCGGAAGTGCGCTCGGCCCAGCGGACCATGCTGGGAGACCGGCAGGAGGCCTGGTTGTTCGAGGGTCTCGCGCGGAGCGATGCGCGCTGGCAGATGATCGCCCAACAGGTCATGCTCATGCAGCTTGCCGTGACGCCGGCAGGCGGCGGCGCGGCGGGGTATTCGATGGACCAGTGGTCCGGTTATCTGCATAGCCGCGAGCGCCTGCTCGGCCATATCGCAGACCGCCGCCTTACCAATGTCGTGACGGTCAGCGGCGACGCGCATCGGCACTTCGCGGGGGATCTTCTGCGCGACGGCGGCGAGGGGCGGGCGGTCGCCGCCGAGTTCCTCGCCACGTCCATCACATCCGGGTCGGACGGCGTCGGCGAAGGCGATGCCTATCATCGTTCGGTCGCCGGGAACGCGTGCCTCAAGGCCATCACCGACCGGCGCGGCTACGTCCTGTGCGATGTAACCCGCGACACCTGGCGCGGAGACCTCAAGGTGCTCGACAGCGTCATGCGGCCCGACGGCAGGCTTTCGACTTTCGCCAGCTTCGTTGCCGAGCGGGGACGGCCGGGACTTCTCAGAAGCTGACGACCCTTTCCATCCGGGCCTGACCAAGGCTCGCCCGATCCAGTCCATCCGGCCGCGGGCAGCGCTTCGCGGCGCCCGGAGACGCGCGCGTGTCTCCCATTACCATTCTCAATCCAGGGGTATTTTTTCGATGAAACGTTTCATGATCGGCTGCGCGTCCGGCGCATTGGCACTGGCGCTGTCAGCCCAGTCCGCCGCCCGGGCCCAGACCGCCGCCAGTGCCATCCCTGCGCAGTCCTCGTCCGAGGAGGCGGAGATGAACACTATCGAGGTTCTCGGCGTGAAGTACGGCTACCAGCCGGTGGACGTGAAGAAGGAAAGCCCGGTCATCGTCGATTCGATCTCCTACGACGACATCGAGGCGCCGACCGGAGACAATTCCATCGCCTCGATGGTGATGCAGGTGCCCGGCGTCAGCTTCGAGGGGGATGGCGACGAACCGCGCTACATCACCATTCGCGGCCTTTCCGCCGACCTGAACATGACCACCATCGACGGCCTTACGCTCGCCACCCTTGGCGAGAACGGCGCCGGTACGCGGCGGGTCAACCTGCAACTCGTACCCGCCGACATCTCGCAGCGGGTCGACGTGTTCAAGGCCTTCACCGCCGAGCAGGATTCCGCAGCCATCGGCGGCCTGACGAACATCGTCACGCGATCGGCACTCAAGGCTTCCGCGCCCTACTTCATGCTCGACGGTTACGGCATCTACTCGACCTTTCGGGGCCCGGCCGGGGAGAATTCCGGCGGCTCCACGCGGGCGCATTGGGGGCAGGGGCTGAAGACCGCCTTCGCCGATCGCTTCGGTTCGGAAGGCCAGTTCGGCGTCGTCGTCACCGCCCGTTATCAGGACCGCGTCCGCAACTCCAACAAGAACTGGCCGGACCGGCGCACCTACTTCAACGATGCCGGGGCCGTGATCGCCGGACCGGACCCGGAACTCGGCTGGGACGGGCGCGACGGTCTGACCAAGTTCGCCTTCGGCGACTATTCCAACGCCATTCGCAACCTGGGCGGATCGCTCAAGCTGGAATGGCAGGCCAGCCCGGCAATTTCGACCTATCTCATGGGCTACATGTACAACCGCAGGGAGTCCTCGACGATGAACTCCAGCGACGTCATGGGCAATACGCGGGCCGTCACCGATCGCACCGATACCACCGGCACGGTGCGGGTGGACTACGTCCAGTCCGTCGTCCGCTACAACCAGTGGGACCGCACCGCGAGCGGGCTCATCTACGGGTTCGACTGGGATGCCGGTGCCGATTCCGCATTCTCGGTGAGGGCCGGCTACACCCGTGAAAGCTATGACGATGACGAATACTGGACGCGCGTGCGTACCGCTCCGGGTCATGAACTGTACTATTCCTATAGTATGAAGGGTCTTCCGCAGATGACCAGCTTCACCGGCGACGCCTTCGCCAGCCGCTATCTGCTCAACGGCTCCAACATCAATTACGTCCGGGCGCAGGAGGACGTGTTCGACGTGCGTGCCGACTATTCGCACAACGTCGGACCGGCCGCGCGCGGCTTCGGTTTCGTGGCCGGATTGAAGTTCACGCACCTGGACCTCGACAAGGACGTGGACAGCGTGCGCTACCGGACAGGGGGCGACGTGACCCAGCTGATGTACGATCCGGGATACTCGCACTACGGCAGCAACGGCATGCGCCTGCCCTGGCTGGACTACGATCGGTACTGGAACGGCGGCACGCCCGCAGAGGATGCCGCAAGTTCCGACCACTACAGCCGCATCACCGACTATCGCTACCGCGAGGATGTGATGAACGGCTATCTCTCGCTGCACTATCGTACCGATAGCACGCACGTCATTGCGGGCCTGCGATACGATGACACCACGTTCGAGGGACGCGCGCCGCTGACCGTGGATGGAACCCTGACCGCCGATTTCACGCGCCCTTCCGGACGGTATCGCTACTGGCTTCCCTCCCTCAATGTCACGCATGACATTGCGGACGGGTGGAAGGTGCGCGGATCGGTCAGCCGTACCATCGGCCGGCCGACGCCCGGCAGCCTGGTCCAGGCCGAAAGCGAGACTTGCGGCGAAGGCGTGACCGGCTGTGCCGTCACGCGCGGCAATCCCGATCTCAAGCCGCGCCGTGCAAACAACTACGATCTCGCGCTGGAGCATTACTTCGACGGGGATGATGCCCTGATCGCGCTCACCGCCTTCCGCAAGGAGATCAAGGACGACATCTTCACCCTCACCACGGAGTGGGAGGAGAACGGCCTGGTCAACCAGATCCGCCAGCCGATGAATGCGGAAACCTCGCGGGTGCAGGGCCTGGAACTGGCGCTTGTCGATCGCTCGCTGCCCTTCGCCAGCAACCTCGGCGCATCGTTCAATGCGACGCGGCTGTTCGGCAGGATGAACTACGTCACCGATACGCTGTCGCGCCGGATCGACCGGGTTCTCCAGCAGCCCAAGTGGATGGCGAACATGACGGTGACCTACCAGATCCCGCAGATCGACGGCGCCCTGCGCGTGACGGCGAACTATCAGCACGACTACCTCACGAGCGTCGGCGCATCGGCTTGGGACGACTTCTACGTCAAGGGGCGCGCTTCGGTCGACCTGTCGCTGTGGCACGGCGTGGGCCGCGATTTCGTGTTCAAGTACGAAGTCGACAACGTCCTCGGCGCGCCGCCGGAATGGTATCACGGCCGCAACGTCAACGGCACGCTCTCGCAGCGGGACAACTACGGGCGCGGGATCTACTTCCACGTCATCTACTCCCCCGGACGGTAAGAGGCCGCTGGCGGCGCTTCGCTCCCCGCGCGCCGTGACTGTCAAATAGATGTCACTTTGGCCTTCTAGCTGCGCCCGTGATCGCCCTTGCGGGCGCAGCTTCCCTGCGTGGCCGAACGCGCGCCGCCTTCCCCAGCTACAGGAACCGTCATGATTTCTCGTCTCCCTCTCGTTGCCGCGCTGGTCCTTGCGGCGCAGCCCGCGCTGGTCCTTGCGGCGCAGCCCGCGCTTGCCCAGGACGCGTCGGATCTCGCGCGCGCGGCCAAGGGCGACATCACGCAGGCCGGCGGTGCCCGTCGCATTTCCGGCGACCGTACCGAGGCACTGCGCAAGCAGCTCGTCGGCAGCAAGGCGCGCAACGTGATCCTGCTCATCGGCGACGGCATGGGCGATTCCGAGATCACGCTCGCCCGCAACTATGCGGAAGGCGCGGGCGGATATTTCAAGGGCATCGACGCGCTGCCGGTGACCGGGCAGTACACGCATTACTCGCTCGACCGAAAGACCGGCCTGCCCGATTACGTCACCGATTCCGCTGCCTCCGCCACCGCCTGGGCCAGCGGCGTCAAGAGCTACAACGGGGCCATCGGCGTCGATGTGAAGGGCAAGCCGCACAGCACGCTGCTGGAGCGCGCCAAGGCCGCCGGCATGGCGACGGGCGACGTCTCCACCGCCGATATCGAGGATGCCACCCCGGCGGCGCAATATGCCCACGTCACCCAGCGCAAGTGCTTCGGGCCGGAAGCGACCACGAAGTTCTGCCCCGGCGATGCCCTGGAAGCGGGCGGCGCGGGCTCGATCGCCGAGCAATTGCTGGCAGCGCGTCCCGACGTGACGCTCGGCGGCGGCGCTTCGACTTTCGACGAGACGGCGCGTGCCGGCAAGTGGAAGGGCAAGACGCTGTTCCAGCAGGCCAAGGCCCGCGGCTTCCGGGTCGTGCGCGATGCTGCCGGACTGGAGGCCGTGACGGCCGCCGGCGCCGATGCGCCTTTGCTCGGCCTCTTCGCGCCCGGCAACATGCCGGTTCGCTGGCGCGGGCCGCGCGCCAGCTATCACGGAAATATCGATCAGGCACCGGTCAAGTGCGAAGCCAACCCCGAACGCACCGCCGCCATCCCGACGCTCGCCGCCATGACCCGCAAGGCCATCGCGCTGCTCAAGGACAAGCCCAAGGGCTTTTTCCTGCAGGTGGAAGGCGCCTCGATCGACAAGGAGAACCACGGCGCCAACCCTTGCGGCCAAATCGGCGAGACGGTCGATCTCGACGAAGCGGTGCAGGTGGCGCTCGAATATGCGCGTGAGCACGGGGATACCCTGGTGATCGTCACGGCCGACCATGCGCATACCAGCCAGATCATCAGCAACGGATCGAAGGCGCCGGGCCTGACCAAGGCGCTCGTCACCAAGGACGGCGCCGTCATGACCGTCAACTACGGCACGGCCGAGGAAGGCGCGATGGGCCACACCGGCACCCAACTGCGCATCGCCGCCTACGGCCCCGGCGCGGCCAACGTCGCCGGTCTGCTCGACCAGACCGATCTCCACTACATCGTACGCGGCGCGCTCGGCCTGGATTGATCGCGCACCGGGACGCCGCGCTCGGCTTTGATTGATCGCGCACCGGGACGCCGCGCGCAAGGGTTGCCGCACGGCGTCCCGGGTCTCGCGCCTTGATCTGCGGTCGCTATCCCAGGAGATCGTCCACTTCGCCCTGCAGCCGTTCGATCCTGTAGGGCTTCGGGAGGAAGCGGCCATCCTCGGGGATGAGGTCCTTGGGCGGCCAGGTATCGCCCGACGTTATCAGGATCTTGATGTCGGGCCAGCGCTCGTGGACGAACCGGGCGAGCGCGATGCCGTCCATCGAGCCGGGCATCTTGATATCGGTGAACAGAACGTTGAATTCGGACGCCGAATTCAGGATCTCCAGCGCGGCCTCGGCATTGGCCGCATCGATGACTTCGTAGCCGGCCTCCTCCAGGGCGTCGGCACCGACCAGCCGGATCAGGTCTTCATCCTCTACGAGTAGTACCCTGCGTTTCATCACCACATCACTCGCCCATGCTGTCCCTCGCGTCCGTGGCGGCAACGAGTTCGATGGCGGCGGCGTTCCAGGGCCGTTGCTATTTTCGAAGCCCGCCGGGCAGGATCGGTATCGCGCGGCCGAGGGGGGCGGCGGTTCCCGAAGCTCATGCACCCGCGCAGACGCATCCACGCACCGGCGCATCCACGCTCCGGCGACCTGGCGGTGTCGTTCTTCGCTTGCATCTCAGGCAACGCCCGGTAGGCGCGGGCGCATGACGATCATTCCCTGGGATCAGCCCGCGACGCTGATCGACCTTGACGGTAAGACACCGATCATCGGCACGATCCACGACTGCGTGATGCACTTCGCGCTCTTCAAGCCTTTCGCCAAGGCGCAGGCGCGGATCCTTCTCACCCGTCCGACATTTCGAGACGGTCGCAAGACCCGGACCTGGATACTCAATCCCGATGAAATCGAACGCCTGGTCCAGCGCCTGGCCGACGATCGCGCCCGCCTCTAGGCGCCGATATCCTCCGGCGGGGAGTGGTGCTTAGATGACACACCTATGACGAAACGATAATCTACGCGGAAACCCCGAGAGAAGTTTGCGGTTCAAGCACTCGAAAACTGAAACTCAGGTGTGTTTTCTCGGAGATTGATATGAAGAAGCTCTTGTTCGCTCTGGCCCTCACCAGTGCTTTCCCGGCTGCGGCCTTCGCGCAGGACGCGCAGGATCCTTCGGTGGAGACTGCCCCCGATGGAACCCGTGCCTTCGGGATCGAACCCTATGTCGGCGTGCTTGGCGGCTACCACGAATTTTCCCGCCAGAGCGAGTTCGGCTCTCCCCGTGGAGGCCGCATGAACGGCGCCCTCATCAGCGGCGTCGCCGGCGTCAACATTCCGCTTGGACCGGTCTTCGTCGGCGCCGAAGGCAATGCGACGAAGGGCTTCGGCGACATCGACTGGGAATACGGCGTCCGGGGCCGCATCGGCGGCCGTGCCGGCGAGAGCGGCCTGATCTACGCTTCGGCAGGCTACCAGTGGGTCAACGGCAAGCGCGCTTACGGCGATGAAAAGGATTGGATCTACGGCGTCGGCGTCGAAGTGGGTCCGAAGGACATCGGCCTGGGCGGCATCACCGGAAACAGCGGCATCCGCCTGCGCCTCCAGGCCGAAACCTACGACTTCGACAGCATCCGCCCGATGGCGGGCGTGATCGCACACTTCTGAGCACCGGCCTTGGAGCGGCAGCCCCTGCGGGCGCCGCTCCAGGCCACATGCCCTTCCGGGTCACGCGCGGTCTCCTCGCCGCCCCATCAGAACCGCAGCGTCATGTTCGTCTGGACGAACAGGTTGTCGCCATAACCCGCGCGGCGCAGCACTTTTCCGGCTTCTGCATAGTTGACGATGCCGCTCAGGATGACGTGCGGGTCCGGCGTCCAGTTCGCCCGGAGCCGGGCCATGTTGGCGACATGCCTGCCCCTCACGTTCCGGGTGCCGGCATAGATCTGGGAATTGCCGCGATAGACCGCGTCGTTCCGATCGGGGCGCCAGTAGGAACCGATTTCGCCGGTCAGGGAAAACTTCCTGCTCAACGGTACCGTCAGCGTCGGGGCGATCCCCATGAGATTGATGGCACCCAGGTAATTGTCGTCGCTGAAGATGACGGTGGCATTGTAGAGAAAATTGAACGCGCCGACCTTCCCGGAACCTTCGAAGGTGCCGCCGCCCGAGGCGTAGTCGGCATGGAAGCCCAGCCTCGGCGCCGAGCTTCCCGCTCCCAGGCCGACCGACTGGTTGGTGCTGAGGGCCCAGGCATCGACTTGGCGAACGCCGAAACGGCCGTCCTGCTTGAGGGCCGACCAGTCGAACGCAACCCGTCCGAGACGACCCCAGAGCCGGGCGCCGTAAGTCTCCCGCCGGTCCTTGCCCGAAAGGCGGCCGAGCGTGTGCTCGTCCTTTACGAAGTGGTAGTAGAACGGGTCGAAGTAGACGGCGGATTTGCTCTTCGGGTCGGCGCCGGCGACGACGAAGCTGGAATAGACGCCGCTCAGCGTCTCGCCATTGCCGATCCGGTCGTCGAGCAGGCCGATGCCCTGCGCGGTCGGTTCGAAATGGAAGGCGCTGAAGCGGAAGCGCCGCCAGTCCATCGACAGCCGCGCGCCGTTCATCGAAACGCGGATATTGGGATTTTCGCGCGGGCTGATGATGAAGCGCGGCCCGTCGAAGAATTCCTGCCGCCCCACGGTGACTCGCGCCACACCCGCGCCGGGTCCGGAGCCGAACGGCGCCCGGACTTCCGCGAAGAGTTGCTGGACGATCAGGTCGTTCTTCTGGATCGCGATGTGGCGGGTTTCGTTCCTGCCGAAGATCTGCCCCGAAGCCAGTTCGCCATAGAACCGCACCGCAGGCCCGATCCGCAGGTCGGCGCCGATCGCCGTGCGCGAGAGCACTTCGATGCGGTCCCGTGTATCGGAGAGCAGCGGCAGGGTGGACAGGCTGACGCTGCTGCGCTGCGTTCCATTCAGTGTCAGCGACACATTGCCGTCATCGCTCAGCGGGATGAACTTGAGCGGGGACGCCCAGTCGCGCTTCGCCCGGCGATCGCGGAGGAACCGCCAATCCTCCGCGCCGCGCAGCATCATGTAGTTGGGACCGGTGCGGGGACCTTGTCCATCGGCCTCGGCCGGGAAGGGAGACTTGAGCGGATCGCGGGGGGTGGAGCGGGGGTTGGAGCCCGAAGCAGGGCCAAGATCAGGGGCCGGAGCATGGCCAGGAGCAGGATAAGGCGGGGGAGCGAGCTGCGGCGTCGGAACGGCTGCCGGCGGTGCGGGAAGGGGCTGCGCGTCATCGCCCGCGGCTGCGAAAGCGCAGCCCGGCACGAGCAGTCCGATCGTCACGCATCCGGCGAGGCTCCGATCGCGCAGCGGAAAAGTCCGGTTGCGCATCGTCGTTCTCTGGCCGCTTACCCGAGCGGGATTTCCATGAGATCGCGCCCCACCACGATCTCGCCCTTGTAATGCCTGGCGACTTCGCTGCGCCACATGTCGTCGGTGATCCACTCCATGTCGCCGGGAACGAAATGGCTCAGCACCAGCTTTTTCACTCCCGCGCGCGCGGCGATCCGGCCGACCTGTTCGGCGGTCGTGTGGCTTTCGATCAGGTGGTTGCGGAAAGTCGGCGTGCCGTTCGCGCGCTTCACCAGTTCATCGACGCCGGGAACGTAGAGCACTTCGTGGACCAGCACGTCGGCGCCCCTGGAGAAGTCCGCCAGGGCGGGATTGTAGGCGGTGTCGCCCGAGTAGACGACGCTGCCGTAAGGCGTTTCGAAGCGGTAGGCCAAGTTGTCGAGCGGGGGATGCGGGGTCGTGAACGCCGTCACCGTGACGCCGTCCCCGGACATGACCAGCCCCTGCTTCGCTGCGAAATCGCGAGCGTGCAGGAGCGTCGCCGGGTCCACCCTACCTTCGTCGGCAATGCGGGTGGCGATGTCCATCCGGTTGAGCCGCCAGAAATCCGCTGCCATCGCCTCGATCCCCACCGGACCGTAAGCGTCGATCGGACGGCGCAGAGCGCCCGCCGCCCACATGTTGTAGACGAGGTTTCCGAATTCGAGCTGATGATCCGAATGCATGTGCGAGATGAAGATCGCGCGGATATCGGCCAGGTCCAGCCCGGATTTCACGATCTGCGCGGTCACGCCCATGGCGGTGTCGATGACGTAGACATTGCCGTCCACGACCAGGGCATTGGCTGGATTGGAGCGCGTGCCGCCCACGCGCGGGCCGCCTTTGGTGCCGAGCAGAACCAGCTTCGCGCCTTCGACGGGAGCGGTCTTCGCGCCGGTCTGCGCCAGCAGCGAGGAAGGGGAGCCTGCGAGAACCCCTCCCGCAGCGGTGGTCACGGCCGCCTGCAGGATCTTGCGGCGATTGAGCATGGGGATGCGCGGGGGGAAAATCATGAAACTCCTCTCGACCTGTAAATTCAGCCCTGACCGGGCTTGTTGGCATCCGCCTAACATTCGCCTCCCTCTGGGGTCAATAAGAATGAGAGTCGCGTTCGGTTTATCGCGATGGACAAGGTGCGTCTCATCGGCAATGCCCGCCGGGTGATGGAAGCGAGCCTTGCGCCCGATATCGAGGATGATCTCACCCGCGTCGGTGTGATCCCGGCGCAGCAATCGCGCAGCCGGACCCTGCGCGATCGCCTGATCCGCGAGTCCCTGGACATCGCGCGCAAGGTGCCGTTTGACGAGGTGAGCATCAACGACATCTGCGCCGCCGCGCAATGTTCGACCGGCGCCTTCTATTCGCGGTTTCCTGACAAGATCACGCTGTTCAAGGCGGTGATGGTCTTCGCCGCCGCCGAGTCCGGGCCGTTATTGGAACGCTTGGTCCGGGACGAGGACTTCGCGCACATCCTGCCGAAACTCATGGCCGCGCAAGTAGATCGCTATATGCGCCAGAAGACGTTCTTCCGTTCCGCGTTCAAGGTCAGCCTGGACTGCGAAGAGGCGTGGGAGCCCTTCCGCCGCAATGCCCGCAATCTCGCCGCCGCCTATATCGATCGTGTGTTCGGCCTCCCGGAACTGGACCGCAGCAGCGTGAATGTCGACCGGATCCGCTTCGCCTTCCAGGTCATGTACGGCGTGCTCAACAATACCCTGATCAATCGCCCGGGACCTTTCGTTCTGGAGAGTGCGCAGTTCGCCCGGCTGCTGGAAGAGGCGGTGGTGGCGACCATGGACCTGCCGATCGCCGAAGCGGTGCCGGGGAAATCTCACGACGGGGCGTAGCGGGTCGGGGGCGGGTCAGCCGGCGGTCGTCTCGCCGGAGTGACGGCCTCCTGCTTGCCACAGGTGTCGAGCGCGGATTGGCTGGCGAACAGGAAGCACCGGTCCCGGTCGACGACGGAGAAAGGGTCTCCCACACTGTCGAGCACCGCCCGCAGTCGTTCCTCGCTCTCGCGCCTGTTAACATAGCGCCAGACGCCGCTTCAGCGTCTCGATCTCCCGTTCATCCGCCATGAGGTCGTGACGCACATCTCGGGCCAAGGTCGAAGAGAAATCAATCCGTATACGGTGCGAGACGGCGCACGAGGTCCATATTGACGAGGCGCGGCGGCTGAGTTAATTAGAATGAGGATTATGGTTTTATAAAGAGCGCCCCAGAGGGTGGCTCCAGACATGATGGGGAGGGTATATGAGACTGAACTGTCTTCTTGTTTCCGTATCGGCTTTGGCCATGCCAGCCATGGCAATGGCGCAGGAGGGGCCGGCCGAATCGCAGGCGCCGGGCGGATTGGGCGACATCATCGTCACGGCCAACCGCACCGCCTCCAGCGCGCAGGACACCCCGACCGCGCTCAACGTCTATTCGGGCGACGCCCTGCGGGACGCGGGCATCGCCTCGGTGCGTGATCTCGCCAGCATCGACGCCAGCGTCAACATCTCTCCCTCGGCAGGCGCGGCCTATGTCGCGGTGCGCGGCATCGCCTCCACCGACGTGACGGAAATCGGCGACCCTTCCGTTCCGGTCTCACGCGACGGTTTCTATACCAACCGCTCGTTCTCCCTCAATTCGTCGATGTACGATCTGGCCCGCATCGAAGTGCTCAAGGGGCCACAGGGCACTCTCAACGGCCGCAATTCCACCGGCGGCCTGGTCAGCATCATCACCAATCGGCCGCAATTCGCCAATGGCGGCTACAGCTCGGTCGAAGTGGGCAATTACGGAACCTTCAACGGCGAGATGGGCGCGAACCTGGCGCTGGGCGATACCTTCGCGATCCGCGCTTCGGGCACCTACCTGACCCACAAGGGCTATCGCAGGATCGATGGACCGACCACCTCGGGCGATGACGAGGACTTCGCCTCGGGCCGCCTTCAGGCGCTTTATCGGTCGGGCGGCCTGTCCGCCTGGGTATCCTACCAGCACGATTCGCGCACGGTGAACGGCGACGCTATCTTGCGCGGCGCGCTGGGCGGACCCAAGCCGAGCTTCAAGAACCTGGGAGCGTTTCCGGGTGATTCCCCGCAGAAGACCACGCTGGAAGGCGATCGCATCCGCTGGGAACTGGCCTATGCCACCGACGGCAACCTCAACTTCATCTATGCCGGCGGCTACGACAGCCAGAACTGGAACAACATCCTGGACGCCACGGGGCCGGAATATCCGGCGAACCGGCAGTTCCGGCAGAACGAGCGCCCCAAGACCTGGAACCACGAGTTCCGCGTCAGCAACGACAGCGCCTCGAAGCTGTTCTTCCAGGCGGGCTACTTCCGGTTCAGCGAGAACAACACGGTGGACTCCGGCCTGTTCAACCGCGAGATGACCGGTCCCTTCGCCGTGGGCGGCCCGTTGGAGGCTCTGGCGCAGCCAGACCAGTACGGCATCAAGTTCGACTACAAGATCCGCACCCGCTCGCAAGCCGTCTTCGCCCAGGTCGACTACGACCTGACCGATCAGCTCGAAGTGAGCCTGGGCGGCCGCTACACCTGGGACAAGAAGACGCGCACCGGGCAGGCCCTGCTGTTCCTTCCCGCGCTGGCCAGCCCCTTCGCCCCGGCTCTTCGGTTGACCACGCCCGGTCTCGGCCGGTTGAGCGACGGCCAGCCGACCTGGCATGTCGGCCTCAACTATCGCCCGACCCCCGATACCCTGATCTATGCGAAGTACGATCGCGGCTACAAGTCGGGCGGCTTCAACTCGAACGGCAGTTCGGCCTCGGTCCCTTACGACCCGGAACAGCTCGACGCCTTCGAGATCGGCACCAAAAACTCGCTGCTGGGCAATACCCTCCAGATCAACGGCGATATCTTCTATTCCAACTATCGTGGCTATCAGGCTTCGCAGACGTCCGACGTTCTCCAGGGCAGCGGCATATTCAACGTCGGTTCGGCGAAGATCTTCGGCATCGAGGGCGAAGTGAAGGCGCTGCTGGGCGAAACGACACGCCTCGGCCTCAATGCCGCCTATCTGCATACCAAGTTTGGAGACGATATCGTCGTCAACGATGGCGACGGCAATCCGCAGGACATCAGCGGCAATCGCCTGCCGAATGCGCCTTCGTTCACCGTCACCGGCTCGATCGACCAGGACTTCGCCGTGGGGGCGGGCAAGATCACCGCGCACGTCGATGCGAAGTTTTCGTCCAAATACTACTTCTCGGCCTTCAACCTGGACGATATCTCGACCAGCGACTTCGTGATCGCCAATGCTTCGCTGGGCTACGAGCCGGACCACGGCGGGTGGAAGGTGATCGCCTTCGTGCGGAACGTGTTCGACAAGAACGTGCTGGCCTATGCCCAGCAGAACTTCGTCTCGCACACCAACAATTACCAGTTCCAGCCCCCACGCACTTACGGCGTGAGGGCAAGCGTCAACTTCTGACGCGGCAGCAACAAGGGAAGGGCGCGCGGCATCGATGCCGCGCCCCTTTTCGTAGGCGCCGCTTCAGATATCGGTCTTGAGATAGGCCAGGCACATGCGGCCGAGTTCGATCTTCAGCTCCTTCCAGTCCTGCGGATGAACCGATTCTCCCGTGGAGCCGAGGCTGAGCTGGCGGGCGAGAGTGGCGAAGATGATCTGATAGGCGGCATTGGCCTTGCGCTCATGGTCGCTGCCGCCGAACTCCGCGCGATATTCCAGCATGGCTTCCATGCCGAGCGCGGCGGCGCGATTGGCACTCTGGCGGCCGGGATCGGCGACGAGCGGGTCGAAGGCCGCGCGGGCCATGCTCTGGCGGAGCAAGGGCGCCTCTTCGCGCAGCAGCTCGGCATAGTTCTCCACATAGACCGGCACCACGGTCGCCAGCGAATGGGATTGCGCCTTCACGCGCTCGATCATCTCGGCCTCCCGCTGCAACATGCGTTTGAGATGATTGGCGATCACCGCCCGGACCAGGTTCTCCTTGCTTTCGAATCGCAAGTAGATCGAGCCGATCGAAACGCTGCCTTCCTGGCTGACTTCCTGGAGCGTGAAGTCCTCGCTCCCCCGTTCCAGCATGAGCTTTTCGGCTGCCGCCACCATGCGTTCGAGCGAGGCCTTGCTGCGCCCCTGCTGGGGCTTGCGGCTGACGGAATCGACGGCGAGCTTTTTTTCGGCCGAGCGGGGCTTTGCGCGTGTTGACATGACCGCGACAAACAGCCTATCGAAATAAGAACGTCAATTCTAATTTACTCCTGTTTCATTCGGCACGCACGTCATCGCGGCGGCGGCCTTGCCCCGAAGGGAGGGGAAGATGCGCTTTTCCGTATTTCTGAACGCCCGTTCGCTCGGTCCGGATCAGGATCGCAAGCTGATGAAGGATCTGGAGGCTCACGCGAAGCTGGCGGCCGATCTCGATTACGACGCGATCTTCCTGCCGGACCACCACTTCAACGGCTACATGCCGGTGGCGAGCGACAGCTTCATCTTCGCCGGCTACCTCGCCGCGCAGATGCCGCAGATGCACTTCGGCTTTTCGGTCGTCTCGGTGCCGCTGCACCATCCGGTGCGGTTTGCCGAGCGGATCAACATCCTCGACCAGCTGACCGAGGGCAAGCTGCTGGTCGGCGTCGGTTCCGGCACCACGCCGGAGGAGATGATCGGCTTCGCGGTGGACTATCGGGACGCCGGGGCCATCGCGGAAAACAACCTGGCGCTCGCCGAGCAGCTCTGGGCCAAGGACATGGAAGATCCGGCGGTCGTGATCGACAACGGGCCGTACAAGGGCCGCGTGCTCCAGCGCATCACGCCGGCGCCTTACACGCCCGGCCATGCGCGGCTGATGCCGGTGGCGATGAAGGAGGCCAGCTCGCGCCGCGCCGCCGAGAATGGCTGGCCGGCGTTCATCCCTGCCTTCACGCCCCCCAAGATCGGCGGCACCGAGCCTTTCGTCCACGTCAGCAAGTGGTTCGAGATCTACAAGGGGTTCCTGCTCGAAGCCGGACATTCCGACGACGTCGTGAAGTCCGCGCTCGACTGGACGACCCATACCTACCAGGTGGTCCATGTCGCGCACAGCGACGACCAGGCGCGCGAGGAACTGGAGGTGATCTTGCGCAGCTACCAGGAAGCGATCGAGCGGGAGGCCGAATTCAACGCCCGCGCCGAGAGCGACGATGCCAACCGGAAGACCGACCGCACGCCGGACGCCCTCAGCGAGGACTGGATCGGCACCTGGTGCCTCTATGGTTCGCCGCAGACGGTGCAGGAGCATCTGGCGCCTTATGCCGAACTCGGCATCGGCAATGTGCTGTGCGGCACGACCACCGGGCCGCTTACCGAGCAGCGCCTGGCTTACGGTGACCAGACCTTGCGCCTCATGGCCGAGAAGGTCATGCCGGCGTTCAAGGCCGCGGTTCCCGCCTGACGAGGAAGAGGCCGGCGCGGCCCGAAAGAAGGCCGCGCCGCTTGAGGAGAATGCGATGACCGAAATTTCATCCACCCCCCGGCGGGTCGTGGGCCTGGGCGGCACCTTCCGCCAGGCCTCTTCCAGCGAGCGGATCGTGCGCGCCGTGCTGGCCGAATGTGCCGCAGTGGGCGCTGAAACCGTGATGTTCGACGGACCGGCGCTTGCCGGCCTGCCGCATTTCAACCCGGAGAAACCGGATCGCACGCCCGAGGAACAGGCGCTTGTCGAAGCCGTGCGCGGCGCCGATGGGATCGTCATCGGCAGCCCCGGCTATCACGGCGGCTATTCCGGCCTGGTGAAGAACGCCATCGACCTGCTGGAAGACCTGCGCGGCGATCCGCGCGTCTATTTCGAGGGGCGTCCGGTCGGCCTGGTGGTCACGGCGGCCGGCTGGCAGGCCTGCGGCACTACGCTTTCGGCCCTGCGCGACGTCGTCCATGCCATGCGCGGCTGGCCGACGCCGGTAGGCGTCGCCGTCAATTCGGTGGAGCAGAAGCCGTTCGCACCCGACGGTTCGCTGGCCGATGACGGCATCGCCGCTGCCGTGCGCGCGCAGGCGCGGCAGATCATGGGCTTCCGCATGGAGGCGGGGGCATGATCCTGGCGCAGTCCTGCGCGCTCACGGCGGGGGGCGCCATGTGGTCCTCGCTGGCCGTGCCGGAAGCGGGCGTTCCGGCCTTCACCATGTCGGATGGGCCGCTCGGCATCGCCAGCGGGAAGGTGGACGAGCGCGACATCGCCTTGCTCAGCCCCTGCTCGACCCTGCTCGGCGCGACCTGGGATCGCGAACTCACGCGCCGGATCGGCGCCCTGGTGGGAAGCGAGGCAGTCTCGCGCGGCGTCGATGCCGTGCTCGCGCCCAATCTCAACCTCGCGCGCAGTCCATTGGCGGGCCGCGCCTTCGAGTATTTCTCCGAGGACCCGGTGCTGACGGGCGTGCTCGGCGCGGAATGGGTGAGCGGTCTGCAATCGACCGGTACCGGCTCGATCGCCAAGCACCTGGTCTGCAACGACAGCGAAACCGCGCGTGACGAAGTCGACGTGCGGGTGGACGAGCGGACCTTGCGTGAGGTCTACCTCCTGCCTTTCGAATATGCCGCCAAGGCCGGCTGCGCGGGGCTGATGGCGGCCTACAACAAAGTCAACGGATCCTGGTGTTCCGAGCAGGCCCATGTCCTGACGCAAGTCGTCAAGCAGGACTGGGGCTTCGCGGGGCTGGTCATGAGCGACTGGTTCGGCACGCACTCCAGCGAAGGCACGATCAATGCCGGGCTCGATCTGGAAATGCCGGGACCGGCGCGCTTCATGGGAAGCGAGCTGGAAGCGGCCGTAGCGGCAGGGACGGTCGATCGGGCGCGCGTCGAGGATGCGGCATCGCGCGTCGCTGCGGTCGCGCGCCGCATCACCGCGGGCAAGGCGCCGCCGATGCCCGCCGCCGAAGCCGAGGCGCTGCTGGTGGAGGCGGCCGCGGCCGGGTTCACTTTGCTGCGCAACGAAGGCGGCATGCTGCCGCTCGTGCCGGGATCGGTCAAGCGGCTGGCGGTGATCGGCCCCAATGCCTGGGCGCCGTGCTTCCAGGGCGGCACTTTCGCCAAGATCTCGATCTCGCCCGATGTGCCGACGCCCGTGGCGATGCTGCGCGAGACGTATGGGGCGTCTTGCGAGATCCTGTTCGAACCCGGCGTCGACCCGCAGCCGCGCCTGCCGAACATGACAGTGGTGCCCGCGCTCGATATCGGCGACGGCTGCACGCGGGGTATGACGCTTGAATATTTCGGCGCGCCGGACTGCGCGGGCGAGGTGCTGACGCGGGAGACCCGGGATACCAATTCGCTCGTCTGGTTCGTCGGCGTCCACGATCAGGCGCGTTTCACCGAGCCCGGATCGGTGCGGGCCAGCGGCCGCTATGTTGCGCAGCATGGCGGCGCGCACAGGCTGCACCTCGGCTCTACCGGCGTCGCGCGTATTCTCGTCGATGGCGAGGAAGTGCTGGGGGTGGGCGGCGATATCCCGGCAGGTGACGTCATGGGCGTGCTCAAGCGCGGTGATTCCGATCATGTCAGCCTCGACCTTGCCGAAGGTCAGGAGGTCACGATTTCGGTCGAGTTCTCGTGGACCGGCGGGCGCGTTCAAGGTCTCTGGTATGGCCTACGCGGGCCCGGCAGCGCCGAGGACATGCTGCAGGCCGCCGTCGATGCTGCACGCGCGGCGGATGCGGTGTTCCTGATCGTCGGCGAGACGTCGGACTCCAGCGTCGAGAGCAAGGACCGCCCCGATACTCTGCTGCCCGCCGAACAGCTGCGCCTGATCGAAGCCGTCACTTCCGCCAATCCGCGCACGGCGGTGATCGTCAACGTGGGTCATGCCTTCGACAGTGCCTGGGAAGACAGGGCGGCGGCGGTGCTTTCGGTCTGGTATCCCGGCGAGGGTTTCGCCTGCGCGCTGGCGGACGTGCTTTCGGGCCGGCGCGAGCCGGGCGGACGATTGCCGGTGACGATCGCGGCGGACGAGCGCGACTATCCCGCCTTCGCGCTCCGGCCCGACGCAGACGGTACGCTGGCCTATCGCGAAGGCACGCTGCTCGGCTATCGGGGCCTTGTGGCGCGCGGCAAGGCGGCGCGTCATCCCTTCGGATCCGGCATGGGCTATGCGCGCTTCGCGTGGACCGATGCTGCGGAGGAAGGCGGCGTGCTGCACCTTACCGTGACCAACCTGTCGAAGCGCACCGGCAGCGACGTCGTGCAGGTCTACCGCGACCATCCGGAGCCGGCGCTGGTGGGCTTCACCCGCGTCGAACTCGCTGCCGGCGAGAGCCGCCGCGTGACCGTGCCGGTGGAACCCCGCGCGCTCCAGCGCTGGGGCGAGCAAGGCTGGGAACCGCTCGCCGAGCGTCTCGTGCTGCGGCTCGCCCGTAACTGCGAAGACGCAGGGCTGCGCGTCGAGATGGAGATTGCTGCACTCGCCTGACGTGCAGCAATGGAGCACAAGGAAAGACCCGCCGGGATCGCTCCC
>NZ_ATHL01000152.1 GCF_000445125.1 Novosphingobium lindaniclasticum LE124
CAGGGAGATGACCTCGATGTCGCTTCCAAAGCGCAAAGTCCGGCCTTTCGTCAGGCGCAGCTCAACCATGGACGTCGCGCCCGGACCAGGGTTGTAAGCAACTTCAGGGGCTCGAACGGCAGGCAAGTCCAGGGGGAGAAAGACAGCCTCGGGGGCGGCTCCCAAGAGCCCGCGCTTCTTCAAATCATACCGCCAAGTATAAATCTGTTGTCGGGTTACATCGTGGCGCTGCGCCACCTCTGTCAGTGTAGCGCCATTCACGCCAACGGCACCAATGATCTCCAGCCGCTGCTGATCCGTCCACCGGCGCCGACGTTCCTGACCCAGTATCTCCACCCTCATCGCAATCCCCGATCAAGAGACGTCGTTAGCGACGTCGCTATGACCGTCTCTTAAGAGATTATCGCGCCATCAGGCAGGCGGTCCCAATCGGACGGTTACAACCGAGGCGCAATTCCGGGTGGATCCAGCCTTTGAGCATGGCTCCCGCGCCGCTCGGGCGGACGAGCCCTGCCCTCTCCATCTCTTCTTCGAGTTCGGGCTGACGGGTGGTGCAGATATCGAAGTCGCCGGTGGTGACGGCGCTGAGCGACCAGAACTCCGCAGCAGCCCCTCCGACCAGAATGGGGCGTTGCAGGCCGCGGCGGTGCATGGCCTCGCTTACGCGCGCAAAAAGCTGTAGGGCGGCGACGAACTCCGGCCGATAGCCGGAGGGGGCGTCGCCCTCCTCGTTCATTCGCCTACGCTCACTTCGCCCAGCTTGAGAGCAGCGGCTTGAGATAGTGTCCGGTGAAGGACTTCTTCTCCTTGACGATATCCTCCGGCGTGCCTTCGGCGATGACCTGGCCGCCGCGGACGCCGCCTTCGGGGCCCATGTCGATGATCCAATCGGCGGTCTTGATGACGTCGAGGTTGTGCTCGATCACCACCACCGAATTGCCCTGTTCGACGAGGCGGTGGAGCACTTCGAGGAGTTTGCGCACGTCCTCGAAGTGGAGGCCGGTGGTCGGTTCGTCGAGGATGTAGAGCGTCTGCCCGGTGGAGCGGCGGGCGAGTTCCTTGGCGAGCTTGACGCGCTGCGCCTCGCCGCCGGAGAGCGTGGTCGCCTGTTGGCCAACCTTGACGTAGCCGAGGCCGACTTCGTTCAGCATGTGCATCTTGTCGCGGATGGGGGGCACGGCCTTGAAGAACTCTTCCGCGTCCTCGATGGTCATGTCGAGCACGTCGGCGATGGAGTGGCCCTTGAACTTCACTTCCAGCGTTTCGCGGTTGTAGCGCTTGCCGTGGCATTCCTCGCAGGTGACGTAGACGTCGGGCAGGAAGTGCATCTCGATCTTGATCAGGCCGTCGCCCTGGCACGCCTCGCAGCGGCCGCCCTTGACGTTGAAGCTGAAGCGCCCGGCCTTGTAGCCGCGCGCCTCGGATTCCGGCAGGCCGGCGAACCAGTCGCGGATCTGGGTGAAGGCGCCTGTATAGGTGGCGGGGTTGGAGCGCGGGGTGCGGCCGATCGGGGACTGGTCGATCTCGATCACCTTGTCGCAGTTTTCGAGGCCGGTGATCCGGTCGTGCGCGCCTGCCACCACGCGCGCGCCGTTGAGCTGCCGCGAGGCACCCGCCTGTAGCGTGTCGATGGTGAGCGAGCTTTTGCCCGAGCCTGAGACGCCGGTGACGCAGCAGAACGTGCCGAGCGGGAATTCCGCCGTGACGTTCCGCAGGTTGTTGGCGCGGGCATTCTCGACGACGATCTTCTTGCCGTTGCCCTTGCGGCGCTCGGTCGGCACCTCGATCTTGCGGGTGCCGTTGAGGTAGGCGGCGGTGAGGCTCTTCTTGCTCTTGAGCACCTGCTTCAGCGTGCCTTCGGCCACGACTTCGCCGCCATGGACGCCGGCGCCGGGGCCGAGATCGACGATGTGGTCGGCGGTACGGATCGCGTCCTCGTCATGCTCGACGACGATGACGGTATTGCCGAGGTCGCGCAGGCGTTTGAGCGTTTCCAGCAGCATGTCGTTGTCGCGCTGGTGGAGGCCGATCGAGGGTTCGTCGAGCACGTAGAGCACGCCCGAGAGGCCGGAGCCGATCTGGCTGGCGAGGCGGATGCGCTGGCTCTCCCCGCCCGAGAGGGTGCCGCTGGTGCGGTCGAGGTTGAGATAGTCGAGCCCGACGTTGTTGAGGAAGCCGAGGCGCTCGTTGATCTCCTTGAGGATGGCCTTGGCGATCTGCTGCTGCTGGCTGGTCAGCTTCTCCTCCAGCGCGCCGAACCACACGAAACCGTCCGCCACCGAAAGACGCGCGGCATCGGCAATGTCGCTGCCGGCGATCTTGACCGAGAGCGCCTCGGGCTTGAGGCGCTTGCCTTCGCAGGTTTCGCAAGGCTGCGCGGTCTGGAACTTGGACAGTTCCTCGCGCATCCAGGCGCTGTCGGTCTGGATCATGCGGCGGTTGAGGTTGCCGATCACGCCCTCGAACGGCTTGTTGACGGTATATTCCTTGCGCCCGTCCTTGAACGTCAGCGGCACGGCCTTTCCGGCGGTGCCATAGAGGATCACCACCTTCACCTCGGGCGGGAGCGCGTCCCACGTCGTGGTGAGGTCGAAGCCGAAGTGCGCGGCGAGGCTGGACAGCACCTGCATGTAATAGGGCGAAGGCGGGTTGGACTTGGCCCAGGGCACGATCGCACCCTGCTTGAGGCTGAGATGCTCGTTCGGCACCACCAGTTGCGGGTCGAACAGCAGCTTCTCGCCCAGGCCGTCGCAGGCCGGGCACGCACCCTGCGGCGCGTTGAACGAGAACAGCCGCGGCTCGATCTCCTCGATGGTGAAGCCGCTGACCGGGCAGGCGAACTTTTCGGAGAAGACGATGCGGTTGGGCGGCAGGCCGGTGCCCTTCAGCGTCTTCTTCGCGCCCTTTCCTTCGCTCTCACGCCCCGGCACGACGCCATCGGCAAGGTCGACATAGGCCAGCCCCTCGGCCAGTTTCAGCGCCTGTTCGAAGCTGTCGGCCAGGCGGGTCTGGATGCCGTCCTTCACCGCGATGCGGTCCACCACCACTTCGATGTCGTGCTTGTACTTCTTGTCGAGCGCGGGGGCGTCCTCGATGGCATGGAGTTCGCCGTCGATGCGGACGCGGGTGTAGCCCGCCTTCTGCCACTCGGCCAGTTCCTTGCGATACTCACCCTTGCGGCCGCGCACGACCGGCGCGAGCAGGTAGGCACGGGTGCCCTCGGGCAGTTCCATCACCCGGTCGACCATGTTCGACACCGTCTGCGCCTCGATCGGCAGGCCGGTGGCCGGCGAATAGGGAATGCCGACGCGCGCCCAGAGCAGGCGCATGTAGTCCCAGATTTCCGTCACCGTCGCCACTGTGGAGCGCGGATTGCGGCTGGTGGTCTTCTGTTCGATCGAGATCGCGGGGCTGAGGCCGTCGATATGCTCGACGTCCGGCTTCTGCATCATCTCCAGAAACTGGCGCGCATAGGCCGAGAGGCTCTCGACATAGCGGCGCTGCCCTTCGGCATAGATCGTGTCGAACGCCAGGCTGGATTTCCCCGAGCCCGAAAGCCCGGTGATGACGATCAGCTTCTCGCGCGGGAGTTCGATGTCGAAGCCCTTGAGGTTGTGCTCACGGGCGCCGCGGACGGTGATGTGGGAGAGACTCATGGAGGTGACGTGTTCCAGATTTGTTCGCAAAGCGCAAGCAGCCCGCGACCGGAGCATCTGCTGCTGCAAGGACGGGGTCCCATGTGGGCATGGAGGCGCCGATTGCAACGGGTGAGCGCCGCCCTTCTTCCCGGCTTTCTGGCCCGCTTTCCGGCCCGCTTTCCGGCTCGCCCCTCTCCCGACGTCGCTCATCGGCTGAAAGATGTCGTTCGACGATCCCCGAACAAGGATACGCTTGAACCGTCCGCCAATAAGGCGCAATAGAGAAACAGGCCAGACATAATACCGACTCACCTTCTGCCGAGCACCGTACTTACCGATCGAAGTAACAATGCGGGCACAACTGAAAAGCCAGGGCGGGATCGAGGGGCCTTTTCTAAAGTATATACATATTGACCAAGTCGCATCGCAGCCCGCAACCCTTCGGTTGTTTGGGATCGACTTTCATCACGCATCAGGGTCGCTTAGCAGTCCGATGCCGCGAGCCGTGGGGGCTCGGGTGAGGAGGACTGCGCTCTCGAGCAACAGGAGAATGCAGATGACCAGGATTCACACCACTTTCGCCGCCATCGGCCTGCTCGCCATGGCCGCCACGGGATTTTCGACCCCTGCCTTTGCCGATGTCATCGTCAAGGACGGATCCTTGCGCGACGTGCCGCATCGCGAAGTGCGCTTCGGCGACCTCAATCTCGACTCGCAGGCGGGGCTCGACACGCTCAACATGCGGCTGGAAATTGCGGTTCGGGCGGTCTGCCCGATCCACAGCAACCAGTTGGAGGAGATGTCCTGGACGCGCGACTGCCGGGACGCCTCGAGAGACCGCGCCTTCGCTGCCCGTGACGCCATGCTGGCAAACCGGCTGGCCGCGCGCGAGAACCCCAGCCAGTTCGCCCAGGCAGCCCCGACGTCGTTCGCGATCGTCGCAAGGCGCGGCAGATAAGGAGACCGACCAGGCTTACCCCCCCGCCTAGGCCGCCGACGGCTGGTCCGCCGGCGGCTTTCGGGCGGCGCCGACCACGAGGGTTCCCTCGTTCACCTCAGAAGAAGCGCGTCTGGTCGCAGCGAGCAACGGGTTGTCGCATCGCCGATTGCCTCCGTCTCATGGTTTCGTCAGAGATGCGCAAAACCACCAGGGTTTTGCATTATCCGGGCCGGCCGCAGCCGTGCCCTTCAGGGACGGAACGGACGACTATGAAAGCTGGGCGCATCCTGCTTGTGCTGGGTACTTTGGCGCTTTCCGCGCAGGCCTATTCCGGTACGGCATGGGCCGACGATCCGAACGATCGCATGAGCCCCGAAGACATCGCCCGCGACGCGGCGATCATCCGCAAGCTCAATCGCGACCAATTGGAATATGTCCGCAAGCGCGACGCGCAATATGCCGCGGGCTGGAAGGCCTATGATCGGGCCAACCGTGGCGATGCCGAAGTCTATGACGACCCCCGCGAGGATGGATCCCGCAGCGACGAGGACGATTACCAGGCCAGCCGCCGCGAATATGCCCATCAGTCGCGCGCCTATGCCCAGGCCCGTCAGGACTATGCGGCAGATCTTGCACAATGGCGCCGCGACGTCGCAGCCTGCCGTGCCGGAGACTATTCACGCTGCGAGTAGCAATTCCGCATGGTCGGCGTCCACGGGAGAGGAACGATGAAGCTCAGGTTCACCGTCTCGGGCCGGGTCGCCAAGCCGATCGGCGCTGTCTTCGACGCCGTGGCCGATCCTGCCGTACTGTCGGAATATTTCACCACCGGCGGGGCGAAGGGGCGGCTGGAAACCGGCATGGTGGCCACCTGGGACTTCCACGATTTTCCCGGCGCCTTTCCGGTCCATGTCGTCGAAGCGGTGAAGGACCGCCATATCCTGCTGCGCTGGGGCGGCGACAGGGACGCCGTCGTGCCCGATGACGAGGGCCAGTATCGGACACTGGTGACCTTCGCCTTCGAAAGTACCGAAGATGGGCGGACGCTCGTGCAGATCAGCGAGGAAGGCTGGTCCGATACGCCCGAAGGCCTGAAAGCCTCCTACGGCAATTGCGAGGGCTGGACAGGGATGCTGGCGGCGATGAAAGCCTGGCTGGAGCACGGCGTGAAGTTGCGGCAGGGGTTCTACAATTAGTAGAATGGACCGCTATCCTGACCATTCCCACCCCTCCCGCGAAGCCTTGCCTCCCCTGCCCGGCGGCCTAAAAGCGCGTGCGATGAAAAAATCCCTCCTGCTCCTCGCGCCGCTCGCCGCGCTGCTCGCAACTGCTCACGCTGCCGTCGCCCGGGAAGCGATCGAGGCGGACCGCATCGTCGCCGATGTGAAGACGCTGGCCTCCGACACGTTCGAGGGCCGCGCGCCCGGCACGGTGGGGGAAGAGCGCACCATCGGCTACCTGATCGCCCGCTTCCAGGACATCGGCCTGCAGCCCGCCAGGCCGGACGGGCAGTGGGTGCAGAAGGTGCCCTTGCTCCACACGACGCTGGGCGCCCCGAAAACGCTGGCGTTCTCCGGCCCCAAGGGCACGATGCCGCTGACGGTCGCCAAGGACATCTACGTCTCCACCCTGCGCCCGGACGACACGGCGCGGATTTCCGGCGCGCCGGTGGTCTTCGTCGGCTATGGCGTGAAGGCGCCGGAACGCGGCTGGGACGATTTCAAGGGCATGGACCTGAAGGGCAAGGTCGTCGTCTTCCTCATCAACGACCCCGATTTCCATGCCGCGAAAGGCGAGCCTGCCGCGGGCAAGTTCGGCGGTCGGACGATGACCTATTACGGCCGCTGGACCTACAAGTTCGAGGAAGCCGCCCGCCAGGGCGCGGTGGGCGCGCTGATCGTCCATGAGACCGAGGGCGCGGGTTATGGCTGGAACGTCGTCACCAGCCCCGGCGGCGAGAACTACGACATCGTGCGAGGGGACGACCAGCTGACCAGCGTGGCGCTGCAGGGCTGGCTGTCGGGCGATGCGGCGACACGGCTGTTCGCCTCGGCCGGGCTCGATCTCGCCAGGCTGTCGGTGGCGGCGCGGCGTCCGGACTTCAAGCCGCTCGAACTCAAGGGCGTGACGTTCGACGCCGATGTGCCGGTCAATCATGAGGAAGTCATGAGCCACAACGTGCTGGCGCAGATCCCCGGCACCGCGCGCAAGGACGAAGTGGTGATGTTCGGCGCGCACTGGGACGCCTACGGCAAGGGCGCGCCCGATGCGCAGGGCCGCATCTACCGCGCGGGCGCCAACGACGACGCGGTGGGTATCGCCGCTCTCTTCGACATCGCCCGTGTCATGAAGGCGGCTCCGGCGCCGCAGCGCACGGTGGTCTTCGCGGCCTGGACCGCTGAGGAACGCGGGTTGTTGGGCTCGGAATTCTACGCCGCCAATCCGGTGTTCCCGATGGAGAAGACCGTCGCCAACCTCACCATCGACGTGCTCCAGACCGCCGGTCTCGCCAACGACGTGACGCTGATCGGCAAGGGGCAGGACACGCTGGAGGACGACATGACCCGCGTCGCCGCCGCGCAAGGGCGCCGCGTTACGCCGGAGAGCCTGCCCGAGCGCGGGCTGTTCTACCGCGCCGACCACTTCTCCTTCGCCAAGCGCGGCGTACCGGTGATGCTGATGATGGGCATCGCCGGGGCTTCCGATCTCAAGGAGGGCGGCGTCAAGGCGGGCCAGGCCTGGATCGATGCCTATACCGGCCAGTGCTACCACCAGGCCTGCGATGCCTGGTCGCCGGACTGGAAGATGGAAGGCGCGGTGCAGGACGTGGAACTGGTGCGCACGATCGGCGAGGATCTCGCCGGCTCGGCCCGGTGGCCGCAGTGGAAAGCGGGGTCGGAGTTCAAGGCCGTGCGCGACAAGTCGGACGCGGCCAGAAAGTAACTCAGGTCCAGTGAACGAGTAGCTGGGCGGCGGCGTGGAGCACCACCGCGCCGCCGACCAGCCACCCGGCCAGCCTTACCGCCTGCGCGGTGGCATCGTCCCGCGCAGGGGGCGACGGCGGCGCTTCCATCCGCGCCGCGGCGGCGCGCAGGAAGCGGGGCGCTTCTTCGGCCACGCGTGAGAGTTCGAGCAGCGCCGTCTCCAGCTTGTCCGATGCGGCCAGGCGCTGCAGGCGCGAGGCGATCAGCTTGCCGCGCATCCGTCCGAGCGCTTCCGAAAGGTCGAAGTCCGGGGCGATACCGGAAAGCACGCCGTCCATCGTCACCATGGCCTTGAAGATCAGCACCAGGTCGGGCGGCAGCACCAGACCTTCCTGTCGCAGCAGCGGGAAGAAGTCCGCCACCATCGCGTTCAGCACCAGCGCCCCGGTGCCATGCCGCGACACCAGCCGCTCGGAGGCCCGCATCAGCTTTTCGCGCGGGACTTCGCCACTTTCGGACCAGGTTGCCAGCATGTCGGCCACGCCGCCGGGATCGCCGCTGCGCAAGGCGAGGATGAAGGTCAGGAACTCGTGCTGGCGGCGCGGGCTGACGAAACCCACCGAGCCGAGATCGAGGAGAGCCAGCCCATTTCCCTGAAGGCACAGCAGGTTGCCCGGATGCGGGTCGGCATGGAAGCGGCCATTGACCAGCACCATCTCCAGCACCAGTTCCGCGCCCAGCGCCGCGATGCGCGACGGGTCGATCGCCGCCGCCTTCAGCACCGCCGGGTCGCGCGGGGGGATGCCCTCCACATAGTCCATGACCAGCACCTGCTCGCCGGTCCACTCCCAGTGGATGCGTGGCACCGTGACGCGCTCCAGCGAGGCGAGGTCTGCCCGCAGCAGGTCGGCATTGCGGCCCTCGTTGGTGAAATCGAGTTCGTCGAGAATCTCGCGCCCCAGTTGCTCGATCATCGCAGCGGGCTTCATCCGGCGCACCATGGCGCTGCGCGCTTCGGCCAGCGCGGCGAGATGGCGCATGAGCCTGAGGTCCGCCTCCATCCGGGCGCGAATGCCGGGGCGGCGGATTTTCACGACCACTTCGGTGCCGTCCTTCAACCGGGCGCGGTGGACTTGCGCGATCGAGGCGGCGGCCAGCGGCTCGCTGTCGAAATGCGCGAAGGCGGTTTACGGCGGCTCTCCCAGCGCGGCTTCGACTTCGCCGCGCAAGGTTTCGAAGGGGATACGCGGCGCGTCGCTCTGAAGCTGCTCGAAAGCGGCGATCCACGGGTCCGGCAGCAGATCGCGGCGGGTGGCGAGGATCTGGCCGAGCTTCACGTAAGTGGGGCCGAGTGCCTCCAGCGCCTGGCGCACGCGGGTCGGCAAGTCGCGTAGTTCGGTGCCCTCCGGCGCGTCTCCTTCGCCGAGCCCCAGCCTCGCCGCCAGCGAATCCAGCCCGAACCGGGCGATCACCGTCGAGACTTCCGCCATCCGCCCCCGATCGCGCGCGGCGACGGCTATCGACTTGAACATGCGTCACTCCTTCAGCCCTGCACAACCTGTCGCGATGGCCGGCGGTTCCTGTGGAAACCATGGACAGCGCCGCCACCCGGAAGCTAGGAGCAGCACATGAGCGGCAGTTTAACCGGGGCGCTGAGGCCCGCATTCGCATTCGCCCTGACTTGCACCCTGGCGGCCTGCGGCGGCGGCACCAAGTACCGTCCGGTCAGCGACACCCCGATCCGCGTCGGCGCGCCCTACAAGGTGCGCGGCCAGACCTATACGCCCGCCGCCCAGCCCGCCTACGACATGCTCGGCTATGCGACCTGGTACGGCAGCGAATCCGGCAACCAGGTAGCCAATGGCGAGCGGTTCCAGCCGAAGTGGATTACCGGGGCGCATACCACGCTCCCCCTGCCCAGCTATGTCGAAGTGACCGCGCTCGACACCGGCCGCCGCATCTTGGTGCGCGTCAACGATCGCGGGCCGTTCGGGGAAAGCGCCCGCATCATCGACCTCTCGCGCGGGGCGGCCGAGGCACTGGGTGTGCGGGCCAAAGGCAAGGCGGCCGTCCGCGTGCGCGTGGTCGAGCCCACCGAAAAGGACCGCGCCGCCTTGCGCAAGGGCAAGACGGCGCAGGATCTGCCGCCAATCTCGGGCGCGGTGCTGGCCAACCTTCAGGCGCAGTTCGAGACCGGCGTGGGGACGCGGTAAAACCGGCGGAACTCGGCAGAATTACGCCGTCCCGGACTCGACCCGGGACCGCTGTCAGTCCTTTCGGCGAGACGTCGAAGAAAGGCGCCTCGCCGAGAATTGGGTCATGCGAGGCCAGCGGTCCCGGATCATGTCCGGGACGAGGGGTGTCAAGCCTTCGCTTGTTCTACCAGACTCAGACCCCTTCCCGTTCCGCGTAAGCCTCCGCTTCCTTGCCGATCAGGATGTCCGCCAGGAACCAGTAAGCCTCGCCCCAGGCGGCGAGCACTTCGTCGGTGGCCGCTTCTTCGCCCAGAACTTCGCGGATGGCGGGAAGCAGCGCCTCGGCCACCAGCGGGTAGTGCTCGGCCTTGACGCCGGTATCGACATGGCGCTGCACCATGCGCGCCACCGCGCCGGTCAGGTTCTGGAGCTTGTCCACGTTTTGCGCATAGCCGAGGATCGCCGCTGCCAGCCGACGGGGCTGCTCGCCCGAGTCCTGCGCGGCCTGGTCGAACATGGCGCGCACGTCCTCGTTCTCGAACAGCCGGGCATACATGCGCGTGGTGATCTCCACCCCGTGCTGCTGGAGCGCGGGCGCGGTGGCCTTGATGATGGCGATGGTCTGTTCGCTGAGCGGAGCGGCCATGTCGATTCGTCCTCTTTAAAGATGCAATCTGGATGCATCTATACACCGCCCGGAAAAGATGCAAATAGGACGCATCATTAATCTGGAGACCCGCCTTGCGCCTTACCGCGCATACCGATTACGCCCTGCGCATCCTGCTTCACGTCGCCGTCGATCCGGAGCGGCTGGTGTCGATCGCGCAAGTGGCGGATGCCCACGCGATCTCGCGCAACCATGCGATGAAAGTGGTCAACCTGCTGGGCAACGCCGGTTTCCTGGAGACGGTGCGCGGCCGGAACGGCGGTTTCCGGCTGGGGCGACCGGCCGATCAGATCACGCTGGGCGAAGTCGTGCGCCTGACGGAGCCAAACATTACCCCGGCCGATTGCGGCAACTGCCTGCTCCAGGCCGCCTGCGGGCTTTCCGCGATCCTGCGGCAGGCCATGAGCGCGTTCCTGGCGGAACTCGACGCGCATACATTGGCGGATGCGGCGGCGGGCACGAGGCTGCCATTTCTGCTTGGCGTCCCGAGCTAGCCTGCGCGCCCTACCTTTTTTTCGGGAACTTTTCACGCTTCAGCCGCGTTCCTCCTCGAAAGAGGAGAGCCTGAAATGAACATCGGAGCCGAAATTCCGTTTCGCCGCAGCAGGTTTGCGCGGAAGACGGGATCGCTGATCCTGGATCGCCAGCGGGAGGAAAGTCGCCGCGACCACGAGGACGGCGCCGAACCCATGCGCGTTTGGACCAAAGGTCGCTTCCGGTCGAACTGACCGGACCGATTCCCCCTGTCGGAGCGACCTGACGGCGCGCCGGAGCGCAACTTGATTGCGCTTCGGCGCGTATTCCCATGCCCGGCGAAACGTCGCATACGTCATTTGCGCAAGCCAGCTAGCACCCCGCCCCTTGCGCTTGCACCCCCCGGTTTTCTGCGCTTCAATCTCTCTCGTCGATCATTTCGGCGCCCGTCTGCAACGTCTCGGAAGAGACGGCGCACGTCCGTTTTCGGGCACTTCCCCAAGGGCGCCGAAGCCAGGAGAAAAGACAGATGAAGACCCGGCTCATGGCCGCCGCCGCTCCCCTCGTGCTCGGCGCGGCCCTGCTTGGAGGATTTTCCGTGACGGCCACTGCGAAGACCGTTGCTACGGCCCCCGCCTATACCGGCCCCTTCGCCAAGCCTAGCACTCTCCCGCTGCATGCTCCGGACTTCACGCAATACAAGGACAGCGACTGGCAGCCCGCCATCGAAGCCGGCATCGCCGCCAAGCGCGCCGAGATCAAGGCGATCGCCGCCAGCAAGGCGAAGCCGACGTTCGAGAACACGATCGTCGCGATGGAGCGGGCGGGCACGCTCTACGACCGCGTCTACAACGTGTTCAGCCAGCTGACCTCGGCCAATACCAGCGATACGCTGGATGCCATCGACACCGCCGTGAGCCCGATGGTATCGGCGCTCAACGACGACATCTACCTCGACGATGCGCTGTTCGCCCGCGTCAAGGCCGTGCATGACAGCGCCGCAGGGAAGGCACTCACCGGCGAGGACGCCATGTTGCTGGCGACCACCTACGACAAGTTCGTGCACCGCGGCGCCCTGCTCTCTGCCGTGCAGAAGGTCGAGCTCAAGGCGATGAACCTGGAGATCGCCAAGCTCGAAACCGCCTTCGCGCAGAAGCTGACCACGGCCACGGCCGCCAAGGCGCCGATCTTCGATACCGCCGCGCAGCTTGACGGGCTCTCGCAGGCGGAGATCGCCGCCGCCGCGAAGCTGGCCGCCGACAAGGGCCATGCCGGCAAGTTCATGCTGGCGCTGGACAATACCACGCAGCAGGCCGCGCTCACCAGCCTCAAGAACCGCGACAGCCGCAAGATCCTCTGGGACGCCAGCGTGAACCGCACCTCCGGCGGGGACCAGTACGACACCACGGGGATGATCACCCAGATCGCCACGCTTCGCGCGAAGAAGGCCAAGCTGCTCGGCGCGCCGGACTTCGCGACCTACCAGATGTACGATCGCATGGTGAAAACGCCCGCCCAGGCGATGGAGTTCATGAAGGGCTTCGTCCCGGCCCTGCGCGCCACGCAGGACCGCGAAGCCGCCATGCTCGAAGCCGCTGCAAAGGCGGAAGGCCAGAACATCAAGCTGGAGCCCTGGGACTGGTCCTATTACGCCGAGAAGGTCCGCAAGGCGAAGTACGACCTCGACGAGAACCAGATCAAGCCTTACTTCGAAGTGTGGCGCACTCTTGAAGACGGCGTGTTCTTCGCCGCCAACAAGACCTATGGCCTGACCTTCAAGCGCCGCACCGACCTGCCGGTCTACCACCCGACGATGCGCGCCTACGACGTGATCGACGCCGACGGCAAGCAGCTGGCGATCTTCTACTTCGATCCCTTCGCCCGCTCCAACAAGCGCGGCGGTGCCTGGATGAACAACTTCGTCGAGCAATCCTACCTGCTCGGTGAAAAGCCCGTCGTCAGCAATACGCTGAACATCGCCCCGCCGGCGGAAGGCCAGCCCGCGCTCGTCAGCTTCGACAACGTGGAGACCATGTTCCACGAATTCGGCCACGCGCTGCACGGTTTCTTCGCCAGCCAGAAGTACCCCTCGCTCTCGGGCACCAACACCGCGCGCGACTTCGTGGAGTTCCCCAGCCAGTTCAACGAGAACTTCGCGACGATCCCCGAAGTGCTGAACAATTACGCCAAGCACTACCAGACCGGCGCGACGATCCCGGCGGAGCTGATCGCCAAGATCGAGGCGGCGAAGACCTTCAACCAGGGTCTGGGCCTGGGCGAGACGCTGTCGGCGGCGATGATGGACATCCAGTGGCACCAGCTTTCGCCGGAGGAAGCCGCACAGCCGCCGATGGCCTTCGAGGCCAAGGCCCTGGCGGCCACCGGGCTCAACACCGACCTGATCCCGCCGCGCTACAAGACGCCGTACTTCCGCCATATCTGGGACAACGGCTATGCGGCCGGGTACTACTCGTATATCTGGACCGAGATGCTGGCGCACGACGGTTGGGCCTGGGTCGTCAAGAACGGCGGCATGACGCGCGCCAACGGCGACCACATCCGCAATACCTTCCTCGGCCAGGGCCACACCAAGGATTTCGCGGACCTCTACCGCGACTTCACCGGGCACGACCCCAAGGTCCAGCCGATGCTGGAAGCGCGCGGTCTGGCGACCAAGGCGAACTGACGGAGCGCGCGGGAAGCCCTGGCGCTTCCCGCAATCCCGACACAAGCCGCCGCTCCAGGAATGGGGCGGCGGTTTCGTTTTGCGGTCAACGGGAAGCGAGGACCGCGGCCCGGCTTTCAGAACTGCTGCCGCAAGTCCACCGCCAGCGGGGCCGGGGCGCCGATCGATAGCGCGCGTTCGCCGGGTTCGCCCAGCCAATGCGCGGGGCAGTTCCACACGCGGCCGATGACGTCGCGCGAGAGCGCCATTTCCGGCGGTCCTTCCGCCTCCACGCGGCCTTTCGCCAGTACCAGCACCTGGTCCGCATGGTTCATGGCCGTGGCGAGGTCGTGGAGGACGAGAACCACGCCCTTCCCCGCCCTGGCTTGCTGGCGGAAGCGCTGCATCAGGGCCGCGCCGTGCGAGAGGTCGAGGCTGGCGAAAGGTTCGTCGGCCAGGATCCAGCCGGGCTGGGTCGCCAGGACGCGGGCCATGAGCGCACGGGCGCGTTCGCCGCCGGACAAGGTGGAGACCGGGCGGTGGCGCAAGTCCTGCAGGTCCATCGCGGCGATGGCATCCTCGATCGCGGCCTGGGTCTCGGCAGCCGGCGCCCCCCGCCACGGCAGGCGGCCGAGCGAGATCAGCACTTCCACCGAGACGTCCCAGGCGACTTCCGGCGTCTGCGGCAGGTAGCCGAGCCACTGCGCCCGCTGGGCCAGCGAGACCGCGCCGAGCGAGCGGCCGCCCATCACCGCTCGCCCCGCGTCGGGCTTGATCAGTCCGGCGATCACCGCGAGCAATGTCGATTTCCCGGCGCCGTTGGGGCCGCAGATCGCCGTCACCATGCCGCGCCGGCAAGTGAGCGAAACATCGTCGAGACGCCCCGCCACGGTGACGTTTTCCGCGCCGAAGCTCACGCCACCATCCCCCGCCGCATCTTGAGCAGAAGGCGCAGGAAGAACGGCGCGCCGAGCAGGCTGAGCGCGATGCCCAGCCGCAGTTCCCCGCCCGATAGCGGCAGGATACGGCAGAGACAGTCGGCGAACAGCAGCAGCAGCGCCCCGGCCAGGGCGGAGGGCACGATCAGCGAGGAAGGCTTGCGATCCGTCAGCGGTCGCACGAGATGCGGCACCATCAGGCCGACGAAGCCGATGATCCCCGCCACGGCAACGCCCGCGCCGACGACGAGGCCGACGCCCAGGATGATCAGCGCCTGGAGCCGCAGCGGCTCGACGCCCAGCGTGCGCGCGGCCATCTCGCCCAGCGTCATCGCGTCCAGATCCCGCCCGGCATAGAGCAGCACGCCCAGGCCCGTCAGGGTAAGCGGGGTGGCGATCCAGACTTCCCGCCAGGACCGGTCGGCCAGCGAGCCCATCATCCAGGTGACGATCTCGCTCATCGCGAAGGGGGACGGCGTGAGGCTGATGGCCAGGCTCATCAGCGCGCCCGCAAGGCTGGACACCATGAGCCCGGCGAGCGTGAACAGCGCCACGCCGCCGCCGCGTCCGGCGATCAATGCCAGCAGGGTCATCGCCCCGCCCGCGCCGATCAGCGCGAACAACGGCAGCATCCACGGCGCCGAGGCATAGCCGGTCCAGAAGCTGAGCACCGCGCCCAGCGCCGCGCCCGGCGCGATGCCGAACAGGCCCGGATCGGCCAGCGGATTGCGCAAGTACCCCTGCATGGCCGCACCCGCCGCGCCCAGCCCCGCGCCCAGCACCAGGGCCAGCACCGCGCGCGGCAACCGCAATTGCAGGAGGATGACCGAGGCACTCTGCGTTTCGGCGGCAAGCGGATTGATCCACACGCGTCCCGCCAGCAGCGAGAGCGGCACCGCGGCCGCGAGCGCGAGGACCAGCAGCAGGACGAAACGCAGATTCATGGTCTTGCGGAAACTATCGGCCTTTCGGACGAGTGCCGCTGCAACTGCCGCCGTTCCGGCTCCGTTTTCGATCTGGCCATGATTTCCGGCCCGGACATCATTGCTCGCCCGGAGAGGGCCCGACGCGCCGCCGCCAGTTCGTCCAGCGCGCGCGGAATGGTGGGCCCGCCGCACCAGAGGATGGAGCGGCTCAGCAAGATACGCCGGGTACTGGTCAGCGCGGAAAGCGCCGGGTGGTGCAGCATTCGATCCTCCTCGGCGAGCGGATCGCCCACCGCGAAGACCACACGCGGCGGGTCCGCCAGCACATGCTCCAGAGGCAGGAAATCGGCCTGGGAGAGACCTCGCGCGCCGGCAATATTCGTAAAGCCGGTGCGATGCATCATGTCAACGATCAGGGTCCGGTCACCGGCCACCAGTCCCCCGGATTCCCACACGAGTGCCGGAATCTGCCGGAAACCGGCCGGCGGCGCGTTGCGGACCAGCGCCGCGTCGATGCGCGCGACGAGCTTTTCGCCGCGCTCGGGATGGCCGGCCAGCCGCGCCAGCTCACGAACCTGCGCGCGGGCGGCGGCAAGGTCAGACGCGATCGGCATCTTCACCAGCCGGTAGCCGAGCCGCCGGAATGCGCTCTCGCTGGCGGGATCGAGAAAGGCGCTGGCGACGACCACGTTCGGGCGGATCGTCGCCACTTCCTCCACCGTGCCGGAGATCGCGCGGAACCGCCGGGCCTCGGAGATCGGCATCGAGCTGCTTTCCGGATCGCGGCTATAGCTGGAGATCGCCAGCAACTGCCCCGGCCCGGTCACTTCCGCCAGGATCGCGTCGGTGCAGGGATTGAGCGAGACGATCGTCGGCGCGGCATCTCCCCGCCCCCGTGCCGCCGAGGCCGCCTCGGTGGTGTCACCACCCCCGCAGCCCGCCAGCGTCGCGACCGCTCCTGCCAGAAGCAAGGCGGCCGCAACCCGGCGGCGCTTCCCCCGCCTGGATGGACACGGGGGAAGCCGCAGGATCACATCTTCACCCGAACCCCGGCGTAAGCCGCGCGTCCAGGGGTGCCGTAAGTCCGAACCACTTCGTAGTGCTCGTCGAAGAGGTTATCGACGCGCCCGTAGACCTGGATGTTCCGCGTCACGTCATAGGCCGCACGCAGGCCGACCACGACGTTCCCCTCCAGGAAGTAGGTATTCGCAACATCGTCGTAGCGACCGCCGCCGACGCGCAGGTCCGCGCCGAGACGGAAGCCTTGCGCCCAGCGCTTGTCAAGGCTGGCATAGAGGTTCGTCTTGGGGCGACGGGCCAGGCGCGCACCGGTGATCTCGTTGGTGGCATCGAGGTAGGTGGCCGAAAGGCTCATGTCGAAGCCTTCCCAGTCGATCACCTGCATGCCCAGTTCCACGCCCTGGGCGCGGGCGCGGCCGACATTGTAGTAATTGAACGCCGCCAGATCGTAATCGATCAGGTTCTTCGTCTTGCGATCGAAGTACGTGACCGAGAACGTGCCGTGCCCTTGCGCGAAGGGCTGCTCCACGCCCACGTCCCACGACTTGGAAGTCTCGGGATCGAGCGCGCGGAAGCCCGCATTGGTATAGAGCTGGTAGAGCGACGGGGCCTTGAAGCCTTCGCCATAGCTGGCGCGCAGGATCGGCGCATTCTCGCCTCCGCCGATCACCCAGGCGCCGTTGGCCGAGAACGTGGTCTTGTGGCCGAAGTCCGAGTTGTCGTCGTAGCGCAGGCCCCCGTTCAGCGTCAGGCCGGTGACCGGACGCAGGGTCAGCATGCCGAAGTAGCTGTCGATCGAGGTGGAGTCCTTCGAACCGTAGTTGTCGGAGAACTTCTGCTTCTCGGTCTCGGCGCCGACCAGCAGGCTGACCATCTCGACCGGCGTGTAGGAGACCTGCCCTTCGAACCGATCGTTGCGGCCGTTGGTGGTGAAGGGACCGAAGACCGCATCGTCGGATATGCGGCGCGTATCGGTCAGCCCGTAGCCCAGGCGCGCGGTCAGGCGGCCGTCGAGCCCCTTGTAGCGAAGGTTCGCATAGCCGACGGTGTCGCGCTTCATGCCCACGTTGAGGGCGTCCGCACCGGTGTTGTCGTAGTCGTAGTTGGCCTTGGTCCAATAGGCGCCGGCATCGGCGGAGAGGCCCTCCACCAGTTGCACTTCGGCGCGGGCATTGGCGCTCTTGCTTTCGAAACCGTCCTTCTCCCGGCCGCCGATGCGTTCGTCGAAGGCGGAATAACCGTCGCCCTTGAGCCAGTTGCCGCCCAGCGTCAGGCCGACCGGTCCCACTTTGCCTGCCGCCGAGGCGCCGAGCTGCTTCTGGTCGCGCCAGCCATATTCGGCCTGCCCGCGCGCGGTCCATTCATCGGTGGGGCGCGCGGTGATGAGGTTGATGACGCCGCCGATCGCGCGGCTGCCCCAGAGCACGCCGGACGATCCGCGCACCACTTCGATGCGGTCGAACTGACCCACCGTCAGGCTGCCGAAATCGAAGCCGCCGCCCACGTCGCCCGGATCGTTGATCCGCACGCCGTCGATCAGCACCAGGCTCTGCGAATTCTCGGCGCCGCGGATGAAGACGCTGGCGGGCTGGCCGAAGCCGCCGGACTGGGTGAAGGTCACGCCCGGCAGGCGCGCCAGAATGTCCGTGGCGGTGACCGCCTGGGTGCGCTCGATATCCTCGCGGGTGACGACCGAGACGGACTGGCCGATCTCGCTCGTGGGCGTCTCGGTGCGGGTGGCGGTGACGACGATATTGTCGAGAGCCGCTTCGTCCGCCTGCGCGGGGGTGGCAAGGGTTGCAGAGGCGGCAAGAGCCGTCCCCAGCAGAAACAGGTACTTCACGCGTATTCCTCCAACCTGAACGACTTGTGCCGTCCATGGCGGAGCCGCGCGCGTTTTCCTGTGCGCGTAAGCTCGCTGCATGCCGGGACACCCCGCCCGGCTGCGGAACGACCGTCACAGGCAGGTCTCCTGGCTCCCGGATCGTCGCGCCACTACCGCCTTCCCGGTGTAACCCAGTGGCATCGCGTGGAAGGGGCGCTCCCCGGTCACAGTTGCGGGGGCAGCTTCGGACTTGCGCCGAAATTCCCACCAGGGCTCCTCTTTTCGAAGCCCGGGGCCCGGCTCCGGGCCACCCATGACGTAGCGCGCGGATTACGAGGCGCAGCAGGACTTGGCAAGCGACACCGCATGGCGAGGGGACGGTATCGCCGGGACAATCGCTAACGGGGCATTAAGCGGTTCAGGCTATGCCGCGCGCCTGTACCGCTTCGGGACGCTTGCATTTGCGGGGATGCTGCCAGGACCGAAGCAGGTTAGGCGCGAAGCTGCGCCTCGCCGAGAGGCCGAAAGGATCACAGTTGACCGCCGCCATCCCGCCCGCCCGCACCGTGACCTGGGACCCGCATCGTCGCCGTCTTCAGGCAAACACCGTGCGCGGCAAGCGGCGGAGGCTCCAGCACCGGCGACGGCGTTGGAAGATGAGCGCCGCCGCCCTCCTCGCCATCGCCCTGCCCGCCTTCGCCTCGCCGCCTTTCGGGGAGTGGGAGCCATTCCGCCTGGGCGAGATCGCGGCGCCGGAGCCTACGGTACTGCCGATGCCTTTCGAGCAGCCCGGCGGCAGCTTTCCCGGCTCGGCCTATTATTATCTCGAAGCGGAAAAGCCCGTGCTCGGCATTGGCGAAGGCATCCATTCCGACGCTGAAGAAGGCCCCGTCGGACCCGTCGCCCGCGCGCTGCGGATCGACAACTCGGGCGTGGACCGCAGCCGCGCACTCCAATGCCTCACCGCCGCGATCTACTACGAAGCCGCCAGCGAGCCCGACGGCGGCCAGCGCGCGGTGGCGCAAGTCGTGCTCAACCGACTGGCGCATCCCGCCTATCCCAAGACCGTCTGCGGCGTCGTCTACCAGGGATCGGAGCGGCCGACCGGCTGCCAGTTCTCCTTCTCCTGCGACGGCGCCCTGGCCCGCGCGCCGCAGCGTTACTTCTGGCAGCGCGCCGAGAGCGTGGCCCGCGCGGCGCTTTCCGGTGCGGTCTATGCGCCGGTCGGCCTGGCGACGCATTATCATACGATCCAGGTCAATCCCTACTGGGCGCCCAGCCTGCACTATCTGGTCACGATCGGCGCGCACCGCTTCTACGCCTTCAACGGCGCGGCCGGGCGGTCTTCCTCGTTCCGCTTCGCTTATGCCGGCGGCGAACCCCTCGCAGCGCCGCACCGCCGCGATCTTTCCGCCGCCAGCGCCCTCGCCACTGCCGCGCTCGATCCCCTGGCGGTGCAGCGCGCCTTCGCAGCCTCGGCGCCCACAACTCCGGAAACGGCGGCGACGCCGCGTCAAACCCCCGCTCCGCTTTATTCTACCGACGTCAAGGAACGCGGCGGCGAGGATCTCTACCGTGCCCGCAACCTGCCGGAAGTGACCGGAGTACGCCCGGAATATGCCAATTCCGGAAGATGGATCGCGCAGCCCACGCGCTGACGCGCGCACCTTAACGTTTCTCCAAGCATCGACGGCAAGGTTTAGGCAACCATAAGCCCTCACCAAGGCTTAGCGGCTTCATCCTATAATCGCGGCCAGAGATGCCGCCCCCTGGAGCGTCTCCAAGAACGAGGCGCGCTACCAACATGGCAATCCGCTTTTCCGCTGCCCGGAATGGCTCCTGTCCCGTACTCGTGCGCGCCCTCAACCCCTCGGTGCCGATCTGCGCCGCCAACGACGATTTCGGCCGCAAGCACCGTAGCCGGACGGCTCGCGCCGGGGACGCCGTAGCGCACACTGCCAACGAGCGCGTCCTGACCGAAGCCTTGCGGCACCTCGCCCGCCACGGTCTCTCCGCCGCTGCCCATGCCCGCGCCCATGCCGCCGCCGCCCGCCTCGCCGGGGACGAGCACGGCTGCGCCTGGTGGATCGCCATCTGCCGCCAGCTCGACCGGCCCATGGCCGACGCTTTCGCCAGGCGCATCGCCCGCCGCGTCTGACACGGCTCGCCACCCGGCAACATTCCGCAACGCCAGCGACACCCCGGGTTCGTCCGCGTCCTCCACAAGACCCTTTGCGCCGCCACTCCGCGCGACCGCCTGCCCTTCGGCCAAGGCGACTCGCAGCAAGCGCCGCTTGCCGGTCATCGTCGCGTGGGAGACACTGGCGGATGCAATCTGCGCCCTCGGGCTTGCGAAAAAGAGGCCTGAACCTCGGTTTCGGAGCGCCGTTCCCGCATGATTTCGCTCCTTATTGCAATTGCGAACTGTTATCAGTAAAAAGCGACCGGCCTGCTGTCCCGGCGGGCTTTTCCCGGTTGCAATGTCGGTTCGGGGGGCGTAGGCCGCCCCTCGTTGAACACCGGCACCTGCCTCAGCGGGACAAGCGCAGGCCGCCTTTTCGTCCGTTGGTCCCGCCTTTGGGAAGGACAAGCAAGCATCATGGCTCGTAAGAAGATTGCCCTCATCGGCGCCGGCAACATCGGCGGCACCCTCGCGCACCTCGCCGCGCAGAAGGAACTGGGCGATATCGTCCTCTTCGACGTCGCCGAAGGCCTGCCCCAGGGCAAGGCGCTCGACCTGTCGCAGTGCGGCCCGGTCGAAGGCTTCGACGCCAAGATCACCGGCACCAACGACTATGCCGACATCGCCGGCGCAGACGTGATCATCGTCACCGCCGGTGTCGCCCGCAAGCCCGGCATGAGCCGCGACGACCTGCTGGGCATCAACCTCAAGGTGATGAAGTCGGTCGGCGAAGGCATCGCCGCCAATGCACCCGACGCTTTCGTGATCTGCATCACCAACCCGCTCGACGCGATGGTCTGGGCGCTGCGCGAATTCTCGGGCCTGCCCCACAACAAGGTCGTCGGCATGGCCGGCGTGCTCGATTCGGCCCGCTTCTCGACCTTCCTCGCCTGGGAATTCGGCGTCTCGATCCGCGACGTGAACACCTTCGTGCTCGGCGGCCACGGCGACACCATGGTGCCGGTCGTGCAGTACTCGACCGTCAACGGCATCCCGGTTCCCGACCTCATCAAGCAGGGCCGCACCACCCAGGAAAAGATCGACGCGATCGTCCAGCGCACCCGTTCGGGCGGCGGCGAGATCGTCGGCCTGCTCAAGACCGGCTCGGCCTTCTACGCGCCTGCCGCCTCGGGCATCGCCATGGCCGAAGCCTACCTCAATGACCAGAAGCGCATCCTGCCCGTCGCCGCCTATGTCGACGGCCAGTACGGCGTTGACGGCCTCTATGTCGGCGTTCCCGCCGTGATCGGCGCGGGCGGCGTCGAAGAGATCGTCGAAATCGAACTGGACGGCGAAGCCAAGGCCAACCTCCAGGTCTCGGTCGACGCGGTCAAGGAACTGCTGGTTGCCTGCAAGGGCATCGACGGCACGCTGGCCTGATCGAAACACGACGGCCCCGTCCGCTCGCCGAACGGTGAGCGGACGGGGCCGAGACTATCGAGGCCGTTGATTTCACGACTTGGACGGTTGCACTTCGCGGAATTTGCGCCATGGCGCTTCGCAAGCCGTAATCCGGCCTACCCCAGGAACAGGAATTAGGATTCCCCTATGTCCATTCTCGTCAACAAGAACACCAAGGTCATTACCCAGGGTATGACCGGCAAGACCGGCAGCTTCCACACCGAAGCCGCGCTGGCCTACGGCACCCAGATGGTTGCCGGCGTCACCCCCGGCAAGGGCGGCACCGAACACATCGGCCTGCCCCAGTACGACACGGTCGCCGAAGCCAAGGCCGCGACCGGTGCGACCGCCTCGTGCATCTACGTTCCGCCCGCCGGCTGCGCCGACGCCATCCTCGAGGCGATCGACGCCGAGATGGAACTGATCGTCGCGATCACCGAAGGTGTTCCGGTTCTCGACATGGTTCGCGTGAAGCGCGCCCTCTCGGGCTCGAAGTCGCGCCTGATCGGTCCGAACTGCCCCGGCGTCCTGACCCCCGGCGAATGCAAGATCGGCATCATGCCCGGCAGCATCTTCTCCAAGGGTTCGGTCGGCGTCGTCTCGCGCTCGGGCACGCTCACCTATGAAGCCGTGTTCCAGACCACCAATGCTGGCCTCGGCCAGACCACTGCGGTCGGCATCGGCGGCGACCCGGTCAACGGCACCAACTTCATCGACGTCCTGGAACTGTTCCTGGCCGACGACGAGACCAAGTCGATCATCATGATCGGCGAGATCGGCGGCAGCGCCGAAGAAGAAGCGGCCCAGTTCCTCAAGGACGAAGCCAAGCGCGGCCGCAAGAAGCCCATGGCAGGCTTCATCGCCGGTCGCACGGCGCCTCCGGGCCGCCGCATGGGCCACGCCGGCGCGATCGTGTCGGGCGGCCAGGGCGGCGCCGAGGACAAGATCGCGGCGATGGAAGAAGCGGGCATCCGCGTCTCCGCCTCGCCGTCGCTTCTGGGTGAAACCCTTGTGGAAGTCCTCAAGGAACTCGCCTGACCCAATACCCGCGGGCGGCGCGAAGTCTTCGGACCCGCGCCGCCTCGGGACCTACGAACGATCCGGCACGTTGAGAGGCCGGACGCACATGCGAACGAAACGGCCCCTCCTCTCCTTCGGGACCATCGAACGCACTATTTAGCTTGGTAGCGCCGGCCGTTTTCCGGCGCGACAAAAGGTGACACCCGATGGGCGACGAAAGTTTCGACTTCACCCCCGATGAGGCCCTCGACGGCCCGCAGGCCGGCCCGAGCTGGCAGCGCAAGAACTGGCCGCTCGTAGGCGCGGAATTCGAGGACGACCTGACCCAGGGCCTCGATCCCAGCGCCCTCAAGATCAAGATCGAAAAGGCAGCGGCAAAGGGCGGCCAGAAGGTCGACCAGTCCCGCATAGACGAAGCCGCGGCCGACGCAATCCGCGCCATGATGCTGATCCGCACATATCGCGTGCGCGGTCACCTGGCAGCCGATCTCGATCCGCTCGGCCTCAACCAGCGGAACCTTCCCGCTGACCTCACGCCCGAATACCACGGCTTCGTAGGCGCCGCGCAGGACCGTCCGGTCTATGTCGGCGGTGCGCTCGGCCTGGAGTGGACGACCGTCCGCGAGATCGTGCAGATCCTGCGCGCGAACTATTGCGGCAAGGTCGGCCTCGAATACATGCACATCGCCGATGTCGAGGAACGCCGTTTCCTCCAGGAGCGCATGGAAGGCGCCGACAAGGAAATCGAGTTCACCCCCGAAGGCAAGAAGGCGATCCTTCAGGCCGTCGTGCGCGGTGAGCAGTACGAGAAGTTCCTCGGCAAGAAGTACGTCGGCACCAAGCGCTTCGGCCTCGACGGCGGCGAAGCCATGATCCCGGCGCTCGAAGCCGTGATCAAGTACGGCGGCACTCTTGGCGTCAAGGAAATCGTCTACGGCATGGCCCACCGGGGCCGCCTGAACGTGCTCGCGAACGTCCTCGCCAAGCCCTACAAGGTGATCTTCCACGAATTCTCGGGCGGCACCGCCAACCCGGAAGACGTCGGCGGCTCGGGCGACGTGAAGTATCACCTGGGCACCTCGGCCGACCGGGAGTTCGACGGCATCAAGGTCCACATGAGCCTGATGCCCAACCCGTCGCACCTCGAAACCGTCGATCCGGTGGTGCTCGGCAAGGTCCGCGCTTACCAGACCATCGCCGACGACATCGGCGACGACATCGGCCCCGGCGCCAAGCACAAGCAGGTGCTGCCGGTCCTCATCCACGGTGACGCGGCCTTCGCCGGCCAGGGCATCATCTGGGAGTGCTTCGGCCTCTCGGGCGTGAAGGGCTACAACACCGGCGGTTGCATCCACTTCATCATCAACAACCAGATCGGCTTCACGACGAGCCCGCAGTTCGCGCGCAACTCGCCGTATCCGTCGGACGTCGCCAAGGGCGTCCAGGCGCCGATCCTGCACGTCAACGGCGACGATCCGGCTGCCGTGACCTTCGCCTGCAAGCTGGCGATCGACTATCGCCAGACCTTCGGCCGCGACATCGTGATCGACATGTGGTGCTATCGCCGCTTCGGCCACAACGAAGGCGACGAGCCCGGCTTCACGCAGCCCTTGATGTACCAGAAGATCCGCCAGCACCCGCCGGTCAGCAAGATCTATGGCGATCGCCTGAAGCAGGAAGGCGTCATCGACGACACCTTCCTGGCGCAGACGGAAGCGGAATTCACCGCCCATCTCGAAGACCAGTTCGAGGCGGCCAAGACCTACAAGGCCAACCAGGCCGACTGGTTCTCCGGCCAGTGGAGCGGCTTCCACAAGCCCGCCGACCCCGAAACCGCGCGCCGCAACGTCGACACCACGATCGAGAACAAGCTGTTCGACAGCCTCGGCCGTACCCTGACCACAGTTCCCGAAGGCCTGACCGTCCACAAGACGCTGGCCCGCGTGCTCGCGGCCAAGGAAGAGATGTTCAAGTCGGGCGAAGGCTTCGACTGGGCGACGGCGGAAGCGCTGGCGTTCGGCAGCCTCGTCACCGAAGGCTACAACGTGCGCCTCTCGGGCCAGGACTGCGAACGCGGCACCTTCTCGCAGCGTCACTCGGTCTGGGTGGACCAGACGGACGAGCGCAAATACACGCCGCTGACCACCCTGCCCCACGGCCGCTTCGAAGTGCTGAACTCGACGCTGTCGGAATACGGCGTGCTCGGCTTCGAGTACGGCTTCGCCAGCGCCGATCCGAAGACGCTGGTGCTCTGGGAAGCCCAGTTCGGCGACTTCGCCAACGGTGCGCAGATCATCATCGACCAGTACGTCGCCTCGGCCGAGTCCAAGTGGCTGCGCGCCAACGGCCTCGTCATGCTGCTGCCCCACGGCTACGAAGGCCAGGGTCCGGAGCACTCGTCGGCGCGCCTGGAACGGTACCTGCAGCTCTGCGCGCAGGACAACATCCAGGTCTGCAACATCACGACGCCCGCGAACTACTTCCACGTTCTGCGCCGTCAGATGCACCGTCCGTTCCGCAAGCCGCTGATCATCATGACCCCGAAGTCGCTGCTCCGCCATCCGCTGGCGAAGTCGGCTGCATCGGAGTTCACCGGCGGCACCTTCTCGCGCATCCTTTCCGATCCGAACGGCTCGGAAGACGCCGCGACCAAGAAGGTCATCCTGTGCTCGGGCAAGGTCTTCTACGACCTGCTCGAAGCCCGCGACGCCGCCGAGATCGACGATACCCAGATCATCCGCATCGAGCAGCTCTACCCCTTCCCGGGCGAGCCGCTGGCCCAGCGCCTGTCGCGCATGCCGAACCTCGAAGAGGTCGTGTGGTGTCAGGAAGAACCGCAGAACAACGGTTCCTGGTTCTTCGTCGAATCGCAGATCGAGGCTGCCGCCAAGGAAGCCGGCGTGGCCCAGCCGCGTCCGCGCTACGCCGGCCGCAATGCCTCGGCCTCGCCTGCCACCGGCCTCGCCAAGCGCCACGTTGCCGAACAGGCCGCGCTGGTTGCAGACGCGCTGCATCTTTCCGTTCGTTCCGAACTCCGTCGCAAGCAGAAGGCTTGAGATAAATCATGACCACCGAAGTCAAGGTCCCCGTCCTTGGGGAATCCGTCGCTGAAGCCACCATCGGCCAGTGGCTGAAGCAGCCCGGCGAAGCCGTTGCCGCTGACGAGCCCATCGCCAGCCTCGAGACCGACAAGGTCGCGATCGACGTCATGGCGCCCCACGCTGGCGTCATGGGCCAGCAGATCGCCAAGGAAGGCGACACCGTCGTCGTTGGCGCGCTGATCGCCACGATCGAGGAAGGCACCGGCGGCGCCGCCGCGCCCAAGGCCGCTGCCGCTCCGGCCGCTGCTG
>NZ_ATHL01000153.1 GCF_000445125.1 Novosphingobium lindaniclasticum LE124
CAGGGAGATGACCTCGATGTCGCTTCCAAAGCGCAAAGTCCGGCCTTTCGTCAGGCGCAGCTCAACCATGGACGTCGCGCCCGGACCAGGGTTGTAAGCAACTTCAGGGGCTCGAACGGCAGGCAAGTCCAGGGGGAGAAAGACAGCCTCGGGGGCGGCTCCCAAGAGCCCGCGCTTCTTCAAATCATACCGCCAAGTATAAATCTGTTGTCGGGTTACATCGTGGCGCTGCGCCACCTCTGTCAGTGTAGCGCCATTCACGCCAACGGCACCAATGATCTCCAGCCGCTGCTGATCCGTCCACCGGCGCCGACGTTCCTGACCCAGTATCTCCACCCTCATCGCAATCCCCGATCAAGAGACGTCGTTAGCGACGTCGCTATGACCGTCTCTTAAGAGATTATCGCGCCATCAGGCAGGCGGTCCCAATCGGACGGTTACGTTGCTGCTGCTCGGCGGGGGGATGCCGCTGCTGGTCGACGGTGACGTGATCGGAGGTATCGGCGTCGCGGGATCGGGCGGAGCGGCCAATGACGAACGCTGCGCGACACAGGCGATTGCTCAGGCTCTTACCTCGACAAGCGTGCGACAGGGGCTAAATGTAACAGGCGAATGATCGCTCGGGGTTTGCCTGGATAGAACCCTCCGTTCATTCGCGGAAGGTGGGCAGGTTTTCGTCCACGGTAACAGGCACATCGCCTTCCACCAGGGCCACGGCATCCGCCTCGGTTTCCACGGCGGGCGGCGACCCGCGAAGCGGCAATTGCGCCGTCTCGCGTACGGTCAGCATGGTGATGAACCCGATAACTGCAGCGCCCATCATGTAGTACGCTGGCAGGAGGTCGTCTCCGGTCTTTTCTATCAACCAGGCCGTCAGCAGCGGCGTGGTCCCGCCGAACAGGGATACAGAGATGTTGAACGCGATGGACAGGCCGCTGTATCGCATGGGTGTGTAGAAAAGGGCGGGCAAAGTGGACGGCATCGAGCCTGCAAACCCTGCCAGGATGATACCCAGGACCATCAGGCCGGCGAAGATCAGCAGGTCGTTCGCCATGCCGATCAGCATGATGGCGGGAATGGACAAGAGGAACAGCGCCGCACACACGCCAAGGATCATGGGTTTGCGTCCGAGGCGGTCGCTTACCCGGCCACTGATGACGACCAGCGGCATCATGACCAGCATCACGACGATAAGCAGCAGAAGGCCTTTGCTCTCGCCATAGTTCAAGGTCACGGTCAGGTAATTGGGCATATAGGTCAGCAGCATGTAGCTGGTCACGTTCCAGGCCAGAACCAATCCGATGCACTTCACCAGTTGTCGCCACTGATGCTGGATGAGGACCGGCAGACCCGGCCGTGTCGCTTCGCGGGCATCCGCAGCTTCCGTATAGGCTTGGAAAGCCGGTGTCTCTTCCAGTTTCATGCGCATGTAGAGGCCGAGCAATCCAAGCGGGCCTGCAATCAGGAACGGCAGGCGCCAGCCCCATGAAAGCATGTCGTCGGCGCTGAGCGACAGCTGCAGCATCGTTACCGTTCCGGCACCGGCGATATAGCCGCCCAAGGTTCCGAATTCGAGCCAGCTGCCCATCATTCCGCGCCGGATGTCGGGCGAATACTCCGCGATGAAGGTTGCGGCGCCGCCATATTCGCCGCCGGTGGAAAAGCCCTGCACCAGGCGCGCGATCAGCAGCAGGATGGGCGCAGCGACCCCGATCTGGGCGTAGGAAGGGATGATGCCGATCGCGAATGTGCCTGCTGCCATCATGATCATCGTATAGGCCAGCACTTTGTGGCGGCCAAAGCGATCGCCCAGTGGACCGAAGACCAGACCGCCAAGCGGGCGAACCAGGAACGCAGCGGTAAACGTCGCGAGAGTGGCTATGAGCTGCAAGGATGGGTCATCGGACGGGAAGAAGACTTTCCCCAATGTGACGGCGATATAGCCGTAGACCCCGAAATCGAACCATTCCATCGCGTTGCCGAGAGCGGCGGCGCCGACCGCGCGTTTCAGCGCAGAACCGTCGACGAGCGTCACTTCTTCGACGTCGAGGTCGTCCGAGCTCTTGTACCAGCCAAAATGAGCCGCTTGCGCGGGTTCATCCACCATTTTCATCTCCGAGGCATCGGCTTAACGGATCAGACCTGCTCGCACGGTAGCAGACCCGATCATCTATTCCCCCGCTTGGGCGGCGGAAGTCCGCGCCTCTCCGAATGGTCCAACGGGTAGAATGTTCCTGTCCTGCGATCGCGTGCACGCCGATCGCACGAGTTTACGCCCTAGCTCCGGCGAGAGGTTGGCCGGCTGGTGACGATACACAGGCACTATATCTGGACGGTCCATACGAATGTGGGGGACAAGCATACGAGCCTTGTTCGATAACGTCCGTGTGTTTTCGTAGCTGCGTCTTATGGTATCGTTCAAATGGTCAGACGGACTTCAGCCACCGACCATCTTCGCCAAGCGGTTGAGCGGGTTCCGTCCTGACGAAGCGCAAGAGCCCAAGAACCACGATCTGCCATCCAAGCGCGATGACACCCGCTGTCAGGACCACGTCGCCGAACGTGCGAACCCAGCGAAGCGTCCGGAAGATCGGTTGCTGCAATAAGTCCGCGCTTCGCGCTTACCACATTCCGGTTTCGACGCTGGCTTGAAATTGGAGGAGACCGATCGGGAGTAGGCTGGTGACGATCATCAGCACGAGACAGCTGTTCAGACACCAGAAGCTCGTGTGCATCAGGCGCTCGTCCGGAGCAGCGGCGAGAGAAGCACCATATGATGGTTCGAGCCGACACTAAGGAGAGAAGCCGCCAGCGATGCTAGCGGCTTCGATGAAGAGCTTTTACCAGCCTCGGTTGGGCCAGAACCCGAAACCGGCCCATGGACCATCCCAAGGTCCCCAGGGGCCCCAGTTCCAGTTCGAATCCTGATAGGCATCTGCGGCGTTCAGCTGGTCCCGCGCAATCTGTGCCTGCTGCATCGTAGCCCGGTAGGTGCCATAGGCTTGCTGGGTTCCGACGTAGAGGCAGTTGCAGTGTACCGGGTCGGCATAGAGGTAGGCGACGTTGTCCCCATTCACGCGGCGGAAGAATTTCTCCTTCGGCAGGCTCGCCAGCATGGTTTGCCGCTCCGGCGTATTTGCTGGTCTGGCCTCGAAACCTGCGGCAAGCAGTTGGTTCTCCTGTCGGGTGATGTGGTCTTTCGATTTGGCGATCGCCGGCATGGCGACCAGCGCGATCGTCGAAGCCGCAGCGAATGCGGTCCCGGACGTCTTGAGCATCGATTATCTCCTGTTGCCAGATGCATGAACCTGAGATCGGACGTATCCCTGATCCGGCACGACAACGGCAGACAAATGATGGTTTAGGATCGTCCCTCGGCATCAACCGGGACTGCTTTGCAAACTATACCTTTTTGGAGAAGCCTCCAACGCCAGTATGATAGCAGCAAGTTTGATAGGCGACGCAGGTTGGAAACGACATGGAGCGCGGTAAGCTCAGGAGAAGTCATGAGTTAGACTTGGCACTGATGCGCGAGGCTCTTCCAAGTTCTCAGAGCGGAGCGGCCAGTACGCATCGCGTGCCGGGAAACGTCTGTTCCCAGATCAGGGCCGCGCCGATGCGCTGGGCCATCATCTCGATGAGGCGCGTGCCGAAGCCCACGCGAGACGGGTGCACGGCGCGTCCGACGCCGTCGTCTTCCACGGCAAGGCGCAGTGCATGCGGGCCGGCGCGCCGAAGATCGATGCGGACCTCGCCCCCTCCCGTGCCGGGATAGGCATATTTGAACGCGTTGAGGACGCATTCCGATACGACCAGCCCAAGGGCCGCCGCCGTTCGGGCAGGGACCTGGATCGGTTCGGCGTGAATGGCCAGCCGGCGTCCTCTCGCAGGATCGCAGCAACTTTCCGCCAGGTGATGGCCCATGCGCCGCAAATAGCTTTCCGCATCGACCATCCCTTCCGGACGCGGCGCCGTGAGTTCCCGGTGCACGCCGGATATCGCTCCGATCCTGCCAAGCGTGCGATCGAGCACCTGGCGCGCCGCCGGATCGTCGATCTCCTTTTTTTCAGCCGATATCATGGCGATCAGCAACTGCAGATTATTCGCGATACGGTGATTGCTTTCCGTAACCATTTCGGCCCCGTAACCCTGGAAAGAGGGTCTGGCGGTCGTGTTGTCATGCCGATTGTACTGCGAGGAGGGCATCTCGCGATCCTTTATATGGCTGCGTTCCGATGAGTCGGTGCTTATGGCCTCATCTGTCGCACCTTGCCGGTCCCCTCGCCACCATACGGACGGGTAGTATTTTGCCTGCCGAATCCACACCAGCGTATGGATAGTCGATCCTGTGTCATAACTGCATAATGCCCGTGTCGGGATGACCTTCCCCATCCTCGAGACCGATATCGCTACTGCAGTCAGGAATAAGACGATGAGCATTGCAGAAACCCGAGAGCACCAAATATACCCGGTACTTTCCGCTGCCGAAATCGGCCTGGCGCGGCGCTTTGCCAGCGGCCCTGAACGCCGGTTCACGCCGGGCGAGGTGGTTTACGCGATCGGCGATCATCATGCCTCCGCCTGGCTGGTTCTCGAAGGCTCGATAGAGGTACAGCGCCGCGATGGGCTGAACAGGGAAGCTCCGATAACGACGCATGGTCCCGGCCAGTTCACAGGCGAAATCAACCAGCTGGCCGGCCGCCCCTCGATCGCTGGCGGCATCGCCGGGAGCGAGGGCTGCGTCGCTTTGCCCATCGACGCCGCGCATCTGCGGGCGTTGATGATCGGCTCGGCCGACCTCGGCGAGAAGGTCATGAGGGCACTGATCCTGCGCCGCGTCGGCCTGATCGAGGCGGGCGGCGCCGGGACGATCATCATCGGGATTCCCGGCAGTGCCGCCGTGCTTCGCTTGGAGGAGTTCCTTCGCCGAAGCGGCAGCCCCTTCCTTTTCCTGGACGTCGGTCAGGATGAGGAAGGCAAGGCGATGGTGGAACGCCTTGGAGTTACACCATCGCAGTACCCGCTGGTCGTTTGCCCCACCGGCCCGATCCTGAAGGCGCCTTCGGAAGAGGAACTGGCGGGATGCCTGGGTTTGACCACTGCGATCGATCCCGATGCGCTTTACGACGTTGCTGTCGTGGGGGCCGGTCCTGCCGGGCTCGCGGCAGCCGTCTATGCCGCCTCGGAAGGACTGTCCGTCGTCGTGTTCGATGGGCGCGTGGTAGGCGGCCAGGCTGGAGCCTCGGCGCGGATCGAGAACTACCTGGGATTTCCGACCGGGATCTCGGGGCATGCGCTCGCCGCGCGGGCCTTCAACCAGGCCATCAAGTTCGGCGCTCAGGTCGCCGTCCCGGTCGTGGCCGAGCGGCTCGAGCGCAAGGATGGAGCGCTGGAACTCTCGTTGTCCGGCGGCGGCCGGGTGCGATCCCGCGCGGTGGTTCTCGCGTCCGGGGCGACCTATCGCCGGCTGCCGGTCGAGGGGCTTCAGCGCTTCGAAGGCGCTGGTGTCTTCTACTGGGTCTCGCCCATCGAGGCCAAGCTCTGCAGCGGCGAGGACGTGGCGCTGGTCGGCGGCGGAAACTCGGCCGGGCAAGCGGTGGTCTACCTCGCTCCGCAGGTTCGGCGGCTCCACCTGATCGTTCGCCGGAAGCTCTCGGAAACGATGTCGAAGTATCTCGTCGATCGGATCGCGGCGCTGCCGAACGTCGAAATTCACGTCGGCGCCGATGTGGTCGGCCTGGAGGGCGACGAATACGACAACCTTACCGGGATCGACATCCGCCGGAACGCCGACGGAACGGTTCATCACCGCTCCTTGCGCCACTTGTTCCTGTTCATCGGGGCAGACCCGAACTCCGGCTGGCTGCCTGCCGAGGTCGCACGGGACAGCCATGGGTTCGTGTGCACGGGTAGCCGGAACCGCCCTCTGGAGACCGAGATGGAAGGTGTTTTCGCGATCGGAGACATCCGCGCTGGCTCCACCAAACGCGTGGCATCGGCGGTGGGCGAAGGCGCCGCCGTCGTTGCCCAGATTCATGCCATGTTCGCCAAGAGCGAGAAGGAAACGCGATGAACGCCTGCTCCCACAGTTCGACGATCCATGATGTAACGCCCAGTGCACGAGGCTGCGAGGAATGCCTCAGGATCGGAAGCCCCTGGGTCCACTTGCGGATCTGCCGGTCCTGCGGCCACGTGGGCTGCTGCGACGATTCCCCGCATCGGCATGCCCGGGCCCATTTCCATTCGTCCGGGCACCCGATCATCGAGGGATACGATCCGCCGGAAGGTTGGGGTTGGTGCTATATCGACGACATCGAGGTCGACCTTCCCGATCAGACGCCCCAATGGGGGCCGATCCCTCGCTACATTTGAGTTTTTCGCGCTCGACGGACGGTGGGGATGCCGTTCGCACCTGCCGGGCGGTGCGCCCTCCAGTTCCGTTTTTCAAGCACGCCGCGTGGCCGTTTTGATTTCGCTGAGAACCTTGCGGCCAGGATGACCCGAGAGTGTCGAGGTCCGGAAAATACTTTAATCTCGACCAGATGGCACAGCCTGGACTTTTGCGTCCCATCCGCCGCCGAGGGCCTGGTAGAGAGCGACGAGATCCTGGAACTGTTGCGCTGTCGCATCGATGGTCACCAGCTGTGCCTGTAGGAGGCCGCGCTGGGCGTCCAACTGGTCGATGTAGGAGGAATAGCCGCTCAGATATCGCCGTTGAGCGGTCTGGAATGCCTGCGTCGCAGCCGCCTCGCGAGACCGGGCAAGGAGAAGGTCGTCGCGATCGAGTCGCAAGCCGCTAAGCGCTTTCTCTACTTCTCCGAAAGCGGTCATGACGGCGAGCCGGTACGCGAGGGCTGCTTCCTCCACCTGAGCACCGGCAAGGTCCTCGCGCGCCCGGAGTTGTCCGCCCTCGAACAAGGGGGTCAGCACCGACCCTCCCAGGCTGAACAGGGTAACGGGGCTTGAAAGAAGTGTGGAGACGATACCGCCACCCGTGGGAGTGAGCTGGAGTTTGGGCAGGAATGCGTCCCTGGCCGCTGTCAGCCTGAAACTTGCGGCGGCCAGCCTCAGCTCTGCAGCGGCAATGTCGGGTCGCTTACGCACGATCTCGCTGGGTAGCGCCGTGGGCGCGGGGGCGAGGTGCAGTGCATAGAGATCGGCTTTTCGTTCAACGGGAGCGGGATTCGATCCTTCGAGGATGTTCAACGATCTCTCATTGATCTCGATGTCGCGGTCGATCTCGGCGACGAGCTGGCTGGCGGAGGCCAGTTCGATCTTCGCCTGCTCGAGATCGAGGCGCCCTGCATATCCGGCGTTCGTCCGCCGCAAGATCCTCGCAAGCTCTTCGCGGCGGGTCCCCTCCGTGTCGGCGGCAATGCGCCGCTTGGCATCCAGGGCAAGCAGCGTCAGATAGCTCTGGACGGTCGTTGCGATCAGGCCGAGGCGGACCGTATCGCGGCTTGCTTCGCTTGCTAGGGCAGTCGACCGCGCAGCTTCGGTCCCCGCCTTCAACCGGCCGAACAGGTCGACCTCATAGGAAATGCCGATGTCCGCACGGGCGTCAGTCTGATCGACTGGCTCACCGAAAGCGTTCAAACCGCGGTCCCGCGCAGCCTTGCTTGAGGCCGTGATCCATGGCCTTTGCAAAGATCGCTCAGCCGCAAGCTCGGCGCGGGCCTGCATTATCCGAGACGCGGCGATCTTGAGATCGACGTTGTTCGCAAGGGCCCGGTCGACTGCGGCATCCAAAGCAGGGTCACCAAAGCCCCGCCACCAACGATCCTTTACGACATCCAGTCCGCCAGTATCGCCGGGAGCGCTTTCGGCCGTCGCTATCCAGCCTTGAGGCACGGGTGGTGGCGCAATACGCGGCCGGTAAGTCGGCGATGCACATGCGGAGAGGAGACCTATCGAAGCAAGGCAGAACCGGCGGATAGGCTTCATTTCGCAACCTCGATCCGGGTTTCAACGGACATTCCGGGGCGAAGTCTCTCGGCCAGAGGCTGGTTCTTGTCGATCTGCACCATCACGCCGATGCGCTGAGGGATTTTGACGAAGTTACCCGTGGCGTTGTCGGGCTTGAGCACGGCAAATTCCCAACCCGTAGCCGGAGCGATCCCGGACACCCTGCCGGTCATTCGGTGCCCTCCCAGGGCATCGACCGTGAAAGTGACCCGTTGGCCTATGGCCATTCGATACGTCAGGGCTTCCTTGTACTGGGCGATGATATAACGCAGGGGTGGCACAACCTCCATCAGCGACGTCCCGTTCGTGACATAGGCACCCTCCCGAACGCGGACTTCGCCAAGTTGACCAGTTTCGGGGGCCCGTATCACAGTATGGAGCAGATCGATCTCGGCGAGGCGCAGCTCCGCCCTCGCCATTTCGACCTGCGCCTTGAGACCGGAACGTCCCACCAGGACCGTCTTAAGATCCTGCCGTGCGATCTCGCCACCCGAGAACGTTTCGCGCAAGACTCCTTCGGCGGTGGCAAGGGCGGCCGCAGTCTGATCGCGCTCTCGCATGGAGATGGACCCATCGGCGGCGAGATCGAGCGCACGCGCCATGTCGGCTTTGGCCTTGACGAGCTGGGCACTTGCGCTTGCCATGCGAGCGGTCTGGCCGGCAATGCTCGCGCGTCGCGATTGCTGCTGTTGCTCGCTGTTTGCGAGGGCGGAGAGCTGGACATCGAGGTTCGCCTGAGCCTGCAGGACTTTCGCCCGGTAGATGTCATCGTCGATCAGGGCGAGGAGCTGGCCGCGTCTCACCGTATCGTAATCCTTCACAGGCACCTTGCGGACATAGCCGCTGACTTGGGGCGAGACGATGACGGTCCGGCCGCGTACCAGCGCATCGTCGCTCCGAACCGAAGGGTCCGCAAAGGGACCGAGGCCCCAGACACGCAGGATGATACCGACTGAGGCTATCAGCACGGCCGTCAGAATGGCGGTCGTGATGGGGTTGGAGCGCGGCGCCTGCCAGACATCCGACGGCGGGGCTAGGACAGCCGGGGACTGTATTGCGGCTGAGGGGTGGCTCATGCTCGCGCCTCGTGGGTGCTCGGCTTCATGGGAAAGAACTTCTTGCTGACGATCAGGGCCGAAAGAAAGATCGCAGCGGCTAGTGCGATCCAGGTGACGACTCTGAAGGTGTCGTTGAATGCCAGGATGTTGGCCTGAAGCTGGAGTGCGTTGCCGAAGACGGCGTTGCCCTGAGCGGTTTGCTGAACCGGATCGATCAGAATGTCGTGGTACAGATTTGCGGATTGGGCGAGCCGAGCGTCGAGTTCGCCGTGGCCCATGGCGATGTTCTCCGCCAGCCTTTCGGCGTGAAAGCGAGTACGTCTCATCTGGATGGTGCCTAGCAGTGCCGATCCGGCGAGGCCGCCGAGGTTCTGCGTAGTGCTGAACAGGACGACGAAGCTGACCAGGTAAGGCGGCCCACGTTCGATGACCCGGCTGAGACCATACTGGATCGCGGTGCCCAGAAACAGGATCGAGCCGAAGCCGAGGAGCGACTGGCTGAGGAAAAGCTGCTGCGGGCGCGTCTGTGTCGTGGCGTTGCTGTCGATCCAGGAGCCTGCGGCGATGAGCAGCGCTGCGGCGATCGACATCGGAAAGAGCCGGTGGGGACGGGCCACGACGGCGGTGACGGCGACGCCGGCAATCATCGCGATCAGGACCATCGCGAACAGCGGGTGCAACTGATCGCTCGTGAGGCCGCCAAGGGAAAGCAGGCCCACGGCCGCGTAGGTTTGCTCGGTCAGTGCAATTCGGAACACTACCCCGATGAGCGCGAAAATGAAGATATCCCGATTGGCATACCAATGAACCTGAAGCAGAGGGCGCTTTCTACGATCCTCGATCTGCAGCACGGCCCAAAGGAGCGGGAGGGCCGCCGTCAGCGCCCATCCGATCCAGGGCGTATCGCTCCACCAGAAAAACCGCCCTTCGGCGAGCACGATGCACAGGAGCATCATGCCCGGAACGGCAAGGCTGACGGTGAGCGCATCGAGCGGTTCGAATGCTTTCTGCCGCTCGGTTGGCGGGAGCGGCACGAGATTGATGATCGCCCAGGCAGCGAGCGCGAGGGCCAGCTCTATAAGGTGCAAACCCTGCCATTCCCCCGGAGCGATGGCATCGAGCGGGATGAGGCGCGCGACCGGTACGGCAAGCTGGGGGAGAGTGAAGCCTATCACGATCGCGGCTGGACGGTGTCGCAGCGGTATCGCCTGAAAGAGGTTGTGAAGCGTCAGGGTGGTAAGACCTCCTGCGGCGATGCCCGACATCGCGCGTGCCAGGACGGTAAGCCCGAAGGAGGGGATGGCGATCTGCAGGACTTGCGCAGCGATCACGCCGCCAAGCAGGACATGCATGCACGGGATGATGCCGAACTGCACACGGGCTTTCACCAGCAGCAAATTCGCCGTGGCGTTGAAAGCAACATAGACGGCTACCAGCAGGAAGACTTCGTAGGTGTAAACGCCGATGTACCCGGCCATATTGGTGACGTTGACCGTGAGAAGACCGTTACCGAGCCCGCTTGCCATCGCCATCACGAATGCGGCCATACCGTACAAGATGCGGGCGGCGGGACTGTGGCGGGGTGAGTAGGGCGCGCCGGGAAAGGCGGGCCGTTCTTCGGGCCGGAACTGATAGCCGCTGGATGCTGGGCTGATCGATGCCGAGTCTCCTGACATAGCCTTGCGACCAATATCCCGTTTGCCGGACAGGTTCGTAGTGCGACCCTGTGTTCGTTTGATGCCCATCGGAATGATGGAACGAAGCGCCTTGCTTGGGAATGCATACGATCGTGTGGCTTTTCGCCGGCGGCCCTATCCTTCGGTATCTGGTCACCCGACCGGACATCGCGATCATGCGACCGTCGCAACGGTAATTTGTTCCCGCCGCATCGGCCCGCGAACTCCCACGGCCGAGCGGTCGGCCCGATCGTCTTCCAGGTGACTCAATGCATCCACGGGGCCCAGGCGTCGAGGATGCCGCCGCTTAGTGCAGGGGATCCCGGGCCGCCTCATCATTCGCAGGCCGACCCTTTCGCGAGCAGATTTTGGCGATCGTGCGAAGGCACAGGAGAGCAAAAGCGATCGCGGCAAGCGTTGCGGCAATTTTCGCGATGGATGCAACTTCACCAAAGTAACTTGCGATTGCCGATCCGAAAAGATAGCCGGCCAGAGAGAAAGTGGTCCCCCATACGATAGCCGCGACGCCGTTCAACCGCATGAACACCCCTGTCGGAAGGTTGGTGGTCCCCAACACCACAGGGCTGATCGTTCGCACACCATAAAGGAAACGAAACGCAAAGACGAAGCCGGTCGGGTGACGTTCGAAAGTGGACAACACTTTGGCGAACGCAGGCTTCGCGGTCCAGCGGACCATCGCGGGGCTGTGCTTGAGACGACGACCAAGCACGAAGAGCAGCTGATCCGCCACGAAGGATCCGCAGATTGCCGCCGCGACCGACTGGAAGAGCGGGATGCTGCCCTGCTGCGCCAGAATGCCCCCGATAATCGCGCTTGTTTCGCCTTCTGCGCCGGAGCCAAGGAAAACGGCGGCCGCTCCGTATTGCGAAAGAATGGCTTCCAACATCACTTGTCTATGAACCGCTCACTGGAGGGAGGACGCCCAAGGGCCGGGAAAGGTCGCTGCGTTCCGATTTCGTTACGGTTGAGTCCCGTCCGTCAGGTCGGAAAATCCGCCGTGTCCGCAAAAATAAACGCCGGGGGCAATTGTCGTAAGTCATACGATGGCGATGATCTACCGGATCACTTCGCAGGGATAGTCCAACGCATCAAGGATCTACCCAAAACGTTGGTATAGGGAGGGGTGAACCAATCGAAACTTGCTCCGATGTCCCGGATGCTTTGAATGAGGCGTAAAGCTGCGTTTGGTAAGGCTCGCCGAATGCTCGGATCCACTGTGTATTGCGGGGCAGGGTGCTGTCGATGTTTGGAATGTTTTGTGGGCTACGCCGCGCCTGGTTGCCGCGATGAGCGGTCTGGTACAGGCGCTGCGGCAAAATCCAGCCCGCCTGTTGGGTTTCCTATCGGCTTTGGCGATCATCGTCTGCGTCACTGTCGCCGATCTGCTCACCCCGCCGGATATCGAGCTTGCGCCGCTTTACGTGCTCGCGCTGATCGCGGCGGGTCTCACAGGGGCCAGCGAGTGCTGCATCTGGGGTTTGACGCTCTTCAGTGTTTGCGGCACGCTGCTGCGTCTCACCGGGATCGGTGACGCCAGTTTCTCCCTTGCGAATGCGTATAGTGTCGGTGTTGCGGTTCTTACCCTGTCGGCAACCGCTGCAGTGATCGGTCACATGGCGCGTGCGAGTGGTCGCCGATTGTCCGAGATAGGATATCGCCGGCTTTTCGAAGATCTTGCCGTCGCGGTCATCGAGATCGATCTTACGGGCGTTAAGCGCAGGATCGACGAATTGAGCCAACAGGGCATTCATGACCTTCGTTGCCATTTTGCCTCTCGCCCGGGATCGGCGCTTCACTTGAAGCAATCCGTCCCCATCACGAATGCGAACGATACGGCGAGGCGGCTGAGCGGAATGTCTGCAGAAGTGCGGTTCCGTTCATTGGCCGACTTATGTCCGGATGAAGAGGTTTTCATAGCTCTTCTGGTTGCCATGGCCCACGGCGAGGCGGCTTTCTCCGCCGAGGCAGAGCTTGTGACGCCCTCTCAAGAACGTATTCCCGTCTTGATAGCTTTGAACGTGCCGGTTGGCGGAGACTTCTCACGTGTGACGATAAGCATCATGGACGTTCGTTTACATCGTCAATTGGAAACCGCGCTTCAACGGACGCGTCGGGAACTCTCCGATGCACTGCGATCCGCCAGTCTCGCGGAAGTGGGAGCAGCGATCGCCCACGAGATGGGTCAACCACTCTCGGCCATCAGCGGCTTTCTTCGCGCTGCGAAGCGAAACCTCAACCAAGTTCCGCCGGATCTATCGGCTTGCCGGCAAACGATTGGAAACATGGAATGCGCGATCGACAGGGCGACTAACGTCGTTCGCCAGATGCGCAAGGCGATCGGTGTTCCCACTGCCGATCCCGATGAGTTCGTTTTCGACGAAATCGTGACCGATGCTCTGCAGTTCATCGAGGGTGAGGCGGATGGGCCGCGCGTCAGGGTTTCCGTGAGTCAGGGTGCCGAGGGGGTGAAAATCATGGGCGACCGGGCACTGCTTCAGCAAGTTCTCGTCAATCTTGCCCGAAACGCGGCGCAAGCGGCACGGCAAAAAGAACAGCCGGATCCCTGCGTCACTGTGCGGACAACCTTTGATGGGCAGAATATCTGCCTTGAGGTGGAAGACAACGGTGCCGGATTTACCGAGGTCGCGAGACGCGGGGCCTTCGCGTCGTTCCTGACGGCCAATCGGATGGGTCTGGGCCTTGGGCTGGCGATATGCAGGTCCGCCGTCGAGCTTCACGGCGGCAACATCAGCATCTCTCGCACGGATGTGACCGGCTCGCTTCTCCTGGTCAAGCTCCCGGCCGCCCAGCCGTCCTAGCTGTCGCCCTAAAGTCTTATCTGTTCGTGAGCGCGCGACGTGCATCACTAGTTCATTGGCGGCCGCGTTGGTGAGACGCGTTCCATCAGCTGTTCCCTGCGGTTCGCAGGAGGATCAGTGCCGGCTAGGGTCGAAGCCCCGTGCAGCAGAGTTGGTTCGGGGGCGCCACAGGCCCCGCTTGACGAGACAGGCGCCGAATACCCCGACGACGATCGGATCGATGAGGTCTGGGCCGGTGTCTGTAAGTTCGACCGCGAGCAGGATCGCGGTGCTGGGCATATCCATGGATATGGAAAGAAATTCTGCGGCTCCTATCAGGGCAACGGCAGCGGGGTCGTCGGCACCGAACCGGGTTTGGCGATGGCGACAAGGACAGTCGAGGCCAATGCGCCGAGCGCGAGGCTTGGCGCAGGCACGCCGCCGTCGGCACCGACTTGCGTGACAGCACGATGGCGCCGGCCTTCAGCACAAGCAAACCCGAATATCTTGAGCCGAAAATCGAAGAGGGTCCGATAGAGCGGTCTTCCCGTCGACACCCCGCAGCACTTCCAGGCAGGTCAGCCATGCGGCGAGACCGATCGTGAAGGCCGGGAAGATGATGTGGAAGGATACAGTAAATGCAAACTGCAGCCGGGCGAGAAGAAGCGGTGTGATCTCCATCGAACCCTTCTCCCGTCAGCGCCAGAGGTTGGTGCGGGCCAGATCGACGATCTCGCTCATCCGCCCGTTCATGACCGCGCGCAGCATGTAGAGCGTGAAGCCCTTGGCCATCTGCGCATTGATCGCGGGCGGGATCGGCAGCTCGGTGCGGGCGACGACGGCGTCGACGAGAACGGGGCCATCGTGCTCGAAGGCCTCCTTGATGCCCGCTTCGACTTCCGCGGGATCCTCGATGCGGATTCCCTTGATGCCGACGGCTTCGGCCATGGCGGCGAAGTTGGGGTTCTCGAGGTCGGTCCCGAACGGCAGGAAGCCGGTCGATTTCTGCTCGACTTCGATGAAGCCGAGCGCGCCATTGTTGAAGACGATGATCTTCGCCGGCAGGTTCTGCTGCTTGAAGGTGAGAAGGTCGCCCATCAGCATCGTGAAGCCGCCGTCGCCCGATAGGGAGATGATCTGACGGTCGGGATAAGCGGCCTGTGCGCCAAGGGCCATCGGCATGGCGTTCGCCATCGAGCCATGCCAGAGCGATCCGATCATCCGGCGCCGGCCGTTCATCTTGAGATAGCGCGCCGCCCAGACAGTCGGCAGTCCGACGTCGAAGGTGAACACGGCGTCGTCGGCGGCGAGGTCACTGATTGCCTTCGCGACCTGCTGGGGATGGATGGTCTTGTCCTTGCCGGTGGGAACGGCCAGTTCGTCGAGTTCCTTGCGCGTGCGCCGGTAGTGCTCGACGGCCTTGCTCAGGTGTTCGCTGTCTTCGTTCAGTGTAAGCTTGGGCAGCAGCGCCTCGATCGTCGAGCGTATGTCACCCACGACACCAAGGTCGAGCGAGGCACGCCGGCCAAGTTGGCCGGGTCGGATATCGACTTGCACGGTCTTGACCCCGGCACCCTTGGGATAGAATTGGCGGTAGGGGAAATCGGTGCCCAGCATGAGCAGCAGATCGGTATCGATCATCGCAAAGTAGCCCGAGGCGAAGCCGATGAGGCCGGTCATGCCGACGTCGTAGGGGTTGTCGTACTCGACGAACTCCTTGCCCTTGAGGGCGTGGACGATCGGAGCCTTGAGACGATAGGCTAGTTCGAGCACTTCGGCGTGAGCACCCTCGCAGCCCGATCCGCACAGGATCGTGACGCGGCCCTTGCCATTGAGCATCTCGGCAAGGGCGTCGAGTTCACCGGGATGCGGGATGACGGCAGGCTGCTTGGGGAGCAGTCCGAGCGGCTTGGGTTCGACCGGGTTCGCGACCGGCTGGAGCGCGATATCGCCTGGAATGACGATGACGGAGACGCCGCGCTCGCCGATCGCGGTGCGGATTCCGATCTCCAGGCTACGCGGCATCTGCGCCGGGTCCGAAACCAGTTCGCAGTAATGGCTGCATTCCTTGAAGAGATCCTGGGGGTGGGTCTCCTGGAAATAGCCGGAACCGATCTCGGGCGAGGGAATATGCGCGGCGATGGCAAGGACCGGCACGCGCGAACGGTGGCAGTCGAACAGGCCGTTGATGAGGTGCAGGTTGCCCGGCCCGCAACTGCCGGCGCAGACCGCCAGGCTTCCGGTGAGATGGGCCTCGGCGCTCGCGGCAAAGGCGCCGACTTCCTCGTGACGGACATGGATCCATTCGATCTTGCCGCGGGCCCGGATGGCGTCCGTCAGCCCATTGAGGCTGTCGCCGACGACACCATAGATCCGTTTCACGCCGGCGGCCTCGAGGGTCGCGGCAAATTGCTCGGCTACGTTCTTGAACATGGGATACCTCGTAAGCTTTTGACGAGTTGAAGGTGTTTGGCGCCGGCTCCCGTGTCCTTCCGGGCTTGGAGGAGAGGTCGCAATCTCGGAACCGGCGCCGGGACGAAGGGTTGCCTTCGACCGATCGGGTTAGCGCCAGTGGGCGCACTTGGAGGTCTGGCCGATCCCGGGATTGAAGCTGTTGGTGGGGTCGAGAGTCCGGTAATGATCGACGAGCGCCGGCTTGGCGTGGTAGAGATGCCCGACATTGTGTTCGGCGGGATACTCTGCGCCTCGCGTATCGAGGATCTTCCACATGGCGTGCTCAACCTCGGTCGTGTCGAAGCCGCGCTTGACGATGTAGTCCTGGTGGAAGACCTGGCAGAAGAAGTGCCCGTAATAGATCTTGTGAACGAGCTTGCCGGTAATCTCGTCGGGCAGCCGTTCGAACCAGTCGCGCTCGCTGCGGGGCAGCGCGATGTCGAGCGCGACGATATCCTGCACCTCCTTGCGGTGGATCGCACGATAGCGGATTGCCGCGCCCGCCGCTGCAAAGCGGTGAAGGAAAGCCTTGTCGCCCTCCTCCTTCGAGCATTCGAAGTAGGCACCGGTCCGTGATGGGAACATCTTGGCGAAGTAATCGCGCACTTCCTGCACGCCTTCCCCCGACATTTTCAGGATCAGGTGGTGTTCGTACTGCTCATGGTATGCGTAGAGCCGCTTCGGCAGATGTTTCGGAAACAGGCTGGCGCCGAACTGCATGAGCTTGTCGGACAGATCTTCGGGAAGGAACGGGAATTTGGCGCAGAAAGCGTCGAAGCGCCCCTTCAGGGCAAACATGGCCGGAATTCGGTCGGTGCCCAAGTACTGGATCGCGAGGAAGGTGTCTTTGCCGTACTTCTCGGCAATGGTGAACGCATCGCGGTGCAGGTATTCACCCTGGACCGGCAGGTTTTTGAAGTTCGCCAGGATGTCGCGGCGGATTTGCGTGAGTTCGTCGGGATCGTTGGTGCCGATGTAGAAGTCGACCACGTTCTTGTTCTTTGGAAAGGTGTCGAGGCGTACCGCGAGGAGCATGACCTTGCCGGCGCTGCCTGCGGATTCGAACAACCTTTTGGGATCGGCATTGAAGCGCGCGGGCGTGTCCGCATCGATGTCTCGGACGTAGGTCTGGTAGTCGTGGTCCGAACAGTGGCGATCCGGATCGTCGATGATGTCGCCCGCCGCAAATCCGCCAGCTTCCACGGCCCTGAGAATAGACTCCGGGTCATCGCCGAGCTTGATCCCCAGGTGGTTGACGAGGTCCACGTTGCCGCTCTCGTCAATCCGTGCGTAGAGGGTCATCTGCGTGAAAGCCGGGCCACGGTGGATCAGCGCGCCGCCTGAATTGTTGCAGACGCCTCCGAAGACCGAAGCGCCGACGCACGAGGATCCGATCACCGAATGAGGCTCGCGGCCCAGGGGCTTCAAAGCGTCTTCGAGTTGGTAGAGCGTGGCGCCCGGCAGGCACACGACCTGGCTTCCGTCCTTGATCAAGTGGATCTTCGCCAGGCGCAGCGTGCTGATGATCACGATCTCGCGATCGTAAGCGTCGCCATCCGGGGTCGAGCCACCGGTGAGGCCGGTGTTGGCGGCCTGGACGATGACGATTTTCCTTGCCTTGCTGCACACGTTGAGTGATCGCCACATTTCCACGAGGCTCCCCGGGCGCAGCACGGCCAGGGCAGGGCCCTCGCCAAAGCGAATGCCCTTGCGGTAGCGGCGGGTGGCGGACGGCGAGGTGAGGACCTCGTTTGCGCCAACGATCTGGCGAAGCTGCGTGAGCAGTTCGGCGTCGCTGACGGGAGACATTCTCGGCCCGATACCGGGAGCCATTGCAGTCATGGGAGCGTGCCTCTTTGCAATTGGTGACGTGGAGTTCACTCTGCCGCTCGGGCTTCGATCGCGCTTCCAGGCAAGAGAGCGGCGGGCATGTGCAGTTGGATTGTGCCGTAGCATGGCGCGGCCTTGGTGATCGGGCCACCATCTTGATGTATTCTCCAGGCCATACCAATGTATCCCGCGCTTCCTGGGCGGGCGCATAGACCATTGCCGAAAGAAGTTGCGGGGCTGTCCGCGATCCCGTCATCGGGTTCTTCGGAAGCGCTGGGCTCATGAACTGGTGGCGGGGAGCAGGCTTCGTCGTATCGGATGGGCGTTTGCCGGGACGGGCCCCGGCTCCCGACATTCGGTATGGCCTTTCGCGGCCGCGCCCGATTGTTCAAAAAACACGGCTCAGGCGCAGAAGAGAGGGCTTCATCGGCCTTGGAGGCCTTATGAACGCGTCATCGCGATCGCTGCGGGTTGATGACGGCGCGCCTCAGGGTATGGGGCGGCGCAAACCTTTGTCTGGCTATTCGGCGGCGGCACATCCGCGCACATTCCCGGTGCTGGCGGCGCAGTTCGCCGTTCGATCCAGGAGATATTGCGATGTCGAAGACCGTACCCTTTTCCGAGCGCTTCCTCGGGACGCCGACCGACCTTGGCGAAGACGCCACCCGCGATATCTCGGCAGGGCTCGCCGGACTTCTCGCCGATATCTTCGCGCTCTATCTCAAGACCAAGAACTTCCACTGGCACATGAGCGGGCCGAACTTCCGCGACTATCACCTGCTGCTCGACGAGCAGGGCGACCAGATCTATGCGATGACCGATCCGATCGCGGAACGCGCCCGCAAGCTCGGCGGCACGACGATCCGCTCCATCTCGGACATCGCCAAGCGCCAGCGCATTCTGGACAACAACGCCGACTACGTCGATCCGCAGGACATGCTGGCCGAACTCCACGGCGACAACAAGCTGGTAGTCGCCGAGATGCGCCGGGTACACGAACTGTGCGACGAATATTCCGACGTGGCTACCGCCAGCCTGCTCGAAAACTGGATCGACGAGACCGAACGTCGCGGCTGGTTCCTCTACGAAGCGTGCCGTCGCACGCCGTCGTGAGCGGGACGCGCGGCCGGTCTCGACCGGGATCGGCGGCATCCGCGTGCTCTCGCGGGTGCCGCCGCTCGCGCGTCAGGTCCGCCGGATCAGCCTTGCGGCAGAGCTTTGGGCGACACGTCCTCGCCGGGTTCGACCAGGCCTGCCAGCCGCTCGTTGAGGACGGTCCGCAGTGCCGCGATAAAGGCGCGGGCCTTCGCCGGGATCTGCCGCGAGCTGGGAAAGACGGCCCATATCGCAAGGGCTTCGGGCGCCGCGTCGGTCAGGACCAGTTCGGCCAATCGTCCCGCCCGGATCTCTTCGTCGACATCCCAGCTGGAAAGGTTGGCGATGCCCTGTCCCGCCATGCACGACGCGTGGAGCGCTTCGATCGAATTGGCCGTCAATCGCCCGGAGATCCTGTGTTGCACCGATCTGCTGCCTTTCTGGAACGTCCAGTGCGAGGTTCCGCTCGCCACCAGGCAGGCATGGTGATCGAGTTCGGCAAGCGTCGTCGGCGCACCATGACGGGCGATATAGGCGGGCGAGGCGCAGAGCCGGCGCGGGTTGTCGGCGAGCTTGCGGGCGACGAGCCGATTGTCGCGCAGCTTGGCGATCCGGATGGCGACGTCGATTCCGCGCGCGACGATATCGACTTGCTCGTCGGTGAACATCAGGTCGACCTGGAGGTCCGGATTGTCGTCCATGAAGCCGGGTATCATCGGCGCCACGACCTTGCGACCGAAGGCCGCGGAGGCCGTGATGCGCAGCAGACCCGAAACGCCGGTTCCGCGTGGCCGGATCGCTTCCAGGCCATTGTCGCGCGCTTCCAGCATGGCACGGGCGTGCGGCAGGAACAGGTCGCCCTCGGCCGTGGAGGAGAGCGAACGAGTGGTGCGGTGGACGAGACGGACGCCGAGTTCCTTTTCCAGGGCGGCAAGCGCGCGCGTCGCGGACATGGCGGTGAGGCCGAGGCGTCCTGCCGCCTTGGCAAGACTGCCCGATTTCAGGGCTTCCACAAAGACTGCTATTCCGCCGAGATCCATTATAACGCTTTTCGTTTGGCCGGCCTGTCCATCTCAGGCCGTAGTGTCCCTAGAGCGCGCGTGTCATATCGCGCAAGTCCGCTTCCACGGCGATCCGCAATGAGCGGCCTCTTCTGGGCGGGCTGAAGATCCCGGTCGCCGCTCCGGCCGATCACTACTTTCAAGGAGAAGAGTATGAAACTTGCCCGCATCGGCGCCCCCGGCGCCGAACGCCCGGCCCTGGTCGACAACCAGGGCAAGCTGCGCGACCTTTCCGGCGAGATCCCCGATTTGACGGGAGCGCTGCTTTCGGATGCCGCAATCGCGCGTCTTGCCGCGTTGGACCTGTCCGCGCTCCCGGAAATCGCGGAAGGCCAGCGCTACGGCGCTCCGGTGGCGGATACCGGCAAGATCATCTGCATCGGCCTCAACTATACCGATCATGCAGCGGAAGTAGGCCTTCCGCTTCCGACCGAACCGACGATCTTCATGAAGGGCTGCCGCACGACCGGCGCCAACGACGTGGTCCATCTTCCGCGCGGCGCGGAGAAGGGCGACTGGGAGGTGGAACTCGGCATCGTCATCGGCACCGGCGGGCTCTACATCACCGAGGACGCCGCGCTGAACCATGTCGCGGGTTACTGCGTGGTCAACGACCTCTCCGAGCGCTCGTACCAGATGGAGCGCGGAGGGCAGTGGACCAAGGGCAAGAGCTTCCCCGGTTTCGCACCCGTGGGCCCGTGGCTGGTCACGCGCGACGAGATCGGAGAGGCCGAAGAGCTGGGCATCTGGCTAGAAGTCAATGGCATCCGCCGTCAGGACGGCAATACCCGTAATCTCGTCTTCGGTGTGCGTCGGATCGTCAGTTATGTCTCGCAGTTCTATGCCCTCGAAGCCGGCGACATCATCGCCACGGGAACGCCCGCAGGCGTGGGCCTCGGCTTCGATCCGCCCGTCTTCCTCAAGCAGGGCGATGAGCTCCGTCTCGGCATCGACGGTCTTGGCGAGCAGCGCCAGCGCATTCACGCCTGGCACGGTTGAATTCCTCGAGACAGCGCTGGAGAAACAAATGACCGTCAAAGTCGTCATATCCGATTACGTCTGGGAAAGCGTGGACGTCGAGCGTTCGATCCTGGGCCCTGACGTCGAACTCGTCCCGCTCAAGACCACGTCGGAGGACGAGTTCCTGGACGCGGCGGCGGACTGCGATGCCTTGCTCAATACCTACGCCGGGCCGATCACGGCCCGCGGCATGGCCCGAATGAACAAGTGCAGGATCATCGCGCGTTACGGTATCGGCGTCGACACGATCGACCTCGAAGCGGCGACCGAGGCCGGCATCATCGTCACCAACAACCCGACCTACTGCGTCGAGGAAGTCGCGGATCATACGGCCGCGATGCTGCTCGCATCGGCACGCAAGGTCGACTTGCTCGACCGATCGGTACGTGCGGGGCGATGGGACGTCATGGAGGCTGCGCCGGTGCGCCGCCTTTCCAAGACGACGCTCGGTCTCGTGGGCTTCGGCAATATCGCGCGCCGCGTGGCGAGCCGCATGGCCGCCTTCGGCATGACGATCCTCTGGCACGATCCGTTCGTCAAGGAGGGGCAATTCGACGTTCCGGGCCGGAAGACCGAACTGGACGAGCTTCTCGCGGCATCGAACTTCGTGTCGCTGCACACGCCGCTGACGCTGCAGACCAAAGGCATGTTCGACGACACGTTGCTCGGCAGGATGCGGTCCGATGCCATTCTCGTTAACTGCTCGCGGGGCGGTGTGATCGACCAGGATGCGCTCGTTCGAGTTCTCGACGCGAAAGGCATCGCGGGCGCCGCTCTCGACACCTGCGTCCCCGAACCGCTGCCCCCGGACCATCCCCTGCGGGGCCGCGACAATGTCCTGATCAACCCCCATGCGGCGTGGTATTCGGTCGAGGCTTTCGCGGATCTTCAGGCCGGCGCGCCGGGCGAAGTTGCTCGCGTCCTGCGCGGCGAGCGCCCCTTCCACATCGTCAATCCGCAAGTCCTCGGCCGCTCGCGGGCAGGCCTCTGATCGCCGGTTCGCCTGGGCGGGGCCGTCCTGCTCAGGCGGACGGCATCAGAGCCAGTGCCGAGCCCTTGTGGGCGGCGATGTGGTCCGTCTTGAGGCTCCTGATTTCGTACTGCGGATCACGCGCACTGGCATGGTGGCGGTATCCCTTGAAGAGGAAATCCTCCTCGTGGATCGCGACGATCGTTCCGCCGACCATGCCGGCTTCCGAGTTCCATTGCACGGTATCGCCAAGGGCGAAGCGATGTGTCGGTCTGGTCATGTCGCAATTGCCTCGGATGTCTGCTCGCCACCCAGATGGGGGCGGCTGAGCGGATTGAAAGGTGCTGTCGACGTTCAACTGAAAAGGCACGCTTCCATGTCCGGCGCCGGACGCGCCCGGGCGAACACGATCGTTTCGGCCGAGGCGTTGCACGAATCGCCAAGCCGCACCCTCCCGCGCACCTGGCGCCGCCTCCACAAAGCACCGGCTTCGCGCCAGCCTCCCCAATAGGAAATCCCATGAAATTCGCTTATCTTCTCACGGCCCTCGGTCTTCTTGCCAGCGCTCCGCTTGCCGCGCAGGCCCCTGGCGAGGCGCCGCTCAAGGCGTCTGCGCCGAAGATGCATACCGGTCAGGCACCCGGCTTCTACCGCATGCATGTCGGGCGTTTCGAGGTCACCGCGCTCCTCGACGGGACACATCCGTTCCAGGCCGGGCGGCTTGCGCTCAACGCCGGGCCGACCGAAGTCGAGGACAAGCTCAAGGCGCGATTCCTCGCCTCGCCGTTCGAAGGCATGATCAACGCCTTCCTCGTGAACACGGGAGAGCGGTTGATCCTCATCGATACGGGTGCGGGTAACCTCTATGGCCCGGCCGGCGGCGGCCTGACTGCGGCCATTCGCCAGGCGGGCTACGATCCGGCCGAGGTCCGGGATATCTTCATCACGCACCTCCATGAGGATCATGCCGGGGGGCTCATCTACGACGGTGCGGTGGTCTTCCCGAACGCGGTCGTCCATGTTTCGAAGCGCGATGCCGATTTCTGGCTGAACAATGCCAACCAGTCGCAGGTCGGAGACCTTCTCCGTCCGTTCTTCGCCGCCGACCAGAACGTGGTCCGGCCGTATATCGCCGCCGGCCGCTTCGAGACGTTCGACGGCGATGCGCCGCTGCTCCCCGGCCTCACCCCGATAGCCGGACCTGGCCATACGCCGGGGCATACGTTCTATCTGCTCCAGGACGCCGGCCAGAGCATGCTGTTCTGGGGCGATACAGTGCATATCGAGCCGGTCCAGCTTCCGGACCCGAACGTCGCGCTGCTCTACGACTGGAAGCCGAAGCTGGCGGTCGCGACCCGCAAGGCCATCTTCGAGCGCGCCGCCCGCGAGGGCTGGTGGATCGCCGGCGCCCACATCTCGTTTCCGGGGATCGGCCATATCCGCAAGACATCGGCGACGGGCTTCTCCTGGGTTCCGGCCAATTACACCCTGAACCGGTGAGAGAGATGTCCCAGCATAGCCGTCGCTTCAGCCGCAGTCTGGCGCTCACGAGTGTCCTCTGCCTGCTCGCGCCGATACGTGCGATGGCGCAGGCGGGCGACGGTTCGTCGCTCGCCGAGTTGGTACGACAGCAGGCTCAAGAAATCGCCGACCTGAAGCAAAGGCTAAGCGCGCTGGAGGCCAAGGAGGGCGTGGCCGGGGCATCCCCGGTTGCGCCGGCCCCCGTCGCGAAGACAGAGCCGCCTGCCTCGCTCGGGCACCCTGAGGCACCGTCCCGGCAAGTCGCGGATGCCGAGCGGGTTTCGACGACGAGCGGCCCGGCGGAAGTGCATTGGGGCACCGCGGCCGCCCCGGTGTTTTCAAGCCCCGACGGTCGTTTCACGTTCCACCCGCGCGGCCGTGTGCTGTTGGACGCCAGCAACACTTCCGGCTCGAACCATCCCGATCGTAACTACCTTGCGACGGGCGCACGCACTTTGCGCCTCGGGGCCGACGGGACCGTGGCGCGCGATTTTAACTACACGTTTGAAGTCGATTTTTCTCAAGTCAACGTGAACGTGCTGAGTGCCTTCATAGGTTGGCACAGTTCGCCCAACCGACCCGTTCGTTATGAAATTCGGGCAGGCAATGTATTCCTCGATCGCGGCGTCGAGGGCGGCAGCTCGCCTGACAGCGTGCCGCTGCTGGAGCGTAACACCACGGGAACGACGATCGCGCCAAGATCAGGATTCTACGGGCTGGGCCTCTTGGGTATCGTCTCTGGCCCCAATTGGCACGCTTCTCTTTCAGCAACGGGAGATGATCTCGACGGCAAGACCGCCGTGCGCGACAGCTGGGCCGAGCAGGGACGGGTGCACTGGGATCCCGTCCATATGCGCGATGGCTTCGTGCATCTGGGGGCCTGGGGCTTCACCGAGAAGTTCGCGCTGAATGTCAGCGATGCAAGCCGGGCCAGTCCTATCGGCGGACGCCTCAACACGGTGCTGCGGGTCACCACGGCGCCGATCGTGGGCGCCACCGGCAGCGCCGGCTATGGCGGTGAGCTTGGTTTCGGCCGCAGATCGGCCTGGTTCATGGCCGAGGGCGGGCGCCGCCGGATCCATGTCGCCGATGCGGCCGATGTGACGGCCCGTGCCTGGAGCGTGACCGGCGGAATGTTCCTGACGGGAGAGAAGCCGGAATACGACAGCCGCTATGGCATCTTCGTCCACCCTGCGGTGCTTCGCCCGATCGACGGCGGCGGCCCAGGGGCGGTCGAACTGGTGGCTCGCTACGAGGAGCTTGCCTATGAGACCGTTCTGCCGCGCGATCGCGGCACGGCCGCCACGCTGGGGGTGAACTGGTATCCCACCTCGTTCCTGCGGTTCGGCGCGAACTACATCCACTGGGATCTCGACCACCAAGCCGATGCCGGTGCGTCGGGCGACAGCGGCGATACGCTGACGGCGCGTGCCCAGATCGTCTTCTGATGCTTCCGGGCAGGGAACTGGCGCCGAGCCCGCCCTTCCTCCTGTTCCCATCGATGCAAGGTCGATCATTCCGCAGTCGGTCTGAGCAAATGCAAGTCGTTTTCGCCAAGCGGGGCGTATTGCTCCGAGTTAATCTCCTTATCACGCCCGTTCGATTGAATCGAACGCATCCAAGGACGCAAGATGATCACACCTGCAAGCCATACCGCGCATGCGAACGGCATCCGGCAGAACTACATCGATGCCGGGGAAGGGGCGCCCGTCGTCCTTCTGCATGGCTTCCCCGAAACGAACTTCGCCTGGCGTTTCCAGATCCCGGTCCTGGGCGAGCTCTATCGCATCATCGCACCCGATCTGCGCGGCTACGGCGAGACCGACAAGCCGGCGACCGGCTATGACAAGCGCAACATGGCCAAGGATCTCGCGGCGCTGCTCGACGAGCTCGGCATCGATCGGATCGCCCTGGTCGGCCACGATCGCGGAGCTCGGGTCGCGACGCGGTTCGCCAAGGATTATCCCGAGCGTGTCGATCGCCTCGTCGTCATGGACAACGTGCCGACCCGTATCGTCGCCCGTGATATCAATGCGGAAATCGCCAAGAGCTACTGGTTCTTCCTTTTCCATCTCATTCCCGACCTTCCCGAGACACTGATCGCCGGCAAGGAGGAGCAGTGGCTGCGCTGGTTCTTCTCGGACTGGGCCTACGATCCTTCGTCCATCTCTGGCGAAGCCTTCGATACGTATGTGCGGGCCTATCGCGCGCCGGGCGCGGTGCGCGGCGCGATGGCCGACTACCGGGCCAATGCCGAGGACGTGGCGCAGGACCTTGAGGACGCGGACGTGAAGATCGCATGCCCTACGCTTGCGCTCTGGGGCGAAAGCTTCGGCGCGGTCGGCAAGATGTTCGACATGCCCAAGGTCTGGGCGGAGATGGCCGACAATCTGAAGGCCGTTGCAATCCCCCGCTGCGGCCATCTGCCGCACGAAGAACGCCCCGAAGCGGTCAACGCCCTGCTCCTGGAATTTCTCCAGGGCTGGCAGGGCTGATCCCGATTTCCCCCGAAACCCTCCATTCTCACGGAAGGATAATCCCATGTTCAAATTCCTCGGCGCCATTGGCGCACTTGCCCTTTCCTCCACCGCCGCCACCTCCGTCATGGCCGCCGAAGCGGCGCCGGCCGCAAAGCCCACCGTCGTGCTCGTCCACGGGGCCTGGGCGGACGGGTCGAGCTGGAACAAGGTCATCCCGCTTCTCCAGGCCAAGCACATCCCCGTTCTCATCGTGCAGAACCCGCTGACGAGCCTGGCCGACGACGTCGCAGCGACCGCACGCGTGCTCGCAACCGTCAAGGGACCGGTCGTGCTTGTCGGCCACAGCTGGGGCGGCACGGTCATCACCGAGGCGGGGAACGACGCCAAGGTCAAGGCGCTGGTCTATGTCTCGGCATTCGCCCCCAAGGAAAACCAGACCGGCAACGATCTGATCGCGGCCTTCCCCAAGCCGCCGGCGCTCTCCACCGTCGCGTTCGATTCCGAGGGCTTCACCCGCCAGACCGAGCAGGGCGTCCTTGAAAATTTCGCGCCGGATATCCCGAAGCAGGATGCGCGCACGCTTTTCGTGACGCAGGGGCCTCTTGCCGGCAGCACGTTCACCGATACGGTCAAGACCGCCGCCTGGCGTACCCGTCCAAACTGGTTCGTGGTTTCCGCGAACGACCGCGTGATCTCGCCCGAGATGGAACGCATGTTCGCCAAGGAACTGAACGCCAAGACCACGGTCCTGGCCTCGAGCCACGTCTCGCTGCTGTCGCACCCGGCCGAAGTGGCCGCGGTGATCGAGGATGCGGTCGCAACCGTCGCCAAGGAACAGTGATCCCGCGCCCGGCCTGACCGGATCGCGACACGAGGGTGAAGCGCTCCCCCGCCCGGCGCTTCACCCTCCAAGGCTGCCGATGGGCGGCATTCTGGGCGCGGCGGTGCCCGCGCCTTTCCCGAACTACGGAGCCTATTCATGGCATTCGCATTCGATCCTGCGAACTGGGCGATCGTGCCCACCCGGACATTCGCCGAACTGAAGATCGGCGAAATATTCCGCACGCCGAGCCGGACGGTGACCTCCGCTCACGCCGCGGCGTTCCAGGCCGTGTCCTGCGACAACCACCCGATCCACTACGATGAGGAATACGCAAGACGGGCAGGGCACTCCGCTCCCGTCGTTCACGGCCTTCAGGTGCTGGCCTTCACGGCCCCCGGCTCGACATTGTTGCCGCACGTCTTCGGCCCGGTCTTCATCGCCTTTACGGAAGTTTCGGTAAAGTTCCACGAGGAAGTCCATGCCGGGGATACACTTTACCCCGCGCTGGAAATTCTCGCGCTCAAGCCGCTCGACGGCCGGGGCGAAGTGGAAACCTCGGTGACGGTTCACGACCAGCACGCCAGGCTCGTTCTGTCGGGCACGCACAAATATCTGCTCCGGCGCTGAGGCCGGGCATTTCCTGCAAGAATCCCATCAACGAATGGAGGCTTTCATGGCCGATGCAACCACTGAAAATACCCCGATCAAGGCAAGTATCGTTCTCGTCCACGGTGCCTGGGCGGATGCTTCGAGCTGGAGCAAGGTGATCCCGTTGCTCCGCCGCGACGGTATCGAAGTGCTCACCGTCCACAACCCGCTGACCAGCCTTGCCGACGACGTAGCCGCGACCCGGCGGGTGCTGTCCGTCGCCCAGGCTCCGGTAGTCCTGGTCGGCCATAGCTGGGCCGGGACGGTGATCACCGAGGCCGGCAATGCCGACAATGTCGCGGCCCTCGTCTACGTTTCGGCCTTCGCTCCGGACGCTGGCCAGACCGGGGAGGAGCTGATCGGCGCCTATCACCCAGCCCCCGGCGCTCTCGACGGTCATCGCCGATTCGCAAGGCTATGTGCGTCTTACCGAGCAGGGCGTGATCGAAAACTTCGCTCCGGACCTTCCCGAGGCCGAAGCGCGCGTGCTGTTCGTAACGCAGGGCCCGCTGTCAGGAACCACGTTCAAGGACGCACCGACCAAGGCAGCCTGGCGTTCGAAACCGTCGTGGTTCGTGGTCTCGGCCAACGACCGCGTGGTCTCGCCGCAGATGGAACGGGATTTCGCCGCGCGGATGAACGCGAAGACCACGGTGCTGGAATCCGGACACCTCGCCCTGCTCTCGCATCCCGCAGATGTGGCTGCCGTCATCGACGAGGCCGTCGCCTCGCTGCACGTTCCGGCGTGATGATTCCTGCCGGCCGCCGCCCAACGGTCGCCGGCAGGTTCGGCCCGGATCGCACGACTACCGAAATCTGCAAAGCTGCGTATCGACCGGCCACAAAGGCGGCGGACAGACGAGTGAGATGGGCATCGTCGGCATTGTCCGCGGAACCAAGATCGCAGGTGACAACTGCGCAAAACAGCGCATTCGTGCAAGAATTTTCGGTGATGCCGATGGCAAGTGTGGGAATAGCAATCTACGGGGCGCCAGGGCGCTTCCTCCAGGAGAACAATCGGTGCCGATGATCGAAGTGAAGGATGGTACGCGCCTCTACTACAAGGATTGGGGTCACGGCCCTGCGGTTGTCCTTTCCCACGGCTGGCCGCTCAATTCGGATATGTGGGAGAACCAGATGATGCATCTGGCTTCCAACGGTTTCAGGGTGATTGCGCATGATCGCCGCGGGTTCGGCCGCTCGGATCAACCCTGGGATGGCTACGATCATGACACGTTTGCGGACGATCTCGCGGCATTGATCGAGCACCTCGACCTCAAGGACGTGACACTCGTCGGTTATGCCATGGGCGGCGGCGAAGTCACTCGGTACGTTGGGCGCCATGGTTCCGAGCGGGTGAAGGGGGTGGTGCTTATCGGAGCAACCCCCCCGCGCCTCAGCTGGAGCGAGGACTATCCGAACGGTGTCCCGCAGATCGTCTTCGACAATGTGAAGGCGGGCCTGCTTGCGGACCGCGCCGAATTCATGCGCGGCTTCGCACGACTGTTTTTCGGAGCGGACAGGGAAGGCGCCGAAGTTTCCGAGGGGCAGCTCGCTCACATCCAGCATATGGCACTGCTCGGTTCCCTCAAGGCGGCGCACGATGCCGTTACTGCCTGTGCAATGACCGATTACCGCGAAGACATAAGCGGTTTCGACGTTCCCGTTCTCATCATCCACGGTGAGGAAGATGCTTTCGTGCCCCTCTCGGCGACCGCCCAACAAGGAATTGAACTCTTTCCTGATGCGACGCTGAAGGTATATGAGGGCGCGCCTCACGCCGTGCTCTACACCCACGCAGAGCGGCTGAATGCAGATCTGATGGAGTTCATTTCAGGATAATCATGCCGAGAGTGGTTACCGAGGGCTCAGCGAAGATGGTCGAGGCCATGTCGCTGGCCCTGGCTCAGATCGATGCGTCGCAGACCGCGGTCTTGCTGGATGAGTACGTTGCCTACCAAGCGGCGGGTGCTCCGGCCTCGCAGTCTGAGGCGCTGCGAAAAATCGTCGCGAAAACGTTGCTGGTCGCTGCCAACGGGAAGGCGCTTGCTCTGTTTGGTCTCAAGGGGAGCGAGTTGCCGGTCCCGGTTTCGCGCATTTGGCCCTTCGGCGAAGCGGAAACTCTGGCGCTCTCCCTCCTGGCTGCGTTGCGGCAGAACGATACGCATCGAGCAGAGCTGAATCTACGGCACGCAAGCGGCCGCGAACTGCCGGTGATCTACACCAGTTGGCGGGAGGTGAATCCATCGGCCGATATCGTTTCGGTTGGCTTCGTGGACGTCAGCGAGCGGGTTGCCACTGAAACCGCACTCCACCGATTGCGGAATGACGTGGCGCATGCCGACCGCATTTCCACGATGGGGGTGATGACCGCCACGATCGTTCACGAGATCCGGCAGCCGATCGCGAGCATCCTCAATCTGGCTCATGCTGCGCTGCGTTGGGTGGGCCGACCCGAACCCGACCTCGCTGCGGTAAAGTCGTCGCTTGAAGACATCCAGTCAGCCGGCAATTCGGTTCGCGATATCGTGACGCGCCTGCACGGAATGTCGTCGGCCAAGAGCCAACTTCGGGCGAGATGTTCGGTGAACGAACTCGTGGAGGAGACCGCAGCCTTTCTGCGGGCGGAGCTGTCGCGCCGACAGGTGAAGCTCTCCGTTCAGCTGGACAGTTATCTGCCGCTAGCCTCGCTCGATCGCGTCCAAGTCCAGCAAGTGCTTGTCAATCTGATGATGAATGCAGCGCAGGCCATGGCTGACGCCCATTGTTGGAGCCGCACCCTGCTTGTGCGTACGCGCGCTCTTGACGCAAGCATCCACGTCGAGGTCGAGGACAGCGGTCCGGGGGTTCCGCCCGAAACCCGCGAGCGGCTTTTCGACGGCTTCTTTTCCACCAAGCCTGGTGGACTTGGCTTGGGGCTTCGGATTTGCCGGTCGATCATCGAAGATCATGGCGGCGAGCTTGTCTATGTCTCGAAGGCAAGCGCGGGTTCGATTTTCCGATTTTCACTGCCGACGGGCAGCTGACGGCGTTACGGCTGATCAGTCCTGACTGACGACGATCTTTCGAGCTGAACCCCAGCATCGCCAGACGACGCTTGGCTCTTTGCCGAGGTCAAAGTGCCGCGGTCCTTGTGGCCGGGCCCGCAGTCGCCGCACATGATCAATCCAGACGGCAGGTGATGGCACCGCTCCCGGTTATAGCGATAACCCAATGGAATTTGCGCCCTCTCTCTTCTGCAATGCAACATCCCCTTGCCGCGGCAGAGGCCGCTATTGGCGAACATCGGGGTAAGCCAAGGGGGGCTCTGATCATGGACGTGTACGGCGTATTGTACTCCAGTGTTGCATCCGTATTACTGCTAAGCGATCCGGCGGCGACTGAAGGGACGGCCCTGGAGCAGCTCTCCGAAGCTGCCCAACCTGCTCCATCGCGGGAGCTGGCGGAGGAAAGCTCCGACGATATCGTGGTTACGGCGTTGCGGCGAGAGACGACGCTTCAAACCACGCCTCTTAGCATTTCCGCGCTGACGGGAGACAAATTGGCGCAACTTGGCGCGACGCAGCTACAGGACTACTTCCGGCAGGTGCCCAACGTTAACGTCGCGCAGGGCGTGCTGGGGCAGAGCCGTGTCAGCGTGCGCGGCATCGGCGGCGTAGGCGAGGCGACCACCGGGCTGTACTTCGGCGAAGTTCCGGTAACCGGACCGAGTGGAACCGTCGGTGATCCCGGCAACAATGCGCCGGATATCAATCTTTACGATATCGAGCGGGTCGAAGTGCTGCGTGGCCCTCAGGGCACGCTCTACGGCGCGAGTTCGATGGCGGGCACCTTGCGCATCATCTTCAGAAAACCTGACGCGACCGGCTTCGAGGCGACTGCGGAAGGGCAGTACGCCGCCACGAAGGGCGGTAGCGACAGCTACTTCGCCAAGGCCGCCCTCAATCTTCCCGTCGTCCGCGATCTGCTTGCGATCCGCGTATCGGGATATTACGAAAGCCGTCCGGGTTTCGTCGACAACATCCGTCTTGGCCGTAAGGATATAAATCGCAGTACCGCAAAAGGGGTTCGAGTCCTCGTCGGGCTCGATCCCGATCCGGACACCAATCTGACCGGAACCTTCATCTACCAGCGCAGTGAAGCCGACGACGCCCAAGGCTGGTTCCCCTCCGTTGCCACGTTCAAGACCGACACGCCCGTCATCCTGCCTTTCGAGAACAACTTCAGACTGTTCAACTTGACGGGAAGACACCATTTTGGAGGAGTGACGCTGACCGCATCGGCTGCGACCTATCGCTACGATATCGTCCGCACGCTGGACTTCACGCCGAGCGTAACCGCCATCGCCTATTCTCCTGCAGCCTGCCAAGGCTATTACGGACAGGCGGCGGCCTGCAGTGCCACCCAGTTCGCGGCCTACAACGCCTACGGGATCTCGCAGACACCGGCCCTGGGCTACCAGCCGGGCTACCTGCGAACGCGAACCGCCGAGGTCCGGCTTGCGTCGGCGGGCGAGAGTTGGCTGCAATGGACGCTGGGGGCCTTCTACGAGAAACGGCGCGACTATATAGATAGCCACGTAACGCGGGCGGCGGCCGATGGATCGGCCCCTGATCCATTGCAGGACATCAGTTATCGGTTTGTCGCCAACCGGCTGCGCCAGCTTGCCGGCTTCGCCGAAGCCTCGTTCAGGCCCGCCGACGCGTTGACGCTGACCGGGGGGCTTCGGTACTACGACTACGAAAAGGTTACCGGCGGCCAGACCTTGCTGGGCAGTGTCCTGACCGGCAGCGTGGTCTCTCCCTACAGCGAGCGAACCGCCAGGACCAACGGATGGCTGTTCAAGGCCAACGCCAGCTATGAATTCTCGCCGGACGTGATGGCCTACGCAAATGCCGCTCAAGGATATCGGCCGGGCGGCGCGAACAATATTCCCTCTCTTCAGAACAGCCTTGTCACCTATCGGCCGGACAGTCTGTGGAGCTACGAAGCGGGCGTCAAGTCGCGCTGGTTCGGCGGCATGGTGACAATGAACGCTGCGTTGTTCCAGATCGACTGGAAGGACATGCAGGTCACCGCGCGCACCGGGGACGGGCTCTTCACCTTCCTCGCCAATGCCGGCGGAGCCCGCGTCCGGGGCGGTGAACTGGAACTGTCCGCCAGGCCCGCGCACGGGGTGGAACTCTCGGCCACCTTTGGTCACGTCATCGGCAAGCTGACATCGGACCAGGTGATCGCCGGCTTCCAGGGCGCTGCCAGCGGAGGCAGGAAGGGCGACCGGCTTGGCATGGCACCTTGGACGGCATCCGCGAGCGCACCCTACGCCTGGCCGCTCACCTCGACTCTGGACGGCACGGTCCGCGCCGATCTGACCTATACGGGCGAAGGTCGCACGGGCTTCAATCCCGCCGATCCCTACTTCACCACGGATGGCGACTTCGCCATGGTGAACTTGCGCGCGGGCATGCAGAACGATCGTCTGGGCCTTTATCTTTTCGTACAGAACCTGGCCGATACAAACGGCATCGCCAGCCGCGTATCGACGTTCGGCGCGCCGAACCTGTCGTTCAGTATACCGCCGCGCACGATCGGCGCGAATATACGGTTAACTTACTGAAAGATCCATTCACGCCTTTTCACAAGCAGAGCAATTCGACAAACTCCGCTTGGGCGTCGCTGATCGGCAGCGGGAAATCGGGAACGGTATGAAACTCCATCAGCTGCGCGCATTGGCGGAAGTCGCGAGAGCCGGGAGCATTCAGCGCGCGGCGCTCAATCTGAACGTGTCGCAACCCGCCCTCAGCAAATCGGTGCGCGAACTGGAGCGGCAGCTGGGTGTCTTCCTGCTCGACCGGGGCATAAAGGGCGCGACGCTCACCGCCTATGGCGCGATCCTGTCCAAGCGCTACGACACTATAGAGAAGGAGATGGACAAGGCGCGCGAGGAAGTGGAATGGCTGCGGGGCGCTTCAAGCGGGCGGCTTCTGATAGGCATGTCCCCGCCGGTGGCGGGTACGAACATCGCCAGCGTCATGGCCGCCTTCCGGGAGCGTCAGCCGGGGGTGGAACTCGGGCTGCTCGAACTCCGGCCCGCCCAGATCTTCGACGCGGTGCGGTGCGGGACGCTCGATTTTGGTATCGCCCATCATTATGGCAGCTTCGATCCTGCGGGCCTCCAATGTACGCCGCTGCGCAGCTACCCGACCATGCTGGCGATGGGAGGGCAGAAGGTAGATGCCTTCGAAACCGTCGATCGGCTCTGGTCGCTGGAATGGATCACGGGAGACCTGGTCGATTACGAACACGGCTACATCAATGTTCTGGCCCAGCAGCTTGAGCGGAGTTTGCCGCTGCGAATATCCCGCTGCACCTCGATTTCCGTCTACTTCGATCTGGCGGAACAGCCTCAGCTCATAAGCCACTGGGCGGACACCGCAAACCCGCACCTCGACCGCAAGCTTGAAAGCGGCGCTTTGACTCGGTTGGATCCCGGCATCGCGCTTCCGGAGATGCACATTGCACTCGTCTATCGAGACGAGGAATTGCTGACACCTGGTGGAAGCCTGCTGGCGAAGATGGTGCGTTCCTCACTTTCCTAGGGCGCCGATCGTCATCCCGCAGCCGGATCCGGATGGCGACCTGGTCGCCAAGACGCGCGATCGAAAACCGCTGCGATCAAGGGTTGCCCTTGAGCGCTGGGTGATCTGTCAACAATCTCGCGATAAAAGTGCGAAAGGTGGTGTCTCTTGCCGCACCTTGCCGCACTTGCACCTCGCCAGCGCGCGGCGCGCCTGCCGGCACTCATTAAGAAAAGATTAGAAATCGGCAAGTTTGTAACGCCGACGTCATAACTCTACCCCACTTCGCCCCGCGACACAGAACAAGACCGGGGTCCTCAATGCGTTCGATATCGGCGGTTTCGCTGGCGTTGACGGCTGCCTGCCTGCTGGGCGGAGCAGCGCGGCAGCCACAGGGCGACCTTAAGCCGGCCGGCGTCCGCACCTCGCGAAAGTCCTGCCCGAATCGCCCGCGCCGATCTCGGAGTCGCCACGCCGAACAGGCGGCCCTGGGCGGGCTGAGCCGCAGCGATTTGGCACCGTTCGTCACCGACCCGGCCGGCAACCGGCGGGCATCATCAACCTTGGGGGTAATTCGCGACATGAAGACTGAACCAAAAGGCCTACGCCGTGCAGCACCGTTCCTGATCGGCGGCGCCATCGCCGCTCTCGCCGCCGTACCGGCGTCCGCCCAGACGGCGCCCGACGCCGCAGAAGATGCCGAGAGTGAGATCGTCGTCTCGGGCTACAGCGGCAGCCTTCAGAAGGCGATCGACATGAAGCGCGACACGATCGGCTTCTCGGACTCGATCATCGCCACCGACATCGCCGACTTCCCCGACCAGAACCTGTCAGAAGCGCTCCAGCGTCTGCCCGGCGTCACCATCGAGCGCGACAAGGGCCTGGGCACCCGCGTCAACGTGCGCGGCCTGCCGAGCGAGTTCACCTTCGTGTCGATCAACAAGCTGGCCACCGCCTCGGGCTCGGGCGGCCGCGACGTCGAGTTCGACACTTTCGCGTCCGAACTGATCCAGTCGGTCACCGTGCAGAAATCGCCCACAGCGGCGGACGAGGAAGGCGGCATCGCAGGGTCCGTGGCGATCCGCACCGCGCGCCCGTTCGACCAACCGGGCCTGCGCCTGGTCGGATCGGCGGAAGGCGCCTACAACTCCATCTCCCGCGAAGTCGATCCCAACTTCTCGTTCCTGGCGAGCAATACGTTCGGGGATTTCGGCGTTTTGATCTCCGTCGCAAAGCAGCAGCGCACCAACCGCACCGATTCCAACTCCGGCATCAACTTCCGCCCAATCTCGCGCTGGACCGACAAGGGCAACGCCCAGACGAGGCAGACGCTGGACGTGCTGCAGCGCGACGCCGGTATCACTTTCGGCGACCTGAAGAACAAGGACGAAGTCAACCGCGTCGTATTCCTCGACAAGGTCGGCGACCGCATGTACCTCAACGATCAGGACCGCCTGGGCCTGTCGGGCTCGCTCCAGTACAAGCCGAGCGACCGGTTCAGCCTGAGCTTCGACGCTTTCCTCGGTTCGTACAAGACGCATGAGGACGAGTACGATGCCGCCGGCTATGCGGCTTCCAGCACATCGGCGCTGGATCGCATCTACGACTACGACGACAGCACGCTGGCGGACGACGGAATCGTCGTAATCCGCGACGCGGCCTATACCCGCACCCAGCACGAATTCCTTAGCAAGGAGTTCATCAACAAGACAGACTACCGCCAGTTCGGCGGCGAAATGAACTGGGACGCCGGAGACTGGCACATAGACCTGCTTGGCGGCTATTCGGGTGCGAAGAAGACGCTCGACAACTCCAACCTGAAGCATGTCGCCTACGCGCCTTCGCGCACGCGTTATACCAAGAACGGCGGCGAGACGATCCCGAGCGACGCCGCCGGTACCATCGACATGTACAATTCGCCCGATTCGTACTTGTTCGAAGCCTATGAAACCACGCGCGAGAAGATCAAGGACGACAAATATGCAGCCCAGCTCGACGTGAGTCGCACGTTCGAGATCGCCGGGTTCGAGGCCCTGAAGCGCATCGCCTTCGGCGGTCGCTACACCAACAAGGCCAACGAGCGCTGGTACGGCGAGGAGAAGCTCCAAGGGCCGAGCCGTGGTAGCGTGGCCTGGGTCAACACCCGCAGACTGTCCGACAGCCCGCTGGAAGACGTGACCGAGATCGTCGGCGGCCAGTCCTATCAGGTGCGTGATCTGAACTGGCAGATGATCTCGAACGACTACGCGCGCAGCTTCTTTCGTCCGGACGGCTTCGTCACGCCGTTTCAGGACAGCAACTACTACAAGGTGCGCGAGGAGACTTTCGCCGGCTACGCCATGATCGACTTCCGCTTCGACCTTGGCCCGGTGCCGCTGTTCGTGAACGCGGGTGCGCGCTACATCGACACCAAGGTGAAGTCCGAAGGCTTCCACCAGGTGCAGAACGAGGACGGCAGCACCGGATACACGCCCGCGCCGATCTCCAGCACGGGCAGGTACGGCAAGGTGCTGCCGGCCATTACCCTGCGTGCCGAAATCAACGACAACCTGCTGATCCGCGCCGCTGCATCGCAGACGCTGATCCGCCCGGCGCTGACCGACCTTGCCTACAAGCGCACCGCCAGCTTCAACAACTTCCGCTTCACCGACGGCAATCCCGGCCTCAAGCCGACCTATGCCGATCAGTGGGAAGTGGGCGCCGAGCAGTACCTGGGCAACGGCGGCATCGTCTCGGCGTCCTACTTCTGGAAGAAAATCAAGGGCGTCATCCAAAACCAGATGACCGGCATCGTTCCTGGCGTCACCAAATACAACGCCAACGGCACGATAGACGGCGTCTATGACTTCGAGGTCTATCAGCCGGTAAACGCGGCAGGGTCTTATACTGTCAGCGGCGTTGAGCTGGCGGCGGTGATCCCGTTCGGCATGGTCATGTCCGCGCTGGACGGCTTTGGCGTCAACGCCAACTACACGTTCCTCGACAGTTCGCTGACCGGCCAATCCGACCTTGGCATCCCGACCTCACCGATCGGCCTTGCGGACAACGTCTATAACGTCACCCTCTACTACGATCGCGGGCCGATCGGCGCGCGCCTGTCGTTCAATCGCAAGGGCGAATACGTCGAATACATCCAGAACAACATGTATCCGGTCTACCGCGATGCCTATGGCCAGTTCGACTTCGCCGCCAGCTACCAGCTGACCGATAACGTCCGCCTGGAAGTACAAGGCATCAACATCACCGGCGAGCCGACCAGGGGCTATACCATGGATCCCTCTTTCCCGACCTTGTACGAGAAGTCGGGAAGCCGCTGGACTTTGGGAGTTCGCGCCCAGTTCTAAACGGGATCGGGAACACTGTAGGGCGTAAACTCATAAACGGCACAATCGAGGTTTTGCGTCAATCCGAAGGACGCCCAAATGGCTTCCATCTCGAACCGAAACGACCTTGGACGGGCAGCCAGCCCGCCCGGCGGCCGCTTCGGCTCGAGCTCTTCGCCATTTGGACGCCTCGATGGTGTCATTTGTGAGTTTACGCCCTGGTAAAAGGAAGGGCGGCTGCCTACGCAGGCGCCGCCTTTTTTCTTGGCTCGTGGTCAAAGTTTGATCGGAGGCCGCAGCTTGGGAACTTTCAAGCGCCGGTAGCGTGTTTCGACGAGACTGAAGATACCGAACAGGCTGAGCCCCAACCCGATTATCGCGAGGATCCACGAACCTTCCGGTTGAGCGCGCAACTCTGCCAGTGCGTCACCCAAGCCTCCCGCCCGCGCTGGATCGTGATGAATGGCTGCGGAGATCAGGAGCCAGCCGATGATGGCGAAAACGACGGCACGAGCGCCATATCCCATCCTGCCGATCCACCTGACATAGGCCGGAGCCGGCACGTCGCCATCCAGTTCATCGAAGCTGGCCTTGTATGCCTTGAGCGCCTGGGCACCCGCGACGAGGAAAAGACCGATGCCGATGGCGCAGAGGAGTGCGACGCCTCCGGGTTTATCGAGCAACCAGGCCGACCAGCTTTGCGCACTTTCGTCGCCGGGGCTGCCGTGCCGGGCGGGGGATTGTCGCAGGGCCAGTTTTCCAGCGACGATGCAGAGCACGCCGTTCGCAGCGCCGCTGATAAGGTAGGAGATGCGCTCGAACTTTCCTTTGTGTGTGCGGCTGCGCGCTTCGGGATCGAGCGCTCCTTCCGCCAGCCTCCAGAACGCATACCCCGCAAAACCCAGGGCACATATCGCCAGGAGCGCCTGGCCCATCGGCGTATCGCTCAAGCTGCCGAGCGCACCTTGATTATCGCTCGGTTCGCCGCCCGTGCGCGAGGCAACGAATGCAAGCCATCCAACCAGTATATAGACCAGGCCCCTGGCCGCGAAACCCAGCCGGGCAAGCATTGTCATTCTGTCGCTGTAGGTCATGGCACTCTCCCAACGCAGTCAGAATGCGTGTACGCCGTGTGCGTTCCGCCGCCCTTGCACCGTCGAGCGCAGGAGGGTGCGGGCGACCTTGGGAACATGTCGTGCCTACCTCAGCAGCGATCCGAAATCGCAGACTGCAAACTGGATTATAACCGGGCGCGCCCTCCGCCGATAATCTCGGCGGGATCGTACCTGGCGGGCCCGTCAAAAGGATGCGCCGGGAACAAACCGTAGCATCCGCCCTTCCTCTGCTCGGCAGTTAGCCATGACAGGAGAAGGATAATGGCGAAGGCATCAGCAATCTTCGATACGCATGCAGAGGCGGAACGTGCCGTAAACGAACTGCGCGCTATCGGCCTGAGTGACCGCGATCTTTCGGTCATCGCACACCATGGCGGCACGACGACGGCGCGAAGCGGGGATGGTGAAATCACCGACGAGCATCATCGTAACGTTCTTCGCGGGATCCTCGGCGGTGGCGCCTTGGGAGCGGGCCTGGGCGTTGCGGCGCTGGCCATACCCGGCGTCGGCCCCCTGGCGGCAGCCGGTGCGATCGCCGCATCTGCGGTGCCCGAAGCCGTCGGCATCGGCGCTGCCATCGGCGCGATCGGCGGCACGCTGAACGAAACGCTCACCAAACATGGCGTCAGCGACGAAGACGCCACGTACTACAACGATCGTATCAAGGATGGCGGCGTCGTGGTCACTGTCGAGGACACGGGGGTGGATACGGCAACCGTTCGCGACGTTCTGCACCGCAACGGCGGACACAACGCCGCGCAGGCTCGCACCGGATCCCTCTGACCTTCCGCCTGCACAACCTTGCCGTACTCGCGGCAGGTTGGCGAATGGTGGAAAGAAAGGCATGGCAGGCGGCGGACATCGCTGTCTGCCATGCTTATTAGGGCGTAAACTCATAAATGGCACCGTCGAGGTTCGAGGCAAAATGGTGCAGTGCGAGGAAGGAAGCCGCAGGAATACGTCCGTATTTCAAGGTTTCCTGACGAAGCGATGCACCTCTTTTTCCTTCAAATCCGAAGGACGCCCAAATGGCTTCCATCTCGAACCGAAACGACCTTGGACGGGCAGCCACCCCGTCCGGCGGCCGCATCGGCCTGAGCTGTTCGCCCTTTGGACGCCTCGACGGTGCCATTTATGAGTTTACGCCCTCGAGCATTTTCTAATCAGGTGGAATCACCTGATGACTCGGAAAATGCGTCAAACCGGAAACTTAGAGTGGTTGATCCGATGCAATCGGATCGGAAACCGCTCTGACGTGCGGGAGCAGTGTTGAGCGACTTTGAACCGACAGAACGCGGGGGCGTTCAGAGACGGGAAGTGCCTGCTGCCGATGGACTCGATCCGGCGCCTGCCGCGCCAAGAAACCGCTTGTTCGATAAACTGGGACATAGCGCACTGATCGGCTTCAGGCCATTGTCGCAGTTCTCAGCAACCGGCGCAGGAGGCAAGTGAAGGATGCATCGTAAAGGCAGTACAGAGCGTCGTTATTCGGCTCCCGGCCGGACGGTTCAGGTCGCTTTGCGATTGGCGGTCATCGTACTCACAATCCTTCTTGCCACTTATGCGGCTGGAAACCTCGCTCACCTCGACAAGCACAGGAGCGCCGTCGCGTTTGAGCGGTGAGGCGGTTCCCGGTCGGGCTGCGCTTTTCGCTGCTCGCTCGGTGTGGACGGCACCGCTCAGGGAGCCGGTCGAGCCCGGCGCTCCGGCAGGAGCTCGGCTAAGGTCCGCACTACCTCGTCCATTCCGGTAGGCTTCTCAAGCCGCGGGATGTGGCGCAAACGGTAGGGAACGACGCCCGCATCATACCCGGTAGCGAACACGACCGGAATGTCCCGCTTTATGAATTCGTCGACAAGGTGAAAAGCCATCTCGCCTTGTAAGTTGATGTCTATCACACCCGCGTCGATTCGTTCTTCGCCGCCGAGCAATTCGAGAGCACATTCGAGATCCCCAGTGGGGCCGATTACCTCGACACCGTGGCTGATTAGCTGTTCCTGCAAATCGGCGGCGATGAAATAATCGTCTTCAACCAGCATGATCCTTCGGTTCTGCAGGGAAGCTGGCATTTTTTCGAACCTCCTTCTCCCTTTTGGACGACCGAGCCGTTGCCCATCATCCGCAGACGGTGCGTTCAGCTTGTTCAAAAACACAGCACGTCCCTGGGGTCAGGACAACAAAGTAGATTGCACGCGGTCCTTTTTCTTCGCGTCGGAAAGACGCTGGCGACCGGCACGGCGGAGGATTATGCCGCCGCGCATCGTCTGCAGGAAGCCATGAAGCTGTGCCGCTATGTCAACTGGCGCGTAGGCCGCGATATGTCTCCGCTTCCTCGGGCAATTGGGGCAGATTCTGCGCGATTGGTGGCCGAGGCCTGCCGGCGCCGCATCTGTCAAATGCAAAGGCGCTGGGCCTCGGCGCCCAAGGGTTCGACCCGACCCGTCTGGATGAGGCCGCGCGTTGACAAGTGGTCTCGAGGCTGGCCACCCGCAAGGTTGTGGTAGAAAGACGGTCCCGCCAGCTGGGCGTGCAGGCGAACGGCTGGACCACCAACTATTCCGGAGCGGGGTTCGGCGCCGACTATCTGCTCCGCGCCGCCGTCGCTAACCATGTCGCCGCTGCATCGCGCTGTACAGTGTCATGCAAATCCCGAATGTGGATAGGCTGCGCACTTGAACAGACGATGCAAAGATCTGCATCAATTCGCTTTGAACAAGCCAAAGTCGATACGGATCGTCTTGACAGCCGGGCCCGCGAGGGTTCTATTCCCATATGGCATAAGAAAATGGGTGAGAGGGCTTTGGACGGCATAGCTCAGGCACGCAGAGGACGAACACCGCGTCTGTCGGTCGAGATGATCGTCGATGCGGCACTGCATGCTTTGTCCGAGCAATCCGGGGATCCCCTTTCGCTGGGAGCGACCGCTCGCATTCTCGGCGTGACGCCAATGGCGCTCTATACCTACTTTAACAGCCGGGACGACCTTATCCAGGCTGTTGCCGAACGACTGATGTCAGATTTTCCTGCGGGAGATGAAGCGCAACTACCGGAATTATGTATTCGCGACTGGGCCTTCCGGATGCGAAACCATCTTCTTAAACGACCGCAACTGCTGGGAATGCTGAGTTGGGAAGGCGGCCACAGCTCCAGCGCATGGCTGGAGCGGTCGGTCGAGGTGATGCGGGCGCTGGAGGAGCTGGGTTACACCGGGTCGGAACTCGCCCGCATGACTTTGCGGATCTGGCACCGGGTGATGAGTGCGATCAATGTGGAGATCGCGAGCAAGGGCAAGTCGGGACAGATCGCTTCCGACGACCTGGAAAAGCTGACGCCGGACACGCGCGAAAGAGTGCTTCGGCTACACCAGGTTTCAGGGCGGGAAGATTTCTATGAAGATCTCATGGAGTTCGAAGTGTCGTCCATGATCGACACGATACGACGTCAAAAATGAATAAAGCAGTCCCGGATGCGTAATATCCGAGAGTGACTGCTGATAAGGAGAGAGCGATGACCGCTTTGAAAGAACTCGAAGGGCTGAACTATGTCCCCGAACGGCAAGTTCAGATCCGCAACGAAATGCCTGCACCCACGACTGATCTGGAGCAGGCCAAGCGAGACCTGGACGAAACCGGCCTTGCGATCATGCGGGGCCTGTTTACCCCTGAGGAAGTACAGCAGCTCCGCGAAGCCGCGCTGGAACAGGCTGAACTGGAGCGAGAGCAGGGTGTCGCCTTATTCGCCAGGCCGGAGCTGGGTCACCATCCGACCAAGGGCATGATCTACACCCATGTCGGTTCGCGCATCGGCCGGCCCCTGAAGGATCCCACCTATCAAGTCGTGCGCTTCCTGGTCAACAAGGGCCGCGAGTTCATCGACCTTGCCAAGAAGCCTGAGTTCCTGGCGCTTGCCTATCACGCGATCGGCGAGGAGTACCACCTCAGCAACGCGACCGCGCTGGTCATCCGCAAAGGCGCGCCGGCGCAAGTGCTGCACCGTGATCAGGCGGTTCTCTCCTTCGAGACCCCGCGTCCTTCGATGCTGAACCTGATGATGGCGCTCGGGCCCTATCGCGCGGATCAGGGCGCCACGCTATTCGTCCCCGGCACGCATCACGGACCTGCGCCGCGCTATGCGATGGGGGCGGACGGCCTTGTCGAGGTGGTCGAGGACGTGAAAGCCTATCCCGCTGAAATGGAAGCGGGCGATGTCGTCTTCTTCGAAAGCCGGGTCTGGCATGGCCAGGGTCCTTCGGTATCGGACGAGATGCGTGTCTCGATTTCGTTCATCTACAATGCGCATTGGTGGAAGCCGCACGAGAACTACCCTGCCAGCATCCCGAACGAGCTCTACGAGCAGCTGGATGACGAGGAGCGGGCTTTGCTGGGCTTCAAGGTGTTCCAGCACGGTACGGGCACGATGATGCCGCGCGATCCCCAGGACAAGCGGCGCAACATCGGCACGGCCGAACTTCCCTTCATTCCGGAACTGCGCCGCGGCAACGGCAAGAGCGCCGTTCCCCTGGACGGCGAAGTCGAGGAATGGTGAGGACCAGTTCGATACCCGGAAACTTTAGTCATTACAGTATTGAAGGTACATCATGGACCGTTTGAAAGGTAAAGTCGCCCTCATCACCGGATGCGGCCGCATCGGCAACATCGGGCTTGCTGTCTGCGAAGCGTTCCTGAGGGAAGGCGCCTCGGTTGTCGCGACGGATATCCTGACCAACGATCAGGAGGAGATCGTGAATTCGCTGGTGGGGAAGAGCTCGGCCGACCGGGTACTCTTCCTGCAACACGACGCGACGCGCGAGGAAGACTGGCAGCGTGTCGCCGATCAGACGATCGCAACCTTCGGCCAACTGGACGTGCTCGTCAACAACGTGGGGATCGCCCTTTCGTGACGGGGGCATCGATCTATCACGACGGCGGTCTGGGGCAGCGATACTGAGGACGCAGACAGACCTGAACCTCATGCAGGTGTTCGCCAGGAGGTGGCCGGTCGTATCGAAGGGAACGTTGCCGGATCGAGCCGTGCCGGATCGCTGGTCCATCGACCCCATGGTGGCCGCCCCGACGGCGCGCTTTTTGGCAGATCCGGTCTGAGGACGCCAGGATTTGACGCGGTGCAACGGAGGATAAAATGTCGAGCAGCGAGGCTTGGACGGAAAACGCGACCCGCCCCTGGATGGATCTTTATCCTCACGACCTTCGGCACCGCGAATGTCGCCGCCATGCCCATATTCTCTCGGCCTATCGCGCCAATCTGCGCAGCGATGCCGAAGCGATCCGCTACTTCGACGGATCACTGACGGGAAACGAGCTGGACCGCCTCAGCGACGGCTTTGCCGTCTGGTTGCAGGAGCGTGGCGTGGCGGTGGGCGATCGGGTGGGGATCGTTCTCCAGAACGTTCCGCATTTCGCCATCGCCTCTCTGGGTATCTGGAAAATCGGGGCAATCCCGGTTCCTGGAAATCCCATGTACCATTCGAACGAACTGGCCAGAGTCTTTGACGACTACGGTCCGGCGGCGGTCGTGTGTCACGAGGACCAGAGGGCGGAGATCCTCGATGCGTTTCGTGCGATCGGTACGAACGTGCCGCCGCTCGCCATCGTCAATGCGCATGACTTCCAATCGATCGACGACCACCGCGTGTTGCTGCCTGTGGGCCCCGCCTCGGCGCTCGATTTCCTGGATCTCTGCCGTGTTCGTAGCGGTCGAAAGCCGGTGCCGGCACCGATCCAACCGTCGGCCACGGCGCTGATACTCTATACCTCCGGCACGACAGGCGCGCCCAAAGGTGCGGTAATCAGGCACGAAAGCCTCGCGTTCAATGCGCAGGCGAGTTCGCTCTGGATGAAGATCGACCATCGCAGCCGGATCCTCGCCCTTGCGCCCCTATTCCACATCACCGGCTTCGTACTGCACATGGCAGCGGGCCTGGCCGCCGGATGCTCGGTCGGGCTTGGCTACCGCTTTCATCCAGGCAGCGTCATCGACATGCTTCGGACCTACCGCCCGACGACGACGATCGCGGCCATCACCGCCTTCAATGCGCTGCTGAATACGGAAGACATTACGCCTGACGATTTCGTGTCTTTCGAGAACGTCTTCACTGGGGGAGCGCCTGTCGCGCCGGCTTTGCGGGATGCGGTAACCCGCCACCTGGGCGTCACGCTATGTCCCGTCTATGGAATGACCGAGTCCTGCTCATCGACGCATATAGCGCCTCCGGGCCTGGAAATTCCCGTCCATCCTGCAACCGGCGCGCTATCCGTGGGGCTGCCGATTTCCTATACCGATGCGCGCATCGCGGGGCCCGATGGGGAGGAGGTGGCGCCGGGAACGCCGGGCGAAATCTGGATGCGCGGCCCGCAGATTATGAGCGGATACTGGAACAAGCCGGAAGAAAACGCCGTGACCTTGCACGACGGCTGGCTGAGGTCGGGCGACGTCGGGATCATGGACGAACGCGGCTGGTTCTACGTCATCGACCGGCAGAAGGACATGATCAACGCCTCCGGTTTCAAGGTGTGGCCGAGGGAAGTGGAGGACGTTCTTCTCGAGCATCCCGATGTGCGGGAAGCGGCGGTGATCGGCGTGCCCGATGCTTATCGTTGCGAAACCGTCCGTGCATTCGTGTCGGTCAAACCGGGAGTCTCGCCCCCGATGCGGCCAGCCTTATCGCCCATTGCCGCGAGAGACTGGCAGCTTACAAAGTCCCGCGGCAGGTCGAAGTCGTGTCCGATCTTCCCAAGACGCCAACCGGCAAGATACGGCGGGCCGCGCTCCGCACTGGGCCGACATCTTCGAACGCGTGAGGAGAGGTCGGCCGTAAATACCGGCATGGTATTGCAAAGGCGAATTTTCACGCTTGGCGAGAGCGTGGCCGCTGTTGCCCTCGGGACTGCAACTCGGCCTTCGCCCATCGCCGGTCCTCGAGACGGCGTCTCCAACGATTCCGGGGCTTTTGGCCATCATCCGGGTGCCGCTGAGGGGCGCGGCGACAGCCTTGCTGCAATAGGTCCTCAGCTGCGGGAGATATTCCGCGAACGGCAGTCGGGCTGCGGCTTCGCGGATCGCGGGAGGGGGATTCCGTTCGGTGACGAGGTTGTGGACGTGCTCGAGATCCGCGACATGAATGGTTCCGGCGCGCGAGAACTTGCCGTGATCGGATACGACCGCCAGCCTACGCGCGCGATCGAGCGCGGCCCGCTCGAAAGCCGCCTCGTCCGGGTCGAAGTCCAGAAAGCCGCGGGAGGCGTCGATCGCTCCCATGGAAAGCCGAGCGATAGTCCACGTTCATCGCCCCACCCGCGAAGAAGGTGGTCGGCCCTGCCAAGACCCTGCGGGACCACTTCCAGGCTGTTGCTGACCAGTGGGAGGCCGCGCAGATAGCCCGGTTCCTGCGCAACCCGGTACGACGTCTTGCCGGAATCGATGAAGACCGTGGCTCCGTCCATTATGAACCCGGCCGCGGGCGATCGCGCCCTTGGCCTCCACGTGTTCGCGCAGGCGCGCCTGGATGACAGGACCGGTTTCCTACCGCACTGAAGCAGAAGTTCCGGGACGGTGCCAGGCCATCCCAGAATTTGCGCTTATTTGCCCGGCACCAGCCGCATGGCCGCGCCGCCGCCCGGAGCCAGCCACAGATCGAGCTTGTCGCCCTTTCGCACGGTACGCGTCTCGTAGGCGATCTTGTGGCGGGCATCGGTAAGGTAGGTCGCCCCTTCGCCGTCCTTCCAGATCGTAGCCTTGTAGCTCTTGCCCGGTTCGAGGAAGTCGAACGAGAGCGTGACGGTGCGGGCGGTGCCATCGTTCACGCCGCCCACGAACCATTCGGGGCTCTTGCGGTCCTTGCGCGCGAAGATCGCATAGTCTCCCACTTCGCCCGCGATCAGGTGGCTTTCGGCCCAGTCGGTGGGGACATGGCGGATGAATTCCATCTCGCGCGGATGCTTTTCGAGGTTCTCGACGAAGTCCGCCGCCATCTGGATCGGCGAGTAGAGCGCGAGATAGAGCCCGAGCTGCTTGGCGAGCGTAGACGCCAGCGGATCGTGCTTCGCGCCTTCCAGGCTCAGCACGCCCGGCGTGAAGTCCATCGGGCCCGAGAGCATGCGGGTATAGACCAGGGTCGGCTCATGGTCCGGACCGTTGGCGAAGGCGCCCCAGGCATTGTATTCCATGCCGCGCGCGCCTTCGCGGGCGATCCAGTTGGGATAAGTGCGGCGCAGACCGGTGTCCTTCACCGGCTCGTGGGCGTTGATGGCGATATGGTGTTTCGCGGCCAGTTTCACCACGTCGAGGTGATGGTTCACCTGCCGCTGGCCGTCGTGCCACTCCATATGCGTGGCGCCCGGCTGCTCGCCGTAATGCCAGGTGTCCGCGATGATGCCGCCGCCGTCGGCCACATAGCCGGTCTTGACCGCCGGAACGCCCAGCTTCTCGTAAAGCGCGAAGCCCGCGTCCATCTGCTTTTCGTAGGTGGCGATATTGCCGCCGGTTTCGTGGTGACCGATCAATACGACACCCTTCTTGCGGGCATAGTCGGTTACGCCCCTGATGTCGAAGTCCGGCGTGGCTTCGGTGAAGCTGAAGTCGCCGTGGCCGAACCAGTCGCCGTCCCAGCCCTTGTTCCAGCCTTCGATCAGCACGCCGCCGAAGCCGTTTCGCGCGGCGTAGTCGATGTACTGTTTGGCGCGCGCGGTGGTGGCGCCATGCTTGGCGCCGGTCGCCCAGGACCAGTCGCCGCGGATCATGCCCCACCAGATGCCGATGTAGCGCATCGGCTTCACCCAGCTGACATCGCCCAGCTTGTTGGGGTCGTTGAGGTTGAGTTCGAGGTCGTTCTCGACCAGTCCCGCCGCCTTGTCGGCGATGCGGATCGTGCGCCAGGGCGTGTTGAAGGGGAGGTCGCGGACCACCCGCGCGCCTTGCGAGGAGGGCGAGAGCGTGGTGCGGAACTTCTGTCCATCGGCGCGCTTGAACCAGTACCCGGCATAGTCGACCAGCGCCGCCTCGTGGAAAGAGAGGTGGGTGCCGTCCTCCAGCTTCATCGTGATCGGCGTATGCGCGGTGGAGACGGCATCGATCGGGGTCTGCTGGTAGACCTGTTCGTAGCGGTTCCACTCGCCGCCGGGGATCCACCAGGCCGTGCCTTTGGGAACGATATCGAATTCGGTGGTCTCGTCGGCGATCTTCATCGTCTTCATCGCCGGCTGCTCGGGCAGTTCGTAGCGGAAGCCGATACCGTCATCGAACAGCCGGAAATGCACGTCCATCAGGCGGCTGCCCTGTACTTCGGACTGGCGGAAGTGGACGGTGATCTCGTTGTAATGGTTGCGCACATCGGTGCGCTCGCCCCAGGGCTGCTGCCAGGTATCGTCGTGGGTGCCGGTTTCGCTGCCGGTAATGGCGAAGCCGCGCACCATGTTGACCCCATCGGTCAGCACGAAGCCCAGCTTGCTGGGTGCGATCAAAAGCTTGCCCTTGCGCGAGAGCGACCAGGTGGGGCGGCTGTCGTTGTCGGTATCGACGGTGAGAACGATCGAGCCGTCCGGGGATGCGGCGGTGACGGCCTTTGCCTGGGCGGCGAGCGGTGCTAGCGCGGCAGCGAGGATACCGGCTTTCGCCAGCAGGTGGAAAGGCTTCATGCTTCTTCTCCGTTCGGACTTTCGGCTTCTTCTCTAAGCCAGATGGCACCCCATGCGGGCAATGTGCCGGGTACGGTATCGTTGACGGCGGCAAGGACCGTGCCCGTGGCCGAGACACCGTCCGGCCAGGCCGCGTCGCTTGCGCCGATGTTGAACAGGGCCAGGACCGAACCGCCGTTTGCCTTGCGGCGCAGGACCAGCCGTGTCTCGTCGGCAAGCAGCACTTCGCAAGTGCCTCGGCGCAAGGCTGCATTGTCGCGCCGCAAGTGGACGAGGTGACGCGTCAGGTGCAGCAGCGAGGCGTGATCCGCCTCCTGGCGGTCGATGGCGCGGGCAAGGTTGCCCTCGGAAAGCGGCAGCCACGGTTGGCCACTGGTGAAACCGCCGTGTTCGTCCTGCGCCTTCCACGGCAGCGGCGTGCGCACGCCGTCACGCGAAAGGGTAAGCGGCCAGTTGGCGATCGCCTCGGGATCCTGGAGCCGTTCAAACGGTACTTCGTCCTGCTCCAATCCAAGCTCTTCGCCTTGGAACAGGATCGGGTTGCCGCGCAGCGACAGCAGCAGCATGGCCTTCATCCGCGCGAAGGCATCGCGATGTTCGGCAGCACACCAACGCGAAACGGCGCGCGGCGCATCATGGTTTTCGAAGGCCCAGCTCGGCCAGCCCATTCCCGGCTCGTCGGGCCAGAAGTCCTGCGCGGCGGCGATGCGGGAAGGAGTCAGGTTCTCGGCATAGAGGAAGTCGAAGCCATAGGCGCTGTTCAGGCGGGCGGGGCCCTGCGTGAACGCCTTCATCTCCGAACCGGCGTTCAGGCCGCCCACTTCGGCCAGCGAATAGGTGTCCGGATAGGAGGCGATCAGCGCCTGCAACCGCTCGATGAAAGGCTGGATATCCGGGTGCGACTGGTTGTAGCGCTGGATCTGGAAATCGTAGGGCCGGGTGCGCAGCTTGCCGTCTGCCGGTGCCGCAGGATTGTCGCGCAGCAGCGGGTCATGCATCGAGTGGTTGAGCGCATCGATGCGGAAGCCCGAGACGCCCCGATCCAGCCAGAACTTCGCCACCGCGAGCAGCGCGTCCTGTACTTGCGGGTTGTGGCAGTTGAGCTGCGGCTGTTCGGCCAGGAAATTGTGCATGTAGTATTGGCCGCGCCGCGCATCCCAGCGCCAGGCGGGGCCGCCGAAGATCGACTGCCAGTTGTTGGGCGGGGTGCCGTCTTCCCTGGGATCGGCCCAGACGTACCATTCGGCATGGGGATTGTCTCGGCTCTGCCGGCTTTTCGCGAACCAGGCATGGCGGTCGGAGGTATGGGCATAGACCTGATCGACGATGATCTTCAAGCCCAGTTCGCGGGCGCGGGCGATCACCGCGTCGAACTCCTCCAGCGTCCCGAAAATCGGATCGACCGCGCAATAGTCCGAGATATCGTAGCCGAAATCGGCCATGGGCGAGGCGTAGAAGGGAGAGATCCACACCGCCTCTACGCCGAGGGAGGCGACGTGATCGAGGCGCTGGGCAATGCCGCGCAAGTCGCCGATGCCGTCGCCGTTGCTGTCGGCGAAGCTGCGGGGATAGATCTGGTAGATGGCAGCGCCGCGCCACCATTCGGATGCAGATGTCATGGTCGTTTCCGGAGCCAGAGAGGGAGCGGCAAGGATCAGGGTTTCGCCGCGCAGACCGCGAAGCCGAGCGGCGGCAGTTCGATGCGCACGGAGCCGGGCGCCGAGGCCTGAGCGGCACAGGGCGCGCCCGCCAGCGTTTCGAACGCGAGCGAGGCGGGCTCTACCGCGACTTGCGACGCGACCGCTGCGGTGGAGGTGTTGAAGGTCAGGAGCACCTCGCGGTTCGTTTCCGGATCGAAGCGCGAGATCGCGACGAGGCCCGGCTTGTCCGACGCCGCGCGGGTGACCGAGCGGCCGCTGGTCAGCGCCGGGGTCTTCACGCGCAGGGCGGAAAGCTGGGCGATCAGGCGGTAGAGAGGGTGGGCGGGGTCGAAGTTTTCGGTGGCTGTGGTCTTGGTCGTGCCCACCAGCGCTTCGCCGTTGTAGATCGCCACTTTGCTGGCGAACATGTCCTGCCGCGAAAGCTGGTCGCCGCCCGCGCCGACGAAGCCCTGTTCGTCGCCGTAGTAGATCGTCGGCACGCCGCGCAGGGTAAGCAGCATGGCATGGGCGAGTTCGTCGCGCTTCAGCAGTTCGTCCGCGCTCATCGCGGGGTCGGCCGTCTTGAGGAACATCGCCGCGCGCCCGGCATCGTGGTTGCCGAGGAAGGTCGGCAGTTGCAGCGCTGCCTTGGCCCCGCCTTCATAAAGTCCGTCGTCATCGGGCAGGCGCGCAAGTTCCTCGCTGCTCCCGCCGCCCGCGGCCTTCAGCACCGCGTGCATGAACGCGAAGTCGAGAACGCCGGGCAAGCCGGCATTGCGCGTCCAGCTCGCGAGGAGGGCAGGGTCGTAGTCCCCGGTCATGACTTCGCCGAAGATGTGGAAGTTCGGGATGCCCTTCGCCGCCGCGCGGGCTTTCATGGCGGGTACGAACGCCTGCCAGAATGCGGGGTTCACATGCTTGGCGGTGTCGATGCGGAAGCCGTCGATGCCGTAGCGGTCGATCCAGTCGCCATAGATGGCGATCATGCCCCCGACCACGCGCGGGTGCTCGGTGGCGAGATCGTCCAGCCCGACGAAGTCGCCATATTGGGCGCTTTCGCCCTTCCAGTCGGTATTGCCGCGGTTGTGGTAGTAGATCGGGTCGTTCAGCCAGGCCGGCACTTTCACCCGCGTTTCGTCCTTGGGCACCACGGGCGTATAGGCGAAGGACGGATCGGTCAGCTTCGCCCAGTTGGCGACGCTTGGGTTCTGGTCGCCGGCAAAGCCCGGATTGATCGTCTTGCCGGTGGTCCCCCCTCGAAGAGACACCGGATAGTCCGCCTTCGACCGGTACGGATAGCCCTCGGCCGCGCTTTCCTTGTACCGGATCACGTCCGCCGTGTGGTTGGCGATAATGTCCATGTAGACCTTCATGCCCCGCGCATGGGCGGCATCCACCAGCGCCTTGAAATCCGCGTCGGACCCGAAGTGCGGATCGACATGGGTGAAGTCGGTAATCCAGTAGCCGTGGTAGCCGGCGCTTTCCTCGCCCTTCGGCCCTTGCACCGGCTTGTTCTTGAAGATCGGCCCCACCCAGATCGCGGTGGCACCAAGGCCCTGAATATAGCCGAGCCTGGCAGTCAGCCCCTTGAGGTCGCCGCCGTGGTAGAAAGCCTTGTCGGCCGGATCGAAACCGGTGTCCAGCTTGCCGCCCTGGAGGCCGCCTTTGTCATTGGACGGATCGCCGTTCTCGAAACGGTCGGGCAGGACGAAATAGATCACTTCCTGCTCGGGACTGCGCGTGCGCAAGTCTTCCAGCGGCCCCGCCTGTGCCGGAGCCGTGCTCAGGGACAGGCCCAGCGAAAGGATGCTTGCGGCCATAAGGGCGTATCGGCGGATCATGGTTTCTGGCTCTCCCTTGAACGCCGCTAGGCGGAAGGAAAAAGACGGAGCCATGCGATGCTTCGCGCATTCCCATGGCTCCGCCGAGTGGCCTGCGAGGCGGGTTTGGAGGAGGAGAAACCCCGCAGGCCGAGGGATGGATCAGAACTCACCCGAGACCCAAGGGTCTCAGAACTTATACGTGAACCCGGCCAGGAAGCGGCGGCCATAGGTCTGATAGTCGATGATCTGGCGGCTATCACCCGGATTGGTGGTGATGAACGGCGCGTCGGTCAGGTTCTGACCCTGGATATAGAGGGAAAGCCCCGCCAGCGCGCTGTCCGGCTGGAAGTCGTAGCCGATCTGGGCGTCGACGATCGTTTCCGAGGCCGCGCGTCGACGGACGCGATTGGCCGAGAAGCCGGAGACTTCACCGATGAACGTGGAACGATAGCGCACCGAACCGCGCGCGTTGAAGCCCCACTTCTCGAAGTAGGCGGTGCCGTTGGCGACCCACTTCGAATAGCCGGGGAGATCGCCCGAGGGCAGGCCCGGCTCGGGCGCGATCTTGGTCTTGGTATAGGCGACGCTGCCGGTCACCCCGAAGCCGTCGAGCGCGGACGTGAAGGTGTCGAAGGGCAGGGTGGTGGCCAGTTCCACGCCGTAGAGCTTGCCGCCCTTGCCGTTGATCGGGATGTTGAGCTGCGCGGTGTCCGATACGGGGATGCCGTTGCCGGGGTCCTGAAGGGCCAGGCCATCGGTCGGCACGGTGACGTCCATCTTGTAGACGTAGCTCTTCAGTTCCTTCCAGTAGAACTGCGCGGCGATGTAGCCCTTGGCGCCGAAATACTGCTCGAAGGTCAGATCGAGCGCATTGGCGCGCCACGGGCGAAGATCGGGATTGCCGGATTCGCCGGTGACCTGGGCCACTCCGCCCACGATCGTCGAGTTCCAGCTCAGCGAGGCGCGCATATCGTCCAGGCGCGGACGGATGATCTCGCGCGCGGCGGCGAAGCGGATCACCGTATCGCTCGGCAGACGCAGCGACATGTTGAGGCTGGGCAGGACGTCGAGATAGTCGGTGCTGTTGTTGCGTGCCAGCGTGCCGACATTGGGCGAACCGTTGGCGTTCTCGCCCAGGTAGACGGCGGTGGCGCCCTTCGAGTTCTGATCGGTCCAGTTCGCCTGCACGCCCAGGTTGCCGGTGAATTCACCGATACCGAGATCGGCCTTGAAGTTCGCCTGGGTATAGGCGGTCATCACCTTTTCGCGAATGGCGTAGCTTTTCACCACGACATCGCCGTAAGGATTGGCGACGAGATTGTAGATCCCGTCCCGCACCAGATCGAGCGGATTGTAGCTGATCACCTGGCCCAGGCCGAGGTACTTGAGATTGGTGGTCCCAAGCTGGTACTTCTCGGGCACGGGCACGCTGGTCAGGCCGTCGGTATTGGCCGCGAGGCCGAGGAAGTATTCTTCCGGCACCAGCGACTTGGACCTGTTGGTGTAGTTCCAGCCGACCTGGATCGAGCTGAGCGCGCCGGCGTCGAACTTCTTCTCGACCTCGGTGCGGAACTGCCAGAGCTGGTCCTTCACCTTGCGATCGTTGTAGTAGCCGTCCTGACCGCCGCGGATCGCGGTGCCGTCGGGCGCGATCTGCGTGCCGCCCCAGCCCTGCGGCGAGGTCAGCACGATCTGGTTCCAGTCGCCGTAGTCGATGCCGTGCGTGAAGCTGGCGCCCTGGGAGCTATTGAGGAAGCCGATGGTATCGGTGGCGCCCGCCGGGAAACGTCCCGTGCCCGAGTAACTCTCCACCGTCAGTTCGTTGCGGTCGGTCTTCGAATAGCTGACGTCGAACATGGCGTTCCAGCCATTGTCGCCTTCCCACTTGTTGTTCCACCCGAACGAATAGAGCTTGGCGTGGCGCTGGAACACGTCGTTGCGCACGATGCCCTTGACGTCGTCGAAGCTGCCGGACGTGATCAGGCCGTTCTCGGCGGTGTAGCCGGGGTTGAGCGTGGCATTGCCGTAAAGCGGCATTTCGATGCCGCGCTTGATCTGGTCGTCCTTGAAGTCCGAGTAGAAGCCGTCGATCGTCGAGGTGAACTGCGGCACCGGTCGCCACTGCAGCGTGCCGTTGAGACCCAGACGCTTGAGCTTGGTGGAGGTGTTGTAGGACTTCTGGCCGGTGATGACGCGGTTGCCGTCCGGCGCGGGATCGTAGCCCCAGGCGTTGAATTCCTGGATCTGGTAGGGTTCGTCCGTATAGCTGGCGCCCAGCGCGATGCCGATCGTATCGTTGGCGAACTGGTCCACGTACATGCCGTTGACGCGGTAGCCCAGGTCGTCCGAACCGACGTTGAGCTTGCCGAGGTCGGCATAGGATCCGCGCGCGCCCACGGTGAAGATGCGCTTGCCGGTGTCCAGGGGACGGATCGTGCGCATGTCCACGGTGCCGGAAAGGCCCTGGCCGACCAGGCTGGCCATCGGCGTCTTGTAGACGTTGACGGCGCTGACGACCTCGCTCGGGTACTGGTCGTATTCCACGGCGCGATTGTCACCGGTGGAAGTCTGTTCGCGGCCGTTCAACAGCGTGGTCGAGAAGTCGGGCGCGAAACCGCGAATGGCGATCGCGTTGGAGCGGCCCGAAACGCGCTGCGAGGTCAGGCCGGGCAGGCGAGCGATCGATTCCGCGATCGAGGCGTCGGGCAGCTTGCCGATGTCCTCGGCCGATACCGATTCGACGATCTGCTCAGCCCGCTTCTTCTTGTTGACCGCCGATTCAAGGCTGGCGCGAAAGCCGGTGACGACGATCGACTGGCCGTCCTGCGCATCGCCTTCTGCAGCCGCTTCCTGGGCGGCGGCCGGCGCACCGGCCAGGAACGCTATCGTCAGGGCAAGCGAGGACGTTTGACGGCGCGAAAGGCGACGGCCTGAAAAATTCCTGCAAAACGACATCCTGTCCTCCTCCTGCGAATGATCGCCCGGCCTCTGGATGATGCGAGACGGGCGGGGAAGATCCGGCATTTTCGCGTTGCCGTTCTTCCTCTCACCCCGTCGCTTAGGACGCGACAGAAGAATGCATAATATGGCATACGTATACGCAAGTGCCGTGCAGCCACGTTGCGTTGCACAATTGCAACGTCGTGAGGGAAGCGTTGGCCCGCAGAAATTCAGGGCCTTTCAAAGGGATCTCGAAAGAAAAAAAGATGGGCCGCAAACCGAGCAACAGGCCGACCAGTTTCGACATCGCCTATAGGGCGGGCGTGTCACAGCCCACCGTAAGCCGTGCCTTGCGCGGCAGCAAGGCGGTGAGCGCGGCCACGCGGGCCCGGATCGAGGCGATCGCGCGCGAGCTGAACTATTCGGTCGACAAGAACGCTTCCTCGCTACGCTCCCAGCGGTCGAACACGATCGCGCTGCTGTTCTTCGAGGAGCAGACGCCCGACGATTCCAAGATCAATCCGTTCTTTCTCGCGATGCTCGGATCGATCACCCGGCAGTGCGCGAACCGGGGGCTGGACCTGCTCATCTCGTTCCAGAAGATGGAAGACGACTGGCACGTCCGCTATCAGGACAGTCACCGTGCCGACGGCCTGATCCTGCTCGGCTATGGCGACTACACGCTCTACGAAAGCCGGCTGCGACAACTGGTGGGACAGGGAACGCAGTTCGTGCGCTGGGGTTCCGTGAACGAGGAGAACATCGGCGCCACCGTGGGATCGGACAATTTCGGGGCAGGCCGTCTGGCCGGCGAGCACCTGATCGGACTGGGTCGGCGGCGGATCGCCTTCCTGGGCCAAGCCGACGAGCACTATCCCGAATTCGCCGAGCGCTATCGCGGCCTTCGCGCCGCCATGGCATCGGCCGGCCTCGACTGCGATCCGGCGCTTCAATGCGACACCATCAGTCACGAAAACCTCGGCCAGGCGGCGATGCGGTCCCTCATCGACAAGGGCGTGGAATTCGACGCCGTCTTCGCCGCCAGCGATCTCATCGCCATCGGCGCCATGCGCGCGCTCTCCGCGGCGGGGCGCGCGATTCCGCGCGATGTGGCGGTCATGGGCTTCGACGATCTGCCGGCGGCCAGCATGACCAATCCGCCTCTCACTACCGTGATGCAGGATCTCAAGGGCGCGGGCGAGCGACTGGTGGAGACGCTCGCGGCGCTGATCGAGGATGCGCCGCTTCCGGAGACGACCCTGGGGGGAAAGCTGATCGTGCGGGGCAGCACTTCGGCCTGAAGTGGATGAACGATCATGTATTCGTATGCGTGTTGCCGAGGCCGGAGCGCCGTGCGAGTGCCGCGGAAGGCGTGAAAACGGCGGATAGCCTCGGCCGCGACAGGATCTCGGCGCCGACAGGGAAGAGGAAATGCGATGAGGGCAGCGACGGCGCTCGAAAAGCCGAGACAGGGCTGGGCCGGACTTTGGAACATCAGCTTCGGCTTCTTCGGCATCCAGATTGGCTTCGCGCTTCAGAACGCGAACATGAGCCGCGTCTTCCAGTCGCTGGGATCGTCGATCGACGACCTCCCCGCGCTCTGGATCGCCGCGCCCCTGACGGGACTGCTGGTGCAGCCGATCGTGGGCCATCTTTCCGATCGCACGTGGCTGGGCAGGCTGGGCCGCAGGCGCCCCTATTTCCTGGCGGGCGCCGTGCTGGCGACGATCGCTCTGCTGGCCATGCCGGAAAGCGGCGGCCTGCTGATGGCGGCGATGTTGCTATGGATGCTGGATGCCAGCCTGAACATTTCGATGGAGCCGTTCCGCGCTTTCGTCGGAGACATGCTGCGCAAGGACCAGCACACTGCCGGTTACGCGGTGCAGACCGCCTTCATCGGCGCGGGTGCGGTCGCGGGCTCGCTGTTTCCTTACGTGCTGGACCATCTGGGGGTCAGCAACCTTGCGGAGCCTGGCGGCATTCCCGACACGGTGCGATTCAGCTTCCGGGCCGGCGGCGTCATCCTGCTGCTGGCCGTGCTCTGGACCGTGCTGACCACGCGCGAATACGCTCCGGAGCAGCAGGCGGCCTTTCACGAGGCGGAAGCGAGCGAGGCGAGCGCAGGCGCGCGGAGCCTGGCCGCGCGCAGCAAGTGGTCCGCCCTGCCCTGGATCGCGGCGGGCGCGTTCGTCGCTTCGGTCGTGCGCTTCTGGAACCTGGAGAAGGAAGTCTACCTCCTCGGCGCATTGCTGGCCGGATATGGACTGGCCGTGCTCGCGGCAATCGGATTGGCCCGGGCCGGGCGCGGCACGTCCATGCTGGCGGGGATCGTCGGGGACTTCTCGGGCATGCCGCCGATCATGAAGCGGCTTGCGTTCGTGCAGTTCTTCAGTTGGTCCGCGCTGTTCATCATGTGGATCAACACGACGCCGGTGGTGGCCCAGTATCATTTCGGCTCAGCCGATCCGGCCAGCGCGGCATACCAGGCGGCAGGCAACTGGGTGGGCGTGCTGTTCTCGGTCTACAACGGCGTCGCCGCGATCGCCGCCCTCGCGCTGCTGCCCCGCCTTGCCGAGCGGCTGGGCAAGGCGCGGACTCACGCGGCCTGTCTGGTTCTGGGTGCGTCGGGGTTCGCCGGTTTCATGGTTACGCGCGATCCCGATCTTCTGATCGTTTGTGAGATCGGGATCGGCGTCGCCTGGGCGTCGATCCTGGCGATGCCTTACGCCATTCTCGCCAGCAATCTGCCGCAATCGAAGCTGGGTGTGTTCATGGGGCTGTTCAACGTCTTCGTCGTCCTGCCGCAGCTTCTGGTGGCGACCGTCATGGGCTCTATCATGAAGGCCTTCTTCCCCGGCGAACCGATCTGGACGATGGGCTTCGCGGCCGGAACGTTGCTGGTGGCGGCGTTCGCCTCGCTGCGTCTGGGGCGCGATGTCTGAGGATCGGGCGAGGCCGGATGCGCCGATCTCGCCCGGCGGCTTCGCGAAAGTACGCATGTGCCGGGGGCCTGCCCGGGATCTCGTGATCTGCGCCTCTCTGGCGGCGGCAAGACGCGTGTGGTGCGAACGACCCGCCCACTTCAATGCCCTGCCGATTTGCGGGCCGGCTCGATGGATTCGCGGATAAGCGGCATCCGCCGGCGTTCGGATCGCACCACAAGATAGCCTTTCGCTTCGATGACGGGCGGACGCGTGTCCAGCCGGAGAACCCGGATGCGGCTGTCGGACGGGCATTCCTTCGCGAACGAGCAGCACTTCGCCGGCGATGCCCTTTCACGCCCTAGCGTCGTAAGCGCAAACCGGGTGGGCGTCGACGCGGGGTGGGACCGCCTTATGCAATTTCAATGATCCAGAGCAGATGACGATCTGGATTCATCACGCCCATCCGGTCGATCTCTGCGGCATCGACCTTTCTCGGAAAGTCGATGAAAACGCAGTGGCAAGGAGCTTTTTCATGGCCGAATCTTCCAACATCCCGGAGCCCGACCAAGACAATTCCGTGCTCTATGTCGGCCAGGATCGGGCCGGACATTGGCTAGTTCAGGAGAATCACGGCCGCCTGGAAGGCCGGTTCATCTCGGGACAATCCGCCTATCGCTTCGCTCGAAGCGAGGTTCACGCATTTCCGGGCGCCACCCTCGTCGTCACCAGGGAATGGATTGAGCCCATCATCCCCTTCGACCTTGCGCCCGTTGCTCGCGCAAGTTCCGAGCAGACGACGTGACGGGAGGAGAGGAGAAGCCGATGCTCTTTGCCATGTCCCTGCCGGGAAGAGCGCCTGCGCCGCTCGTTTCGGTCGTGCTTTCTGCATGCGAAGATCCCCGTTGGCCTCGGCTGAAGGCGAGGCTGCAGGCTTTGCGCTCGAAAGGCCGGAGATCGGTCCGCATCGTCGATGTGAATTGCGGCGACGGCGGCTTGCTGATTCGGGCTGCCAGCCATGCTCGATCCCTGGGCTTCCTGGCGATCGAAGCGGTCGGGCTGGACAGTAGCACATGCCATATCGAGGATGCGCGTCAAAGGGCACGATCTCTGGACGATCTGGCGATCGGCCTTCGTTTCGATGTCGGAGAGCCTGGGCCGCAACTGGAGGCAGAGGCGGAGTTTCCCGCAGATATCCTCCTGTTCGAGGCGCCGACACGCTTATCGCCAAGGCTGCGCGGTGCGGTGAGGCGTGCCGGGAATATTGCCCTGCGTATCAGCCCTTCTCAAAGGCAGGCGTGCACATGACGCGCCGCGATCTTCTCTGGAGAGGAGGGGGGGCGAGTCTGTTCGTCTGCGGCCCTACCGCTGCTCTACTCACGCCCAACGGCGCCGCTGGATTGCAGGAGATCATGACGCTGACCGGCATTGGGGTCACGATCCTGGGTCTGGTCTTGATCGTGCAGGGAAAGAAGGCGGCACTGGCGCTTCGGGTCGAGAGGAGTTCGCACCGCATGCTTCCAACGCTTATCCGCACGCGTCGACGGGAACGGCGCGCAAAGCGCCAAGGCTGACATCGCCTTTCAGGGACAGCTCCGATGAAGCACTTTCACGGCCTCGCCGGCAAGGTAAGCGGGCAAGTGGCTTGAAAGAGCTGCGCTACACGGCGTCGATTCAGGAGAGAACGCGCCGGACGAAGCTGATCGCCGCTTTCAAGCCATCCGGCGCTACACTGTGGTTGGTGCCTGGCGAGACATGGGTTTCCACCGTGACGCCGGCCTCCGCGAGCGCGGCTGCGGCCAGCTCTAGCGACCGGAAGGGCACGACCTCGTCCTCGGTGCCATGGATCAGCAGCACCGGCGGGCGGCTTGCGATTTCCGATTTCAGCCGTTCCGGGGCGACCAGCATGCCGGAGATACCGATGATGCCTGCGACGGCGTCCGCCCGCCGCAGCCCGACATGTAGCGCCATCATCGTCCCCTGGCTGAAACCAAGGAGGATCAAGCGGTCGCCGGTCAGGCCCAAGGCTTCCAACTCCGCGCTGACGAACGCATCGAGCCCTGACGCGGCCGCGTCGGCGCCGGCAGCGCGTTCGGCCATCGAGAACGTCTCGATGGCCCACCACTGGTGAGCGGCAGCCAGGGACGGGATCCGTCCAGGAGCGTTGGGGGCGACGAAGGCTGTCTCCGGAAGCGCGGGCTGCATCAAGGCAGCGAGCGAAATGAGGTCGTCGCCGTTCGACCCGTAGCCATGGATCAGGACGACGAGCGCATCAGGCTTGCCGCCGGACAACGGCGAGAGGCGAGGACCGTCGAGCAAGTTGATGGTTCCTTTGCGATTTGGGACAGCTGCATGGGCAGGGTACACCGTCGGTGGAATAGCGGAAGGGGTGCAGCGCTCCCCGTCGCACCGGATTCCGGGTGACTTGACTGACAGGATTACCTGCACGCCTTCTCAGAAGTCCAGGATCGCGCGCAGCTTTGCCGCAAGCTGGCCGACGGTGAAAGGTTTGCCGATCAGTTCGACGCCCGAATCCACGACCCCGTCGTGGACGACCGCGTTGCGGGTATAGCCGCTCGTATAGAGGACCTTCAGATCCGGCCGCCGCCGCAGTGCTTCTTCCGCAAGCTTGCGGCCGTTGATGTCGGGCATGACGATATCGGTGAAGAGCAGCGTGATCTCGGGGTGGCCGTCGAGCAGCCGCAAAGCCGCGAGGCCGCCGTCGGCTTCCAGCACGCGGTAGCCCAGGTCGGTCAGCGCATCGACGCTGAACTGACGGACGGCGGCTTCATCGTCGACCACCAGGACCACCTCCTGATCCCCGCCCGGCCGCAGGTCTTGCTGAGGCTCGGCAGCGGCATCGCAGGCATCCCCGGTGAATCGCGGCAGATAGAGCTTGATGATCGTGCCTTCACCCGGTGCCGAGCTGATCCTCACTTGGCCGCCGGATTGCCGGACGAAGCCGTAGACCTGGCTGAGGCCGAGCCCGGTGCCCTTGCCGACCTGCTTCGTTGTGAAGAACGGGTCGAACGCCTTGGCCTTCACTTCCGGCGACATGCCCGCTCCGGTGTCCGACACCGCGATCAGGACGTAGTCTCCCCCCGGTATGGCAGCGCTGTCCTGCTCCTGCATGGAGGCATTCCGGGTTTCGATCGTGAGCCTGCCGCCCTCCGGCATGGCATCGCGCGCATTCACCGCGAGATTGAGGATGGCGTTTTCCAACTGGTTGCGGTCGGCATGGGTACGCCACAGCCCAGCAGCCAATCTGGTTTCCAGGCGTACGTCGGCGCCGAGCGAGTGGCGGAGAAGCTCCGACATGTCGGGAACGAGCTGGTTCGCATCGACCACTTCCGGGTTCAGCGGTTGCTGGCGGGAGAAGGCCAGAAGCCGCTGCGTCAGAGTCGCGGCTCGCTGCGCGCCCTCGGCGGCCGCGTCGATGTAGCGCCGGATCTTGGGATCGCTGGCATCCACCCGGCGGCTCAGCAGATCGAGCGAACCGATCACCACCGCCAGCATGTTGTTGAAATCGTGAGCGATGCCCCCGGTCAGCTGCCCCACCGCCTCCATCTTCTGGGCCTGTCGCAAGGCTTCCTGGGCGGCCGATCGCTCGGCGACCTCGGCCGCGACGCGGGCCTCCAGCGTCTCGTTGAGTTCGCGCAGGGTGGCTTCGGTGCGCTTGAGTTCGGTGATGTCGACGAGGGTGCCGATGAAATGAAGCGGCGCGCCTGCATCCGTGAAGATCGTGCGCCCCCTGGCGGCAACCCAGCGGACCACCCCGTCTTCGATGCCGAGGGTGCGGTACTCGATATGGTAATGGCCCGCTCCCCCCGGCGCTATCGCGGCCGCCACAGCCGCTTCGGTCGCGGCGCGGTCGTCAGGATGGAGCCCGCGCAGGAAAGTGTCTTCGTAGGTCACGGAGGCTTTCGCCGAAAGTCCGAACAGCGCCTTGGTCCGCGCGTCCCAGCGCAGTTCGCCCGTGCGCAAGTCGAGATCCCAGGTGCCGATTGCCGCGGCCTCGGTGGCCAGTCGCGCCCGCTCCTCGCTTTGCCGGACGGCCGCTTCCCGCACGCGCCGCTCGGTAAGATCCTGCATGGCACCGATCATGCGCAGCGCCGTGCCGTCTTCGGCGCGAAGCAGGAAACCCCGGTCCAACACGTCGGCGTAAGCGCCGTCGGCCCGGCGGAAGCGGTACTCGGCCGTCCAAGCCGTACCGCCGCCGTAGATGACGGCATGGATGTCCTGGTCCACACGGTCGCGATCGTCCGGATGGATGTGATCGAGCCACCACTGCGCTCCGCTTTCGGCAAGCGCGTGACCGTACCGCCGTTCGAGCGCCTCGTTCCAGACCACATGGCCGTCGGCGATGCGCCAGTCCCAGACGGCGTCGTTGGTCGCACGCGATGCGAGACGGTAGCGTTCCTCGGTTTCGCGCAGTTCGGCTTCCGTCGATCGCCGCTCGGTTATGTCCACCGAAGAACCGATCAGCCCGACCACCTGGCCCTCTTCATCGCGGAACGGAGCCTTGGTCGAAAGCCAGATCGCCTCGCGGCCATCGGGATAGGAGACCTGCTCCTCGATCTGCACGACCTCTCCGCCCGCCATGATCGCGGCATCGCGTTCCATGATCCCGGCCGCTTCCGCCGAATTGCCCAGCGTTTCCAGGTCGGTCTTGCCGATGATCTCGGCCATCGGCTTGCCCACCAGTTCCGAGGCGCCGCGATTGGCGACCAGCATCCGCCCTTCACGGTCCTTGGCGTAGACCACGCCGGGCACGGCTTCGATGAACGCTTCGAGCAGGCGCATCGCGCGGTCCCGCTCTTCCATGAGGCTGTGGCGTTCGTCGATGTCGATGAGAACGCCGGGAAAGGTCACGGTGCCGCTCTGGGGGTCCTTGTCGACGCGGCCGTTGGCCTCGATCCAATGCCAGGTGCCATCGCGCCTTTTTACGCGGTAATGGTGGGCATAGGCGCCGCCACGCGCAAGGGCATCTTCGATCGCGGCCGAGAGGCCTTCGCGGTCGTCCGGGTGGACGGTCGCCACGATCTGCTCGAGGCCGAGGCCGGAACCGCCCAGCGCCGGATCGATGCCGAAAGCATCGGCGAACTGCCGGTCGAAGGTGAACTTGTCGGTCGTGACGTCCCAGAACCAGGTCCCGACGATCGCGCCTGCCGCCAGCGCGAGACGGACACGGTCGGTATCGGAGAGGCCTTCCACCTGAGGGGCGGCAGCATCGGCGCCGTTCATGCGGCGATCGTCTTCGTGTTTTTTGATCGTTTCATCTGCGCCATCGCCCCTGCCAGCGTCCACCCGCGCCATGCCGGAAGAACGCGCGCCTGATGTTCCGCTCTATTCCATTTGTCCGGAAGCTCAAGGCGCCAGAAACGCTCAGACGGACGCAAGGTTGCGGCATGAATCGGAGGGAGGCCGAGTGGCGGTGGGAAAAGCTACCTTTCAGTAGCCTTGCGGGATCATCCGAGCTTCTCATGCGTATCCTTCTTCCTGTCGCCGTGCCGCCCGCACATGCGATCTCCTCATAGCGGAATTTTCATTGATGAAGGCCGAAATCCGAGACTGTTTCGACAAGCATGCCCGCGTACAGATCGTCGTCCCCACGCGGCACAAGGCCTTTTCCTACCAGATCCTGGCCTGCCCGACACTTGCCAGGCACCTGGCGAATTTGCCGGGCCTGCCGATCTCCGTGATCTGCGAGCCGGAGAATGCCGGTTCCTTCTCCTGAAGCGGCTCGTGATGCTGGGTTTTAGGCCGGTCCTCTGAAACCGCTCCGGTCCGTCGAGCAGCCTCTTGCCGCTCCCGATCCGGACTGGCCGAGCGATGGTCCGTAGAGGCTCATCGCTTCTGGAAGAAGGCAAAAAAGAAGCGCGGCGTCACTCTTTTTAGAAAGCCCCCTGTCGGTCCATGCGGGATAATGTGCCGCCCGGACGACCGGACAGGGAGTATGCTGCGATGCCGCCAGGTCGAAAGATCCTGGGACTTGATATAGCTCGGACCATCGCGATCGCTCTGGCGATGCTCAATCATTCCTTCATCGCCACGAATGTCTGGAAGGATTTTTTCGAACCCAAGCCGCAAATTGCATTCGTGGTGAGACTCGCGACCCCCATGTTCATCATCCTGTTCGGCGCACTCCTGGAAGTCGTCTACAGGAACAGGGAACGCCGCGACGGTCTGCAATCGGTGACCGCCAGGTTGTTCGAACGGGCGCTGCTGTGCTGGCTGCTTTACGCCCTCACCCTTATACCATTGCTTTGGACGGGCAGGACCAGCGTGACGAGCGCGATCTTCGGCGCCTTGCTCGCGGGCAAAATCCCGCTGAGCGACATCCTGCGGTATTACACCATTCTGTTCTTCCTTGCCCCGCTCCTGCTTTTCGCGCGGAACCGCTGGGGACTTTTGCCGTTGCTGACAGCCTCCACCGCTTTCCTGCTGCTGCATCCCGTTCTGGTGCTTCTGCCCGCGCCGCCCCCCAATTTTGCCCATTATGCACCGGCGCGCCTTGCCGACCTGCTCCTGGGCCTGGGAGACGCGGTGGCGGGACCGTCCGTATTGCACAGCCTGTTCTTCGTCGCTGTCGGCATGTTCATCGGCTGGTTGCTGGGCGAGGACAGGTCGCCGGATGTGTCGGTGCGAAAAGGGGTGACGCGGCGGTTTCTCCTGCTCGGCGCTTCGCTGAGCTTCGGAGCTTTCGCCACCTTTTTCATGGGACCCGAGGAGGTGACCACCGAGACGGCGGCCGGCATGGTCCTCAGAAATGCCAACCATCCCTTCTACTTTTTCTGCGGAGCCCTAGGCACGACGGTCATCGTGGCGCTTTGCCGCTTCGTGCGAGCGGATCGACCCGGCCTTCGATATGCGACGTTTCTCGGCCGGCGTAGCCTGTTCACCTTCGCCGCAGGCAATGCTTTCCTCATTCTGGTAACGCAGGATTACGGCGCGGCGATCCCCCACCGCCTCTTGCTGAGCGGCCTGTTCTTCCTCACCGTGGTCGGTCTGGCCATGCTCTACGACATCATCATGCAGCCTGGCGCCGCCACGTCTCGGATCCGCCTGGTGAGAACGGCGTCACGCGGCTGGCAGGCGATGACGGCTCCGGTGAACCGCCTGCTTCGCGCCGGTGCCGCAAAGCTGACGGCGCTGGTGTCATGGGCGCCCATCTTTCCCCAGCCCGAGGTCCAGAAAAGCTGAGGTTCCTGCCGGGCTGAGCCATCATGACCACGGGTGTTAATTCGCACGGCGCGCCTTCAAGGACGGGCGCTCGTGCCAGGCAGAAGGAGGCTGGTGACTTTGTCGGCTTACGAATGGCATTTCGCTCCAGATCCTGTTTCGTTCGCGTGCCGGGGTCCGAAAGGATGACTGCGGCTCCGCGACCGAAACTTTCGGTGATCCTGGCCGCCTACAATTGCGCGGACTTCGTCGAACGCTCGATCCGTTCGGCTTTGGACCAGCAGGGCCTGTCGATCGAGATCGTTGCGGTGAACGATTGCTCGTCGGACGGCACTCTTGCGGTCTTGCAAGCCATCGCCCGGGAGGAGCCCCGGCTGCGGGTGATCGACAGCAGGAAAAACCTGGGCCCCTCGGGAGCCAGGAATCTCGCGTTCGATCATGCCGCCGGCGAATGGGGCGCCGTGCTGGACGCCGATGACGCGCTTCAGCCCGGCGCGCTCGGCCCCCTCGTGCAGATCGCCGAGGAACGCGAGGCGGACATCGTCGCGGGATCGATCCGGTTCTTCTCGCACCGAAGGCAGGAGATTTCCGGCGCCGTTTTCCGGGAGGATGCCCCGATAACCGCGCTTGGCCTCAAGGACTTCGTCGAGGCGGCACGGCCGCAGAACCGGGAACCCGACTACGGTTTGCTGAAGCCGCTGTTCCGCATCGGTTTCCTGAGAGAAAGGGCGCTCCGTTATCGAACAGACATCCGGCACGGCGAAGACTTCCATTTCATCGTCGATGCCCTTGGCGCAGGGGCCAGGTATATCCTGGCGAGAGAGATCTTGAGCTATATCTACACCACAAGGGAATCCGGGCTGAGCCGAACCCGCGTCGATTACAGCCGGATGATCGCGGAAACCGAGAAGCTTGCCCGCCAGGCGCCTTACTCCGAGGATCCGATGGTCGCGAAAGCGCTGACACGCCGGGCCGACGCTCTCAGAATGCACGAGTTGAACGTGCTGTACGGGGATGCCACGGGCCTTCCGTCAAAGCTCAAGGTGCTGGCGCGATCCCTGACAAGTTCAGCCGGTCAGCGCTGGCTGAAAACCAAGATTGCGAAGCGCGTTGTCCACTAATCCTTCCGCTCTGGATTCCGGTCTGACGCCGGGCGACCATTCCTCGATGCGTCGCAAGTCGGCGCAGGGGATCGCGATCAACATGAGCGCCCAGGCCGTTCGCTTTGGCCTGCAATTCGTCGTTTCGATCGTGATGGCGCGCCTGCTGGGACCGACCGAGTTCGGCATTCTCGCCATGGCCGCCCCCTTGCTGGCCTTCGTGGCGCTGTTCGCGGATCTGGGTCTGAGCCAGGCGACCGTTCAGCGTCCGCAGATCTCGCAGGCCCAGTTGAGCCTCATCTTCTGGACGAGCGCGCTGGTCAGTGTCACTTCCGGCATCATCGTTATGCTTGGCGCGCCGCTGGCGTCGCTGTTCTACCACGACGCCCGGGTCGCGCCGGTACTGATCGCGCTGGGTGCGATCCTGATGATGACCGGCTTCTACAATCAGCATGTCGCCATTCTCAACCGCCGGCTGGCGTTCGGCTCCCTGGTCGCAGTCGATCTGGGGTCCTACGTGCTCAGTTCGATCGCTGGCATCTCGGCTGCATTGATGGGCTTTTCCTATTGGTCGCTCGTCATCAGCCAGGCCACGCTCAGCACCACCGCGCTCGTGCTCGCCTGGTCGCTGGCGCGGTGGATACCGTCCAGGCCCGGCAAAGCGCCCGAAGCGCGGGAAATCCTGGGCTTCGGCGGCAACGTGACCTCGTTCAACATTTTCAACTACTTCGCGCGAAACCTCGACAATATCCTGATCGGGCGGCACCTTGGAGAGGTTCAGCTGGGCATCTACGATCGCGCCTACAAGCTGCTGCTGCTGCCGCTCAGCCAGATCACCGGCCCGATCGCCAAAGTGGCCACGCCTCTTCTCTCCCGGCTGAACGACGATCGCGAGAAGTACTCCAGGTCCTACCTGATGCTTCTGGAAACCATCCTGCTGCTGACATATCCCAGCATCGTCGTGACCGGCATTGCCAGCAAGCTGGTGATCTACACCGTGCTTGGTTCCAAGTGGTATGAAGTGGCGCCGATTTTCCAGGTGCTGGCGTTGGGGGCGCTGTTCGCTCCGATCAGCAACAGCACCGGCTGGCTGTTCACCACCCAGAACCGCACCCGCGAGATGAGAAACTACGGCCTTTTCAGCTCGATCGCCTTCGTCACCTCGTTTGTCGTTGGCCTGCCCTGGGGCATACAGGGCGTTGCCAATGCCTATATTGCCACCGGCTGCGTCCAGGGACCGCTGCTGTGGTATGCGGCGACCCGCAAGGGACCGATCACGCTCGGTGCCTTGCTGCGGGCTTTGGCGCCGTACGGGCTGTCCGTCGCCGTGACGGCCGGCGCGGTGTGGATCTCGGCCCGGTTCCTGAGCGTGGGATGGGTCAACGTCTTCCTGCTCCTGACAGCCGGATACCTGGTCTTCTGGGTAGTGATCGCCTTGACCCCGCGCGGCCGCGCGACGCTCGTGACTCTTCTCGGCGAGGCGCGAAGGCTGCTGAAGCGGCGGTAGCACATCGTCTGGCTCCGCTCGTGTTTCGGCTTCGTCCGGATTGATGCGGCGCCAGGATCGTGCGACAGCGCCCGGCCCTTTCTGGAGATATTGAAATGCCGGCCCCGATCCTGCCCAGCGCGACGTTCAAGGACAACCTCGCGCAATTGCCTTCCAACGAAGGCGTTGACCGGATCGAGCTTGTCGATCGCGAGGGGGCGATCGTCGCCGCGATCGAAAACCAGCCGGGCAAGCAAGGCTCGCTGGCGGTCTATCACTATCTGAAGGAGCAGTTCGGCGCACTGAACGGCGATGCGGCCAGGGCAGGTCTGGCCTTGTTCGCCGAGCATGTGGAAGATGCGCGGAACCGTCCCGGCGCCCATCCGAATATCGACCGCCTGTTCGAGATCGCCGCCGGTGCCGATGAACTTGCCGTGGTCATCATCGCTGCCAAGGTCTGAGCGGCGACCTTGCCCGACTGCGTCAGGCCTTTCCCGCCACCAACCGCGCTTCGGCGATCGCCTTGCGGGAACAGATCAGCGCCGCTTTGCGCGACCCGCTTATGGTATCCGGCCCAAGCAGGAAATGATCGGGGAAGGGCGAGTGCCCCTGTCGATCACACGTTTTTGTTTTCTAGGGCTCGCTGAAGGCGCTGGCTGACGATTCACTGTCCTCCGGGCGGGCGGCGGTGGCGGCTGCGCACCGCAGCATTGCCATGGGCAGGCGCTTTCCCAGCGCGGGAGGGGTGAGCATCGGCGTTCAGGCCAAGCTCCGACCGACCCGGAATAGCCGCTGGCGCGGGGCACAACGGGCCTGTCGTTCGGTTTGCGGCACCGCGCCGCTCCCCTTGCGGAAAATACAGCCGCACCCCGCGAACAGAAGGTTGGAAAATAACATAAATCATGGCAGACTGCGGCGGCTCGGCGAGCGGCTTCAGGGGAGAATGGCATGCGTCCGACGTTCACGCTCTTGGCAGGGGCGGCGCTGCTCGCCTCGCCATCGGTTCAGGCGCAGAAAGCGAGCGGCCTCGACGATCTGGTGGGCACACGCGCGGCAGGCGGAGAGACCGCGCTGCAATCGCGCGGCTGGGTGCATATCAAGACCGAAAAGGGGGATGATCGCCTCTGGAGCTACTGGTGGCAACCTGCGCGCAAAAGCTGTGTCAGCATCGCCGTGGTGGATGGCCGCTTCGACTCGATCGCGCCGACGACTCCGCCCGACTGCAACCAACAGGCAGGAAGCAAGGGCCCGAGCGGGTCGGCGGTAGCGGCCGGGGTGGGCATCGCCGCCATCATCGGCGCCATCGCCCTGGCGCACAAGGCGCACAATCACGAGGGCGGCCAGCACTACGCTGACGAGGCGTCGGAGGCGGCCTACGATCGCGGCTTCCGGGACGGTCTCTATTCGCAAACCTATCACAATTACGACCGATCCGAGCCCTATTCGCGCGGCTACGAGGCAGGCGTCAGTCAGAAGGGCCATGAAACCGCCCACCGCGACGGGCATCGCGCCGATGGGGCGGGTTATCGCCCATCCGTGGATCTGGGCGACCTTGTCGACGCCCGCGCCGCCGGAGCCGATGGCGAGATGCAGCGGCGGGGCTTCCGCAACGTGGGCGGCCTCAAGAGCGGCTTGTCCAGCTATACCTACTGGTTCAACGATCGCACCCGGCAATGCGTGCAGATGGGCGTGGCCGACGGACGGGTCCAGAATGTCACGGACGTCGGTTCCTATCAGGGTTGCCGGTAGGGGATCGTCATGCGCGTAACCATATTCGGCACCCGGACTTACGACCGGCAGTTCCTGACAGCCGCCAATGCGGCCCATGGTCACGATCTCAGTTTTCTGGAGACCGGGCTCGATTCCGCTACAGCCTCGCTGGCGGCAGGTAGCGAGGCGGTCTGCGCCTTCGTCAACGACAGCCTCGACGCGGACGTGATGGAGAAATTGGCAGGTCTGGGTACGCGCATCGTCGCCCTACGCTGCGCCGGGTACAACAACGTCGATCTGGATGCCGCGGCCCGGTTCGGGATCGCCATCACCCGCGTGCCCGCCTACTCTCCCCATGCCGTGGCGGAGTTCACGATCGGCCTGCTCCTGGCGCTGGACCGCAAGATCCACAGGGCGTGGTCCCGTGTGCGCGAGAACAACTATTCGCTCGACGGTCTGGTCGGGCGCAACCTGCATGGCCGCGTCATGGGCGTGGTAGGCACCGGCCAGATCGGCGCGCTCGTCGCCAGAACCCTCCGCGCGGGCTTCGGCTGCGACGTCCTGGCCAGCGATCCCTTTCCGGACCCGGAACTGGAGCGGCTCGGCGTCCGCTATGTGGAGGTGGACACGCTGCTGCGGGAAGTCGACGTCGTCAGCCTGCACTGCCCGCTCACGCCGGGCACCCGGCACATGATCAATGCCGCCACGCTGGCCGAGGCGCGCCAGGGCCTCGTCGTCATCAACACCAGCCGCGGCGCCCTGATCGATACGAAGGCGCTGATCGACGCGCTCAAGACGCGTTCCGTCGGCGGCGTCGCTCTGGACGTCTACGAGCAGGAAGCCGGCATCTTCTTCGACGATCTGTCGAACGAGATCATCGACGACGATCTGCTCCAGCGCCTGCTCACGTTTCCGAACGTGCTCGTCACCGGGCATCAGGCCTTCCTGACCGAGGAGGCGCTGGGCGCCATCGCGGAGACGACCCTGAACAGCCTCTCGGATTTCGAGAAGGGCCTGCCGCTGGCGCACGAGGTTGTCGCCGCCGCTCGGGCCGGCGCGTGAACTTCGTCCAGTGGCTGAATTCGCTGGACGAATTTCTCTACGAGCTGATGAGTTGGCTGGTCTTCTATCCGCTCACCTTGTGGCGGATACTGCGTCACCCCCTGACGACGATGCGCTATGCCGAGGATCAATTGCGCCTGGAGCAGGAATGCCAGTATCGCGCGACCGTCAGCCCGCCGGTCATGCTGATCCTGACGATCGTCCTCATCCAGGGCCTGGGCCTGGCCGTCGACGGCAGCAATGCGATCATCGGGCGCCGGCACGGCCTGGCCAGTCTGGTCGATGACAACACGACTCTGCTGTTCCTGCGCCTGGCCCTGTTCGGCACTTTCGCCCTGGTTCTGGCGGCGCGCAAAGTTCACAGGAGCGCGGAAGATCTCGACCGCGACACCCTGAAGCCCGCCTTCTATGCCCAGTGCTATGCGATCTCGCCTTTCGCGCTGCTGCTCGGTGGCGGCCTCAGCGCCGCCGCGCATTTTCGCGGCGAGGTGCAACTGGCCGGTCTCGCGGCCATTCTTGCGGCTTTTCTTTTCTACGGCATCGTCCAGATCCGCTGGTTTCGGCAGGCGCTTCGACAATCCGCATGGCGCTCGTTCCTCGATGCATCGATCGGCATGATCGTCAGCATCGCCGCGACCGTTACGATCGCACTGCTTTTCGCATGACCTTCGCTTCAGGAATTCACCCATGAGACATCCATCGGCAAGGCCTATGGCCATGGCAGCGGCTCTAACCCTGGCCGCCGTGGCCGCTGACTCGGCACCTGCGCAGGGTTCGAAGGTCAGCTCGGCCCCCGAACTGGCGCGGCAGATCGATGCGTTGAAGCCGGGACAATGGGTGTGGGCGCCGGCCATCGCGCCGCGCGGACCGGTGATGATCTATGTCGATCTGTCGAAGCAGATCGCCCTGGTCTATCGCAACGGCATCCGCATCGGCGCCTCCACGATTTCCTCGGGCAAGCAGGGACATGAAACGCCCACCGGCGTCTTCACGATCCTGCAGAAGGATGCCCATCACCGCTCCAGCACCTACAACAATGCCCCCATGCCGTTTCAGCAGCGGTTGACCTGGGACGGTGTGGCGCTTCATGCGGGGGGCCTTCCGGGCTACCCCGAGAGCCACGGCTGCGTCCATCTGCCCTATGAATTCGCACGCGCCCTGTTTTCCATCACCGACCTTGGCATCACCGTGATCGTGCAGGGCAGCGCCGCCGACCATGTCCGCACCAGCGACAACAGTCTGCTCGCACCGCTGGACGCCAGGGGACGGCCCGTCGCCGCCGTGCCGCTGACCGGGGAGGAATATCGCTGGACGCCGCAGGCCGCTCCGCAAGGTCCGCTCACGATCATCGTCTCGAAGCTCGACCAACGGATCGTCGTTCTGCGGGGCGGGGTGGAGATCGGACGGAGCGTCGCCCGGATCGAAGACGACGACCCCGGCTCGCATGTCATCAACCTCGTGATGCGGGACGGCAAGCCGCATTGGGTCTATGTGGGTCTGCCTGGACACGGGGCGGAAGACGGGCAGGAAGTGGACGAAGCCATCCTCAACCGGGTGCGCATGCCGAGACGGTTCTACGAACTGGTACGCGGCGCCCTGAAACCGGGCGCCACGATATTGGTCACCAATTCCCGCGTAGGTGCGAAGCCTCTGGAGCGGTTGACGATCATGGACGCTGTCGTTCCGCAACCTTAGGGCCGATCCACCGGCAGTGTGGCATGGATCATAGAATCGCTCTCCTTCCCCGTCCGGCCGGAACCTGGGCGCGGCATCTGCTTTGACGCCGGAATGGAAGAGCCTCTCGATTGTCTCGTCATCGGCGCGGGCCCGGCAGGGCTGACCGCGGCCATCTACCTTGCGCGGTTCCACTTGAGCATTCGGATCGTCGATGCTGGCAAGAGTCGGGCCGCCCTCATCCCGCGAACCCGCAACCATGCAGGCTATCCCGGCGGCATCGCCGGAACCGAGCTTCTCGCCCGCATGCGCGAGCAGGCCCGGGAGTTCGGCGCCGAAGTGATCGAGGATCTCGTCCAGACGCTGCAGCGGGAAGAGGAGGGCTTCGTGGCGCGCAGCCAGGATCGCGAATGGCGCGCGCGATCCGTCCTGCTGGCGACGGGGGTGGTCAACAACCGTCCGCGGATCGCGCCCGAAATCCACGATGCCGCGCTGGCAAGAGGACTGCTGCGCTATTGTCCGATCTGCGACGGCTATGAAGTGACCGACCGCCGGATAGCCGTGCTGGGCACGCAGACGCGCGGTTTCAACGAAGCGCTGTTCCTGCGAATGTATACGGATGACGTGACTCTCCTGGCACCGGAGGGCGCGCACGATCTCAGCGAAGAGGAACGCCTGGCGCTGGACGAGGCGGGCATCGCCGTGAGGGACGGCCCCTGCTTACCCTTGCGGATGGACGGGGACAGGATCGTCACCTGCTGCTCGGGCGAGGATATGGCCTTCGACGTCGTCTATCCGGCGCTCGGTTCGATCATCCGTTCGGAGCTTGCGATCATGCTCGGCGCCGAGGGAACGCCCGATGGCTGCCTGGTGGTGGACGACCACCAGAGGACATCCATTGCCGGACTCTATGCCGCCGGCGACGTTGCCAAAGGGCTCGACCAGATCAGCCATGCGATGGGAGAAGCCGGCGTCGCCGCGACCACGATCCGCAACGATCTGGCGCGGACGAGGCCGCTGCTGCGCGCATCCTCAAGCGGCGGGGGCGCGAGGTCTGCCGCTGCGAAATCTCCTGAAACGACCACGATCCCGGCGGGGTGCCCATGAACGCTATCGCCTCCATTCTCGCACCGGTCGCGACCATGATCGCCGCCATGATGACGGCCGCCAACCTCGGCGCCCGCGTGACGGGATGGGGCTTCGTGGTTTTCACCGCCGGTTCGATCGCGTGGTCCGTGGTCGGCATAACGACGGGGCAGACGAACCTGCTCATCTCCAACGGCTTCCTGACGCTGGTGAACGTCGTGGGGATCTGGCGTTGGCTGGGCCGGCAGGCCAAGTATGAGGAAGGCGCCCGCTCCGCCAGTGCCGCCAGCAGCCGGGCCTCGGTGTCGACCCTGTTCACCGCCAGCGGCATTGCCGGCATGGCGGTCGATGACGAGGAGGGGGGGCAGGTCGGCCGCGCGGTAGAGGCGCTCATCGAGTGCAGGAATGGCGCGATCAGCTATCTCGTGATCTCTTCGGGCGGGCTGGCCGGAATCGACGAGGAATTGCGGGCCGTACCGCAGGACCGGTTGCGCTTCCAGCGCGATCGCATCCGGCTAAGCATGCCGGGTTCGGCCTTCCTCGCGCTGCCGGTACTCGGCGCGGGCGATTGGCCGGCCTCGGCCAATGCGATCGAGTCCGCCTGAAGGTCCGGCTGGCAGTGGGGCCAAATCGGGGCTAGTCGCTATGGAGCATTGGAGCGGTTGCCGATCCGATTGCATCGGATCGACCACTCTACTTTCTGGTTTGACGCATTTTCCGAGTCATCAGGTGATTCCACCTGATTAGGAAGTGCTCCAGCGCTGGAGACGAATATGGCCCTTATCGAACCTCGCACCGCCCTGGGTCTCGCTTCGGTGTTGTTGACGCTCGCCGCCGCGCCCGTTGCCTCATCGCCGTCGCTTGCGGATGGCGGGAAGGCACGGGAAAGGACGCAGGCTACGACGCGCATCCTCGATGGGCGCAGCGCAAGCCGTATTCTGGCGAACAAGGGCCTCACTCTGCAATGGATCGACTGGGGGCGCCGGGGAAACGCACGCGTCAGCCGCGAGGGCGGCCTGTGGAAGCTGCGGGGACGACAGGAACAGACGAACGGGCCGGGCCGCCTCGCGATGGACGGCACGATCGAGGAGATCGGCACCGACTATTTCGTCTTTCGCGGCCGGATCAGCATCACCGATACGCCGGATGCCGGGCGCAGCTGCTCGGTGGACAAGACCTGGCGTTTCGCGATCACCCAGAACCGCAGCTATTATCGGCTACGGGAATTCGAATGGTGCGACGACCTGACGGATTACGTCGACCTTTACTTCTGATCGGTCGCGTCTGGCCGCGAACGCGCGTACTCAGCCGTTTCGGCAGGACCTTCCTGCTGCCCGGCACCGGGATCGACCTGCCCCGGACCGGGCCGGTCCCAGACGCCGATCGAAAGCCAGAGGATGCCGATCGCGACGGCAAACACGCCGAAGATCGCGCAGAGGATGTACGGCAGGATTTTCGGTGCACCCGCTACATGCCGGGTTCCCAGGCCCTGGTAGGATTCGTTGGATTCGGTCTGCTGCATGATACATCTTCCACGGCGGAGGCTGTCCTATGGTGATCCAACGCAGCCTCCGGCCTGCCGGTTTCATTTATCATCTCCGCCGGGGAAATTCCGCGTCCGCAGGGAACACCGCCATGTTCCCACCCTTGTTCTTCCGTGAAAGGAGACGGCGTCATTCCAGAAGACGAGATTTCGGGCATGGCCCAGGGAAGCGTCCCGCCGGTGTTCACCATCGGGCATTCTACGCGGTCGATCCCCGCTTTCGTGGAGCTGCTTCGCGCGGGCGGCGTGGAACAGGTAGTCGATATCCGCAAGGTGCCACGTTCACGCGCGAATCCGCAATATAACGGCGATGTCATGTCAAGCGAGCTGGCGCCGTTCCAGATCGCCTATCGCCGCACCGAAGCGCTCGGCGGCCTGCGCAGGAAATCGCCCGTTCCGCCCGAGACGAACGGCCTTTGGCGCAACCAGAGCTTTCACAATTATGCCGATTATGCGCTGTCCGAACCGTTCCGGCTGGGCCTGTCGGAACTGCTCGACATGGCCGCCGATCGCCGCACCGCGATCATGTGCGCAGAGGCGGTCTGGTGGCGTTGCCATCGCCGGATCGTGGCCGACTACCTCATACGCGCAGGCCGGCGCGTGTTCCACCTCATGGGCGAGAAACAGATCGTGGAAGCGGCGCTCACCCCCGGCGGGCAGCCTTGCGCCGATGGCCTGCACTATCCGGCCGAGGGCGCAGCGAAGGACCAGGCCGACAAGCCGGCGCCGTCCGCAGCCATTCCGCTCTGCAAGCACGAGCGGGAGGCGGCCGGGGAAAACGCTCGCCATGCGCGGGCAAGGCGCGGCGACACCCCGCCAGGCTGAGTTTCGGAACCTGCCATCGGTCCGGCGGCGTTCCGGGGCCGGGTCGAGATCATCCGTCCTGTCCTCCCCGCCCTGTTACTTCGGAGAATCCGCGTTCAGCCCCTTGCGCTGCTCGGTTCCGCCCCGCCCGTCCACCGGCGCGGTCTGGATGTGCCAGATATTGTAGCCGATGAAGATCGCGGCGATGATCGCGAGAACGAGTACCACCACGAAAATGCCGGCTTTACCCTTGCGGCGGGTGCTGGGTTGGTCGGCATTCTTGTTCCTCTTGTCGATCATCGAAATTCTCCTGGTATGCGGTATCGCTGAAAAGTTCTGGCAGCGCTCGCCCTGGAGAAAGAAGCGGCGCCGCTCGCGCAGGTTCCATCCCGTTTTCTCGGCGTCGATACTCTTGGGATTTATTATCCTGCGCTGTTTTTTGTCTCGCAGATCTACCTGCGTCCGAAAAATCGGCAGTTCCGCTTCGGTCTGGCCCAAGCGACCGTCATACACGCCCAGCCGAAGTAAAAACCCGGTTCGGCCTAACGCAGGTGAATGTCCGAAGTGTGCCGGAATGGAACTCTGTTCATTCGCCGTAAACGATTCGGGAAGATCTCATGCAGTTCGCACAACAGCAGTCGGTCCTTCCTCAAGAGCGTCAGCAAGGCCGCCGACAGGACAATTTTCTTCTGGAGTTTGCAGGCCTGCAGAGGCTGCGGACTTATCGGCCGCGTCAGATGGTCCTCAATCAGGGCGATTGCACGGCCCATATCCTCATCATCGTCAACGGCTGGGCGGAACAGACCATCCAGCTTGCGGACGGGCGGCGGCAGATCGTCGCGTTCGGATTGCCGGGCGACCTTTGCTGCAGCGATCTCAGCTCCCGCTCCCGGGTGGAGCAGTCGATCATGGCGCTCACCAGCCTGACGGTCGCGATCGTCGGCAAGCTGGAGTTCCGCACTTTGCTGACCGGCAATGCGCGGCTGTCCCGCAGCTTCTGGCGCAACCAGATGCTCTCACTGTCGATCCAGCGCCGATGGACCGCCATCCTGGGTCAAATGGACGCACGGGAGCGCGTCGCGCATCTCCTGTGCGAGCTCTATCTGCGGCAGGAGAAGATCGGCGCGGCGGTTCAGGGCGCCTGTTCGTGTCCCCTGACCCAGACCCAGGTGGCGGAAGCCTGCGGATTGACGCAGGTCCATACCAACCGGGTGATCCAGGACTTGCGCCGCCGGGGTCTCATCGAACTGAGAACCAAGCGCCTCGTGATTCCCTCTTTGAAGGAGATGATGGCGGTGGCCCAGTTCGACGGATCCTATCTCGATCTGGGGGATCCGGAGCCTACCCTCGCGGAGACCCGTGCAAGTCAGCCCGCCTGACCGCAGCCGGATCCGCCGCTTCCCGCCCCGTCGGGAGGCGAATGCCACACATTCGTGCGGGCTTAGAAACCTGCGCCGCTCTCGTTCGTTTAATGTCGAATTGTAGCGCCGCCGGGGGCATAACGCCCCCGCAATCCGGCAGATGGACGAAGATCAAGAGGCGGCGTGACGAATACTGGTATGACGGTCGATCTGACCAACTGCGATCGCGAACCCATCCATCTGCTCGGGGCCATCCAGCCCGTGGGCTTTCTGATAGCGCTGAGCACCGACTGGGTGATTTCGCGCGTCTCGGCGAATATCGCAGAGCTGCTGGGCGCGGAGCCGGAGGCGATGGTCGGCCAGCCTTTCGCTGAATTCATTTCCCCCTCGCTGATCCATGATCTGCGCAACCGCATGGCCTATCTCGTTTCGCCGGACTCGGTGGAGCGCATGTTCGGCGTGCAACTGGCGGAAGGCGGCCGGTACTACGATGTCGCGCTCCATCTTTCCGAGGGGCAGATCATCCTGGAGTTCGAGCCCGGTTCCCAGACCAGCGGGGATACCACCGGCATGGTCCGTGCGATGATGGCGCGGCTGGACACGCGGCCCGATCTCGCCTCGTTCTACCGCGAAGGCGCGCGGCAGGTCCGCGCCCTGCTGGGGTACGACCGCGTCATGGTCTACAAGTTCGCGCCCGACGGTGCCGGCGAAGTGGTGGCGGAAGCGTGCAAGGCCGGGATCGGGTCGTTCAAGGGCCTGCACTATCCCGCCAGCGACATTCCCCGCCAGGCGCGAGAACTCTACAAGCGCAACCTGCTGCGCGTCATTCACGACGTGGAAGCCGTTCCCATCGCCATCGTCCCGCAGCGAGATGCCATGGGCCGGTCGCTCGACCTCTCGCTTTCCGTGCTGAGATCGGTCTCGCCGATCCACCTCGAGTATCTGAAGAACATGGGGGTGAGGGCCTCGCTCTCGATCTCCATCGTCGTGGACGGCGAGCTATGGGGTCTCTTCGCCTGCCACCATTACTCCCCAATCTCGCCGACGTTCGAGCGCCGCTCCGTCAGCGACCTTTTCGCGCAGATGTTCTCCCTGCGCCTGGAAAGCCGCGAGCGGCGGGAAATGGCCGAGTACGAGCGGCGTGCGCGCGACATCTCCGACCAGTTGCTGAGCGCCGTGGCGTCGGACGAGACGCTGCTCAAGGATCCGGACTGGCTGGCCGACATCCTGATGAGCGCGATCCCCGCCGACGGGGTGGGCGTGTGGATCAACGGCAATTACGCCTTCTCGGGAACGACCCCGCCCAGCGAGGACTTCCGCGCCATCGTCCGCGCCTTGAACGCTACGGCCGCGGGCAAGGTGTTCACGACGGACAATATCGGTTCCCTCGTAAAGGGCGCGGAGAGCTTCGCCAAGGAAGCGTCCGGCTTGCTGGCCATTCCGATTTCGCGCTCGCCCCGCGATTATGTCGTGCTGTTCCGCTCGGAAATGCGGCAATCGGTGCGCTGGGCCGGGGATCCGCACAAGCCGGTCGAGTATGGCCCCAACGGTCCGCGCCTGACGCCGCGTGAAAGTTTCGCGGAATGGAACGAGCAGGTCGAAGGCCGTTCCCGCCCGTTCCTCCAGCCGGAATTGCGGGTGGCGGAGACGCTGCGGGCGACACTGATCGAGGTCGTGCTGCGCCTGGCCGACGAAGCGGCGGCGCAGCGCCAGCAGGCGAACGCCCGTCAGGAACTGCTGATTGCCGAACTCAACCACCGGGTTCGCAACATCCTCGGCGTGATCCGGGGCCTGGTGCGGCAATCGCAGCCGGACGAGGAAGCGGTGCGCGAATTCGTGGAAGTGGTGGATGGTCGCATCCATTCGCTGGCCCGCGCGCATAACCAGATCACCGACGACCATTGGGGACCGGCGCCGCTACAGGCGCTGATCGACGCGGAATCGGCCGCTTTCGCGGCGCACAAGGAAAGTTCGATCCACTACGAAGGGCCGCCGATCCTGCTCAATCCGCAGGCCTATTCTTCGATGGCGCTGGTGGTTCACGAACTCGTCACCAACTCGACGAAGTACGGCAGCCTGTCCGGCGACGGTATCGTCGAAATCGCATGGAAGCGCGCCGACAACGACGATCTTGTCCTGACCTGGACCGAAAGCGGCGGACCGCCGGTCAAGCAGCCGACACGCAAAGGCTTCGGAACGACCATCATCAAGCGATCGGTGCCTTACGACCTCGGCGGCTCGGCCGATATCGAGTACGATCCGGCCGGCGTGCGCGCCACGTTCCGCATTCCGGCGCGTCACCTTTCCGAACAGCGCAGCTTCAAGGGCACCAGCATCACCCTGCCGACCCCGCGCCGGATCTCGCACGGGCCGGCGGTGTCGAAGGCACCGATCAGGCATGATCTGCTGGCGGGCATGTCGGTGCTGATCGTCGAGGACAGCCTCATCATCGCGCTCGACGCCGAAGACATTCTGGGCCGGTTCGGAGCGGAGATCGAGACGGCGTCGAGCGCGGAAGGCGCGCATGGCACCCTGGACGCGCGCATGCCGGATCTCGCGATCCTCGATATCAACCTGGGCGACCAGACCAGCTTCGGCGTGGCCGATCGCCTGGCGGACGCGGGCGTTCCGTTCTTCTTCGCGACGGGATACGGCGAACAGGCCCAGCTTCCCGACCAGCACCGCTCCCGTATCGTCGTCCAGAAGCCTTACACCTCGCACAACCTTGCCCGCGCGGTAGAGGATCTCCTGGGATTGGCGCCCCCCGCCTAGCGCGGATGGCGCCGGGCCAGGGCGATCCCGGCGAGGTTCTGCTCCCGCTTTATCCAGCGGATGCGCCCCGGCGGCGCATCCCGGCACAGGTCCAGGAATGCCGCTTCATGCCGGTCGAGCGCGCTTCCCCGCTTCAGCGCCGCGTTCGCCTGGCGCACGACGGGCAGGGCATCGCCGATGAGTTCGATGTCCCGGAATCCGAGCGAGGTTGCCAGGTCGAGCGCTTTGACCAGCGCCGTCCACTCGGCGTCGTGGTTGGTGCCGTGGCCGAGGTCCGCGAAGACGTGCGCTTCGCCGCGTATCACGGCGGCGGCTTCGATCGCGCCGGGGTTGGGGCGGCATCCGCCGTCGAAGAACACTTTGATCCGGGGTCGCGACATGGCGCGCTTGTGGTCCAGATTCGCGCGGGACGCCATAGAGCGTTTGGCCACCGGGTGCGGCACGATGTCCCGGGCACGGCGCGTGACGCCGGAGCCCCGGCGGGTTAGGGCCGGCCTTGGAGATGACCTATGTTCGCGATCGGCTGCCTTGCCCTGATTGTTCTTCCCCTCGCCGGGCTTGCGCTTGGCGGCTTTCTGGCAGGGCCGGAGGGCGCGAAATGGGGCGCGATCGCGGGCTTCGCGATCGCGCTGGCCCTCAGCGGAGTGACGACTTACGCTCTGGTCGCGGCGGCACGGCGGCGGTAGCCTATTTGTCCTCCAGGCGCGGCAGGAAAGCGGTCAGCAGGCCGACAGGCGCGGCAGGAAAGCGGTCAGCAGGCCGATCACGGGAAGAAAGGCGCAGATCCGGTAGACCGTCTCGATGCTCGTGTGGTCTGCCAGCCAGCCGAGCCCGGCGGCGCCCAGGCCTCCCATGCCGAACGAGAAGCCGAAGAACAGGCCCGAGATCATGCCGACTTTGCCGGGTACCAGTTCCTGCGCGAACACGACGATGGCGGGGAAGGCGGAGGCCAGGATCAGGCCGATCGCCACGGTGAGTGGGCCGGTCCAGAACAGGCTGGCATAAGGAAGCAGGAGGGTGAAGGGCAGTGCGCCCAGGATCGAAAACCAGATCACGTACTTGCGCCCGAACCGGTCGCCCAGCGGGCCGCCCATGATGGTTCCGACCGCGACGGCCGCCAGGAAGGCGAAGAGGTGGAACTGCGCATTCTGCACCGAAAGGCCGAACCGCTGGATCAGGTAGAAGGTGAAGTAGCTGGTCAGGCTGGCGAGATAGACGTACTTCGAGAAGATCAGCGCCAGCAGGATCGCGATGCCGCGCGCCGCCTGGCCCTTGGGCAGAGCGATGGCCTGCGCGCCCTTGCCGCCCGATGCCAGGCGGGACAGGCCATGGCTGCGATACCAGGCCGCCACGTTCCACAGCACCGCACCGGAAAGCAGCGCCAGCAGGGCGAAGAACGCCAGGCTCGACTGGCCCCACCGCACGACCACCAGAGCGGCGGCCAGCGGACCCAGCGCCTGACCGGCATTGCCGCCGACCTGGAACAGCGATTGCGCCAGCCCGTGCCGTCCGCCCGCCGCCATTCTCGCGACGCGCGAGGATTCGGGATGGAATACCGAGGATCCCATGCCCAGCAGCGCCGCGCCCACCAGCACCAGTCCGTAGCTGTGCGCGGCGGAGAGGACGGTCAGGCCGGCCAGCGAAAACAGCGTGCCTCCCGGCAGCGCGAGCGGCGTCGGTCGCTTGTCCGCATAGAGGCCGATGAGCGGCTGAAGGATGGAGGCGGTGATCTGGTAGGCGAGCGTCACCAGCCCGATCTGGCCGAAGCTCAGCCCTAGATCGGTCTTCAACGCGGGGTAGATCGCGGGCAGCAGCGACTGCATCATGTCATTGAGGAGATGGCAGAAACTGATCGCGACGATCACGCCGAACACCGTTCCATCGACAGCCCGGTTGCCGGGCCTCTGAGCCGCGCTCGCTGACATTTTGCCTATCTCCTGCATCGGACTTGCCCCGTAATCGCTTTCTCTACGTCCCGCTTCGGATTATGGGTCATTCATTCATGCAGGTGGGACATATGATCCAGCACCGTCATCCCGACGATTACGAGAACGTGCCGCGCGCGGTGGTCGGCATCGGCAACGATTATCCTACCTCGTTCGAACTGGCGGAACACAGCCACCGGCGCGGCCAGTTCCTCTACGCGGCGCGGGGTGTCGTGGCCGTCAGCACGCCCGGCGGGGCCTGGGTGGCACCGGTCGAACGCGGCGTGTGGATCCCCGCCGGCACGCCGCATTCGGTGCGCATGGTCGGCGCGGTGCAGACGCGCAGCGTGCTGATCGACCAGTCCGCAAGTGCCAGACTGGCGGAGACCTGCCGCGTCGTCGCCGTTTCTCCGCTGCTGCGCCAGTTGCTCGTCGCTGCGGCCGAAGTTCCCGCCGAATACGACGAGGGCGGGCGCGACGGGCTGGTGATGGACTTGCTCGTGGCCGAGATCTGCCAGGCGCCGGTCATTCCGATCCTCGTGCCGTTTCCGCGCCATGCCGCACTGGCGCAGCGCTGCCATCGCTTTCTGGAAAGCCCGCGTGCCGGGGAAACGATCGACGATTGGTCTCACGCCCTGGCGATGAATCGCCGCCGCTTCACCCGCCTGTTCCGGCGCGAGACCGGCATGAGCTTCGCCGAATGGCGGCAACAGGCCTGCCTCTCCGTGGCGCTGCCCCGGCTGGCGAGCGGGGATTCGGTGACCGCCATCGCGCTGGACCTGGGCTACGACGGGCCGGGCAATTTCTCGACGATGTTCAAGCGCCTGGTGGGAGTGACGCCTAGCCGCTATCGCGGACAGCCATTGTAGATTACTTTATCCTGGATTAACTTTTTGAAGTGGCGCCATCGATGGCGATGGCGCCGTTGTCAGTCCTTGAGGCTTGCTGCATGCGCACCTGCGCTATCTCGGGACTTGGGGAATCAGAAAGGCGGGGCGATGGCCAGGAAACTGGAGGACGACAAGACCGACGAAGGCCAGCGAGAACCGATTTCGCAGCACCACCTCACCCAATTGGCCGAACATATCTGCGAATGCCGAAATCTTCGTAACGAACTGTTCGGCGTGGATTTCTTCGGCGATCCGGCCTGGGATATCCTCATGGATCTCTACGCGGCCCAGGGCGGCGGCCGCCCTTTGCGTTTACCGGGACCGGGACCGAAAATCACGCAGCGTTGGCAGCAGATCCTCGAACTGGAAGGGCTCGTATGGCTGCGCCGCGGGGGCGCCGGGGCGAAGGATGAACTGGGCCTCACCGAAAAAGGCGCCGCCCTGATGCAGGACTATCTCCAGCGCGCGGCCTGCATCGCCTGATTACCCTGAGGATCATTCGTATTTGTACTTGTGAACTCCCGCCGATCCCTTAGCTTGATATCGGGATGAGGGGAGAGACGGTTTGGTATGGCACTCACCAACCAGGAGCAGCTTGTTCTTGAACTCCGCAGCATCGCGGCTCTGCTTCAGGAGGCGGTAGGTCGTCTGGACGCCTGCGGCCAGGATCTGGCGGCGATCCACGTCCAGACCGCGCTCGACGTGCTGCGCGACAAGGGCGCCGATGACGACTGGAGCATGCTGCGCAACTAGGCGCTTCGGTTTGCCAGATAGTTCGCTTCGGCCGGGGTCGATTTCCGCCCAAGCGCGGAATTGCGTGCCGGGAACCGACCGAACCTGGCGATTTCGGCGCTATGGCCGGTGGCGAAGCCGAGAAGTTCCTCGGCGAAATCGCGCAAGGCTTCGAAGCGCTCCACGCTGATCGCCTGAACGGCGGGATCTTCGGCATGCATCAGCGGCATGTAGAAGAACTGCCTTTGCGAGAAGCACAGGACCTCGTCCATTTTCGACGCGATCCCGTCGATGGCGAGGCGCTGGGCCTTCTCGTCGCTCGCGAAAGCCCCGGCTGAGCCGCGATGGATATGGCGGGAGAACTGGTCGAGCACCAGGATCAGCGCCAGCCGGCCGCGCGGTGTTTCCGCCCAGCCGTCAAGCGCACCGCGCGATGCTTGGGCATGAAGCTCCCGGAAGCGCTCCGTAACCAGGGGATCGAGCCTTTCGGCGGCTTCGAACCAGTCCTGCGGGGTGAGTTCGCGAAACCAGAAATCCAGTACCTCATCCTGATGGTCGCGGTCGGTCATGGTCTCTCTGCCTTTCGTCATGTCCTAGCGTGCCGGAGCAGCCGCTGCCTGGGCAAGAGCGTCGATGTCCGCTTCGGGGATGCGGCGGGCGATGGTCGCCATGGGATCGCGGGGCTTGCGGGCGTCCACGACGGTTTCATCCCCGCGCCATTGCCGCAAGCGGGCGGCGAGGTATTCCGGGCGCTGGCCCGACAGAAGGGGCGCGGCTTTGCCGGGAGCATGGCACTGGCGGCAGGCGGGAAGCTGCTCGCCGCGCAGCCCCTCGGCCACGATCGGGTGGCTGGCGGGCAATGCGGAGTCCGTCAGCCCGGGCTGGCTGGCGAAGTGACGCGCGGCCTCGCGCATTTCCGCTTCGCTCAGGCCCGTGGCGGCGGCCTGCATGACGGCGCTGCGGCGCTTTCCCGCGGCGAAATCTTGCAGGCTCTTGAGGATGTAGTTCGGCTTCTGGCCGGCGATCACGGGTATGTCGGTTTGGCCGCGCCCGCGCCCGTCGACACCGTGGCAGCCCGTGCAGCGGGCCAGGGAATCGCCACCGGCCGCGCTGCCCGCCAAGCGTTGCGGCCCGACCAGACGGCTGTATTCGGCAGCGCCCATGGCCGGGAGGCGGCGCAGGAAGCCGACCATGCGGCCGACCTCGTCGTCCCGGCCTTCGGCGGCCCAGGCGGGCATGCCGGTATATTTCACGCCGTGACGGACGATCCAGAACAGCTCGCGGTCGCTATAGTCGCCGACGGTCTTCGCGAGATCCGGAGCGGGCGGGCTCGCCGCCTGCATTACCGGCGAACGCGGCACTCCGGGCGCGCCGTGGCAGACCTCGCAGGACTGATGGAAATGACCGGCGGCACTGACGAGGGCGCGGTCTTCGCGCACATGTTCGGGCGTCTGGAACGCGCTGTAGGTGCGGGCCGAGTTCTGCATGGTCCAGTGGAGGAACCAGTCGGTTATTGCCCAGTGGCCGGACGAAGCGGCGATCGGGAACAACCCGGACCAGGCGAACGCCATGCCGAGGGCGGCCAGGGCGAGCGCGCCCAGGATCAGGCGCTTGAGAGTCAGTTTCACGGTCATGGCGCGGTTTCCGGTTCGGCTTTCAGCAGGCCCGCCAACAGGGCGAGACCGCCCAGCAGGTAACTGAGCCCGCCGATCACCAGCATGACGACGCCGCCGAGCTGCTGGTCGGCCAGGACATCGAGCCCGAACGGTGCGGTGTGGTGGTGCCCTGCCATCCCCGAGGCATAAAGCGGCCGGGGCGCAAGGCCTATCAGCACGCCCAGCAAGGTCATGTGCATCGAGGTCAACAGCAGCGCGCCGATACCGGCGGCGCGGTTCGGCGCGTGGATCGCCGCGCTCCAGAGGAGCAGCCCGGCGGCCAGGAATGTCAGGTGCTCGGCAGCGGCGAGAAGCGGGAGAGTATCGGCGGCGCGGCGCAAGGCCGGAAGATGCCAGGACCACACGGCCACCAGTTCCAGCATCATCATCGCCATGGGCGTCACCGCGCGGGGCCAGCGCCGCGCGGGATCGAGAGTGCTACCGATAAGCCCGAAGGCGAGCAATGGCGCGGCCACGGCCACCGCGACCATGTGGCCGGTCATGTGGCCGGTCATGCCCATGCCGGAAACAGCATAGCCCAGCAGCAGGAGCACCCCGGCTACGAGGATCGCAGTCCTGCTCGTCGTCCGATTCATCGACAATCTCCGATGAAGACGACCGGCAGCGCGGTGAACAGCACCCCTACGAAGCTCAGGCCCGCCAGCAGCAGCGTGGACTTCGCCAGGAAGCGCAGCCGGTCGATTTCGGTGCCTTCATCGTGGGGCGGGGAGTCTCCGCGCATGCCGGTCTGGCGGTGGGCGATCCAGCCCGAGAGCAGGATGATCGCCAGCGCCAGCACCGTGCCGGCAACGAAGAGCGTGGGAAACTTGGCGAAAGCGCCCTCCTTGGCGCAGGAGATCGCTGCCCAGAGATAGGAGAACAGGAAATGCCCCGCCCAGACGGTGGGCGGGATGATGAGGGTCCAAAGCGTAACGTTGAGCCGCTCGTGCCACTTGCGCCGTTCGTCGCTCATGCCACCTCCGGGAACAGGCCGATCGTGGCATAGGCGGCAACGACGGTCAGGGCGAAGAAGTGCATGTAGACAGTCACGTTGCGGATGTCGGCATCGTGATGGGGCGTCATCCGGCCGGCCAGGCTGCGGGCGAGGACGTAGGCCTGCATGATCGCGGCGACGGCGGCGTGGAGGCAGGTCCAGATCGCCAGCGTCCAGACGATCGCCGGATAGCTGTGGGCGGTCGGGTCCATGCCGGAAAGCCATGGCCCCGCCAGCCCGGCCGGCACGCCGGCGATACTGGTCGCCAGACCGCCGACCAGCAACAGGCGGGCCGTGCCCACTCCGCCGCGCGTATGGATCTCGCGCGCGGCAACGGTCATGAGCCAGCCCGCGAGGCCAAGGGCCAAGGCGACCATGGGCCATGTCATGCCCGGTGCGGCGGTCATCCCCGCCGGGGGGAAGGCCTCGTGCCGGGTCCAGAAGAAGTAGTAGCCGAAGACCAGCCCGGAAAAAGCGGTGGCATCGGCCATCATGGTGATGAACATCGCCCACCATCCGGGCGAGGCGCTGCCGGAGATGTAGAGCGGCAGTTCCATGCCGTGGCCGATCGGCTTGCAGGGCTTCTCGGGGATTTCCGCCGTTCCCGTCCAGAGCCACCAGAGCACCATGGCCAGAGTGACCACGCCGCAGACCAGCGCCGGCCAGTAGAGGTGATAAGTGGTCAGGATGAATACGCCGCCCAGCGCCAGCGCGGTGAGCATCGGCTTCCATCCCGGTCCGCCGAGACGGATGACCGAGACGGGGCGAGCGTCGAGTACGGACGTGATGATGGTCTCGCGCCGGCCTTCCTCGGCATCGGGCAGGAAGTAGCGGCCTTCGTCCACCTTGCGGACGAAGTCCTGCTGGTCCCAGATCGGATAGCGGCTCTCGATCAGCGGGATCGAGCGGATGCCCCAATTCTCGTCCTCCGGCAGGGCGAGCCATTCCAGCGTTCCGGCCTGCCAGGGATTGCGCGGCGCCCGCTTGCGCCAGGGCGAGCGGCAGAGATCGAAGACGATCACGGCGACGCCGGCGGCGATGATGAAGGAGCCGATGGTGGAGGCAAGGTTCAGCCCGCCCAGGCCAAGCTCCTCGGGATAGGTGAAGACGCGGCGCGGCATGCCCTCCAGGCCCGAGAGATGCATGGGGAAGAAGCACAGGTTGGCCCCCACGAAGATCAGCCAGAAGGCGATCCTTCCCAGCCGGTCGGACAGTTTCTTGCCGGTCACCAGCGGCCAGTAGTAATAGAGCCCGGCGAACAGCGGCATCAGCGTGCCGCCGATCAGCACGTAGTGCAGGTGGGCGACGACGAAGTAGGTATCGTGCGCCTGCCAGTCGAACGGGGCGAGGGCCACCATCACGCCGGTCAACCCGCCGATCACGAAGATCGCCAGGCTTCCGGTCGCGTAGAGCAGCGGCGTCGACCAGACCACGCGTCCCGCCCAGAGGGTGACGATGAAGACGAAGATCTGCACGGCCGTCGGGATCGCCACCGCCTCCGACGCGGCCGAGAAGAAGCCGAGGCTGATCTTCGGCAGGCCGGTGGCGAACATGTGGTGGACCCAGAGGCCGAACGACAGGAATGCCGTACCCACCGCCGCCAGCACGATCCACGGATAGCCGAGCAGGTGGCGCCGCGCGAACGTGGGCACCAGCATGGCGAAGAGCGCGATCGAGGGCAGGAAGACGATATAGACTTCGGGATGGCCGAAGATCCAGAACAGGTGCTGCCACAACAGCGGGTCGCCGCCGCGCGCGGCGTCGAAGAAGGGCCAGTCGAGCAGGCGCTCCATCTCGAACAGCACGTCGCCTGCGATCAGGGGCGGGAAGGCGAAGAGGATCATCACCGCCACCACCAGGATATACCAGGCGTAGAGCGGCATGAGGTTGAGCCGCATGCCGGGCGGGCGGCACTTGAGCACGCCAACGATCAGTTCCACGGCGGCGGCGACGGACGACACCTCTATGAAGGAGAGGCCGAGCATCCAGATGTCGGCGCCCAGGCCGGAGAGGTCGGTGCGCGTCGTCAGCGGCGGGTACATGAACCAGCCCCCGTCCGGTGCGGCGTCGAAGAAGATCGAGCCCGAGACGAACACGCCGCCCAGCAGGAACGACCAGTAGCCGAAGGCGGAAAGTCTCGGAAACGGCAGGTCGCGTGCGCCGAGAAGCTGCGGCAGCAGGATGATCGAGACCGCCTCGAACATCGGCACCGCGAAGAGGAACATCATCACCGAGCCGTGCAGGGTGAAGAGCTGGTTGAAGGTGCCGGGGCCGACAAGGTCGTTGTCCGGCGCCGCCAGCTGTGTACGCATGATCAGCGCCAGCACGCCCGCGAAAAGCATGAAGCCGAAGGCGGTCAGCACGTACCACTTGCCGACCTGGTTGTTGTTGGTGTCGCTCCAGCGCAGAAACAGCCCCTTGGGCGGCTCCCATACGGCGCGCAGCCGCTGTTCCTGGGCGGCGCGCAGGGCGGGATCGTCCTGATCGTGCAGGCTCATCGTCCCTCCTCCGGGCTCGTTCGTTTCAGCCAGCGGGCGAGCGCAAGGGCTTCGTCCTCGCTGAGATGGGCATAGGCGGGCATGCGCGCGCCGGGTTTGAAGCGGTGCGGGTCGCGAATGAACGCGGCGGTGTTCTCGGGCGTGGGGGCGAGGATGCCGGCGCCGAGGGTCAGGCGCTCGCCGAAGCGGGTGAGATCGGGACCGATGTCGCGCGTGCCATTGTCCGCGACGGCGTGGCAGCTCGCGCAGCCCTCCCGGGCGAAAAGCGCCGCGCCGCGGTCCTGCGGGCGGGGCGGCGCGGTGCGCGCGGCGGCCAGCCAGGCATCGAAGGCGGCGGGCTCCATGGCGATTACGTCGAACGCCATCAGCGCGTGGCTCAGCCCGCAGAACTCAGCGCAAACTCCGCGATAGGTGCCGGGCTTGTCGGCCTTGACCACCAGCCGATTGGTCCGGCCGGGTATCATGTCCATCTTGCCCGCCAGACCAGGTATCCAGAAGCTGTGTACCACGTCCGTGGCGGCGAGTTCGAACACCACGGTTCGGCCGACCGGCAGGCGCACTTCGTTGGCGGAAAACAGGGGAGGGGCTCCGGGCGGTCGGTAGGCCACGCGCCACCAGAACTGTTCGCCTTCCACGCGGATGCGCAGATCGCCCGCTTCGGCCGGAAGCGGGCGCATTGCCGGCAGCGCCCAAAGCAGCAGCGCGGTGAGCACCACCGTCGGGATGATCGCACCCAGCCAGAGCACCAGGCGCATCCCGCCCTTGTGGGACAGCCTGCCTTCCGGCGCACGCGCCGCAGCCACGTAGATCGCCGCGACAGCCAGCGCGATGGCCGCGGCGCCGATCGTCAGCACGACGGTCAGGCCGAGCGTCGAACGCGCCTCCAGCCCGAACGGGGCCAGTGCCGACTGATGTCTGTTGCAGCCGGTCAGAACCAGTGCCGAAACGGCAAGGACACCTCCGGCCATGAACTTTCGCAAGACGCCATTCCCCCTGACACGTGCGGGACCAACGCGTCAGGGGCGGCTCGGTTCACCCCGAAAGGGCGATTGCACCGTTACAAATAATTGCTGCGCTCGTCCGCGGACTTCCCCGCCCGAGCGGGTCAGGGCTGCTGCGGCTTGTCGCGGTCGGCTCCCGCGCCTCCGGTCGCCTGCGTATTCGCGCCGGGGTTCAGGCGCTCGTCCTCCTTGGGCTCGCGTTCCGCTTCCCCGGCGTGGGCCGGATCCATTTGCGGCACACCCTGGGGCGGCTTGCCGCTACGGTTGGTCCAGCGCCCGTCAGGCGTGGAGGCAGTTCCGGTGACGTTGCGGGAATCTTCGGGTTCGTATTCGGCCATGTCCTCTCTCCTTCCCTTCTAGAAGACGCGAACTGCGTGCCGCGTTCCCGAGCAGGTGAGCCGGCCAGCTGCGCGGCGCATGCAAGGTCGCTTGAACCCTATGGTGTGCGGGGGCGTTCGCTTGGCCAGATCCTGTCGAAGAAGAGGAGGTAGCGCGCCTGTCGTTCAAGGCCCTCGCGCGCGGAAATCGGACCCTGCCGAACCGTCCACCAACGCCATGATCGCCGTGCTCAAGGGGGCTTTCGCCGAGCGCGACGTGGACGTCACCGAGGCCATCCTCGCGGCCGCCCTGCGCGAGAAGATCCTTGCCCACGACATCCCGGTGCTCGCGGGGCCATCGCCAAGCGCATGCCTCGCCGGGCTGCTGACGCGGTCATCCTGTTTGAGGTGAGGGCTCCCGTTCATGAAACAGGCCGGCAAAGTGCGCGTCTGGCACTTTGCCGGCCTGACCCAAACCGCGGGACACTGCGGTTTCCCCTACTGGGGGGGAAGCAGTAGCTTTAAATCGGCTCCCCGCATTAACCGAGGTTAGCTTTGCTAATCCGGCATCTTGGCGGGATTGGAGGCTTATTGGCGGAGGCTGTCAGGAACCACGCCGCCGTTCTTGGCAAGGCTGTCCATCACGGCGCGGTGCAGAGCGATGTTCTGCTCCGCCGACCCGTCCGCCGCGACATGGACGCCGAGTTCGTCCGCCAGTTCCTTGCGCGCCGCAAGGCTGGAATCGAGATCGAGCAGTTTCAGCAGATCGACGATCGACCTCTGATAGTTGCCGCCGCCGTCGCCCTTCAGCGAAGCCATTTCCTGGAGCACCTGGCCGACGTCGACGGTTTCGGTCGCCTGCTGCGGTGCCGGTGTGGAGGCCGCAGGAGCCGGGGCAGGCGCGGCTTGTGTCGGGGCCTGCGTCGGGGCCGGTGATGGGGCGGGCGCGGGGGCGGCTTTCGCCTTGTTGCGATGGAGGACCTTGTCGAAGATGTTTCCGAGGATTCCCATTATCGTGCTCCTGACAGGACGAGACGCTCCGCGATCCGTGCGACCGGGAGCAGTCTGTCCGGGAACGCGCGGCGTATAAGTTGGTTCACGAATGAGCGTAGCGAGGAAGAGGAATTCACCATGAAGCATCGGGTACTTTTCGCCGTCTCATTTGCAGCATTGGCGCTTGCGGCCTGCAAGAAGGAGGCCCCAGCCTCCGACGAAGTTTCCACGGCACCGGCCTCGGGCGCGGTCGCCGGTGCGTATCCGGGTGCGGACGGCGTCATGCCCACCGCCACGCAAAGCCCGGACCAGGCTTTTGCCAACACCGCTGCCGCCAGCGACGCCTACGAGATCGAGACCTCCAAGCTCGCCGTCGCCAAGGGACAGTCTGCCGAGGTGAAGCGTTTCGCGGAGAAGATGATCGAGGCGCACACCCAGTCCACCCAGAAGCTGAAGGGCGTCACCGACAAGCTCTCGCCTTCGATCACCCCTGACGCGGGCCTCACCGAGGCGCAGGAGCAGAAGCTCGATACGCTCAGGAACCTGTCGGGCGCCGACTTCGACAAGGCTTATGCCTCGGCCCAAGTCGACGCCCACCAGATGACGCTGGACAAGCTGAAGGACTATGCGGCGAACGGCGATTCCGCGCCGCTCAAGGCCTTCGCGAAGGAGATGGTGCCGGCGGTTACGGCGCACCTCAACATGGCCAAGTCGCTCTGAGCCCGAGCCATACCATGTGGCTCCGACAGTCTGGATCGCCGCCTTGCGCGGCGGTTCGGGCTGTCGCGGTCCCGCCACAATCGGCGTCTATCCGGACCCTTCGAGATTTGTCTGCTGCGCGCGCCGCAGTTCTGCTAGAGTCATCCCGTGAGCACCGCGATTCCCCACGACTTCCGCATCGGCGTCGATGCTGCCGACATCGACTTCATGGGTCATGTCAACAATGCCAGCTACCTCAAATGGGTGCAGGACGCCGTGCTGGACCATTGGCGCGCCATTGCGCCCACCGAAGTCGTCGGCCAACATCTGTGGGTCGCGCTCAAGCACGAGATCACCTACCGCAAGCCCACGTTCCTGGGTGACGACGTGATCGCCACCGTCCTCCTGGAAAAGGTCCAGGGTGCGCGGGCCTTCTATGAAACGATCATCAAGCGCGGCGAGGACGTCCTGGCCGAGGTCAAATCCAGCTGGTGCTGCCTCGATGCCGACACGCTGAAGCCGGCCAGACTGGCGCGGGACGTGATCGACCATTTCTTCGGCCGGGAATCCTGATCCCATGGACGGCGGCCCTTGGGCCATCTGTCCACTCGTGGTATCAACCGGCCATGTTTCTCGCCGCCATTCTGCTTTCGGCAGCTACGCCCCTGGCACCTTCGTCGATAAAGGCACGGTCCGACCGGCCGATCGGCGAGGTGGCCGCCTGCGTGGAAACCGAGTTCGACGATGTCGGGGTGAGTGAAAACCTCTCGGTGGATTCCGGGCGCAAGGTCAATTTCCGCCTCGCGAAAGAAGCCGACGCCCCAAGCCGCCCGCTCATGTCGTTCGAGGCGCGGCACGACGGAACCTTGGTCCTCTACGGCTTCGGAGACTGGCGCGACGCGATCGAGCCCATGTGGAAGACCCTGGCGCGCGAATGCTTTCCCGAGCTTCAGGGCGCCGTGGCCAAGGCGCGACCGGGCGGCGCGACCGGGCGGCCCGACGGGGTGAACGGGCAAGGCCGTATGAGGCGCTGACGCGTCGTTCGCGATCTCTCTCACGGCAAAGCGCGTAGAGCGCCGAGAATCAGCGTCCGGTAGGTTCTCTCCCGAAGACCCTGCACATCGCCGAGTCCCATGCGCGCCAGAGCTTCCTTTTCATCCGGTGTCGCGGCCGGGCCGCGCATGGCGCGCGCGGCCAGGGCGGCAAGCGTACCCGGTTTGCCGTCGCTTTCGGCAAGGTGCTGCAAGGCGGGCAGCAGGCGCTGCTCGACGGGGGTGAAGTCGGTGCCGAAGGGATAGGCGGGGAAGGCCGCCTTGCTTATGGCCCCGGCGATCCGCTCGGGCAGGTTGCCGCGCCATTCCGGGGGGATGCGCCATTCCGGGTCGATCTTCCCGGCCCTTCGCGCGGCATCCAGCAGGTCGTCCTGGAAGCGGCTGTCGGCAATGGCGAGCAGGCGCCCTATCACCCTCTCGTCGCTCATGCCGCGAAGGTCGGCCACGCCATATTCGGTCACGACGATGTCGCGCAGATGGCGCGGGATCGTCTCATGGCCATAGCTCCAGACCAGGTTCGATTGCAGTACGCCTTCGTGCAGGCGTGTGGCAGGCAGGGTGATGATGGAGCGGGCGCCCTCCAGCTCCATGGCCTGCGCGACGAAATTGTACTGGCCGCCGACCCCGCTGACCACGCGGCCGTCCTCCAGCCCGTCCGATACCGTGGCGCCGAGCAGGGTCACCATCATCGCGCTGTTGACGAAGCGGGCGTCTACGCGCGCGGCGCGCTTGCCCTCCTCGTCTCCATAAAGCGCGTTGACGTAGGATATCCCGCGCATCTGGATGCGCCCGCGCGCTGCCTCGTCCATATCGCGCAAGGCGGCGTAGAAGGCGCGCGGGCCGACGAAGAACCCGCCGTGGAGTACTGCGCCGTGCACCTCGCGCTTGACCACTCCGGCGCGGATCAGTTCCACGAAGCCATCCACCAGCATCTCGGTGGGAGCATAGAGCCCCCGGCCGAACGCACCGGTCTCGACCGGCGGGCGAACCTGGCCTGCAACCAGCAGGGCATCGATGGCGCTGCGGAAGTGCTGCGGACGCTGCTCGCGCAGGATCAGCGCGTGGGCCACGGCATCGCCGATCTCGCCGATGCCGATCTGCAACGATCCGCCATCCTTGACCAGCGAGGCGACATGGACGCCGATGGCGTGCTGCGCCGCGCTGACCGGCTGCTTCGGCGGTCCGAACAGCGGGAACCGGGTTTCCGCGCTGTCGAGGATCATGGCGAAGGCATCGCCGGGCAGGTCGGCCGGCCCGGTCATGAACGGCAGTTCGTCGTTGACCTGGCCGATCAGCAGGAAGCCGGCCTTGCCCGTTTCGCGGGCGTGCAGCAGGTCGAGCGTCATGTCGCTGTTGCAGCTCAGGCTAAAGCGGTCCCCACGCCGCGCGACGATCTGGGCGATGACGTTCACGCCCTGGTCCAGCAGGGTGCGCACGGCATGGGTGTAGTTCGCGGAAATATAGCTGCGCTGCGCGTCGGGATTGCCCAGGCGGCTGCCGGCCTGGAAGAAGAATTCGTTGACCTCGACGTTCGGCGGCATGTCGCCCGCGCGCTGGGCTGCGGCATAGGCGAATTCGGGATAGCCGCCCATGGTCCGCGCGAAGACCGGTTCCAGGAAGCGGCGTTCCAGGTCGGACTTGAGCGGGGGCGGCTCGAGGGTCAGCGCCGTGAAGATCTGGAGCCGGATCGCCGGATCGCATCGCGCCCGTTCGAACAAGGCGTTGGCGACATGGGGCGACTTGCCGAGCCCGAGCGGCAGTCCCAGCACGATCCTGCCGCCGGTGTGGGCGATGATGCGATCCGCGATCTCATGAGGATCGGAAAGGCAGGTCGTCACTTCAGGGCGTCTCATGCGCGATGGGGCCATCCTCCTCGAACCGGCCCCCTTCGGACCAACCTGCATCGGGTTCGAAGCGCGGCCCATGCCTGCGCGCGAGGTCGTTCAAGGCCGAGACTATCTCCCCCGCGCCTCGCTGGCGCGCATAGTGGATCGGCCCGCCGCGAAACGGCGCAAAGCCGGTGCCGAAGATCATCGCCGCGTCGATCACCTCGGGATCGTCGGTCACACCTTCGCGAAGGACGGCGACGGCGGTGTTGACCATGGGCAGGATCAACCGATCCGCCAGATCCATGTTGGAGGTCTCCGCCGCACGCTTGGCGGTATGGCCCTTCACCGCCTTGCCGTCTTTCCAGACGTAGATGCCCTTGCCCGTCTTCTTGCCGAGTTCGCGGGCTTTCACTTTGTCCCTCAGCCACTGAGGCGCATCCGGTATAGGCCAATCGAGTTCCCGCTTCAGCATTTCGGCCACCGCAAGCCCGATATCGAGGCCGACCTGATCGGCCAGTTCCAGCGGGCCGACCGGCATGCCGAAATCGGTCGCGGCCTTGTCGATGATCTCGGGCGGGACGCCTTCGTCCATCAGGGTGAGCGCTTCCGCCAGGTAGGGCGTGAGCACGCGGTTGACGATGAAGCCTGGCGCGCTTCCCGCCGCTGCGGGCAGCTTGCCGATATGGCCGACGAAGGCGCGCGCCCGGGCCGCGACTTTCTCGTCGGTGCCGTCATGGGTCACGACTTCGACGAGATCGAGCCGGGAAACCGGATTGAAGAAGTGGATGCCGATCAGGCGCTCGGGACGTTCCAGTCCTTCGCGCAGTTCCTTCAGCGGGATCGACGAGGTGTTCGTGGCGAGGATCGCGCCCGGCTTCATGCGCGGCTCGGCATCGGCGTAGAGCTTGCGTTTCAGCTCGGCTTTTTCGGGCGCGGCCTCGACGACGAGATCGGCGCTGGTGACGCCGAGGGCCGCCGTGTCGGGGATCAGGCGGTCGAGCGCGTCGCGGATCTTCAGGCGGTCGCCGTGCGCGATCTTCTCGTAGAGCGCGGCGGCACGGCCCACGGCGGCACCGATCGCCTCGGCACTGACGTCGGACAGGCTGGTGCGCAGGCCTTTCCAGGCGCACCAGGCGGCGATGTCGCCGCCCATGGCTCCTGCGCCGATGACATGGACTTGCGCGATCCCCGCGTCCTTGCCCGCGAGATCCTTGAGTTTCTGGCGCAGGAAGAACACGCGGATCAGATTCTGCGCCGCATCGGTGAGCATGAGGCGTGCGAAGGAGGCGATTTCGGCCTGCTTCATCGCGTCCAGGTCGCCGCCATGTTCTTCCCAGAGGTCGATCAGCGCGTAGGGCGCCGGATAATGCCGGGACGGTGCGCGGTCTTCCGCCTGGGCGCGCATCTGCCGCGCGGCCAGCCGGCGGGCGGGGGCGCTATCCTTGATCCGGCCGACCAGGCCCTGGTGCGCTTGGTCCAGATCGCCGCGCACGGCTGCTGCGATCGCCGCTTCGACATGACGTTCCGGCACTACGGCATCGACAAGGCCCATGCGCTTCGCCTGCCGGTCGTGGATCGACTTGCCGGTGAGCATGAAGCTCATGGCCTCGATCGGATCGCAAAGATGGGTGAAGCGCGCCGTTCCGCCGAGGCCGGGGTGAAGGCCGATCTGCACTTCGGGAAAGCCGAAACGCGTTCCGTCCACCGCGTTGCGCTGGTTACAGGCGAGGGCGATTTCCAGCCCGCCGCCCAGGGCATAGCCGTGCATGATGGCGATGGTGGGAATGGTCAGCGCCGCCAGCCGGTCCACAACGCCGTGCGCCGCCGCGATTCTTTCGCGGATCGCCGCCTCGTCGTCGACGTCCCGGAACTCCGCGATATCCGCCCCCGCGAGGAAGCCGTCGCGCTTGGCGGAGCGGATCACCAGCGCCTTGGGCATGCGCTGCTCGATCAGGTCCAGGATCCGGGAGAATTCCTCCAGCACCGCCTGCGACAGCGTATTGGTGCCGCTGCCCTGCTGGTCGATCACGGCCCAGAACACGCCGTCCTGATCGCGCGAGGTGCGCCAGTGCGTGAATTCGCCGGGCTCAACTCGGGATACGGGGCCGAGCGTCAGGTCGCGGTCGGCCAGATAGGTCCAGGCGGGATCGTTCATCGTGGCCTCCTTCAAGCGCGTTCGATCAGCATGGCGCCGCCCTGGCCGCCGCCGATGCATTCGGTGGCGATGCCGCGGTGGCTGCCGAGCCGCTCCATGGCCTGCACCAGGTGGAGCGCGATGCGCGCACCGCTGGCGCCGACCGGGTGGCCGAGCGAGATCGCTCCGCCGTCCACGTTGATCCGCGCGGGATCGATCGTGCCTGCAGCGCCGTCCAGCCCGAGCACTTCGCGGCAGAAACCCTCGTCCTGCCAGGCGGCAAGGCAAGCCAGCACTTGCACGGCGAAGGCCTCGTTGAGTTCCCAGAGATCGACCGATTCCAGCGAGAGTTCGTTGCGCTTGAGCAGTTCGGTGGAGGCGAGCACCGGGCCCAGGCCCATGATCGAAGGATCGAGCGCCGACCACTGGCTGTCGACGATGCGCGCGCGGGGCTTGAGGCCGTGCCGCTCCACCGCCGCTTCCGATGCCAGGATCGTCCAGCAGGCGCCGTCGGTGATCTGCGAGCTGTTGCCGGCGGTGACCTTTCCGTAGGGGCGCTCGAAGACCGGTTTGAGCTTCGCCAGCTTTGCCGTGTCGCTATCCGGCCGCACGCCGTCGTCATGGTCGTGGACGGTGCCGTCCCGTGCGAAGGCCGGTTCGAGTTCGCCGTCCAGCCAGCCTTCGGCATGCGCTTTCGCGAGCCGCTTGTGGCTTTCCACGGCATAACGGTCCGCCGCCTCGCGCGAGATCGAAAAGAGGTGCGCGAGGATTTCTGCGGTTTGGCCCATGCCGAGGTCGGTGATCGGATCCGTCAGCCCGCGCTCCAGGCCGACGATCGGCTTCAGAAAGTCGGGCCGGAACCGGCTTGCCGCCTTGAACGCGCCGAGCGGCCCGGCCTTGTTGCCCTGCATCTGCGCCAGCCATTCCACCGCGTCGTGCCGCAGCACCAGCGGCGCATGGCTCAGCGCTTCCGCGCCGCCTGCCAGGATCAGGTCGCTGCCGCCGTCCGCTATATAGCGATAGGCGGTGTCCATTGCCTGCATGCCGGAGCCGCAGTTGATCTGCACCGTGAAGGCACTGGTCTGCGTTCCGCAGCCAAGCCGCAAGGCGGCGACGCGGGCGGGGTTGGCCTCGTCCGCGATGACGTTGACGCAGCCCAGGATCACCTGGTCGAAATCGGTGGGGGCGAAAGGCTGGCGCAGCAGCAGCGGGCGGCCGCATTGCACCGCAAGATCGACCGGAGTGAACGGGCCGGGGCCGCCGCGCACTTTCAGGAACGGGGTGCGGGCGCCGTCGACGATATAGACCGGGCGGCTCATTCGGCGGGCTCGGTGATGCGGGTGTCCCCAGCGTTTCCGATGCCGGCCGGGTTGTCGCCGGTTCGCTGCCCGCCGCTGCGGGCGAGATCGTCCGCAGCGAAATCGTCCACCGCGATCACTTCCGCCACGGCCGCGTCGGCGGCGCGCAGGCTGTCCAGTTCCTCCGCCGATATCAGCCCCTGCTCGCGGGCCTTTTCGGGATCGCGGACCCGCGCCTTGCGCAGGCGGTCATGGAGCGGCTGGGTGGCCACGGTCTGACGGAAGGCTTCGGTGAGGCGGCCGACCGCCTCGTCGGCGCCGCCGATGTAGACGTTGTCGATCAGGCGGTCGCGCGCCGGGCAGGGTTCCATCAGGATCTCCGCGCACTGGCGAATGGTGCGATCCGACGGGCCGTTGCGGCGGCGTCCGAAAGGCTGGATGAACAGGCGCAGCATCCAGCCGACCGGGCGAGCCGGGAAGTTGGCGATGATCTCCGCGAAGCGCTGCTCGATCGTGGCGAAGCCGCTCTCCATGCACCAGGCGAGCAGGGGCAGATCGTCGTCCTGCCGGCCCTCGTCCTCCCAGCGCTTGAGCGCCCCGGACAACAGGTAGAGTTCGGACAGGACGTCGCCCAGCCGCGCCGAGAGCAGTTCGCGCCGCTTGAGTTCGCCGCCCAGCGTCAGGAACGAGATGTCCGAAGCGAAGGCGAAGGCGGCGGCATAGCGGCTCATCTGGCGATAATAGCGCGTGGCCTTCCCGGCCCGTGGCGCGGGCGCGAAGGCGCCGCCGCTCCAGTTCCGCACGAAAGCGCGGATCGCCGTCTTGAGCGCATGGCCGACGTGCTTCCACAGCACCTGGTCGAAATTCGCCAGCGCCCGCCCGCGATTGGCATCGCCCACGGCGCGGATTTCCTCCAGCAGGTAGGGATGCGAGCGGATCGCGCCTTGCCCGAACACCATCAGGCTGCGCGTGAGGATGTTCGCCCCTTCCACCGTGATGCCAACCGGGATCGCCCGGTACTGGCTGCCGAGGTAATTGCGCGGACCTTCGATGATGGCCTTGCCGCCATGGACGTCCATGGCGTCGTTGATGACGACGCGCATGCGCTCGGTGGCATGGAGCTTGAGGATCGAGGAAATGACGGCGGGGTGGTTGCCCTGGTCGAGACCCGCACAGGTCAGCCGCCGCGCGCCGTCCAGCAGATAGGCATTGGCGGCGATCCGGGCGAGGCGCTCCTGGATGCCTTCGAACTTGCCGATCGGCAGGTTGAACTGCGAACGCACACGCGCATAGGCGCCGGTCGTATGCGCCGCGAAAGCGCCCGCCGCCGCCGAGAGCGAGGGCAGCGAGATTCCGCGTCCCGCCGCCAGCGCGCTCATGAGCATCTTCCACCCCTGGCCGACGCGCTCCGGCCCGCCGATCACGTTTTCGAGCGGGATGAACACGTCGCGGCCTTCGTTGGGGCCGTTCTGGAACGTCTGCATGGAGGGGATGTGCCGGCGGCCGATGGTGACACCGGGCAGGTCGGTGGGGACGAGCGCCACGGTAATGCCGATCTCGTCCTGTCCGCCCAGCAGGTGTTCCGGATCGCGCAGCTTGAAGGCGAGGCCGAGGATCGTCGCGACCGGGCCGAGCGTGATGTAGCGTTTGTGCCAGTTGAGGCGGATGCCGAGCACCTCCTCGCCCTGCCATTCTCCGCGGCAGACCACGCCTTCGTCGGTCATGGCGGCAGCATCCGAACCGGCTTCCGGGCTGGTGAGGCCGAAAGCGGGAACCTCGCGGCCATCGGCCAGGCGAGGCAGCCAGTGTTCCTGCTGCGCCTCGGTGCCGAAGCGCAGGATCAGTTCGCCCGGACCCAGCGAGTTCGGCACCATGGCCGTGACCGCGGTCGAGACCGATCGCGTGGCGATCTTGCGCACGATCTCGCTATGCGCGAAGTTCGAGAAGCCAAGGCCGCCGTGTTCCTTCGGGATGATGATGCCGAAGAACTTCTCGCGCTTGAGGTAGTCCCAGGCTTCCGGCGGCAGGTCGTGCGTCTCCCAGGTCATGCGCCAGTCGTCGATCATGGCGCAGAGCGTATCGACGGGGCCATCCAGGAAAGCGCGTTCCTCTTCGGTCAATCGGGCGGGCGGGACGGCAAGCAGTTGCTCCCAATCGGGGTTGCCGGTGAACAGCGCCGCATCCCACCATGTGTTGCCGGCGTCGATCGCCTCGTTCTCGGTGGCGGAGAGTGCCGGTAGCGCCGGCTGGACGAGGGACAGGACCGGGCGGGTGAGGATTTCGCGGCGGGCGGTCGTGATGAATTGCGGTGCGGGCGGCATCTAACGGGCTCCTTCTCCTGCCCGGCACAACGCCTGTCGCCGCGAAATTGCTCCCGATCTATTCCTGCAAGGGGATTTGGCGCCAGATCCGGCGCTCCTGCCGCGTCCCTATTTGCGCCGGAGTTCCTCGGGCTTGTGCGCCGCCTTCTTGCCGGATTTGGCGCTCTTGACGATGTACTGCGGATCGTCCGGCGTCGCGGCGACCTTGTGCTTCATGATGTGCGTCTCGGAGGTCTGCTTCTTTTCCACGGTGCCGTGGGTCTTGCCCTGGCTGGTGTTCCACTCGACCTTGTCGCCCTTCTTGAACTCTTTGGTCATTCGCTGCCTCGCCTGATGCCTGCGATCCGCAAACGCCGGGCGGGGCGGCCGCGTTCCGCCCGCCGATGCGGTTCTCCCCTGCCGGACGTGAGAGGGCAGGCGCAGCGCGCTTGATGGCGGCCCCGTTTTGCGCATATGCCGTGAGCATCACGAGCGGCTCTTCTCCTGCGAGGTCTTTCATGTCCCTAGTCAAGAAATCGGCGCTCGCCGCCCGCAAGACCGCTGCCAAGGCCGGTGTGGAGACCGCGGAGACGGCCCGAGCTGCCGCGCCGAGTCCCGCTCCGGTGCGCGCCCGCAGGCGGCCCGTCACCGCGATGGACCGGTTGGACGAGGCGACGCAGGAACTGGCCAGCGGCCTGGCCGAGGCGGCGAGTGCCGCGGCGCAGCTTCAGCAAGCGACCGACCATATCTCGGTCTCGGCGGAGGAAGCCGCCGGCGCGGCGCAGGAGTCGCTGGGGCTGATCGCCAGCCTGCGCGACAATTTTCGCGAATCCAGCGAGCGGGCCGCGGCCTCCCGGAACCATGTCGAACGCGTGCAGGCCGGCTTCGCCGAAGCGGCGGCACAGATCGAGGCTTCGGTCGCGGCGATCGTGCTCAACGGCGAACGGCAACTTGGCTCGGTGGCTCTGGTGGAGAAGCTCGAATCCACGGCAGCGGCGATCGTCACCATCGGCACCACGGTGGCGGATCTGTCGGAGCAGACCGGCATGCTGGCACTCAATGCCGCGATCGAGGCGGCACGGGCCGGCGACGTGGGGCGCGGCTTCGCCATCATTGCCGACGAAGTGCGCGAACTGGCCGACGATGCCGAGCGCAACGCCGCCGAAATCCGTGAACTGGGTGACGGGATCGCCGCAGAGACCCGGCAAGTGGCGGATCGTATCCGCCGCTCTTCCGCTGTCGCGGTCGAGCAAGTCGAGGGCGGCCGGGCGCTCGTCCAGGATCTGCAACAGGCGCGGGAGCGGCTGAACCTGCTGGCGAAGGGCGCGCGCGACATCGCGCAGGCGGCGATCGAGGCGGACCAGGGCGCGACCGAGGCCGAGAAGGGCGCCGAGCAGATCGCCGCCGCGGCGGAGCAGCAGTCGGCGGCTTCGGCGCAGGCACGGCAGGCGGTCGAGCAGCAGGCGGTGTCGCTGGACCAGAGCCGGCAGACCGCCGAGGAGCTTTCGGTACTGGCGGAGGGCCTGTCCGGTGGGCGTGACGGCGGGATGGACGCGGAAGGCGCGGCGGAGCAGATTGCTGCTGCCGCCGAGGAACTTTCCGCAACGGTGCAAGAGCTGTCGGGCGCGGCCGGGCAGATCCTGGTGGCGGTCGAGCAGATCTCCCGCGGCGCGCAGATCCAGGGCGCCGCCACGCTCCAGGCTAGCGCCGCCATGGGGCAGATCGAGAATGCCGCCCTGGCCGCGCAGACGCGCGCGGAGGAGGCCAGCGAGGGAATGCAGGCGGTCATCGCCACCGCCGACGCCGCTAGCGTGCAAGTGGCCGCTCTGGTGGCCGGCGTGGCGAATGCGGTAGACGAAACGCGGGCGGTGCTTTCTGCTTTGGTCAGGGTGGGCGACACCGGCCGCCGCATCGAGACGATCGGAGACGGGCTGGCGCTGGTGGCGCTCCAGACCAATATGCTGGCCGTCAACGGCGCTGTCGAAGCCACACGCAGCGGCAGCGCGGGCGCGGGTTTCTCGACGGTGACCGCCGACATCCGCAAGCTGTCGCGCCAGGCCGCAGCGAACGCGCAGGACGTCAAGGCTTCGGTGCGGGCCATCCAGGACCAGCTGGCCCTGGTGCGCGGCGACCTCGAGCAGATCGCCGGAGCAGGTGAGACGGAGGCGGGGCGGAATCGCGCGATGATCGAACGTTTCGCCGTGATGAGCCGCAGCCTTTCCGAAGCCGGCAGCGGCAATGCGGTGATCCGCGATGGCGCGCAGGTGATCCTGCGCTCCGTCCGGGAAATTCGCAGCGGCAGCGAGCAAATCGCCTCGGCCGCCGAACTGGCCTCGGGAGCGGCCCGCCAGGCCAGCGTCGCCGCGCGGCAACAGGCGCAAGGCGCAGAGGAACTGGCCGCCGCTATCGAGGATATCGCGGCGCTCGCGGCCTCGCTCGGCGGTGAGGCGGCTTCCGGCAAGACCGGACCTGCCGCGTTTGCCAACAGCGCGGCCTGAGCGGCCGGTGACCGCGCAGGCGTTGGCCGAAGCAGGGGAAAAGGTGCTCGCCTTCGTCGTGGGCGAGCGGCGCATGGCGGTTCCCGCGCGTCAGGTGCGCGAGGTTGCCGGCCTGCCTCCGCTGACGCGGGTGCCGTTCGGCGCGGCGAACCTGCTCGGCCTCGGCAACTTCCGGGGCCGTGTCCTGCCGGTTCTGGCGCTGGAGCGTCAGGCGGGCAACCCATGCTCGCGCGCGCTTCTGCTTGGCGGCGAGCGGCCCGTGGCACTTGCCGTGAATGCGGTGCTCGGGCTTGCGGAGGCGGATCGGGCCGAGGACGAAAGGCTGGATATCGACGCAGTGCTGGCGGACGCCTTCCCGGAGCGGGCTCGCAAGGCAGCGGCCCCGGCCGGGACACGCCTCGCCGGGACACGCCTCGCCGCACAGGGTGCCAGGGAGGAGCCGGTCGAGGACGAGCGCGTGGCGCTGCTGGTGATGGATCTCGCAGGGCAGCGGTTCGCACTGCCCGCCGATCAGGTGGAGGAAGTCCTTGCCCGCACCGCAGAAGTGGCGGCGATTCCCGGCGCCCATCCCAGCGCGCTGGGGGCGATGGAGCATCGCGGCGGCGTGGTTCCACTGTTCTCCCTCGCGGGGCTGCTCGGTTTGGGCGATGCGCAATCATGCGGACGGGGGCAGGTCGCCGTGGTGCGGATCGGCAGCGGGCTGGTGGGGCTGGTGGTCGAGCGAGTCCGCGCCGTCCTCCCTGTCGCGCACTCGCGGCTGGAGCCTGTGCCCGGGGTGCTGCTGCGCGGCGCATCGGAAGCGGCGATCCAGGCGATCTGTCGCCCCGGCTCGGGAGAGCGGCTGATCGGCGTACTCGATGCCGATCATCTGCTGGCATCCGGCGCGGACGGGCTTGCTGCGGGAGCAGTGTCCGAACCGGCGCCTCGGCCAAGGCAGCGGGAAGATGCAGGCCAACCTTATCTGATGCTGCGGGCGGGCCGTCACCGGCTCGCCATGCCGCTGGGTTCGGTGGAGAGCGTGACCCTGCCGCAGAGCCTGGCATCCATCCCGGATGCACCTCACTGGCTGGCCGGCATGGTCAATCTGCGAGGAACAGCCGTGCCCGTGATCGACCTCTCTGCGCGGCTTGGCGAAGGGACTGGCGGCGCGGGCAGGCGCCTTGTCGTCTCCCGCCGTGACGGCGATGCGGTAGGCCTTTTGGTCGACCGGGTCGAAGGGCTCATTGCGTTGTCTCCCGAAGTCATCGAGCATGCCGATGCGGGCGGCGAAGCGGACTTCACTTTCGACGGCTATGCCCGCCTCCCCGGCGGCCATGGCGGATTCGAACGCATTGCCCTGCTGGTCTCCCCCTGGACCCTGATCGATGCGGCCCATCTGGAACTGATGGCCCGTGCCCAGGGCAAGGCCCGCGCATGACGCAGATCCGGCTGCTGATCGTCGACGATTCCGCGCTCATGCGCAAATTGCTCACCCAGCTTTTCAGCGAGGACGGCGGCTTCGAGATCGCGATCGCCCGCGACGGACACGAGGCACTGGCGATGCTGACGGCCTTCGCGCCCGACGTGGTGACGATGGACATCCACATGCCGCAGATGGACGGCCTTTCCTGCCTCGATCGGATCATGGTGGAGCGGCCTTGCCCGGTGGTCATGGTCTCGGCCCTGACGCAGGAAGGCGCCGACGAGACGTTGGAGGCGCTGTCGCTGGGCGCGGTGGACTTCGTGGCGAAGCCGGAAGGGCCGATCTCGCTCGAGCTGGACCGCATCGCCGACCCGCTGGTCGAGAAGGTCCGCGCGGCGGCTTCCGCGCGCGTGCCCCGTTTTCTGCGCCTGACGGATCGCGTCCGGGCGCGGGCGGCGAAAGGCGCGGGCCGAGCGGCTCCTGCGCCGATTTCGGCACGGCCCGCATCGCGCGCGACCATCCGGCCCGCCGGTTCATCCGCCGGCCCGCCGATCGAGGATGTCGCCGCCGTGATCGTGGGCGCTTCCACCGGAGGCCCGCCCGCGCTCGACGCGCTTCTCGAGCCCCTTCCCGCCGACTTTCCCTGGCCGATCGTCATCGCCCAGCACATGCCGGCCAGCTTCACCGGCCCACTTGCGCATCGCCTCGATCGGCAATGCGCGCTTTCGGTCCGCGAAGTGACGGTGGCCGAGCCGCTGCAGGGCGGCACCGTCTATATAGGCCGGGGCGATGCCGACCTGATCCTGTCCCGGCGGCGCGGCGAACCGGTCGTGATGGCGGCCCCCGCCCGCGCCGAACTGCACTGGCATCCCAGCACCGACCGTCTCGTCGATTCCGCCCGCGAGGTGCTCGGGGCGGGGGCTCTGGTCGGCGTGCTGCTCACCGGCATGGGCAACGACGGCGCGCAGGCCATGGCGCGGCTGCGACGGGAGGGCGGCCGTACCATCGCGCAGGACGCCGACAGCGCAGTGGTGTGGGGCATGCCTGGAGCTCTGGTGGGGCTGGACGGTGCGGATCTGGTGCTGCCGATGGATCGCATTGCCGGACAGCTTCTCGAATGGACCGGCGCATGACCGAGATCGGAACCGGCGTCACTCCCGGCTCGGGCGTGGATGAGCGGGACATCGCGCGGGTCAGCGAACTGCTTCGCGGCTGGACGGGCATGACGTTCCTCCGCAACAAGACCTTTTACATCGAACGCCGCCTGCTGGAACGCATGCGCCGGACCGGTGCCGCCGACATCCGGGCCTACTTCGCGCGCCTGCTGTCCGACGAGGATGAGCGCCAGCAGCTGATCAATGCGGTCACCATCAACGAGACCTATTTCTTCCGCGAGGAGCACCAGTTCGCCGCTCTCGCCAATACGATCCTGCCGGACCTGGCGCGCACGCGCAGCCCCGGCGACCGCATTCGCATCTGGTCGATGCCCTGCGCCACGGGAGAGGAAGCCTATTCGATCGCGATCTGGCTGCTGGAATTCTGGCCCCTGGTGGATGCCTATCATATCGAGATCGTCGGTTCGGACATCGATACCGCCGCGCTCGCCGCCGCGCGTGAAGGAGATTACGGAAGGCGGGCCGTGGCACGGATGCCGGAGGCGCTGCGCACGGCCTACTTCGATCATGACGGAACGCAGTACCGCCTGATCCCCGACTTGCGCGAATCGGTGCGCTTCGCCCCCGCCAACCTGATCGACGCGCGGGAGATGGCCGCGCAAGGGCATTTCGATGTGATCTTCTGCCGCAACCTGTTGATCTACTTCGATGAGGAGGGGCGGCAGAAGGCGGCGGAGAACCTGCACCGGGCGCTCCATCCCGGCGGCTACTTGTGCCTTGGCCATAGCGAATCGATGACCCGCATCGACGATCGCTTCAATCTGGTTCGCCTTGACGACGCGATCGTCTATCGTCGCGCATGATGGATGACTTGCTCGAACAGTTCCTGATCGAAGGACGGGATCTCGTCGCGCAGGCGCATGGCGATCTGGCGGCGCTCGGGCGCGAGCCGCAGCGGCGGGACCGGCTCGACAGCCTGTTCCGCGCCGTCCACACGCTCAAGGGCTCGGTCGCCCTGTTCGACATGGCCCCGGCGGAGCGCCTGCTGCATCGGGCCGAGACCCGGCTGGACCAGACACGGCGCGGCGATGCGCCGCTGATCGCGCGCGACTTCGAAGGCCTGATTGCCGTGATCGACCAGATCGACCGCTGGATCGACGATATCGAGCGCCATGGCCGGCTCCCGGATGCAGCCGAAAGCCAGGGCGCGGAGATACTCGCCGCGCTGGATCATGAGGAACGTCAGGCCCCGGCCACCCATGATGCGGGTGGCCTGCCGGACTGGGCCGAAGCGGCGTTGGCGCGCGCGCCACTGGACGTGCGGCATCCGGCGCGAACCGCATTCCGCTACAGTCCCGATCCCGAATGCTTCTTTCGCGGCGAGGACCCGCTCGCCCTGGCGCGCTCGGTGCCGGGCCTGCTGGCGCTGAACCTGCTGCCGACGGAAGAAATCCCGGCACTGGAAGACGTCGAACCGTTCCGCTGCGTCCTGCATATCGAAGGTCTTTCCTCTACGGGGATCGACGCGGTTCGAACCGCTTTTCGCATGGTGCCCGATCAGATCGCTCTTGCGGCGCTGGAGGCAGACGGAGAGGGCGAGCATCGCGAAGGCAGGACCGAGGCGGACGGTACGCAGCTGGAAACGGCGGAGACCAACGGCGCGATGCGCGTTTCCTCCGCGAAGCTGGACGCACTTGCCGCCGAAGTGGGGCAACTCGCCGCCGCGCTCAATGCCCTGGAGGCCGCGACGGAGCGCGCCGGGGCCTTCGACCGGGATTTCGCGGCGGAACTTCGCCGGGTACATGGCGCGCTGTCGCGTTCGCTCGGGACGCTGTCCGCCACGGTTTCCGAGGTTCGACGCGTGCCGATTGAGCCGGTGGTCCGGCGTCTTCCGCGTCTTGCGCGCGAACTGGCCGCTTCGCTGGGCAAGGACTTGCGCTTCGAGCTGGCGGGCGAGGGGCTGGAAGTGGACAAGCAGGTGGCCGATGCCATTTTCGAGCCGCTGCTCCACCTCCTGCGCAATGCCATCGACCACGGCATCGAAGCTCCAGAAGTCCGCGTGCAATCGGGCAAGTCGGCGTCCGGGGCAGTCGGCCTTGGCTTCTCGCGCAGCGGCGATCACCTGTCGATCGTGCTGAGTGATGACGGCAGGGGCATGGATCCCGATGCGATCCGGCGCGCGGCCGTGGCGAAGGGCTTGCTGGACGGGGCGGAAGCGGCCGGACTGACGGACCGCCAGGCTCTGCGACTGGTCTTCGCGCCCGGCTTCTCCACCTCGCAGGCGGTAACGGAAGTTTCGGGTCGCGGCGTCGGCATGGATGCCGTGCAGCGTGCGGTCGAGCGCCTGCAGGGCACGATCGAGATCGAGAGCACCGTAGGCCAGGGAACGCGGATCGGCATCCGCCTGCCGCTGAACGCGATCCTGACGCGGCTCGTCACCGTCTGTGCCGGCGGAGAGCGCTACGGCTTGCGGATGGACCAGATCGACGAGACCTTGCGTCTCGATCCGGCGACGATCGAAGAGGTCGGCCACGGGCGGGCCTGCACGATCCGCGATCGTACCGTGCCGGTGGTCTCGCTGGCCGCCCTGCTCGGCCATGCCAGCGACGTCGGCGAGGAAAGCGGCCGTCTGGTGGTGACCGGAGCGACGGGGCAGCGGGTCGCGCTCAGCGTCGACACCGTGGACGAGCGGATCGATGCGGCTGTGCGCGAACGCTCCGGTCTGCTGGCGTCGATGCCGGCGATCGGCGGCACGGCCATCGATGCCGACGGCGGCGTGCTGCTGGTGCTCGACCTGCCGGAACTCCTGGCATGAGCGTGATCGTGGAAGGCGGCACGATCCGGCTTGTCGGTCTTTGCCCCGTCGAGGATGCGGAGCCGCTGCTTTCCGCCTTGCAGGACGATCCGACACGCGCGGTGGATGTCTCGGGCCTGGAGAGCGCGCATTTCGCCGTGATCCAGCTGCTCACTCTTTTCGCAGCGACGGTGGAGGGGGAATTTCCAGACCCTTTTCTTCGGACCTTGTGTCTCCAGAGCTTGGCGACCGGAGCAGGGCGTGCCAATCCGGTGTAACGAAAGTTATACCCGGTTGCAGGCCGCCGCCCTATAGGTCGGCGAAACCGCCCTCGGGGGCACAAACGAGGAGCATTTTCCGTGTCGGTTACCGTGATGATCGTGGATGACAGCAAGCTTGCGCGGATCGTCGCGGCCAAGGCGCTCACGCAGCTTCAGCCCGAATGGGGCAAGGTGGAAGCCGGAAGCGCGCGGGAAGCGCTGGACGTCATCGACGCTCAGGCCGTCGACATCGCTCTGATCGATTTCAACATGAGCGAGACGGATGGGCTGGAACTTGCGGCCGAGTTGCGCGCTATGCGCCCCGACATGCCGATCGCGATCATAACCGCCAACATCCAGGACGAGATCATCGCCCGTGCCCGCGAAGTGGGCGCGGCGTTCATCGCCAAGCCCGTCACCGGCGAAGGGCTGTCCGGTTTCCTGTCCGGTGCGGCGCTCAAGTTGAAAACCACGCGGGCATGATCCCGGAGCAGATCGCCCTTACCGAACTGGAACGCGATGCGCTGACGGAGATCGTCAATATCGGCGTAAGCCGCGCCGCTTCCAGCTTGCGCAAGATGATCGGCGAGCAGGTGTTGCTGTCCGTCCCGTCGATCGAAGTGGTGAGCCATCACCGCGCCGCGCGCCTTATCAGCGAACGGGAAGTGGCTGATCTCATCGCCGTGCGGCAGGACTTCACGGGGCCGTTTTCCGGCCGCGCCCTGCTGATCTTCCCGGAGACCAACAGCCTCGAACTGGTCCGCGCCGTTACCGGCGGCGAACTCAGCGCCGCCGAAGTGGTGGAGATGGAGCAGGAGGCACTCGCCGAGACCGGCAATGTGATCCTCAACTCCTGCCTGGCGACGATGGCGAACATGCTCAAGCGTTCGCTGACGATGACGATCCCGGAAGTGCTGCGCGGCGATGGCGCCAAGCTGTTCGAGGTGGACGAAGCCGGTTCGGAGGAAGGGCTGGTGCTGTTCCTCTACATCGACTTCGCGGTACGCATGCGCGACATCCGCGGATATATCGCCATGTTGATGGACATCCCTTCGCTGGCGACGCTCAAGGAACTGCTGGACGAATTCATCGCTTCCGTCGTGGGCGACGATGCCTGAGGCCGATGCAGGCCCGCCACCGGGTGCGCAGGCCGCGCCGGCTCAGGCCCCACTTCCTAACGCGGACCGCGCTGCCGGAAGCGCACTGAACGACAATCAATTGCGCGCCGTACTTGCCGCCGCCGGTGCCAGCGGATCGTGGGACTGGGACATCGCCGGCGACCGCCTGTTCGTCGATATAAGCTTCGCCGAGCTTTACGGATTGCCCGAAGCCGACCTGTCGCAGGGTTTTCCCACGGCCACCTTCTTCCGCGCGATCCATCCCGAGGACCGCGCGCGCATCCGCATCGCAGTAGCCGGCATGCTGGCGGGATCGTCGCTGTTCTCCAAGGAATTCCGCGTCTGCACGCCTGACGGCAAAGTGCTGTGGATGCACGGGCGCGGGCAAAGCCATCTCGATGCGGACGACGAACCGGTACGCTTTACCGGCCTGCTGGTCGACGTAACCGAGCGCAAGCGCACCGAGGAACGCCTTCGCATCGCGCAGAGCGCCGGCGGAGTCGGCACTTTCGAATATAGCGACGGCTTCGCGACGGTTTCAGTCTCCACGGAGTTCTGCTCGCTGCTGGGGCTTCATCCGGCCGACCGCCTGCCGGTGCGCACCATCAATGCGGTCGTCAGCGAAGGCTATCTTCCGTTGATCCCGGAAGGCGTCCAGGAAGCATTGCCGGATACGCTCTCCGGTGAGTTTCTCATCCGCCGGGGCGAGGACGGCGAGCTTCGCTGGATCGCCCGCCGGGGCGAAGTGCAGCGCGATGCGGAGGGCAGCGGCTATCGTCTGCTCGGCGTGATCTACGATGTCACGACGGCCAAGCGGCAGGAATCGGCGCTGCGCGAACTGGCCGAGACGCTGGAGCAGCGCGTCGCCGCCGAAGTCGCAGAGCGGCGCCATGCCGAGGAAGCGTTGCGACAGGCCCAGAAGATGGAAGCCGTGGGCCAGTTGACCGGAGGCATCGCCCACGATTTCAATAATCTCCTGACGATCATCATCGGCAGCATCGACATGGCAACGCGCCGGGTGGCGCCATCGGCCGATCCACGAGTACGGCGCTCGCTGGAACAGGCGATGAAGGGGGCCGAACGCGCCGCCGCGCTGACGCACCGCCTGCTGGCGTTCTCCCGCCGCCAGCCGCTGGACCCCAGGGCCGTGAACGTGCGCGATCTTTTGGAGGGCATGTCCGACCTGCTGTCCCGCACGATCGCGGAATCGATCGCCATCACCATCGAGGCGCGGGGAAGCGGGCAAGCCGTGTGGATGGTGGAAGCCGATCCGCACCAGCTGGAAAACGCCATCCTGAACCTTGCCGTCAATGCCCGCGATGCCATGCCCGGAGGCGGAACGCTCAGCATCTCGGCGCGCAACGCGACGTTCACAGGCGGCGAAGGCGACATGCCGGCGGGCGACTATGTGGCGATCGAGGTGGCGGACGACGGCATCGGCATGGACGAGGACACGCTCGCCAAGGTCTTCGATCCGTTCTTCACCACCAAGGACGTGGGCAAGGGCACCGGGCTTGGCCTGTCGATGGTCTATGGCTTTGCCAAGCAGTCTGGCGGCGGGATCGATATCGCATCGCAGCCGGGCGCGGGGACCCGCGTGGTCCTTCACCTGCCGCGTTGCCACGGCGGCCCTGCGGAAGATCACGCCTACCACCCGGCTGCGGCGGAACATGGCCGCCCGTCCGAGACGATCCTGGTCGTCGAGGACGACGACGACGTGCGCCGCTACGCCGTGAATGCGCTTTGCGACCTCGGCTACCGCGTGCTGGAGGCGCCTGACGGGCACGCCGCCATCGACTTGTTGCGCGGCGCCGAGAAGAAGGTCGATCTGCTGGTGACCGACGTGGTGATGCCGCGCATGTCGGGCAGCGAGCTGGCCCGGTACGCGCGCGAGGCGATGTCGGGGCTGGGCGTGCTCTACGTCTCGGGCTATCCCCACGATGCCATCATGCACGAGGGCAGGCTGGGCGAGGGGGTGGATCTTCTGTCCAAGCCCTTCACCATGCAGGCGCTGGCGGCAAAGGTCCGCGAACTGCTCGATCGGTGAAACCGCCGCTTGCCCGACGACAGGCGCGATTGGTCTCGGCGGCGGGAGCCTCAGCGGCCATCGCGTGTTGCTTCGGCAACCTCCAAGGAGAACAGCGATGACCAGCAAGACCCTTGCCGACCTGGCCGAGAAGATGAAAGACATCGATTTCACGATGCTTTCCACCCACGGTCCCGGCGGCACGATCGCCGCGCGGCCGATGAGCAACAACCGCGAAGTCGACTATGACGGCGATTCGTGGTTTTTCACCACCGAGGACACCTCGATGGTCTCCGAGATCGCCAGCGATCCGCGCGTGGGGCTGAGCTTCCAGGGCAAGGCGGGCATCCTGGGCATGCGCCCGTTCTTCATCGCAGTGGAGGGCAAGGCGGAACTCGTGCGCGACAAAGGCCAGTTCGCGGAGCACTGGACCAAGGATCTCGATCGCTGGTTCGAGCAGGGGGTGGATACCCCGGGGCTCGTGCTGATCCGCGTCGGTGCCGAACGCGCGCACTACTGGGACGGCGAGGACGAAGGCGAAGTGATCGTCGATCGCGGCTCCTATGTCGGCGGCCCCTGACGCTGCCGGGCCGTTCCCGCCCCCTACGGAGCGCTGAGCGGCCATGCGGGTTTTCCTCGATTTCGAAGCCTCCTCTCTCGCGAAGCGCAGCTATCCCATCGAGGTGGCCTGGGTCTTCGCGGACGGACGGGCCGAGAGCCACCTGATCCGTCCCCCACCGGAATGGACGGATTGGGACGAGGAGGCCGAAGCGATCCATGGCCTCGCCCGCACCCTGTTGGAGCAGGAGGGCGAGCCGCATGACCAGGTTGCGGCGCGGATGGTCGAGGAACTGTCCGGCCATGACCTCTTTGCCAGCGCGCCCTCGTGGGATGCCAAGTGGCTCAATGCGCTGCTGCGCACGGCCGGCTATCCCAAGCACCGCCTGCGCCTGCGCAAGACCTCCGAAATGATCGCGCAGGATGTCTCGGCCTTGCTGGGCGATGGCCTTGAACCGGAAGACCACCGGCAGGCGGTGGAGCGAATCCTGGCGGACATCGACAAGGCACGCCCGAAGGTTCCAGCCCATCGGGCGCTTCCCGACGCGCAAGCGGAGCGCGGCCGATGGCTTGCGGCACGGCAAGGCGCCGAAGCGTTGCTGGCGGGTTCTTCGTCGTCCCGGGCTTGACCCGGGACCGCCGGCCGAGCCGCGCCTTGCTCGCGAGCAGGCGCCTCAAGGATTGCCAGCGATCCCGGATCAAGTCCGGGACGATTGTCCTGCTCGCTCGCGACTGCCCGGCATTTGCCAACCCCGCATGTCCGGCTATCATGGGCTTCATGACGCCGGAAAATAACGCAAGGCGCGGAGATGCTCCGGGTCGTCGAAGTCCACTCTCCAGGCGATCCATGGCGATCGCGGCGTTCTCCACGGTGGTCGAGTGGTACGATTTCACGCTCTATCTCTACCTTGCGACGGTGCTGTCCCGGGTCTTCTTCGGCGGGGGCGCGGGTTCGCTTTCCGTTACGCTGGGGGGCTTCGCGGTCGCCTACCTGATGCGGCCGCTGGGCGCGGCGGTGTTCGGCCATGTAGGAGACCGGTTTGGACGGCGGCGCATGATGCTGCTGTCGATGGCACTGATGACCACGGCCATGCTCGCCACGGCCGCCATGCCGACTTACGCGCAGATCGGCGCCGCCTCGGGCTGGCTGCTGCTCCTGCTGCGCTGCGTGATGGCGTTCTCGGTGGGCGGCGAATATACCGGCGTCGTCGCCTACTTGCTGGAAGGCGCACACCGCCGGCGGCGCGGTCTGGTGACTTCATCCGCCGCGGCAGCGAGCGAGATCGGCGGGCTGCTGGCCGCAGCAGCGGCAGCGCTCACGGTCGCCGCCATGGCCCCGGCCGAGCTGGACGATTGGGGCTGGAGACTGCCGTTCCTCTTCGGTGCGCTGCTGGCGGGAGCCGTGCTGCTGGCCCGCGCGAGGCTGGAGGAATCGCCCGAGTTCGAGCGGCAGATCGCAGCCCGGACCGTGCCGGAGCGACCCTTGCGCCAGGTTCTGATGCGGCACCGCATGGCGATCGCTCGCGGCTTCGCCGTCTCCGCCTTGGGATCGATCACTTACTACGTGGGGATCACGTATGTTCCTGCTTTCGTGACGGAATCCGGCGTGATGGCGGAAGATGAAGCGCTGTGGCTTTCCACCGCCGCCGCCCTCATGGTCATCTTCGTGACCCCTTTCGTGGGGATCTTGTCCGACCGGATCGGCCGCCGTCCGGTGCTGCTCTGCGTGGGCGTCCTCTCCGTCCTGGTGCCGGCTGCGGCTTTCGCGGCCATGGGCGGCGGCTCCTATGGAGCGGCGCTGATCGGGGCCCTGCTGCTGGCTTCTCTCGGCGGTGCGGTCAGCGCCGTGGGCGCCGTGGCGACTGCCGAACAGTTTCCCGGCGAGGGGCGTCTCACGGGATTGGCCCTTGGCGCAACGGCGGCGACGGCGCTCTTCGGCGGCCTTGCCCCCTTCGCAGCGCAAATGCTTGTTCAGGCAACCGGAAGGCCCGCGGTCCCGGGCCTGATGATTGCCGCGGTGGCGCTCTGCGTTTTGCCGGTTTTCATGAAAATGCCGGAGACGAGACCGACGCAATAAGCCTCGTCCCGGCCTCGATCCGCGACGAGGCGTGAGTTCCAGAACATAATCTACAAGATTTCACAAAACGAGAAATCCGGCTTTGCCATTTATCGATGGTCGCAGCACGGATTCCACGTCATCTACGCCGTTGCATTGCAGCAAAGCGCCGAATCCCGGTACGGCGCCTGCGAGTAACGAGGGTATTCGATTCATGACGGCTTTGACTGAAACACGCTACGTCTATCGCTTCGGTGGCGGCGTCGACGATGGCGGCAAGGGCGACAAGAACCTGCTGGGCGGCAAGGGCGCCAACCTCGACGGCATGGCCGCGATCGGCCTGCCGGTTCCTCCGGGCTTTACCATCACCACCGAGATGTGCACCCGCTACTACAACGACGGCGGCGTCTATCCCGAAAGCGTGAAGGCCGAAGTGGCGCAGGGGATTGCGCATATCGAGCAGGTGACCGGCAAGACCTTCGGCAATATCGCCGATCCGCTGCTGGTATCGGTCCGTTCGGGCGCGCGCATCTCGATGCCGGGCATGATGGACACCGTGCTCAACCTCGGCCTCAACGACCAGACGGTCGAGGGCCTGGCCCAGACCTCGGGCGACGAGCGCTTTGCCTGGGACAGCTATCGCCGTTTCATCCAGATGTATTCCGATGTCGTGCTCGAACTCGATCACGGCGCCTTCGAGGAAGCACTGGACATCGCCAAGGAAGATCGCGGCTACGACCTCGATACGGAGATGACCGCCGCCGACTGGAAGGTCCTGGTCGCGGAATACAAAGCCATCGTGGAGAAGCTCTGGAACAAGCCGTTCCCGCAGGACGTGCACGACCAGCTCTGGGGTGCGATCGGCGCCGTGTTCGGTTCCTGGCAGTCGGACCGCGCCAAGGTCTACCGCCGCCTGAACTCCATTCCCGGCGAATGGGGCACGGCCGTCAACGTGCAGGCCATGGTCTTCGGCAACATGGGCGAGACTTCGGCCACCGGCGTCGCCTTCACCCGTGACCCCGCCACCGGCGAGAACGCCTATTACGGCGAATACCTCATCAATGCGCAGGGCGAGGACGTCGTCGCCGGCATCCGCACGCCGCAGTACCTGACCAAGGCCGCCCGCGAGCGCGCCGGGGCCAAGCCGCTGTCGATGGAAGAGGCGATGCCGGAGACGTACGCGGAACTCGCCAGCGTTTTCGAGATCCTCGAGAAGCACTACCGCGACATGCAGGACATCGAGTTCACGGTGCAGCAGGGCAAGCTCTGGATGCTCCAGACCCGTTCGGGCAAGCGTACCGCCAAGGCCGCGCTGAAGATCGCTGTCGACATGGCGCGCGAAGGCCTGATCAGCGAGGAGGAGGCCGTCGCCCGCGTCGATCCCGCCGCGCTCGACCAGCTGCTCCACCCCACGCTCGATCCCAAGGCGCCGCGCGACGTGCTCACCAAGGGCCTGCCCGCCTCGCCGGGCGCGGCTTCGGGCGCGATCGTGCTCGATGCCGACACGGCGGAAAAGCTGGCCGAGCAGGGCAAGGCGGTGATCCTCGTCCGCGTCGAAACCAGCCCTGAGGACATCCATGGCATGCACGCGGCGCGCGGCATTCTCACCGCACGCGGCGGCATGACCAGCCACGCCGCCGTGGTGGCGCGCGGCATGGGCCGCCCCTGCGTCTCCGGCGCCGGCAGCCTCCAGATCGACAACGTGGCGCGCACCATGCGCATCGATGGCCGCGTCTTGAAGGAAGGCGACACCGTCACCATCGACGGCGCCACCGGCGAAGTCATGGCCGGCGAAGTGGCCACCGTGCAGCCGGAACTCGCCGGTGACTTCGGCACGCTGATGGAATGGGCCGACAAGGTCCGCCGCCTCAAGGTCCGCGCCAATGCGGAAACGCCGCTGGATTGCCGCACCGCGCGCGAATTCGGCGCTGAGGGCGTGGGCCTGTGCCGCACCGAGCACATGTTCTTCGACGCGGCCCGCATCACCGCCGTGCGCGAGATGATCCTGGCCGAAGGCGAGGCCGAGCGCCGCACCGCGCTGGCCAAGCTGCTGCCCGAACAGCGTGACGACTTTGCGGAGATCTTCACGGTCATGGCCGGCCTGCCGGTGACGATCCGCCTGCTCGATCCGCCGTTGCACGAGTTCCTGCCGCACGGCGAGGGGGAGTTCGAGGAAGTGGCGCGCGCCGCCAACGTCAGCGTCGATACGCTCAAGCGCCGCGCCTCGGAACTGCACGAGGTCAACCCCATGCTCGGCCATCGCGGCTGCCGCCTCGGCGTGACCTACCCGGAAATCTACGAGATGCAGGCCCGTGCGATCTTCGAGGCGGCGCTTCTCGTCAAGGAGAACACCGGCGAAGCACCTATCCCCGAAGTGATGATCCCGCTGGTCGCCACGGCCAAGGAGCTGGACCTGATGAAGGCGATCGTCGACCGGGTCGCCGCCGAAGTCTTCAGCGAGCGCGGCGCTACCGTCGACTACCTCGTGGGCACCATGATCGAACTGCCGCGCGCTGCGCTCAAGGCGGGTGAGATCGCGCAGACCGGCGAGTTCTTCTCGTTCGGCACCAACGACCTTACCCAGACGACGATCGGCATCAGCCGCGACGATGCGGGCAAGTTCCTGACGCACTACGTGGACAAGGGCATCTTCGCCCGCGATCCTTTTGTCAGCCTCGATGTCGACGGCGTGGGCGAACTGATCGAACTGGCTGCCGAGCGCGGCCGCAAGACTCGCGCGGACATCAAGCTCGGCATCTGCGGCGAACATGGCGGCGATCCGGCCTCGATTGCGTTCTGCGAGAAGATCGGCCTCGATTACGTCTCGGCCTCGCCCTATCGCGTGCCGATCGCCCGCTTGGCGGCGGCGCAGGCCGCGTTGGCGGGCAAATAAATCGGCAGGCAAGTAAGAAGTACAACCGCGTCGGGGAGGAGGAGCGACCTGACCGGGAATGCGGATCGCGCGCGAGAGCGTGCGGTCCGCATTTGTTTCTAGGGACGGGGGCAGCGTGATGCGTATCGCCTGACCCGCTTTTCGTCCCTACTCTCCCCTTCGCTATGCTTGCAATGACGAGCGGGGGGTGAGACGGAGCGCCAGATTAAGGGGCAAGCTGGCTTCGAAACACGGGGGTGAACAGGGCGAGGTAATCTAGACGGGGTAGAGCGGCTGGGTTCGTCGCAAGCGCCCGCGCTAGCGACCGGCGGAACGCTCGACCAGGAAGTCGATCAGCAGACGGGCCGGACCGCTCAGGTTGGTGCCGTTGGCCGCCAGCAACATCTGGCGCTCGGCCCATGTCTCATCGAGTTCGACCAGTTTCAGGCCCATCGGCACGATGAAGTTCTTGGCCGCCTCCTTCGGCAGGACGCCGATGCCGAAGCCGGCCTGGATCATCCGGCAGACGGCGTCGTAACTGTCCACGGCGGCACGCAGGCGAAAGGTCCAGCCCTGCTCCTCGGCGGCGCGTGCGAGCAGGCGGGTATTGGCGGTATCATAGCCCATTTGCACGAATTCCTGCTCGGCGAGGTCCTGGAAACGGACGGAATGGGTGCCGAACAGCAAGTGCGGCGGGGCCACCACGGCCAGCCGGTCGCAGCGATATTTCCAGGTGTCGAGGCCGAGCGCGCCCGGTTCTTCCATGATCACGCCGACATGCGCCTCACCGGCGCGCAGGCGGCCGACGATCTCGGCCGAGTAGATTTCCTGGATGTTGAGGCGGATCTTGTCGTTGGCATGGCCGAACGCGGCAAGGTCGGCAGGCAGGAACTGGGTTATGGCCGAAGTGCAGGCCAGGATGTCGACGCTGCCCTTGAGCCCCTTGGCGTAGTCGGACAGGTCCGAGGCGGCGAACCCCACTTCGCGCATGATGCGAACGGCATGGGCGAGCAGCGCGTCTCCGGCCGCCGTGGGCGTGACGCCGCGTCCGTTGCGGACCAGCAACTGGACGCCGAGATCCTGCTCCATCTGGGTGAGGCGCCGGCTGATCGCGCCGATCGCCAGGTTCGCCTCGTCTGCGGCGCGGGAGAGGCTTCCCAGTTCGGCGACCCGGATGAAGAGTTGCAGGGTCGTCAGGTTGAGCATCGGGTGTCCCGTGGGTCGGCCATGTGCCGGCCTCTATAATCGGCAATGCCGCCGAGGGCTAGCGCGCCTCGCTGCGCCACGCATAAGGCCCGATCACGGTGCCGACGAAGCCGCCCGCCGCCTTGGTGCTGAGGAAACGGGCATCGACATTCTCCGCAAGCACATGTTCCTTGCCCTCTGCCGTATAGCCGAGGCGGATCCGCCCGCCTTGGGCATGGAGCGCCAGCGTGAACGTGCTACTGCCTCCGGATATGGGCTGGCTGGCGATCAGGCGCTCTGAAGCCTCTCCATCGCGAACCAGAGCAGCGATCCACGCCCGGCCGTCGCGGCGCAGCACGCCGAAGAACAGATAGGCCTTGTCCGACTGCACCGCTGCCAGCCCGGCGCGGTCGCCATCGGCCACGGGAAGGAAGCGGACATCCACCGAGATGCGCGCGTCGTGATGCTGCTGGCGCCGCCCCACGAAGGCCGGGGCCGAGGAGAGGTCGCCCAGCGCGGTCGTGCCTTGCAGGAGCAGTTCGCCGCGCTCCAGCCGGTAGACCGGCCGATGCGGTGTCCGCAGGCCGATCCACTCCATGCCGAGCCCGGTGCCGTCGAAGCTCTCGCGATAGGCATGATCGCCGGCGAGGGGCTTCGCGGCGGTCGCGGTCGCGGGGAGGTCGGGACGAGGCACGGTGAGCGGAATGGGCTGGTTTGCAGGAAGAATGCGCGGCCATCTATCCTGCCACGTAACCGGCAGCAGGAAGGTCTCCCGGCCGATGTTGTAATAGTCGCCCTCGTAAGGCCGCGTGGCGAGGAAGGTCGCCCACCACTGGCCGGTCTGCGTCTTGACGAGCTTGGCATGGCCGGCGGAAGTGACCGGATTTGGCCTCGCGGGATCGAGGCCGCGCTGGCTCAGGATGGGATTGCCGGCCCACGGCGTGAACGGTCCCCGCAAGGACCTGGCGCGGAACACCACTTCGCTGTGCCGGTCTCCGGTCCCGCCTTCTGCCGCGATGAGATAGTAGAAGCCCTCTCGCTTCAGCAGATGAGGGCCTTCGATCCAGACCGGCTTGCGCGCCAGATCGACGCCGCCGTTCACGATCTGCGTCGCTTCTCCCACCATCTTGCCGGCCCGCCAGTCGAACTCCTGGACCCAGATCGCCCGGTGTCCCTCGTAGAGCGGAGTGCCCGTGGGCGCGCGGTTGTTGACGATGAAGGCGCGCTCGCCTTCCCAGTAGATCGACGGATCGATGCCCTCGAAAGGCAGCCATGTCGGATCGGACCAAGGGCCTGCCACATCGCTTGCAGTCATGACGAAGTTGCCGCCGCAGTCGACGCAAGTGCCGACGAGATAGAACCTGCCGCGATGCCAGGAGATATCCGGGGCGAACATGCCGCGCGAGCTTCTCAGCCCGGCGAAATCGAACTGGTCGGGCCGGCCGATGGCATTGCCGATCTGGCGCCAGGTCACGAGGTCCGTCGAGGCGAAGATGGGCAGGCCCGGATAATGCGCGAAGGAGGAGTTGACGAGGTAATAGGTCTCGCCGACGCGGGTTATGGAAGGGTCGGGGTAGTAGCCGGGCAGGATCGGGTTGCGATACTCGCCGGGGCCGGACTGGACCTCTTCCTGGCTGCGGCCCTGATAGACGAAGTTATCGAAACGCGCAGGCCCCTCCGGCGATGCAGCCAACGCCGATGGAGCGTTCGCGCCTGCAGAGATGGTGACGCTGCCGGCGGCAAGCAGAGGGACGGCAAGCGCACAGGCGGCGCGGATGGCTTTCGGCATTGGTTCTCTCCCTTTGCCGCAGCCTATGACATCCCGCATGGTAACGCTACCATAAACGGGTGCGGATCAGTCCGGCAGTTTCAAGCCTATTCCGTGGCGGAAGACGAGCCGCTCTGCCGGCGGTGCTGCCACGGCGGCGGCTCCGCAGGAGGCGGGAAGCGCGACGAAGCTGGCTTGAGCGCCCTGTTCGAGACCCCGTCCTTCCAGCCCGAGAGCCTTTGCGGCTTCCGTGGTCGCCATGGTCAGCGCGACACCGAGATCCTCGTCGCTGTAGAAGCCGGAGCGATAGCCGATCAGCATGGCCCGCTGGAGCATGTCGCCGTTGCCGTAAGGCCACCAGGCATCGCGGATATTGTCGTTCCCGGCGAAGAGGCGAACGCCGTGTTCGCGCAGGCGCAGGATCGGCGGGAAGGCGCGATCTCCGGGGGCATTGGTCATGATCGCCACGCCCGCATCGGCGAGCGCGCGGGCAACCGCATCCAGCGCCGGTTCGTCCACATCGCCCAGCGCATAGGCATGGCTTACCGCGACCCGGCCGCCCAGACCCAGCGCCCGGGTACGCGCAGCGATGCGGTGCAATTGAGCGATGCCGGGAAGACCGGCCTCGTGCAAGTGGATATCGATCTTCGCGCCTCGCCGCTCGGCTATGCCGAACACGACGTCCAGATGATCTTCGGAATCGCCGTCCATGCTTTCCGGATCGATACCGCCGACCACTTCGGCGCCCTCGCGAATGGCCGCGTCGAGTATGTCGGCGGTGCCCGGGCAGGTCAGGATGCCCGCCTGCGGAAAGGCCACCAGTTCGATGTCCACGATGCCGCGCCATTTTTCGCGTGCGCTCATGACGGCGTGAAGATGCGAAAGTCCGGTAGTGGCATCGACGTCGACATGACTGCGCATCGCCACGGTACCGAGGCGGGCCGCCTGCGCGATCAGGGCGTCGGCCCGCTCGGCGGCGGGGCGCACGCCCGCAAGCAGGGCCTTCTCGACCGCCAGACGTCCGCGCAGGCTGGCAGCGGGACGATGCGGCTGCCAGGGTTCGCCGAGGAAGCTCTTGTCGAGGTGAATGTGGCCATCGACGAAGGCCGGTAGAACCAGCCGTCCGCCAAGGTCGATACGCGGCACCGCCTCATCGGCCACAATATCCGGTTCGATCGCCACGAACCTGCCGTCCGTCACCGCAAGATCCGTCGCCGTGCCGTCCGGCAGCAGGGCGTTGGTGAAGAGCCGCTCGATCATTGGGCGGCTCGAGCCGTGCCGGCGGCATTCCAGGCTGCGACTTTGCTTCTCGTTTCCGCCAGCATTCCGTCGAGTGCGGCGCGGTCGTAAAGCTTGCCGTTCATCACCACGGCCCGGATCGCGCGGGTCGCGGCGATGTCCTTGAGGGGGTTGCCGTCCAGCAGGACGAGATCGGCGGCTTTGCCGGGCTCGACCGCGCCGTAGCGGTCGAGTTGCCCGAACCAGGCCGGGCCAGCGCGCGTGGCGGCGGACAGCGCCTGAGCCGGCGTGAGACCTTTGCCGACGAAGAGGCTCAGTTCGTCATGCAGGCCGATGCCGGGATAGTTGAACGAGTTGAGGAATCCCGCATCGGTGCCGGCGATCACGGTAACTCCGGCTTTCTCCAGCAGCGGCAGCACGGCCGCCATGCGCTCGAAATGCGCGTGGCGAGCGGCGATCGCGGCAGCGTCGGCTTGGGCGGCGCGCTCGACCCGCCATTCGTAGGTCTTGCGCAATTTGGGGCCGATATAGGCGAGATAGGGATCGTCGGCGTGGTCGTCGGCATCCAGCCAGGCAATGATTCGGCTGCCGTTGAGCGTCGGGGTCACGAAGACGCCCTTTCGGGCGAAGTCGCGATAGGAGGCCATGGCGGTGGCCGTGTCGAAGCCGGTGTTCAGACGGCGGTTCGCCTCGGCGCGATCGATCCGGCCGGCCGCGAAATCGGCGGCGATGGCCGCCTCGTCCTTTACGCCCGCCTTGTAGGCGTAGTCGAGATGCTCGATGGAACTGATCCCGGCGTCCACCGCCTGGCCGACCGTCAGTGCCATGGGAATATGCCCGGAAGTCCTGAGGCCGCGCGCCTTCGCCTGCGACAGGGCGTAGAGGAACAACTGCGGCTCCAGCGTGCTGTCGGTGATCTTCACGAAATCGACCTTGTCGCGGTCCTGAAGACGGGTGAGAGCGCTGTCGACATCGGCCTTGCTGCCGACTTCGATCGTGCCCTTCCACACCGGCTTGATGCCTTCGATCTTGGCGCCGGAGGTCAGCAGCCGGGGCCCGAACAGCGATCCGCTCGCGATCTCGCCGCGCCAGGACAGCACCTGATCGGGAAGGTCGCCGGAGCAGTCGCGAATGGTGGTCACGCCGTGCGCGACGTAGAGCGGCAGGAGCGCCTTGTTCTCCTCGATCAGGTCGGGCCCGCCGCCGAAATGGACATGCATGTCCCACAGGCCGGGGATCAGGAAGCGCCCCTTGCCTTCGACGACGTCGCGCGCCTGCCATTCGCGGGCGATCTCACGATCCTTGCCGACGGCCACGACATCGCCGCCTCGCAGGACCACGGCCTGCTCCGCGACCGTGCGGGCATGCTCGACATCGATCACGGTGACGTGGCGGATCATCACGTCTGCCTGGCTGGCGGCGAGTGCGGGACTGGTCGTGACCATGAGAGCGGCGATCAACAGGGCAAGAAACTTCATCGGCAGGCTCCTTCCGCAGCAGTTTACGACAAGGGGCCGACCATGCACAAATTAGATGTCAACATAGTCGTCATTCGATATGGGAATGACCCATGCTTGATCCACGGCTTCTTCGCAGCTTTGTCGCCATAGCCGATTTCGGCCATTTCACCCGCGCCGCCGACCGGCTCGGCATGACGCAGTCGACGATCAGCCAGCACCTGGGGCGGCTGGAAGAGATCGCCGGGCATGCCCTGATAGATCGCGCCGCGCGCCCGGTGCGTGCGACGGTGATGGGAGAACGCCTGCTCGGGCACGCGCGCCGTATCCTGCAACTCGACGCGGAGGCTCAGGCTCTGCTGCGCGACCCGGCGGGCACGGCGGCGATCTCGATCGGGCTTCCAGAGGATCTCGCGACGCTCACCATGGCACACGGCCTGGCGCGCTTCGCTTCGGTGAGCAGCCGAACGCGATTGGACGTCGTGACCGGTCTCAGCCGTGACCTGGCGTCACGCTACCGCCAGGGCGAGTTCGATATCGTCGTGGTCAAGGAAGAGCAGGCGGCTGCGGATTGCCGCGCCAGCTTCCCAGAACCGCTGGGTTGGTTCGGCGCTGCCCGCGGCAAGGAGGGAGCCGGCAGGGACGGAAATGGCGAGGTGGAAAGGCGCGACCCGCTGCCGCTCGTGACGTTCCCGGCCGGTGGGCTCTATCGCGACACCATGTTCCGCGAACTCGAAGCCGCCGGTCGTCGATGGTACGTCGCCTTCTCCGGCAGCAGCCTGCAAAGCGTGCTGGCGGCAGTATCGGCAGGCATGGGCATCTCGCTCCTGCCATTGGCGGTCACCAGCGGGGCAGGGCTACAGCGGCTGGAGGGGCTGGGCGAGGCCGCGCCGATGGTGGTATCGCTTTATGCGCGCGAAGAACAGGCGCCGATCGGCGACCTTGTCGGCATGATTTCCGCCGTGCTGGAGAAGCGCTGACACGGATGGTCCATCACCCGCGTCAGTCCTCCAGGATCATGCTGTACTGCCGGGTGTCGCGCATACGGGCATAGACCACCAGCGAGATGGCGATCATCACCGAAACGTAGATGTAGAAGGCCTGCTCGATTCCCGCCTGCTTGAACCACAGGGCGACGAACTCCGCCGTGCCGCCGAACAGCGTATTGGCCAGCGCATAAGGCAGCGCCACGCCGAGCGCGCGGATATGGGCCGGGAACAGTTCCGCCTTCACCACCGCATTGATCGAGGTGTAGCCGGTTACGATCACCAGCCCCGCCATGACGAGCACACCGGCCAGCAAGGGGTCCCGCGTGGTCGCCAGAGCGGAGAAGATCGGGTAGGTGCAGAGCACGCCCAGCACACCGAAGCCGACCATCAGCGGTTTGCGGCCGACCCGATCCGACAGAGCTCCGGCGAGCGGCTGCAGCAGCATGAAGAGGAACAGCGTGACCGCATTGATTTCCGAAGCCGTTTCGCGGCTCAGACCGCTGGTGTTGACCAGGAACTTCTGCATGTAGATCGAATAGGCGTAGAAGGCGATGGTGCCCCCTGCCGTCAGCAGCATGACCGTCAGGGTCTCGCGCGGATGACGGCGGATGAGTTCGAGGAAGCCCGATTGCGGAGCGCCCTGCGCGCGGGCTTTTTCGAAGCTGTGGGTTTCGGCCATCCCTCGGCGCAGGCGGAAGACCAGTATCGCCAGGGCGCCGCCGATCACGAAAGGAATGCGCCAGCCCCAGGCGTCGAGCTGGGCTTCGGTCAGGACGGCCTGGAGCAGCAGCAGCACGCAGATCGCCACGAGCTGGCCGGCGATCAGGGTGACGTACTGGAAGCTCGAATAGAACCCGCGCCGCTCCCGGCCGGCCATTTCCGAAAGATAGGTGGCGCTGGCGCCGTACTCGCCGCCGATGGACAGCCCCTGCATCAGCCTCGCCAGGACCAGCAGCAGCGGCGCGCCGATGCCGATCGACTGGTACGAGGGCGTGACCGCGATCAGCAGCGATCCGGCGCACATAAGCGCCACCGAGAGCGTCAGCCCGCTCTTGCGGCCCTGGCGATCGGCGTAGATGCCCATGAGCCAGGCGCCGACGGGGCGCATCAGAAAGCCGACGGCGAAGATCGCCGCCGCGCTCAGGAGCTGGGCGGTGCGGTCTTCGTCCGGGAAGAAGTGTGGCGCGAAATAGAGGGTGAAAGCCGAATAGGCGTACCAGTCGTACCATTCCACGAGGTTGCCGGTGGAGCCGGCGACGATCGCTTTCAGGCGCTGGCGGCGATCGGGAGGGGAGAGTGGCCGAGAGATGCCCGGAGAGGATGGTGACACGGTCGACATCGGGAAGCGTCCCTCTTTCCTGGCGGTCTGGCCTCCGGAAAGGCGGGTGAGTGCGGAGGGTTATGGCAATCCGCCGGAAAGGTCCAGAGAGGGGCGGTTCGCAGTGGCGCCGATCAGGCCCCTGCCTGTTCCAGGGCCTGCTTCAAGGCCTTCAGCGCCTTTTCCAGCTGGGCGAAAGTATAAGGCTTGTTGAGCAGGAACGCCGGCGGGTGGGGCAGTTCCCAGTTGCCGCCGCCGCTGGCGATGGCGAAAGGCACGGCGCTCTCCCCAAGTTCGGCCAGGATCGGATCGGCGCGTTCGCCCGCCAGGTTCATGTCGATCACCGCCACGTCGAAGTGATCGCCGCGGGCCGCTTCCAGTGCAGAGGCCAGAGTGGCGTGAGGTCCCACGACCTGGCAGCCGAGGTCCTCCAGCATTTCCTCCAGCAGCATCGCCACCAGGATCTCGTCCTCGGCGACCAGGACGCGCAAACCCTGCACTTCGGATACTCCTTCGATCATGGCCTCAATCCTCGATGCTTTCGCGAATGCGCTTCGCCAGCGCATCCATGGCGAAGGGCTTGGTAATCATGGCCATTCCCGGTTCCAGGAATCCGGCCGCGAGCGCGGCGTTTTCCGCATAGCCGGTCATGAACAGGACTTTCAGGCCGGGGCGAGCGGTTCGGCCGCCGTCGGCGACCTGGCGCCCGTTCAGGCCGGGCAGGCCGATGTCGGTGACCAGCAGGTCTATGCGCTGGTCGGATTGCAGGATTTCCAGGCCGGACGGTCCATCCGCAGCCTCGATCGCCTTGTAGCCGAGATCGTCCAGAACCTCGACGATGAGCCCGCGCACGACCGCCTCGTCCTCCACGACCAGCACGACTTCGCCTTCCACCGCTTCGGGCAAGTGGCCCTGGTGGCCGGTCGCTTCCTCGGTCTCCTCCCGTCCGTAATGACGGGGCAGGAAGATCTTGACGCTCGTGCCGTTGCCTTCCTCGGAATAGATCCGGGCATAGCCTTCCGATTGCCGCGCGAAGCCGTAGATCATCGAGAGGCCCAGGCCCGTTCCCTGGCCCATCGGCTTGGTGGTGAAGAACGGCTCGAAAGCGCGATCGGCCACTTCGCGGCTCATGCCGACGCCGGTATCGCTGATGGCGATGCAGACGTAATGGCCGGGCCTGAGGTCTCGCTTCTGGGCGACGTAATGGTTGTCGAAATGGGCGTTGCAGGTCTCGATCGTCAGCTTGCCTCCGTCCGGCATGGCATCGCGGGCGTTGATGACGAGATTGAGGATCGCGCTTTCCAGTTGGTTGGGATCGCAGCGCGTCTGCCAGAGCCCGCCAGAGAGCACGAATTCCAGGTCGATATGCTCTCCCAGCGTGCGCCGCAGCATGTCCTCCATCGAGGCGATCAGCGGATTGGCGCGAACCGGGCGCGGATCCAGCGGCTGGCGGCGCGAGAAGGCAAGGAGACGGTGCGTCAGCGAGGCGGCGCGATCGGCGGACGCCTTGGCGCCTTGCAGCCAGCGTTCCAGGTCGCCGGTCCGGCCCTGCGCCAGCCGGTTGTGCATCATGTCCAGACTGCCGGTGATGCCTTGCAGCAGATTGTTGAAATCGTGCGCGATGCCTCCGGTCAACTGGCCGACCGCTTCCATCTTCTGGCTCTGCCGCAGCGCGTCCTCAATGGCGCGCTGCTCGGTGACGTCGCGGCCTACCGCGTGGATGCGGCCGCCGTCCGGCACGGCAGTCCAGGCGATGAGGCGGTAGTCTCCGCTGCGCGTGCGGTGCCGGTTCTCGAAGGCGAGCATGGCCGAGTCCGGCGCTTCTGCCTGGGGCATGCCCGATCCGTCCGCCAGTTGCGCCAGCGCCGAAGCGGTCGCCGCGCGGTCTTCGGGGTGGACGAAAGCCGCGATCCGGCGGCCCAGCATCTCGCCCTCGTGCCAGCCGAGCAGCCGCTCGGCGGAAGGATTGACGGCGGTGATCAGGCCAGCGTGGTCGCAGACCAGCATGAGATCCCGGCTGATCGACCATAGCCGATCGCGGTCCTGCGCATAAGCGGCTTCGGCCTGCTTCTGGGCCTCGATCTCGGTATTGGTGCCGATCCAGGCGGTGATCTCGCCCAGTGCGTCGACGAGCGGCATGGCGCGCGACAAGTGCCAGCGATAGCCGCCCTCGGCATCGAGCAGGCGGAATTCGGTTTCGAAGACTTGGCCGCTGCTCACAGAGCGTGCCCACTTCTCCTGGGTCGCCCGGCGGTCCTCAGGGTGAAGCACCGAGGTCCAGCCATCGGCGCCCAGGCTTTCGCGCGTGCGGCCGGTATAGGCGTAGACCCGGTCGTTGAACCAGTCGATCTGGCCGTCGGCGCGCGCCGTCCAGACCTGGTTGGGCATGTTCTGGGCGAGCGTACTGAACTGCGCCTCGCTCTTTTCGAGCGCGCGCTGGATGCGACGGCGATCGGTGACGTCCTGGACGACGCCGATCATGCGCGCGGGGCGGCCTTCCGCATCGTACTCGAATTCGGCCTTGCGGGCGATCACCCGCTCTTCCCCGTTATCGGCGCGGTGAATGCGATACTCCACGTCGAGCTGAGCATCGCCCTGTTCGCGGCGGCCCCAGGTCGAGATCAGGAACTGGTCTTCGGGAACGACGAGCTGCTCGATCAGCTCGGTGGCCGGCGCTCCGCCCGGCTGGCTGGCCGGATCGATGCCGAAGATTCCCCAGAACGCCTCCGTGCCGGTGATACGGTTGACGGCGATGTCGATCGAGAACAAGCCGACGCCGCCGGCGCGCTGCGCCCGGCGAAGGCGTTCCTCGCTCTGGTACAGAGCCTCCTGCGCGCGGTGCTCGGGCGTGCGGTCGCGCATGAGCTTGACGAAGCCGATCGCCTCCCCCGTCGGATCGCGCAGGGGCGTCATTTCGCTGAGACCCCAGAACTGTTCGCCAGACTTGCGCAAGTGCCAGCGGGCATCGTGCGCGCGTCCGGTCTCCAGCGCCTCTCGCCGCTTGGCGGCGGGCCGGCCCAGGGCACGGTCATCCTCGGTGAAGAACGTGGCCATCGGCTGGCCGATCATCTCTTCCTCGCTCCATCCCAGCATGGCGGCGGCGCCGGCGTTCCACAGGGTGATGCGGCCTTCCCGGTCGGTGGCGACGATGCCGTAGTCTATGGCGCTGTCCAAGATCTGACGGTTGAACGCCTCGCGCTCACGAAGCTGACCTTCCGCGCCGACTCGCTGGACATGAGCCCAAGACCGTTCAGTGACTTCGCGGATCACGCCAAGCTCGTACTCGCTCCAGTCATGCGGCTTGCTGTCGTGGATGGCCATGAGTGCGATCAGGCGCCCCTGCTTCACCAGCGGCATGCAGATCGTGGCGGCGATACCGATATCCTGGAACGTCTTAGCCTCGCTGGGCGCCAGTTCGCGGCTGTTGTCGGCGATGATCAGCGGCCGCCCGGCATTGAGGTCGCAGACCGCACGCACGCCGAACTGTGCCAGGCTGTAGTGGCCGACGATGGAGGGAGACCCGGGCGCATTCCAGTCGCCGCGAATGGTGAAGCCGTCGCCGTCTTCGTCCATGTCGGCATAAGCGCAGTTGGACATGCCCAGGTGCTGGGCGGTCATGCGGGTGGTGATCGCCAGGATCTGGTCGGCATCCCGGCTGTCGCGAACGGCTCGGCCGAGATCGTCGAGGAAGCGCAGCCGGTTCTCGCTTTCTTCCAGGGCCCGGCGCGCGGCATGAGCCTCGGTAGTTTCCACCACGACGGCGATCACCCCGGCCGGGCGCCCGTCGTCGCCAGGGACGGGGGAATAGTCGAGGTTGAGCCACACCTGTTCAGGCTGACCGTCGCGGTGCAGCGTCAGCATGTAGTCGCGGTAGCTCAGCGTTCCTCCGGCGAGGCCGACCTTCATGACATTGTCGTTGAAGTCCGCCACCTCCTCCCAGCCGCTGCGGACATCCGATCCGAGCAGGCGGCTGTCGCGGGCGCCAGCGAAGCGGGAATAAGCGTCATTGTAGATCATGACGCCGCTCTCGCCCCAAAGGAGCACCAGCGGCACCGGGGAGGGCAACATGAAGGCCACGGTCTGCTTCAGGCTGGTCTCCCACTTGGCGATGGGGCCGAGTGGGGTGGCGTCCCAGTCATGCGTGGCGATACGACGCGCGAGATCTCCGCCGTGGGACAGGAACCCTTCGGCCTGATACGCGCCCTGAATCATCGTCCCCACCTCCTGTGCGCCACCCGCTGGCGCGCGACCCTATAACCCCATACCGCTCATCATCTGGCTAACACCGGACACGGCAGATCGCGGCGGATTGCAGAACACCCCAAGCCGCTGCAAGTTCCCGGCGCGATGGAATTTCTCCGCAAGCGCGAAGCGGTTATTTCCCGCTGCGCCGTTCAAGGAACAGGATCGAAAGATCGCGCTCCGGTCGCCAGTTGGTTCTGGTCATTTCGAAGCGGGTCGGCGCGATCTTGCGGACGCCTTCGCCGCAGAAGCTGACGAGATCCTCGGGCCGTTCCTTGTCGATGACGAGGCGGAACTTGCCGATCGGCTTCTTCCAGTTGCCGGCGGTAACCAGGATGTAGTCCAGCCAGCCCTCCGAATAGATCACCTGCTTCGCCTCGGCCCGGCGCAGGGCGGCCAGAAGGGCGGAATCCACGCAGTAGGTTTGCACGGTATCGGCGTCGGGATCGCTGCCGAGCAGAGTGCTCACCGTGCCGCCGACCGAAGGCTTGTAGCGGTGCTCCACCAGGACCGGCACGCCGGCCGGGAAGCGTTGGAGCCAGTGATAGGTCGTCTCCAGCGTCCAGTTCGGATAGCCGTCGGCATCCACGAGGCCTAGCCGTTTCGCTTCTGCAAGTGCAGCCGGCGCCAGGTTTTCGAGTGCTTCCTGCGCGGGGCCGAGGTGCGGCGCAAGCGGAACCCCGTGCGCGCGCAGCCAGGCCGTGCGCTCGGCTTGGCCGACCATGGCCTTCTGCGCGACTTCCATCTTCACCGGCTTGCCGTCCACACGGGTTTCGAAGCCGAGGAAGTTGTCGGGAGAGTCGAGCGGGATGGCGATATCCATCTCGAAGAACGCCCGCCCGCCCACGGCGGGGAGCGGGAAGGCCACGCGGCTGACCACGTCCTTCCCGCTGGTGTTGACGAAAGTATAGCGCACTTGCACCGCCGAGCGGGATATCTCGAGATCCTCCGTCCGCATCTCGATCGCGTCGCTCCTCGTCAGCACCAGTCCGCCGGCGGCGAGTTGCGCCGAGGAATCGTTGGCGCGCGAGGGGTCGGGCAGGCCGGCCACAAGGGCGAGGGTCAGGAGGACAAGTCTGCGCATGCCGCATGGTAGCGTAGGAAGCGCCCGTCCTTCAACAATTTGCCCGGTATGAGCGCGCGTCAGAGTTAACGCTTCGTTTGCCGGAATATACTACTGGAGGCATGCGGCGCCGGGTGGGGGGACCGCAGGTTTGCGGAGCTAGTCCTTGGCGCGTTGGTCAGTTCGGATACCGGTTTTCGCCGCGATGTCGCTGCTGGGCTGCGCGCTGGTCTGGGCCTGCCTGCATCGCGGCCCGTGGTACGACGAGTTCTATAGCCAGTTCGTCACTCGTCCCGGGGTGCCTTGGGGAACGGCGCTGCGCGAAAGCTGGCTGGCGGACAACCATCCGCCGCTCTACTACATCCTGGCGCGCGCCACCGCGTGGCTGGGCTCGATAGCGGAGCATCGGCTGCTCAACCTGGCGCTGGGCGCGGCCGCGCTGGTGGGAGCGCTGGCGATCGTGCGAGATGTGCCGCGCCTTGCGCCTGCCGCGTCCCTGCTGGCGCTGGAGCTGGCGGCCAATCCCTGGACGCTGATCACCGGCAGCGAACTGCGCTCCTACTTCCTGTCGCTCTGCGCGGGCGCGGTGTTCGCCCTGGGCCTTTGCGCCGTCCGGGTTGCGGGCGAGGGCGGGGGACGGGGGCGCCCGGCGGCCTTCTGGATCGCTGCAATCCTGGCCTTCAACACCCACATCATCACCTCCCTGACATGCGCCGCGCTGGCCCTGCCGTTCCTGCTCGAGGCTGGGTTCCGGCGGAACTGGCGCGAGGTCCGGGCGATCGGAGTACCCGTGATGGTGAGCGGGACCGTCTTCACGGCCGTTACCGCCATCCAGCTTCCGATCTGGTTATCCAACACGGCCGTGTTCTGGATCGCGCCCGGTTTTGATTCCGCGCGCTGGTCCGTCGAATGGGCCGTTCTGCGGACCATCGAGAGCAATCCGGTTGTACTGGCTGCTGCCCTTGTCGGCGCGGTGCTGCTGGTGCGCGATCTCGCGATCTCGAAGAAGCTCAGCGGCGAAGCATGGGCATTGGTTCTGCTGGCCGGGGGCGTCGTCGTTGCCGCGACCGGGCTCGTGGGCTTGCACCTGCTGCAACCAATCCTGATCGAGAAGTACCTCATGGCCTTGATCGCCGCCGTCTGCTTCGGCATGGCGCTGGCGGGTGGGCGGCTGCTGGAAAGCCTGGACTTGCGCTTGCGCGTTCTTGTCCTGGGGGTGGGCGCGCTCGCAACCGCCTGGGCGCTGGCCCTGAATTTGCCGCTGGCGGTCGAGCGCGTCGGATGGCAGACCACCGGCCGCGCCATCGCGCGGGAAGTCGCGCATTGCCCCGGCACCGTGGTCCATACCGACCCGTTCTGGAATGCCGAAGTCATGGCGATGATGCCGCGCGACAATGCGCAAGTGGTGCCGTTTGCCTATCGCTACGTGGCCCGGTCGTTCGGCTTCGCGATAGCGCCCGCAGGCTCTCGCGAGATGGCCGCGCATTGCCCTACCGTGTTCTGGGGCGAACACGACAGCCGGCGGAAATTCGATCGTCAAACCGTGACCGCGCATCTGCGCCGTGAGGGGTTCGACATCGAGGCGATGGACTTCCGGCGTCTCGGCGACGGCTGGATCGCGATAGTGCCCCCGTCCCCGCCACCTTCCGCGCTCCTGGTCCAAACCGCCGAGATGGCACCATGACCCCCTTGCACGAAAAGCCTCGCCCGCGCCGGCTGCTGAGCATACAGGCGTTGCGCGGACTGGCCGCGCTGGCAGTGGTGGCCTATCATGCCGCGCGCCATCTCGGCAAAGCGGTGGATGCTTCGGCGCTGACCCGCTTCACGCAGCCGGGGCATGCCGGGGTCGACCTGTTCTTCGTCCTTTCCGGTTTCATCATCCTCCACGTCCATCGGGGCGACATCGGCAGGCCGAACAGGCTCGGGCGCTATGCCTGGCAGCGCTTCGTGCGGCTCATGCCGATCTACTGGATAGCGCTGGCAGCAACGATCGCGACGATGCTGGTAGGCCATGCGGACGATGTGACGGCCGCGCGCGTCGCGCTGTCGGCCAGCCTGCTGCCGGTGTCCCAGGATCCGCTGCTCGGCGTCGCCTGGACGCTTCAGCACGAGATGCTGTTCTATAGCGCCTTCGCCTTGCTCCTGACCCACCGTGGACTGGGCCTGTCGTGTCTGGCGCTGTGGCTCCTGTGGGGCGCGGCGCAGGCGAGCGGGGCTTTGCCGCCAGCTTTCGACCTTCCCCGTTTCACCAGCCTGTTCAACGTGCAGTTCCTGTTCGGCATGGCGGCGGCGCTCGCCGTCGGGAGCGGCCGGATCCGAAGGGGCGGCCGCCTAGCCGCTTGCGGCGGTCTGCTGCTGCTAGCGGTCGGCGTGCTGGAGGCGAGCGGCTGGATCGACGGATACGCCAGCTTCGCCCGTCTTGCCTATGGCGTGCCTTGCGCCTTGCTCATAACCGGTCTGGCGAGCTGGGAAGGCCGGGCTGAGCGGCAGATCCCCAGGATGATGGTCTTCGTGGGAGAAGCATCCTACAGCCTCTACCTCTTCCACCTGCTGGGCATCGGCATCGCCTGGCAGGTCTGGCTGCGAAGCGGGATCGACGCCGCCGCGCGATTGCCGACCTGCTTCCTGTTCCTCATGGCAGGAGCGCTGGCCTGCGGCTTCGGCTTCCATCTGATCGTCGAGGCGCCCTTGCTGCGATGGCTGCGCTCGCTGCCGCCGGGCCGTCAGAAGGCCACGTCGACGCGGACGGTATCGGCATAGTCGCCTGCGGGCGGCGTGACCTGTCCCGGCAGGATCGCCGCGCGGTAGGTGTAGCCCTGGGACGTGACGGAATCGTATATGCCGGGGTTGCTCTCCGCGGAGGCACTGCTGCGGCGCGCGGTGCCGGTGGCGCCCCAGCGTTCGGTTGAACCGGCGGTCTTGTAGATCTCGTATCGCAGATAGCTGGCGGCTGCTCCCGTGCCAGCGCGCATCCGCCTGACGTTGCCGTCGGCATTGGCGCCGTCGTCCAAGCCGACGGAATAGGCGGCCCCGGCGCTGCAGCGGATCAGGATCGTCCGCGTGATCGGATTGAAGCTGCCGACCAGCGGCGCCGAGCCGAACGTGGCAGCGGGCGCGGTGATCATGCAGTCGTTCTGCACCACCAGCGAGACGGTGATCCGCACCGGGGCGCCGGTGCCCAGGACGGTTGGAGTTCCGGCCAGCGGCCTCGTCAGTCCGGGGCTGTTCGAGTAGCTGAGGCAGGCTACAACGCCTACCGAGCAGACGGAATAGTACCAGCGCAAGTCGAGGAACCCGGTGTAGGTTCCGGCCCGAAGCGCCGGGGTGGCGGTCGTGCGGAAGTAGATCGGAACCGTGTTGCCGGCTCCACCCAGCAGCGTGAGCAAGGGGGTGGAGGACAGATTCTGCAAGGTGTTCAGCGGCAGCTGCGGTCCGTTCTGCGTCAGCGAGGCGACGAACGGTATGGTCTGGCCGCCGGGCCCGGTCAGCTGGAAGGTGGAGGCGTCGACGCGCAGGGCGATATAGTGCGCGGCGAGCAGGGCCAGGGTCACGTCACATTGCAGACCGGCCGAACCGCTGCCCGCCTGCGACGTGCTCGCCACCGTGTAGGAGCTGGCGCTGCCCAGGTTGGTGCTGGCGGCCGAAACCGTGCAGGCCGCCGCCCGCCCAGGCCCCAGAAGCGCGGCGGCGGCGAGCGCGAGGGCGATCGCGAGACGGCGCGTCAGGGGCGGCATGTGAGGCGTCCCAGGTCGAGAATGGCGTCGCTCGGTGCTCCGGCCTCGAACGCGATACGGCAAGGGACGCCTTCGGGCAGCGTGACCACCAGTTCGTTCCGGGACGAGACGTTTTCCAGATAGAGCATGCCGTCCCAGCCGACATAGGTCTTCGCCACAGAGTTCAGCATGACCACGGTGCCCGCCGGCAGCGGCTCTCCCCCGGCATCGACGATCACGGCGCGGGCGGACCTGACCCGCTCGATCGGGAATCGCACGACGTAGCCGCTGCCCGCCGCCACCGCCACGCGTTGGCTGACCCTGTCCGCCTGGACGCTGGGCGGCAGGGAGAGGGTATCGATGTCGTAATGGGCGGGATACCAGGCGCTGGCGGCGGGAACGAGGAGTTGTCCGTTGCGGTCGGTCTCGCCGATTACCTGGTTCTCGTAGCGGACGGGTATGCCCGCCTCGCCATTGGTGCTGACGAGCGCGAAGGCATCGGTCACGCGGTTGGCCGCAAAGAGGCCGCCGTCCATGAAGACCAGTGCTCCGCTGGCGCCGAACCAGCCGGTCATGTCTCTTTGGCCATAGCCCCCGGCCCGCAGTTGGATCGGCTGGGTGCGCCAGGCCAGGTCGCCGCGCAGATAGGGCGTCTGGCCGGAATCGCGATAGACGCTGGCGTTCCAGCCGAACCCGCCGTCCGTGGGTATGGGCCGTGCATAGTCCGCGCGCAGGCCGTTTCGTCCGCGATCGTCGCGGGTCACGCCGCCGCTGACCATGCCGCTGCCAAGCGGAACGGTTAGCGTCAGCGCGCCGGACCAATTGCTTCCGCGCCTTCCGCCGCTCCCCCCCGCGCCGCCGGAAAGCTCGCGCGAAAGGGTGGCATAGAGACGGCTCTCGCCCCACAGCGGCAGAGTCCAAGAGGCATTGGCATAGCGCGCGCGCCGGGTATTCTCCCGGCGCAGGTCGAAATAGCCGAGGCCCAGGGTGCCGCTGCCGCCCAGTGCCACGCTGGCCGTCGCGGCGGTCTGCCGTTCCCAGCCGTCGTCGTCCCACTCCAGCCGGCCGAGGTCGACATAGCCGCTGTCCCGGCGTGTATGGCGCAGGCCGAACGAGAACGTCCGCGCCTGGTATTCGTAGCCAAGGGCCAGCTCGCCGCCGGTGCCCTGCCCGAAACTGCGGCTGTAGGAGGCGTTGACGATGCCAAGGTTGCCGATCCGGGCCACCCCGCCCGCGCCTGCGAGATGCATCTCCCGCGTCGTTTCCGCGCGCAACTCCAGGGTCAGGCCAGCGGTCACGCCCCGGCGCAGATAGGCGCTGGCGGCCGGTGTGCCATAGTCGAAACTGCGCAGCCCGTAGTTCCGGCGCAGGACGCCGCCCGCGAAGGAATAGTCAGTGAATCCTCGGCGCAGGAGCGTGCTGCTGACATAGAACGGAACGGCGGTGACCACGCTGCGGCCGTGCACGTCGGTCACGATCAGGTTCGCCTGCCCGCTCCCGGTAATCGGCGGCAGGGTGTCGAGCGCGAAAGGGCCGGGATTGACGCGGCTTCCGGCGATCCGCTGGCCGTTGACGACGAGATCCACGGTCGAGGGAAGGGCGGCACTGCCCGCGAACTCCGGCAGGGGATAAGTGATGACGTCCGGTCTCACCGAAAAGTCGCGGGAAATCTGCGCACCGCCCAGCCTGACCGCCGGTGCCCACGACAGGGACCTGGTTATGACGTCTCCGGCCTCGATCGTGATCATGCTGCGTTCGTCGGACCAGCGCCAATAGGTGTCGAAGCGCATGTACCCCCCGGCCGAACCGAGGCTTCCGCCGCCCCCCGATCGCAGAGCGCCCGTGGTGGAGAAGACGCCCGCAGGGCCGAAGAAGCGCGCCTCGTGCCAGAGGGAGGCCTGGAAGGGAATGCCGCCCCCGCCAGTGGCATAGGCGTCGTAGTTGAGCAAAGCGCCCATGTCCCGCAAGGCCGGGCGAAAGACGCGGGCACCGTTGCCGATCTTCTGCGCCGGCAGATACTTCGGCAGGACGGTGAGGTGAAGCTGCTGCCGCGCCGCATCATAGTCTGCGACGACGCCGTCGAGGCTGTCGAGAAACAGCCGCTCATCACCGGCCGTCAGGACCATTCCGGCACGGCGCAGGTCCTCGGCGCGGACCTGGAACCGCGATCCCTGCTTGATCACGGGCGCCACCACGCCGCTCCCCATGCCGTTGACGAACAGTTCCAGTTCCAGTCGCTGTTCCGCCGCGAAGTCGGCGCGGTCGGGCGGCGGCGGGAGATCGGTGAAGGCATCAAGGCCGAGATCCGCATAGGCGATCCTGGGCGCGGGCGCCGCCACGAGAGGGGTCGGCGCGAGCAGAACCGCTGCAAATGCGGGCACGGCAGGCAGACCGCCGGATGACGAAATCCATGCTCTCGGGAACCGCGACGGAGCGGCTGCGGACATTCCGGTTCATTCCGGTCTGTTCATCGTTCGCCCGATCCTTGCGCGAGGGTCATTGCGGCAGGCGCTCGATGCGGGCCATCGCCTTTCCGTTGAGTGTCGCCATCAGCTCGCCCCGCGCGTCCACGCCATCGGGCAGCGGCCAGCGCATGGTCGCGCCAGGAAGGACGTAGCCGAACAGGCCTTCGGCAACTTGCGATCGTTTGCCGCTGCTCGAGAAGGCCACGTTGCTGAGACGCGCGTGACTGCCGCTGGCATTGCGGATCTCGATGAAACGCCCACCACTTTCGGACACCTGGCGCCAAGCCAGGGCTGGAGCGTTCTTGTTCATCTCAGCGCTCTTTTCGGCATAGGAAAACAGCGGCAGCGAATAGCGCATGCGGAAAGTCACCGCCGCTCCGGTCGCAGCGGGCGTGTCCGCCGTCGGGATCTGATCGACGATCACGCGGTAGGGCTTCTCCGGTACGCCTGGCGGGGGCACCAAACGCGTAAGCCGTATGAGCTGGCGCTCCCCCGGCGCGATGCTGAGGATCGGCGGGGTGCCCAGGATGTCCTGCTGCGCAGCGTAGACGTTCTCGCCGTTCTGCTGGGCCCAGGCATAGACGCGGACTTGCAGCGTGATCGGCGTCTTGCCAGGATTCTCCAGCCAGAGCGCGGCAGCCGGCTGATCGCCTTCGATCACCGGGCTCACCGGCCAGATCAGCAGCGACCCCGGAGACTGTGCGGAGGCCGGGGGTATGTCGGCGCTCAGCAGGGTGGCGCTCAGCAGGGTGGGCGCCGCGATGCTGAGCAAACGGGAAATGCCATAGAGCGGAGGGCGGTTCTTCATCGGCGGCTCCTTGGCGGGCGACGGCTGGGAAGGGTGAAAGGTGCGATCGTCACCATGTCAGCGTGACCGTCAGCGTATCGGTATACGTGCCCGGCGGCATCGTTCCCGAAGGCGTAAGCGCCGCGTAGATCGGCAGGCGCACGTCCTCGCTGTTCGCGGAAGTGACGCCGGGCGCGTATCCGGTGCCGGCCACGATCGGCAGGGTGCACGCGGCATCGCGGCACAGGGCATAGGGTATGCGCGCCATGGTGGTGCCGTTGCGTTGCAGGTTGCGCTGGCCGGATACGGCGTGCGCACCGCCGTCGATGGTCATCACCAGGTTCACGCCGGGCGTGCAGCGCAGCCGGATCGCCTGGCCGGTCGTGGTCGTGGCCGTCCGCCGCTGGGTGGAGAAAGTGGAGACGGTGCCGAAGTCCAGCGTGCCGATTCTGCCCGCATTGCCGCTGGCGCCCAGTCCGTCCACCAGGCAGCCAGGGCTCACCCGCGCGGTAACGTCGAACAGGATCGAGGTCGCGGCCTCCGCAGGACAGGGCAGCAGCAGGGCTCCGGCGGCGATTCCGGCGACAGGGCGAGCGGAAAAGGCGAGCGGAGACCACCTTCCCGCGCCGGCTGGGCGGTCAGCGAACATGGCAGAGAGGCACGTCTTCCCTTAGAGTTCGAGCACGACGGTGACGATGTCCGCGTAAGAGCCGGGCGTCAGGCCTGCCTCTCCGAAGGCGCGTCCATAGACGTTGACGGTCTGAACCGAACCGTCGCTGGGCAGAACGATGTCGCCGCCGATCGGGATGACAGCGGTGCGGCCGGCATCGCTGTAGAGATTGTAGGTCACGAACTGGCCCGGCGTCGTCTGGTTGACCATGGCGTGAAGGCCGACGCCGGCGCCCGCGCCGTCGTTCTGACCGGCGTTGAACGAGAGCGTGGGTGTGACGCCGTTGCTGCACTGGACGGTGAAGCCGGTGGCGCCGCTCAGCACTTGCGCGTCGACCTGGGTGAACAGGGTGTTCTGTGACCCGAAGGCGAGCGTGCCGAAAGCGACGTTTGCCGCGCCGTCATCGTAGTTCTGGCCGTTGATGATGCACCCGGCTGTCAAAGTGATCGTGGCATTGATGGTGCCGTTGATGTCGGCATGGGCAGGCACGGCGGCCAGAACCCCCAGCGACAGACCGCTTGCGGCGATGACAGTCTTCAACACGTTGGCACCTCTCCTTCCTGCCCAGCCGCTGGTGAAAGGGCTGATCGACGGTGGTGGCTGGCGCGATCGCCATGATCGTACCGAGGCCAGAGCGAATGCATCGCATCCCTCCTGCGGCTTTTCGGCGATCGACCGAAAGCACCACAGGGTCATGCCACTGTAATTGGCGCATAATGACCGGAGTTCCGGCATTGATCATACGAACTACAGCCGAAGCGGTTCGATTCAGCGGAGCGATATTTGGCGGCCTATAAATCGGCAGGTGCAAAAACCGGTCGCCGCTTGGCATTCCCGCAGGATTTACTATCGGCGGTGACCACTCTGTTTAGCGCCGAAGTGAACAGAATTCATCCTTGCGGCCGATGCCGTCAGGTCTGCGCCCGCGCTGTCGGCTCACTCGGATCGGCGCCAGCCGTCCATGGCCGCCTCGAACGTTTGGCGCGCCTTTTCAAGGCGCTTGTCCTGTCTGGCACGGCGTTTGTCGTGGTCGCGGCGCTTTGCGGCGATCTTCTCGGCGATGCGCGCACGCTCGGCTTCGAGGGCGTTGATTTCCTTTGCGAAAGCCTCGTCCAGTCGATCGCGCTCGGCTTCCGCTGCGTCGAGATCCTCCCGGCTGGGCCGAGGTATCACGGGTCGGGGCGGCGCAGGTCGGCTTCGGGCCGAGCGCGCGCGCGGGGCGGGGGCCGTGGATGGTTTCTGCTCATCCGCTTCGGCGGCCCGGCGCCGCGTTCGCTTGAGGGGCGTCTTGGCGGCTTCTGCCAGATGCTGGGATGCGGTGCCCCGTGGCACCCGGATGACCCTGCCGGGATCGGCCAGGGCGGCGGCGGTAAGTTCGGGGTCCATCACCTTCGCGGCCAGGCCCCGCGCGAAAAGGTCCGCATCCGCACCCCAGGCGGCCAACGCCGCCTTCTGGCTGGGCGCGGCGACATAGGCGTCGTGAAAGCCGATCGGCGTGCAAAAAACCTTGAGCCTGGCAGCCATCGTTGAATCTCCGGAAAGATTAGCGCTTTTTCCCGACCATGGTTCCCGCGCGGGGTGATCCGGAATTGCGTCAGGCCTGTTGCAAAGGATGAAAATCGCCCCGCTCGCCCGGTCGGCAGGGCGAGCGTCCTATAACGGGTGCTTGTATCGATTGCACTCGCATCCGGCCCGGCAAGATCAGTTGTCGGGGCGGGCCGCGAGGTGCCTTTCTCTCGTCTCCCCCCAACAAGAGAACCCTGCCCATGGCTGCATTTCGTTCTTTCCTGAAGCGTCAGCAACTCTCCACCAAAGTCACCCTGATGACGGTGGCGGCGCTCGTGCTGCTCTCCGCCGTGCTGTTCGTCGGCACCCGCATCCTCCTCGGGCAGGATGCCCGCGCGCAGGGCGAGGAGCGCCTCGATACCAATATGCGTGTGGCCTGGTCCGTGCTGCAGTCGAGCGGACGGGACTACGCCCTGCGCGGCGGCGTGCTCTATGCGGGCCAGACGCCGCTCAATGGCGACAATGCGGCGGTGGACCGGATAAAGGAGCTTGTCGGCGGCACCGCCACGATCTTCCTGGGCGACCGGCGCGTGGCCACCAATGTCATGAACCCTGACGGCGGGCGAGCGCTGGGCACCAGCCTAGCGGCGGGGCCGGTCAAGGACGCAGTGCTCGGGCGCGGAGAGCCCTATCGCGGCGAGACCGACATCCTGGGTACGCGCTACTTCGCGGCCTACGATCCGATCAAGGATTCCAGCGGCAAGGTGATCGGCATCCTCTTCGTCGGCGTCTCGGCGGAGGATTTCTTCCGCAATGTGGACGATCTGGGCTGGCATGTGCTGCTGCTCGCGGTGGTCGTGGCGGCGATCGCGGCAGCGCTCTGCATGCGCGGCGCGAGGCAGCTTTTCGCGCCGCTGGAAGCCTCCAGCGCGACGATGATGCGCCTGGCGCGCGGCGACAATGACGTGGCGATCGCGGACACCGAAAGGCCCGACGAAATCGGCGGCATCGCGCGTGCGCTGCTGGTCTTTCGCGATGCGGCGATCGCCAAGGACGCGGCCGATCGCGAACAGCGCCAGGTGGTCGAACGCCTGGCCGACAGCCTTGCCCAGCTCTCGGCAGGCGACCTGACTGCCGAGATTTCGCAGGCCTTCCCGGGATCTTATGAGACGCTTCGTATAAACTACAATTCCGCGCTTTCCGGTTTGCGCGGCCTGATCGGGGCGACCGGCGAAAGCACCACGGCGATCAGGGGCAGTTCGTTCGAGATCGCCCAGGCCTCCGAAGACCTCGCCCGCCGCACGGAAGCGAGCGCCGCCAGCCTGGCCCAAGTTGAACAGTGCTGGCAGAACATGCGGGGAACGTCAGGCGTTAAGTAGCTGATTTTGCTGGCAGTGGATTTAGCGGCAAAATGGGGTGTGATAACAACATTTTGCGTGTAACTGGCGGTTTGGTTTCTCTCCACACGTGCAGGTAGTAACAACCTTGCCATGTATGTCGTCGAACGAGTCGCTCGCGGGCACCGCTATCTTTACCTGGTCGAGAGTGTGCGCGAGGGCAAAACCGTCCGTCAGCGCACGATCAAGGCTCTGGGCCGCAAGGATGTGCTGGCCGCGAGTGGTGAACTCGACAGGCTGGCTGCCTCGATTGCCCGCCACGCCGAACGCAGCGTCATTCTGTCCGATATCGATGCAGGCCGGATCGCAGCTCGCAGGATTGGCGGCCCGTTGCTGTTCGGGCGCCTGTGGCAGCGGCTTGGTGTCGATGCGGTACTGGAAGAGGTGCTGGAAGGCCGCCAGTTCGGCTTTGCCGTTGAGCGCGCCGTATTCGTCGCCACACTGCACCGCCTGTTCGTCTCCGGCTCGGACCGAGCCTGCCTGGACTGGATGGAGAGCTACGCCATCGACGGCAGCGAGGATCTTGCCCTCCATCACTTCTATCGCGCCATGGCCTGGCTCGGCGAGGAGATCGAGGAGAAGGCAGAGGGGGGATTGGCACCTCGCTGTGTGAAAGACGTGATCGAGGAGAAGCTGTTCGATCGCCGCCGGGACCTGTTCACCGACCTCAGTCTTGTATTCATGGATACGACGTCGCTCTCGTTCTACGGCGCCGGCGGCGACACGCTGGGACGGCGCGGTCATTCCAAGGACCACCGGCCCGAGCTTGCTCAGCTGATCCTGGCCGTCGTGATCGATGCCCAGGGGCGTCCGATCTGTACCGAGATGGTCCCGGGCAACACGGCCGACGTGAAGGTACTCATGCCCATCGTCACGCGCCTGCGCACCCGCTTCGGCATCACCCGCTCGTGCGTTGTGGCCGATCGCGGCATGATCAGCGCCGATACGATCGCCGCCCTTGAAGAGCTGGGCATGGAATACATCCTGGGTGCGCGAGAGCGCACAAGCAGCGTCATCCGCGAGGTCGTGCTGAACGACACGGCCCCGATGGTGCCCCTGGTTCTCGAGCGGCAGGCAGGAGACACTCAGCTGTGGGTCAAG
>NZ_ATHL01000154.1 GCF_000445125.1 Novosphingobium lindaniclasticum LE124
TTGTCACTGACAATGCAAGCCGGCTTCCCGTGCAGGCGAACCAGCGCATCCAGTTCGCGCGCCACCCGAGCGCCGGAGATGCTGGTGTCCGCCGCCAGGCACAGGTTCTCCCGGCAGCAATCATCATTGATCGCCAGAATCCTGAACTTTCGCGATGCCCCGAACGTATCGGCGACAAAGTCCATCGACCAGCGGTCGCCTGGGCGAAGTGCTCCCGGCACCGGCGTCCGACTGCCCCGGGCGCGCTTGCGGCCGCGCCGTCGGCGTACAGACAAGCCTTCTTCCCGATATAGCCGGTAGAGCTTCTTGTGGTTCATGCTCATGCCCTTGCGCTCCAGCATGACGCCGATCCGGCGATAGCCGAACCGACGGCGCTGCCCTGCAATCTCCCGCATGGCTTCGCGGATCGCTCCGTGGTCCGGCGGGCGTTCGCGCCTGACCGTCTTGGGATCGACGCCAATCAGCACGCAGGCCCGGCGCTGCGAGACCTGGTAGTCCCGCATCACACCGAGCGCCACGTCGCGCCGCTGGCCCGGCGTCGTCAGCCTTTTCCCAGCAGGTCTTTCAGTATCGCGTTGTCCAGCATGCTGTCGGCTAGGAGCCGCTTCAGCTTGCCGTTCTCGTCCTCCAACTGCCGCAACCGATGGGCATCGGAAACCTCCATGCCGCCATACTTCGCCTTCAGCTTGTAAAAGGTCGCCGTGCTCAGGCCGTGCTTCCGGCAAACCTCGACCGTTGGAAGCCCTGCCTCCTGCTCCTTGATCATCCCGATGATCTGCGCCTCGGTGAAACGGCTCTTCCTCATGCGTCTGCTCCTTCCTCGTGGGCAGACTCTACATCAGAATGAGGGACCTTTCGGGGGGCAGGTCAGAGGCAACGGTCGCGTTGTTCGGGAACATTTCTTCGCGAGGCAACACGTATCCTCATCCTGTTTGTCGCGCTACACATTGCGCCTGTATGACGCGCAAACGCCGCCGGAACACCTGGATACCTTGTAAAATCGGCAGACCGGGCCGCCAAAAGGAGCGCTCAGGTGCTCGTTAATAACCGGTCCTCTACATCACGCCGAAATTGTTCGGTTCTTCGAGGTGTCCAGGTTTGGCGAACGCCGAACAAGGGAAACCGTAGATGAAAACGTCGAGATTTAGCGAACAACAGATCGCGTTCATTCTCAAGCAGGCTGAGGACGGAACGACCGTTGCAGCCGGCTTTTCTCACAAGGCCGGACCAGTGTTGGGGTGAGGGTCAGAGTGGTCCAGACTACGATAGTCGATGGGCCACTCAGAAGGGGGCAGATCAGGACAACCCATAAAAAGGCGAGCATACACGAACGGACATCGCTTTCTTCTTGAAAGCCTTTTCGAAATCCCTTTCGTCGGTTGACCAAAAATATATTCGAAGCCCTCAAAACGTCTGCGTACGCTTTGGAACGACGGTGGAATATTCATCGAAAAGAGCTCGCCTTGGAGCCTCTTGAAGTTCATTCGCAGCCCCCCATTCCTGTAAGATCGCCCCTTCGAAAGCAGGTTTCCCATGTACGTTCTCCGCCTATGTTTGGACACTGTCGCGCGTTTCGGAGAGGTACTCGACACCTGCCGTGCCTTTGGGAAGCCTGCGCCTCGAGACGCTGAAGTCAGCCTCCGTTTGAAGGGCGTGACTATAGACCAGCGCACGGGAGCGGGCACTAACCAGAAGCCGTTTGCCGGGCTGCGAACCTACAGGGGTGCGCCTTGATCCCCCCGGAGGCTGCCGCGGATAGCGGTACTCTCCCCGAACCGGCTGATGAGCGGGGAACCCGAACCCAGGGCGCCTTGGTTTACCTTGCTCGTCTGCTTGGACGTCAGCTCGCCCGCGAGTTAAACGCGGCGAATGCTCCATCTCAAAACCGAGAGAACTCCACGATCGATGAAACGTAGGGGGACAGAGCGTCACAGGTGTCATGCGAGCATGACGGCCTTTCGCTGTCGGGAGCTTTTCCATGATCCGCACTGCCCTTTATGCCCGCTACTCCACCGATCGGCAAAACCCCTCATCGATTGAAGACCAACTGCGCATTTGCCGGGAACAGGCGACCCGCGAAGGCTGGCGAGTGATCGCAAGCTACAAGGACGCGGCCATCTCGGGCTCAAGCGTGACACTACGCCCGGGCATTCAGCAGTTGCTCGAAGATGCGAGGACGGGGAAGTTCGATCTTCTGCTGGCAGAAGCGCTGGATCGTATCTCCCGCGATCAGGCCGACATCGCGACGCTTTACAAGCATCTACAGTTTGCCGGCATAACCATCGTCACGCTCGCCGAAGGAGAAATCTCCGAACTCCATGTCGGCCTCAAGGGGACGATGAACGCGCTCTTCCTGAAGGATCTTGCGAAGAAAACCCATCGCGGATTGCGTGGCCGCGTCGAGAAGGGAAA
>NZ_ATHL01000155.1 GCF_000445125.1 Novosphingobium lindaniclasticum LE124
CGCGGGTGTAGCTCAGTTGGTTAGAGTGCCGGCCTGTCACGCCGGAGGTCGCGGGTTCGAGCCCCGTCACTCGCGCCACTTGGGAAAGATGCTGGTAATCCAGCGACTTGAGGTAGTCTGAAAACCTCACATACATTGCTGCGCGGGTGTAGCTCAGTTGGTTAGAGTGCCGGCCTGTCACGCCGGAGGTCGCGGGTTCGAGCCCCGTCACTCGCGCCACTTCCTTCAGGGAAGTGGAAAGCAATGAACGAAAAAGGCCGGGTCGACGCCCGGCCTTTTCTTTTGCCAGCAGCACATGACCGCAAATGTAAACGCCGGGGAATCATCCCCAGCGCCCGGTCTCCATCCAAATTAAGAACCGTTTCAGCGGCAAGATCCAGATCACCCCCAGCGCGAGGTAGATCGGCGCCTGGAGCAGCACATGCCATCCCCCGATCACCGGCGGCAGGTATCGCGCGATCAGCAGACCGTAGACGCACAGGGCGAAGAGCAGGCCGAGCACCCCGATGGGGATTCGCCAGGTCGGGGTCTCGCGCAAGTCAGATCTCTCCCTCGTAGATGCGCGTAGGCGTCACGATGGCGTCGAGAATACGGTCGTGCGGCTCCACGGGCAGACTGTCGGCCAACTGGCAGTCCCAGGCAAGGCCGATGGCGGGAACGTCGGGATTGGCTTCCAGCCAGCGGTCGTAGTGACCGCCGCCCTGGCCGAGCCTATGCCCTTCCGCCGTGAAGGCGATCAGCGGCACCACGACGATCGCGGGCACCACGGGTTTTGCATCCGCAAGCGGCTGGAGTGCGCCCCAGGGGCCGATCGTGAGCTGTTCCTCGTCGAAGGGATTGCCCCATTCACGGAATTCCATGGCGCTGTCCTTCGCGGCGAACCAGGGGAGCGCAATGCGGCGGTCGTGCTCGGACAGCCAGCGGGCCCAGCCGAAGGCAGGCGCTTCATCGCCGACGGGCGCGTAGAGGCCGATCGTCAGGCCTTCGGGCATCATCTCCGCCACGGGGGCGGGTGGCCGGTTGAGCACGAGGGCGCGCATGCCTTGCGGCAGCGAAGCGACGTGCTCCGCACGCGCGGCCCGGTGCATCTTGCGCAGAACGCTTTTTTCGGATGGCGGCGAGAGAGGAGGCGACGAATCCACCGTGGGTCCCATTCCTGCAGAATCTGGTCAGGGCCGCGACAATAGCACCGAAGGTCGTTCGCGGCATGTCGGAATTCCGGCACTGCTCATGCCGGAAAGATAAAGGCCGGAAGAATCCTTCCGGCCTGGAATGTGGGTGACGGGCCCACCATGGGTCGTTTGCTCGAGAAATCCTCTGACGCCTCGACGTCAGGTGGGGACCATGTGCGTCGGACCACGGTCCGGGCAGGGACAGCCCCCATTGGATTGCTTATAGCCTCAGGGATGTTCTAACGGCTCGTGCCGGGCAGTTCCCGTCACCCCCTAGTTAGGCATTCGGAGCGGGCTGCTCAAGGAGGTCGGCAAGATTTTCGACATGATCGGCGATCCGCGCGAGTACCTCGACCAGAACCGGGGGAATGACTTCGACGGGCTCTGCCGGGGCGGGGGCAGGCGCAGGAGCTGCTGGAACCGGTTGGGACTCGCGCTGGCGCAACTCGTGCAGTTCATCCGCCAGCATGAGCGAGGCGAACAGCAGCATGCGCGGCTCGGTCTGGCCGACGACCCCGGCCTGGGCGAGCTTCTCATCGATCATCTGCGCGAGCTGGGTGACGTGGGCTTCCTCGCCGTCCGCGCAGGCGAGCATGAATTCGCGCCCGCCGATCGTCAGGGTGACATTGGCCATCGTTTCAGGATTTCCCTTGGGCAAGGAGGGCGTCGATCTCGCCGAGCGCGTCCTCGACGGTGCCGCGCAGGCGCTCGTGGCGTTCCTGAAGATCGCGGCTCTGCAATACCGCGCGTTCCAGCCGGGCGAGGGCCGCTCTTATTCTGTCGACTGCCTGCTCGGTCGCGGCCTCGTTGGTCACCTTGTCCATCGCCGTTTCGCTACCGTGAAATGACCAAAAGGCAATCAATCGAGGCGCCTTGTTCACAGGGCTTTCGATCAGACGAGCGGAATGTGCCACCATGCGAAGGACGTCCATATGTACAAGCCCCGATATATGCAGCAGGCCAATCACCCTTAGGCGAACTTGACGGGAGACGGCCTCGCCCTAAAGGGGGTCGGCAAGTTCGAATCGTCCCATTCCTTCCGTTTCCGGAGCTTTCACGATGACCCTTGCTGCTGACCGTCTCGCGCCGATGGCCAACGCCATCCGGGCGCTGTCGATGGACGCTGTCCAGGCGGCCAACAGCGGCCACCCCGGCATGCCCATGGGCATGGCCGACGTCGCCACCGTTCTGTTCTCGAAGTTTCTCAAGTTCGATCCCGCACAGCCCAAGTGGGCCGACCGCGACCGCTTCGTGCTGTCCGCCGGGCATGGCTCGATGCTGATCTATTCGCTGCTCCACCTGACCGGCTACGCCAGCCCGACGATGGACGACATCCGCAACTTCCGCCAGCTTGGCTCGGTCTGCGCCGGTCACCCCGAAAACTTCCTGATCGAAGGCATCGAGTGCACCACCGGCCCGCTCGGCCAGGGTCTGGCCATGGCGGTCGGCATGGCGATGGCGGAGCGCCAGCTCAACGCCACCTTCGGCGACGATCTGGTCGATCACAAGACCTGGGTGATCGCCGGCGACGGCTGCCTGATGGAAGGCATCAACCACGAAGCCATCGGCCTGGCCGGCACGCTGAAGCTCGGCCGCCTGAAGGTGCTGTGGGACGACAACAAGATCACCATCGACGGCGACACCTCGCTTTCGACCAGCGAAGACATTCCCGCGCGCTACCGCGCTTCGGGCTGGGCCGTGTTCGAGTGCGACGGTCATGACTTCGCCGACATCGAACGCGCGCTGGCCGAGGCCGCCGCTTCGGACAAGCCCACGCTCGTCGCCTGCAAGACCGTGATCGGCAAGGGCGCCCCCAACAAGCAGGGTGGCCACGACGTCCACGGCGCCGCGCTGGGCGAAGCCGAAGTGGCCGCCGCGCGCGAGTATCTGGGCTGGACCTCGGCTCCGTTCGAAGTGCCTGCCGAAATCCTCGCAGACTGGCGCTCGCTCGGTGAAAAGGGCGCCGCTGCCCATGCCGAATGGTTCGCCCGCCTGGCCGCATCGGACAAGGGCGAGGAATTCGGCCGCCGCATGGCCGGCGAGCTGCCGGAAACGGACGCGATCCGCGCCAAGCTGGCCGAGTGGCTGGAAGGCGACTCCACCGTCGCCACCCGCAAGGCTTCGGAAAACTGGCTGAACGTGCTGGCGCCCGCGATTCCCGAGATGATCGGCGGCTCGGCCGACCTCACCGGCTCGAACAACACCAAGGCCAAGTGCCAGGAACCGTTCATGCCCGACAACTACGGCGGCCGCTACGTCTACTACGGCATCCGCGAATTCGGCATGGCTGCAGCTCTCAACGGCATGGCGCTGCACGGCGGCGTGATCCCCTACGGCGGCACCTTCCTGATCTTCTCCGATTACTGCCGCAACGCGATCCGCCTTTCGGCGCTCCAGCAGACCCGCGCCATCTACGTGCTGACCCATGATTCGATCGGCCTTGGCGAAGACGGCCCGACCCACCAGCCGGTCGAGCATATCATGTCGATGCGCCTGATCCCGAACCTCTACGTGTTCCGTCCGGCCGACGTGATCGAGACGGCGGAGTGCTGGAACATCGCCCTCGAATCCGAGGACACGCCTTCGGTCCTGGCGCTGACCCGCCAGAACCTGCCCCAGCTGCGCAAGACCGGCGACATGCTCTCGGCCCGCGGCGCCTACACGCTTCGCCATGCCCAGGCCGAGCGCAAGGTGATCCTGATCGCCACCGGCTCGGAAGTTGAATTGGCCGTGAGGGTGAAGGACGAACTGGAAGCGCAGGGCATCGGTGCCGACGTCGTCTCCATGCCGTGCATGGAACTCTTCGCCGCCCAGGACGAAGCCTACCAGCATGAAATCCTGCCCCATGATGCGTCGATCCTGAAAGTTTCGATCGAAGCCGGAACCACCATGGGTTGGGAGCGCTACACCGCACAGAGCCGCAATGGCGGCCTGAACATCGGTCTCGACCGCTTCGGCGCCTCGGCCCCGGCCAAGGACCTGTTCGCGCGCTTCGGCTTCTCGGTCGAAGCTATCGTTCCGAAGATTCTCAACAAGCTCAGCGTTTAAAGAGGAGAATATTGCAATGGCGACCAAGGTTGCGATCAACGGTTTCGGGCGTATCGGGCGCAATGTCGCTCGCGCCATTCTCGAACGCACGGACCATGACCTCGAGCTGGTTTCGATCAACGACCTTGCCGACGCCAAGGCCAATGCTCTCCTGTTCAAGCGCGACAGCGTCCACGGCACCTTCGAAGGCACCGTGGAAGTCGACGGCACCGACCTCGTCATCAACGGTAAGCGCATCCATGTGACGGCCGAGCGCGATCCCGCGAACCTGCCGCACGCCGCCCAGGGTGTGGACATCGTGCTCGAATGCACCGGTTTCTTCACAAACAAGGAATCGGCCTCCAAGCACATCGACGCGGGTGCCAAGCGCGTCCTCGTCTCGGCGCCTGCCAAGGGCGTGGATCTCACGGTCGTCTACGGCGTGAACCACAAGGAACTGACCGCCGATCACGTCGTCGTGTCGAACGCCTCGTGCACGACCAACTGCCTGGCGCCCTTCGCCAAGGTCCTGCACGAGAAGATCGGTATCGAGCGCGGTCTGATGACCACGATCCACTCGTATACCAACGACCAGAAGATCCTCGACCAGATCCACAGCGATCCGCGCCGCGCCCGCGCCGCCGCGATGAACATGATCCCCACCAGCACCGGCGCTGCGGTGGCCGTGGGCCTCGTTCTCCCGGACCTCAAGGGCAAGCTCGACGGTTCGTCGATCCGCGTGCCGACCCCGAACGTCTCGGTCGTCGACCTGACCTTCGTGCCGAAGCGCGACACCACTGCCGAGGAAGTCAACGCGCTGCTCAAAGAAGCGGCCGAGGGCGAACTCAAGGGCGTGCTCGGTTACACCGAGGAACCGCTGGTCTCGATCGACTTCAACCACGACGCCCATTCGTCGACCATCGACAGCCTCGAAACCGCCGTGCTGGAAGGCAAGCTGGTTCGCGTCCTGTCGTGGTACGACAACGAGTGGGGCTTCTCCAACCGCATGGTCGACACGGCCGGCGTGATGGCGAAGTTCCTCTGATGCGCCTGCTCTGAGGACTTGATGGAGGCGGGCCAGCTCATCGGCATCGCGCGGCGTAAGCGGTCGCGCGCACCGATGGAAGAATTGCAGTCCGCCGCCGTAACCGTGGCCGCGGGAGTCCAGGGGGACTTTCGCGGCGCGGTGCGTCCGGGACGCGTGCCTCGCCGCCAGGTCTCGCTGCTCGCAGCCGAGGATTGGCTGGCGGCCCTGTACGATCTGCGACTGGCGGAAGGCGAGCGGCCGCGCTGGCTTGCGCGCCGCGCGAACCTTCTGGTCGAAGGGCTGCGCCTCCCGCGCGACAAGGGCAGCGTGATCGCGATCGGGCAGAGCTTGCGGATCGCGGTAACCATGGAATGCGACCCATGCAGCCGCATGGATGAAGTAGTACCCGGGCTCATGGCCGCCCTCCTGCCGGACTGGCGGGGCGGCGTGCTGGGCACGGTACTGACGGACGGCGCGATTGCCGTCGGCGACGAGATAAGGATCGAGCAATGAGCGCTTTCAAGACCCTGGACGATCTGGGTGACGTGACGGGCAAGGTTGCGCTGGTGCGCGTGGACCTCAACCTGCCGATGAACGATGGGCAGGTCACCGACGATACCCGCATCCGCGCCGCCGCGCCGACCGTGCTGGAACTCGCGGAGAAGGGCGCCAAGGTCCTCCTGCTCGCCCATTTCGGCCGCCCGAAGGGCGAGCGCGTCTCCACCCAGTCGCTGTCGATGGTCGTCGGCGCCGTCGAAAAGGTACTCGGCAAGGAAGTCATGTTCGTGCCCGAGATCGCCGGTGACGTAGTCGGGCAGTCGGTCGGCATCCTGCGCGCGGGCGACATCGCGATCCTCGAGAACACCCGCTTCTGGAAGGGCGAGGAAAAGAACGACCCCGAGCTGGTGAAGGCCGTCGCCGCCAACGCCGACTTCTACGTCAACGACGCTTTCTCCGCCGCCCACCGCGCCCACGCGACGACCGAAGGTTTGGCCCATGTGCTTCCGGCCTATGCGGGGCGTTCGATGCAGGCCGAACTCGAAGCGCTCGACAAGGCGCTCGGCACCCCGGAAAAGCCAGTCGCGGCGGTTGTCGGCGGCGCCAAGGTTTCCTCCAAGCTGGACGTGCTCAAGCACCTCGTGACCCAGGTCGATCACCTGATCATTGGTGGCGGCATGGCCAATACCTTCCTCGCCGCCAAGGGCGTGGACGTAGGCAAGTCGCTCTGCGAGCACGATCTCACCGGAACGGCGAACGAAATCCTCGAAACGGCCGACCAGGCGGGCTGCACCGTGCACCTGCCTTACGAAGTGGTGGTCTCGAAGGAATTCGCCGCCAATCCGCCGAGCCTGCGGACCTGCAACGTCCATGAAGTGGCGGCGGACGAGATGATCCTCGACGTCGGTCCGCTCGCGGTGGAAGCTCTGAGCGACGTGCTCAAGACCTGCCGCACGCTCGTGTGGAACGGCCCGCTCGGTGCTTTCGAAACGGTTCCCTTCGATGCGGCAACGGTCGCTCTCGCCAGGACGGCAGCGGCACTGACGCGCGAAGGATCGCTCGTCTCGGTGGCCGGCGGCGGCGACACCGTGGCAGCGCTCAACCATGCCGGCGTGGCGAACGACTTCTCGTACATCTCGACGGCGGGCGGCGCCTTCCTCGAATGGATGGAAGGCAAGGAACTTCCCGGCGTGGCCGCGCTTTCGGCCTGAGTATTTATCTCCGTCGTCGTCCCGGACCTGATCCGGGACCGCTGGCCATGAACAACCAACTTTGCGTCGAAGCTCTTTAACGCAACGGCGCGCCTGAAGAACTGTCAGCGGTCTCGGATCAGGTCCGGTGACGACGGTGGGAAGATGTCCGTCAGGAACGGACGAGAGGAAGATGTTCACCAAGACTGCCCACCCACCCTGGCATGGCCGTTATGTGACGCTTGACGGCATGCGCGGGATCGCCGCGATGGCGGTCGCGTTGTTCCACTTCAACATCTCCCAGGCGCCGCATGGCTATGTTGCGGTGGACTTCTTCTTCGCTCTTTCGGGTTTCGTGCTCTGCACCAGCTACCTGCCCCGCTGGCAGGCCGGGATGCGCGCCGGGGACTTCATGACGAAGCGCCTGGTACGCCTTTATCCGCTATTCCTCGTCGGCATCGCGCTAACCACGACGGTGGGCCTGGTACGCCACTACACCGGCAGCGATGCCTCCCTGAAGCTTTCCACGATCGCCGTCAGCACCGTGTTCAACGCGCTGATGCTGCCATCGCCGCTCACGGGCACGCTGTTTCCGCTCAACGTGCCGGCCTGGTCGTTGTTCTACGAACTTATCGCCAATCTCGTGATGATCGCGGCGCTGTTCCGGCTTCCGCGTCTTGCGCTTGTGGCGGTCTGCATCGCATCGGCCTGGTGGTTCGCCCCAGCGGTAGTGGACAACGGTTCCGGCAATATCGGCGCGATCTGGAGCGAGTGGTCTCTTGCCTTGGCGCGGACGCTCTACTCCTTTTGCGCGGGCATGCTCATCGCCAAAATGCGCCAACCTGCGCACCGGCCGGCGACGCTTGGCGGTCTCATCTGCCTGGCCGCCATCGCCGCGATGCTCCTGGCCGACCCGCAGTGGATCGGCGTGGCTTACTACGACCTGGCCTGCACGCTGGTGCTCTCGCCGCTGCTCGTGTGGTTCGGCTCGCGCGTCGAACCCTCGCGGAAGCTGGCGCCTGCCGCCTGGTTCGTGGGCGAGGTTTCCTTCGCGCTCTATGCCGTGCACTGGGCGCTGATAGAGCCCATGCGCTACTTCAAAGACGATCTGCAGTACGACGAAGTGCTGATGGCTTTCGTCTTTCTCGGTGCCTGCCTTGCCACCGCATGGTTCTGCGTGCGTTGGATAGACGTGCCCGCCCGCACCCTGATGTCCGACATGCTGCGCCGCCGAAAGGAGGCGCGTCTCTTCGCCGGAACGGATCGCTCAACGGACGGATAGCCTTTTGCCGCAGTTGCGAAACGGAGCCTCGAAGAATAAGCCCGTTTCACGATTGCTAACCCAATCCAGGAGGAGAAAAACCATGGAATTTACAGAGATGACGGCCAAGATGGCCGGCGGCAACGGCTTCATCGCCGCGCTCGATCAGAGCGGCGGTTCGACCCCGAAGGCGCTCAAGGGCTACGGCATCGAGGAAGGCGCCTGGTCGACCGAGGAAGAGATGTTCGGTCTCATCCACCAGATGCGCGCCCGCATCATCGCTTCGCCGGCCTTCACCGGTGACAAGGTGATCGGCGCGATCCTGTTCGAGCGAACCATGGATGGCGAAGTCGCCGGCGTGCCCACTCCGCAGGCGCTGATCGCCAAGGGCGTGGTTCCCTTCATCAAGATCGACAAGGGCCTCGAAGACGAAGCCGATGGCGTGCAGCTGATGAAGCCGATGCCGACGCTCGACGCCCTGCTGGAACGGTCGAAGGCGCTTGGGGTCTACGGCACCAAGGAGCGCTCGGTCATCCACTCGGCCAATGCCGAGGGCATCGCCGCCGTCGTCAAGCAGCAGTTCGAGATCGGCCGGCAGGTTCTCTCGCACGGCATGATGCCGATCATCGAGCCCGAAGTGAACATCAAGAGCGAGACGCGGGCCGCCTGCGACGAGCTTCTCCTCGCGGAGATCCTCAAGAACCTCGACGCGCTGCCGGAAGGTACGCGGGTCATGCTCAAGCTCTCGCTGCCGATCGTGCCGGGAACTTTCGATCCGCTCGTCTCGCACCCCAAGGTGCTGCGCGTCGTCGCGCTTTCGGGCGGCTACGAGCGTCCCGAGGCCTGCGTCGAACTGGCGAAGAACAAGGGCATCATCGCCAGCTTCAGCCGCGCGCTGCTCCAGGACCTGCGCGCGCAGATGAGCGATGCCGAGTTCGATGCCGCGCTCGGCGACGCGATCGACGAGATCTACAAGGGCTCGACCGAAAAGGCAGGCGCTGCTGCGGCTGCCTGATCCGCAGTTTGCAGCTTTTCGCTTCAAGGAGAGGGCGGTGCCGCGAGGCGCCGCCCTCTCTCGTTTCTCAGAGGCCGCCCATGAAGCGGAAGCCGAACTGATAGGCCAGGGGCGCAGGCTTCTTGCCGCCGACGGGGTGGGGCAAAGCGTCGAGCAGATCGAGCTGACCGTCTGCGACTTGCACGGGCTGGCCCAGCGTCATGTCGATCTCGCGGGGGCCGGAGCCCAGGCCCACGCGGACCCGCACGCGCAAGCGTCCGGCCCAGACGCATTGGGTTCCTTCGGCGCAGCGGCTGTCTTCCAGCAGGGCCAGAGGCGTTATCTCCGGCCCATCGACGGAGATGGTCTCGCCGATGCGGGTATAGGCCAGAGGCGGGCCGTCGTAGGGGGCGGGTGGAGGTGATGGCGCTGGCGATTGCGGCGTGTAGAAATCCGTCGGTGGTGGGCCTTCAGGCTGCGGTTGCGGCGACAGAGTGCGGGGATCGGGGCCGCGCACGTCAGGTTCTGGCGGGAGCGGCGCCTCCACCGGCCGGGAAGGTGCTCCACCCGGGGCTTCGGGAATGATCCGGCAGGCGGAAAGCGCGACGAGGGCGGTTACGAGCGAAAGGGCGGTCGATAAGGCGCGTCGTCTCATGATCCTCACTCTGCTTTTGGTCTGCTGGCGAAAGGAGCGCAGCGCGCCTGAACCTCGTCCTAACTATCGCCTCCGCACCGAGGAGAAAGCCTTTTCCTCGTTTGCGGCATTTCCGGGCCGCCAGGTGATTTCACCAAGGCGGAAAATGCTCTAGGGCGTCGGCCATGGACGATATCGAACGCGAACCGACGCAGCTTTACCTGATCTCGCCGCTGGACGTGGCCGGCGCCTTTCCCGAACGCCTGGCGCGCGCGCTCGATGCGGCGCCGGTCGCGGCGTTCCAGTTCCGGGTCAAGGACCTCGACCAGCATGAGGCCGCACGCCTGGCCGAGCCCTTGCAAAAGATCTGCGGAGACCGAGGCACGGCCTTTATCGTCAACGATTCGATCAGCCTTGCGAAGCGTCTCGGCGCCGACGGCGTGCACATCGGCCAGGAAGACGGCACGGTAGAGGAAGCCCGCAAGGCACTGGGCCGCGAGGCGCAGATCGGCGTGACCTGTCACGACAGCCGCCACCTGGCGATGGACGCGGGCGAGGCCGGCGCAGACTACGTCGCCTTCGGCGCCTTCTTCCCGACGACCACCAAACAGGTGAAGCACACGGCGGGGCTGGACCTGCTCGAATGGTGGCAGGCGATCTTCGAAATCCCCTGCGTCGCCATCGGCGGGATCACGCCGGAGAATTGCGGTTCGCTTGTCGCGGCAGGCGCGGACTTCCTTGCGGTGTCGGGCGCCGTCTGGAACGGCGACGAGGTGGCGGCGATCAAGGCCTTCCACGAGGCGATGGCTGCTGTGCAGGGTTGATGGCTACGGCGGACTGCTGCGGGAAATCCACAAGCTTTCCCGCCGTGATCCACCAACCTTCCACAAGCGCTCCACGCGATCTGAACAGCTTATCCACAGGGTTGTCCAGGTGCACCGATCGGTGCAGACACGGTTGATGGACCTCGATCGCTACTTCGCCCGTATCGGCCTTTCGGCGGCGCCTGCGCTTTCGCCTGACGGACTGGCCACTCTCCAAGGCGCGCATCGGCGTGCGATCGGTTTCGAAAACCTCGCGATCCCGCTGGGCGAGGGAATCTGCATCGACAGCAAAAGCGTATTCGAGAAGCTCGTGTTGCGCGGGCGCGGGGGCTATTGCTTCGAGCAGAACCGCCTGTTTTCCGATGTCCTATCCACCTTGGGACTGGTCAACCGGCCGTTGCTGGCGCGCGTGCTGCTGGGGCTGGCGGAGGGCGTCGTGCCGCCCCGCACCCATACCCTGCTCTTGGTCAATCTCGGAGGGGCGGCCTGGATTGCCGATGCCGGGTTCGGCGGCTCCTACGTCCCGCCGCTCCCGCTGGAAGACGGCGCCCAGGTCCAGACCGGCGACGGGGCCTGGCACCGTCTGCTGCGCAGTGGGGAGCGGGGGTCGCTCGGCGGCGAATGGCGGTTGGAGCGGGCGGGGCCGGCAAGCGCCACCGACGGCCGCGCGGCGCCGCATGGAGACTGGCAGGCGCAGTACGTGTTCGATCTTGGCGAAGTGGTGCCGGACGATCTGGAGATGAGCAACCATTGGACTGCGACGCGGGCCGGAACGCGGTTCACGAGCTTTTGCGTGGCCAGCGTGGTGCTGGAAGACGGCTTCGCTTCGCTCAGCGATCGTCAGTTCACGCGCAGCTGCACCGGCGTCAGCGAGTTTCGGCAGATCGAGTCCGCCGCCGAATATGCCAGTCTGCTCAGTGAGACGTTCGGCATCGCGCTGAGCGAGGATGAGGCTGCAAGGCTGCCGATTTTCCGCTGATCGTCTGCGTATTGCGACCTCGCCCTTACGAGCGAAATCTACGCACGAATGGAGAGGGGGGTATGGAAGGTGTGGGCCGGAAGTGACAGAGCGGCAAGCCTAAGCGACCAGCCTCAACAACCGACCTGAGCTGCCCTTACTTCTCCCGAAGCCTCGGCATCAGTTCCACGAAGTTGCAGGGCCGGTTGCGGCTGTCGAGCTGCTCGGCGAGGATACCGTCCCAGCCGTCCTTCACCGCGCCGTTCGAGCCGGGCAGGGCGAAGATGTAGGTACCGCGCGCAACGGCGGCACAAGCGCGGGACTGGACCGTCGACGTGCCGATGGTCCTGTAGGAAAGCCAGCGGAACAGTTCGCCGAAGCCTGGAATGTCGCGCTCCTTCACCCGGTCGATCGCCTCCGGCGTGACGTCGCGCCCCGTCAGGCCCGTGCCGCCGGTGGAGACGATCGCATCAACATGGGGATCGTCGATCCAGGCGTTCAGCCGCGCCGCGATCACCTCGGCATCGTCGCGCTCGATCGCGCGGTCGGCCAGCTTGTGACCGGCATCGAGTACGCGTTGGACGAGAATGTCGCCCGAGGTATCGTTCTCCGGTCCCCGGGTGTCGGAAACGGTCAGGACGGCAATCTGGATCGGCTTGAAGACACGCTCAAGATCAATGGCCACGCAATATCGCTCCGTTCGCGGACATGCGAACGGCCTGCGAACCGGAAAGTCCCGGGAACGTCGGCCACATGTCCTGCACGAGCGCCATGCGGCTTTCGGACTGACCGCCGGCCTGCCGCTCGTACATCCAGTAGTTGCGCAGCACTATGTTCACGTAGCCGCGCGTTTCCCAGTAGGGCAGCGATTCGATCCACAGCAGCGGATCGCCCTGGCAGTTCACTTCGGTATTCCAGCGCCGCACCGGCAGCGGCCCGGCGTTGTAGGCGGCCATGACCTTGGGCAGCAGGCCCTGGGTGCCGGGATCGCTCCGCAGCGTTTCGAGATGGCGCTGGCCGAAGGCGAGGTTCACTTCCGGCTTGTTGAGATCGGAGGCATTGCCGTTGTAGCCGAGCGAGCCGGCATGGTCGCGGGCCGCGGCGGGCATGATCTGCATCAGGCCGCGCGCCCCGGCCGGGCTGACGACGCTTGTCTGGAAGATCGATTCCTGGAGGGCATGGGCGTAGACCAGCGCCGGATCGACTCTCCAGCCGCCGACCGGCGTCCACTTCGGTGTCGGGAAGCGGCTTGCGGGCTCGGGCTTGCCACCGAAGGGCGCGTTGTAGGCCATCCACAGCTGGGTCGAAGGCAGGCCGAGATCGCGGGCGAGGCGCGTGATCGAGGCGTACTGGTCGGGCGTGCCGATCCGGGCCTGGTGGCGCAGCACTTCGTCGGCAAGGCTGTCCTTGCCGATTTCGGCCAGTTCCACGGCGGTGCGAACATTGGTGTTGCCGCGCAGCACCTGCCAGTCGTTCTGGGTGAAGTCGGCGGCGGCATGCTGCTCGGGCAGCTTCATGCCGAGCTGCTCGGCGGCGAGCATGCCGTAGAGCGTCTCGTCCCGCGCGGCGGCGAGGCGTAGCGCCGCCGAGGCGTGTTCGGGCTTGCGGCAGCGGATCAGGGCGCGACTGCGCCAGTAATGCGCGGCGCTGGTCAGTTCGGCGTTCTCGGAAGATTTGGCGGTCCTGTCGAAAGCATCCGCCGCGCCGTCGCAGTCGCCCAGGCGCCAGGCCGCGAGACCGGCCGTCCACCAGGCCTCGCCCACCCAGGGGCCGGTCCCCATCGCGGCAAGTTGCGCCATCTGATAGGCCTGCGCGTCCTGGTTCTCGATATAGAAGCTCCAGGCCACCTTCTGGCGCCATTCGGCCCGCGACGAGGGGCTGAGCCCGGCGTCGATGCCGTCAAGCAGCACCCGCGCACCCGTGGGATCGTCGGCCTTGATCCGGTCGTTGATGCCGCTGGCGATCATCGCCGGCATGGAGCCGTCGTCGATCGAGGAAGGCCGGACGCGCTTCACCATCGTCGGCAGGCGGGCGAACTGCTGCTCGGCGGGAAGCGAAGGAACGCTGACCGCGCCGCGCTTCAACGCAAGGCGGCTGATCTGGTCGGCGCCCGGCAGCTCGGTGCCCTGCGCCAGCCACGACTGCAGCGCGGGAAGCTCGATCTTGGGCGAGCCCGCCGCAAGGTAATAAGCCGCGCGCAGCTGCTGGTGGAGCGGCCCGTCCGCCCGGTCCGAGAGCATGCGCTGCACGGTGGACCAGTCCTTGGAATCGACCGCGTCGAACGCCTGCTTGTAATAGGTGCGGTCGTCCTGGCTCAGCAGCGAGGGAACCGCCGTATTGTCCGCGCGCGAGCGGAAGTATTCCACGGCGGCGCTGTTGGCGAAAGCCGGGCTTACGCCTGCGGCGGATAGGACGGCGAGAACGGCAAGGGCGGCGCTGACGCGACCTGCTTCCTTGCGGTTTCTCTCCCTGCCGGATCGTTTCAAATTCATTCCCCGCATGGTGCGACCGCTTGCCGTCGAAGATCGCCCGTTCAGGACGTCCAAGCCTTCGGCACGGTTAATTTCTTGTGTCCGTTTCAGACTTTGTCCACTCCAGCCAGGCGTTCCAGAAGCTCGCCTTCGCGCGCGGTTGTTGCATCAGCGCGGCGAGACCCCACCCGGCCAGAAGCGGTATAACATGTCCTTCATGCTGAAATTGTCTTAAAACGGCAGCGCGTTGCGGCAATTCGTGGCCGATGAGCGACAGGACGTTTCCGCCGAGCACCACGAGCCGCTCCGGCGAGACAAGGTTAACGTGACGCACGAGCGCATCGCCCAGGCCCCGACTCTCCGCACCGCGCCAATCGGGCAGGGGGTCATGACGGGGCAGGGCACTGGCGATATAGACATCCTCGCGCCGGGTACCGAAGGCGCCGAGCATGGCATCGAGCAGCTTGCCCTGCGGGCCGGTCAGCAGGTCATCCCGATCCTGCGGCTCGGGAGTTTCGACCACGATCATCAGCGCGGCTCCGGCTTCGCCGCGCGGGGCGATGCGGCCGGCCGGGCCGCTGTCGTCGAGCAGCGATTCGCGCAGCCACCAGTCGCGGAAGGCGGGAAGGTCGGCGGGCAGCAGGGCTGGGTCGATGCGCGTGGGCATCGGGGGGGGCGCCTCTACCTCCACCGGCGGCCGGCGGCGCGGCGGCAGGCGCTCGCCGTTCTCGTCCTGCTCGTCGGCGGGCACGATCCATTGGCGGGGCGCGTCGAGGAAGTCGAAATCGACTCCCGCCTCGCGCCACCAGTTCAGCGCACCTGTGATATCGTCCAGAATTTGCCGATTTGGAACCTGATCCATCGGCGGGGTCTTGACCTCTTGCCTTCCACCAATCAAGGCAATTCGAAGAAATTAATCGAGCGACTAAATTAGGGGCCGGCTCAGTGGACACCATGATTGAACGCGAAGAGATGCCGTACGACGTTGTCGTCGTGGGCGGCGGGCCTGCGGGACTGGCCACGGCGATCCGGCTGAAACAGGTCGATCCGGAGCTTTCCGTCTGCGTGCTGGAAAAGGGCTCGGAGATCGGCGCACACATTCTTTCGGGCGCGACGATCGATCCCAAGGCGCTCGACGAACTGCTGCCGAGCTGGCGCGAGGACGGCTGCCCGTTGGCCGAGACGCCGGTGACGGACAACTGGCACTGGCACCTCACCAGGAAGAAGAAGTTCGCGCTGCCGCATCTGGTGATGCCGCCGTTCATGTCGAACGACGGCAACTACACCGGTTCGCTGGGCAACCTGTGCCGCTGGCTGGCCGAACAGGCCGAGGCGCTGGAGATCGAGATCTTTCCGGGCTTCCCGGCCGCCGAGATCCTCTACGACGAGGCAGGCGCGGTCATCGGCGTGCAGACCGGCGACATGGGCATCGATCGCGAGGGCAATCCCAAGGGCGACTTCCAGCCGGGCATGAACCTGCTCGGCAAGTATACCGTGTTCTGCGAAGGGGCGCGCGGCCACCTGACCAAGCGGCTCAAGGCCAGGTATGATCTGGAGGCCGAGTGCCAGCCGCAGATCTATGGCCTCGGCATCAAGGAACTCTGGGACGTTCCGGCCGACAAGCACGTCCCCGGCCGGGTGATCCACACTCAGGGCTGGCCGATGAGCGAAACCGACAGCTGGGGGGGCGGCTTCCTCTACCACCAGGCCAACAACCAGGTGGCGCTCGGCTTCGTGACCGCGCTCGATTACAAGAACCCTTACGTCTATCCCTTCGAGGAATTCCAGCGTTGGAAGCAGCACCCGGAGATCCGCGCGATCCTGGAAGGCGGCAAGCGCGTCGCCTATGGTGCGCGCGTGATCAACGAGGGCGGCTGGCAGTCGGTGCCGATGCTCGCCTTCCCCGGCGGCGTTCTGGCGGGCTGCTCGGCCGGTTTTGTCAACGTGCCGCGCATCAAGGGCACGCATACCGCGATGAAGAGCGGCATGCTGGCGGCCGAGGCCATCGCTTCGGCAATCAAGGCCGGACGCGAGCAGGATACGCTGGGCGAATACGATACCGCCGTGCGGGAAAGCTGGATGGCCAAGGAACTGAAGCTGGTCCAGAACGCCGAGCCGATGGTCGCCAAGTGGGGCGGCGAGATCGGCACGGTTCTGGCGGGCGCCGACATGTGGCTGCGCACGCTGTTCGGCTTCGGCCTTGCCAAGCCGATGAAGCATCACACCGATGCCTCGACGCTCCAGCGGGCCGACCTCTACCAGCCGATCGCCTATCCCAAGCCCGACGGCGTGATCAGCTTCGACCGCCTGACCAGCGTGTCCTACTCCTTCACCAACCACGAGGAAGACCAGCCGGTCCATCTGAAGCTCAAGGATGCCGCCGTTCCGACCGCGATCAACCTGCCGCTCTATGCCGGGCCGGAAGCGCGTTATTGCCCGGCGGGTGTCTACGAATTCGTCGATCCCGACGGTTCGGGCATGAAGCTTCAGATCAACGCGCAGAACTGCGTCCACTGCAAGACCTGCGACATCAAGGATCCGACGCAGAATATCGAATGGGTCACGCCGGAAGGCGGCGGCGGACCGAACTATCCGAACATGTGAACGGCTGAAGCTGGCGCCGTCCCGGACTCGATCCGGGACCGCTGGCCGAGCCGCGCCTTGCTCGCCATGTCGTGCCTGAAGGATTGCCAGTGGTTCCGGATCGATTCCGGGACGACGTCATGGCCTTACCCAAGGTTGCTGGCGCTATCGCCTTGCCTCTCCGCTCGCGCCGCGCCATGGACGGAGCGATGATTTCCGAAACCGCCTATGCCAAGATCAACCTCGCGCTTCACGTCAGAAGGCGTCGCGAGGACGGCTATCATGAGCTGGAAACCCTGTTCGCCTTCGTCGATGCCGGGGACCAGCTGACGGCCACTCCGGCCGAAGCGGATCGCCTGACCACCCACGGCGAGTTTGCCGCGAAGATCGACGATCCTTTCGGCAATATCGTCGCCAAGGCGCTGACGGCGCTTCCGCGCGGGAAGGGCTGGGCGGTCGATCTCGAAAAACGCCTGCCGGTGGCCGCCGGTCTCGGCGGCGGCTCGGCCGATGCCGGCGCGGTGTTCCGCATGGTCGAGCGTGCGCACGGCCTTCCCGACGATTGGCATGACCGCGCCGCGCGGCTGGGCGCCGATGTGCCGGCCTGTGTGCTCTCGCGGCCCTGCATCGGCACCGGCACCGGCACCGATCTCGCGGAAGTGGCCCAAAACGATCTCGAAGGATGCCCGGTGCTGCTGGTCAACCCCCGCTTGGCGGTGCCGACCGGGCCGGTGTTCAAAGCCTGGGACCAGCGCGATCGCGGCCCCATGCCGACCGGAACATTGCGGGACATCGCGCTGGCGGGACGCAACGACCTGGAGGCTCCGGCCATCGCCATCTGCCCCGTCATCGCCGATGTGCTTGCGGCGCTGCGGGCGACAGCGCCGTTCCTGGCCCGTATGTCCGGCTCCGGAGCGACGTGCTTCGCGCTTTACGAGAGTCAGGAAGCCTTAAGCCTTGCTGCGGCAAGTATCGCGGCGAAGTACCCTGCGTGGTGGCAATTATCCGGGAAACTGCGTTGACGACCGCTGTAACGACCCCTTCCGCGACGAAGACCGAACTTTACAGGTTGCTCGGCACGCCGGTGAAGGGCGGCGTTCTGGTCATCGCGGACCACGCCTCGAACCATGTGCCGGAAGGGATCGATCTTGGCATCCCCGCCGAGTTGATGAACCAGCACATCGCCATCGACATCGGCGTGGCGGAAGTGGCGGAACGCATGATGGCGCCGGGCACTGCGGCGTGGCTCGCGGGGATCAGCCGTCTCGTCTGCGATCTCAATCGCGACGTCGGCATGCCCGGCATGTTCCCCCAGGTTTCGGACGGCTATGCGATACCGGGGAACCGGATTGGCGACGAAGGCCGGGCAGCGCGCGTGGCGGAATATTTTCATCCCTACCACGCCGCGCTCGAAAGCTTGCTGGCAGAAACGACGCCCGCGCTGATCGTCTCGCTCCACAGCTTCACGCCGGGTCTTGCGACCTGCGACAAGCCGCGTCCGTGGGAAATCGGCATTCTCTACAACAAGGACGAACGCGCCGCGCGCATCGCCATACCGCTGCTGGAAGCGGAAGGGCTGACCGTAGGCGATCAGGAGCCTTACTCCGGCCGCGTTCTCAACGCGTCGATGAACCGGCACGCCGAACAGCATGACCGAGCCTACCTCAGCATCGAGATCCGACAGGACCAGATCGCGGATGCTGCCGGCCAGGCGCTCTGGGCCGATCGGCTGACCAGGCTGTGCCGCGCCGTAGTTTCCAAGCTGGACTGATTTTTCAGCCGACCGGTTCGGTTTGCGCATGATCATAAAAGTGAAAAGCGCATTTCTGGAAATTTTATACCTCGCAAAAGCCGCATTCTTGGCGTAGGGGCGCGACGAGGCGACGCTCGCGCAGCGCCGCGCCCATGACAAATCCCGGAGTTCGCACAATGCCCGCCTATCGTTCACGCACTTCCACCCACGGCCGCAACATGGCGGGCGCGCGTGGCCTCTGGCGCGCGACGGGCATGAAGGATGCGGACTTCGGCAAGCCGATCATCGCCGTGGTGAACTCGTTCACGCAGTTCGTGCCCGGCCACGTCCACCTCAAGGATCTGGGCCAGATGGTCGCCCGAGAGATCGAGGCGGCCGGCGGCGTTGCCAAGGAATTCAACACCATCGCGGTGGATGACGGCATCGCCATGGGTCATGACGGCATGCTCTATTCGCTGCCCAGCCGCGACCTGATCGCGGACAGCGTGGAATACATGATCAACGCCCACTGCGCCGATGCCATGGTCTGCATCTCCAACTGCGACAAGATCACCCCCGGCATGCTGATGGCCGCCATGCGCATCAACATTCCCGTCGTCTTCGTCTCGGGCGGGCCGATGGAAGCGGGCAAGGTGGTGCTGCGCGGCAAGGAACAGGCGCTCGACCTGGTCGACGCCATGGTCGCCGCCGCCGACGAGAGCTACACCGACGAGGAAGTCCAGGCGATCGAGCGTTCGGCCTGCCCGACTTGCGGTTCGTGCTCGGGCATGTTCACCGCCAATTCGATGAACTGCCTCACCGAAGCCCTGGGCCTCTCGCTGCCGGGCAACGGCTCCACCCTGGCGACGCACTCCGACCGCCAGCGCCTTTTCCTGGAAGCGGGCCGTCTGGTGGTGGACCTCTGCCGCCGCTACTACGAGCAGGAGGACGAGAGCGTCCTGCCGCGCTCCATCGCCAGCTTCGGCGCGTTCGAGAACGCCATGAGCCTGGACATCGCCATGGGTGGTTCGACCAACACCGTGCTGCATCTGCTGGCCGCCGCCGTCGAGGCCGGGGTGGACTTCACCATGGAGGACATCGATCGCCTCAGCCGCAAGGTGCCGTGCCTGTCCAAGGTCGCGCCGGCGAAGAACGACGTGCACATGGAGGACGTCCACCGCGCCGGCGGCATCATGGCGATCCTCGGCCAACTCGACCGGGCGGGCCTGCTGCATACCGACCTGCCGACCGTTCATGCGCGCACCCTGGGCGACGCGCTGAACCATTGGGACATCTCGCGGACCAACGCGCCTTCGGTGCAGGAATTCTTCAAGGCCGCGCCGGGCGGCGTGCCGACGCAGACCGCGTTCAGCCAGAGCCGCCGCTGGGAGGAGCTCGACCTCGACCGCGAGAACGGCGTCATCCGCAGCAAGGAACATGCGTTCAGCCAGGATGGCGGCCTTGCCGTGCTCTACGGCAATATCGCGCTGGACGGCTGCATCGTGAAGACGGCGGGCGTGGATGACAGCATCCTCAAGTTCACCGGCACAGCGCGCGTCTACGAATCGCAGGATGCAGCGGTTGCGGGCATTCTCGGCGGACAGGTCGGCGCCGGTGACGTCGTGGTTATCCGCTACGAAGGACCTCGCGGTGGGCCCGGCATGCAGGAAATGCTCTATCCCACCAGCTACCTCAAGTCGAAGGGCCTGGGCAAGGCTTGCGCGCTGCTGACCGATGGACGTTTCTCGGGCGGCACTTCGGGTCTTTCGATCGGCCATGCCTCGCCGGAAGCGGCCGAAGGCGGCGCGATCGGTCTGGTCGAGAACGGCGACACGATCGAGATCGACATCCCCGGCCGCACCATCAACCTGATGGTCTCGGACGAAGTGCTGGCTCACCGCCGCGCACAGCAGGAGGCGCGCGGCGCCGATGCCTGGTCACCGGTCCACCCGCGCCCGCGCAAGGTGTCGGCAGCGCTCCAGGCCTATGCGGCGATGACCACCAGCGCCGCCAAGGGCGCGGTGCGTGACGTGACCCAGCTCAGGCGCCGCTAAGCAGCCGGATATTCGTCGTCCCGGATCAGGTCCGGCACGACGGTGTCCCATTTTGGCTTGCCTTGCACTTGGCGTTGGCGCCGGGCTCAAGCCGCCTGTAGCAGGGCGCATGGCCACAAAACTTCTCATCGTCCTGCCGCTCGCCCTAGCCGCGGCCGCCTGTTCGTCCGACAACGCGGTGCCGGAGCGGGCGGAGGGCGGCGAACACATTGATTGCGCCGTGGCCGGTTCGGCACAGCTCAAGCCGGTCTGCGCCGTGGAGAGGGTAGAGGCCGAGGGCCGGCTCGAACTCGTGGTCCATCACCCTGACGGTGCGTTTCGCCGGTTCTCCGTGATGACCGACGGCAGCGGGCTGGTGGCTGCCGATGGCGCCCAGGCGGCGATAACAAGGCTGGACGGAGACCGGCTCGACGTTACCCTTGGGGCGGACCGTTATGTGTTCCCCGCCAGGAGGAAGCCCGATGCCCGAGAGCCCAAGCCCGCACGATAATCAGATCCTCACTGCCGCGCAGATGCGGGGTGCGGAAGAGGATTTGATCGCGGCGGGCTCGTCGGTCGATGCCTTGATGCAGCTTGCAGGAAGCGGCGCGGCGGAGTGGATCTGGCGGCTTTGTGCCGGGGGCAAGGTCACGGTGCTCTGCGGGCCCGGCAACAATGGCGGCGACGGCTACGTCCTAGCAGAATGGATCCGCGCGCGAGGGGGCCATGTCACGGTTATCGCGGCGGGCGATCCGAAGACGGATGCGGCGCGCAGCGCGCGAGAACGATATCAAGGGCCGGTCTCAGGGCCGGAGAGCGCCGATTTCTCCGGCGGTCAGGTCTTTGTCGACTGCCTGTTCGGCAGCGGCCTCGCTCGCCCGCTCTCGGCCGAACACGTCTCGCTCCTCATCCGGCTTGCCGAGGCGCATCGGCAGCGCGTCGCGGTGGATCTGCCGAGCGGCGTGCAGTCCGATACGGGCATGGTGCTGAACGAAGTGCTGCCAGCCTACGATCTGACCATTGCTCTGGGCGCCTGGAAATATGCGCATTTCCTGATGCCGGCCTCGGCAAAGATGGGAACCTTGCGGCTGGTGCCGATCGGCGTCGGTGCCGTGGAGGGCGCAGCATATGCCGTCACCCGGCCTCGGCTCTCGCTGCCCGCTGCCGACAGCCACAAGTATCGGCGCGGATTGCTGGCGGTGGTAGGCGGGGCAATGCCGGGAGCGGCGGTTCTGGCCGGCCTTGCCGCGCAAGGGGCGGGCGCGGGTTACGTCAAGCTCTTCGCCGACAGCAAGCGCAACGTGCCCGCCGATCTCGTGGTGGATCAGGGCGCGCTCAGCGAGGTGCTGACGGACGATCGCAATACGGCGGTGCTGGTCGGGCCGGGACTGGGCCGCGATTCCGTTGCGAGGGAGCGACTGGCGATCGCCCTGGCCGATGCGGCTCCGGTCGTCATCGATGCCGATGGCCTTGTCCTGCTCGGCCCGCGTCTTCTGGCGGAGCGAAAGGCGCCGACCCTGGTGACGCCGCACGATGGAGAGCTGCTGGCGCTGGAACGCGCGTTCGGATGCGGCGGCAGCGGGAGCAAGCCGGATCGTGCCCTGGCGCTTGCCAAGGCGGGCGCCATGGTCGTCGTGGCGAAAGGGCCCGACACGGTGATCGCTGCGCCCGATGGTCGTCTGGGCTGCGCGCCGCGCGCCACGCCATGGCTTTCCACGGCGGGGACCGGCGATGTCCTTGCCGGCTGTATCGCCAGCCGGCTCGCCACCGGCGCCGACGGATTTGCCGCCGCCTGCGAGGGCGTGTGGCTCCATGGCGAGGCGGCGCGGCGCTGTTCGCCTGCCTTTACCGCCGGCGAGCTTGGACAAATGGTGCCGGCTGCGCTAGCGGCCTGCCTGTGACTACCGGAACCGAAGAAATCCTGAGAATCGCCTCCAAGGGCGACGGCGTAACTGCGAGCGGCCGCTTCGCCTGGGGCGCTGCGCCGGGCGACCTCCTGCACGAGGACGGTACGCTCGAATGGGGGCCGCACCATGTGCAGTCGGCCTGCACGCATTTCGGCCGTTGCGGCGGCTGTCAGCTTCAGCAGCTCGACGAGGAGAGCCTGACGGCTTTCGTGGAAGGCCGCGTGGCCAATGCCTCGGCTTCGCAGGAGCTTGGGGCGGAAACGATAACGCCGCCGTACCTCTCGCCGCCGGGCGCACGCCGGCGGGTGTCGCTGCGCGCGGAGAGTTCGGGCGGCCGCGTGGTCATCGGTTTTCGCGAGGCGAAGTCGCACCGGCTGGTCGAGCTGGCGGAATGCCCGGTGATGGCGCCGGAACTGTTCGCGGTGCTGAACCCGCTGCGTAAGCTGCTGATCACCATGGGCAAGGCCGCGCCCGCGAAGAAGGGCGGCCGCCCCGGCAAGTCGAACAAGCACCAGCAGGCGCGCATGGCCGCCGATATCGAAATGACGCTCACCGACCAGGGCGTGGACCTGGGCGTGAAGGGCCTCACCGCCGAGGGTCTTGCGGCGACCGAGGCCATGCTGGATTTTGCGCGCGAACATGGCCTCGCCCGTCTGACGATGGACGGCGGCTACGGCTTCGAAACGGTGTGGGAGCCGGTGCCGGTGACGATCACTCTCGGCGGCGTCCAGGTGCCTTTTCCGCCCGGCTCGTTCCTTCAGGCCACGCGCGACGGCGAGGAAGCCCTCGTGGAAGCGGCTCGCGGTTGGTTGCACGGTGCGGCCACCGTGGCGGACCTGTTTTCCGGCCTGGGCACTTTCGCGCTGGCTCTGGCCGGGCCGCAGACCCGCCTGTTCGCCGCCGAAGCGGCGCGCGACACGCATCTGGCCTGCAAGGCCGGCGCCGACCGGGCGCAGTTACCCGTGTTCTGCGCGCACCGCGACTTGTTCCGCAATCCGCTCCAGCCCGACGAACTGAGCAAGTTCGACGCCGTCCTGCTCGACCCGCCGCGCGCCGGCGCGCGCGAGCAGGTGGAGTGCATCGCCAATTCCTCGGTGAGCCGCGTCGTCTACATCTCGTGCAATCCGTCGAGCTGGTCGCGCGATGCGGCCCGCCTGGTGGAAGCGGGCTTCAGGCTGGTGGAGCTGCGACCCGTCGGCCAGTTCCGCTGGTCCACGCATGTGGAACTGGCGAGCTACTTCGAGCGCGATTGACGCTCCAGGGCGAGAGGATCAGCCCGCGTCCTGCGCCTTGGCCATCATGTCCATGAAGTCACGCGCGGCCTCGCGGTCGTCCTCGTCCTCAAAAGCGATGTCGAGATCCGGCGACGCGTTGAAGAGGTAGAGCAGCGACCACAGGGCGAAGCGGCGATTGCGATCCTCCTCCATGCCGAAATCGACACGCATTCGCTCGATGCCGGCCTCCAGCGCGGAGGGCGCGATCGTCGAAAGGTCGTCGGTGCCGAAATAGCGGCGGAACTGATCGTCTAAGTCCATCTGGCAGCGCTAGAGCATTTTCCTCTTCGGTGGAATTGTGAAGGCGCAAAAATGCACGGACGGAGCGGGTGTGCGTCAGGATCCCTTGTCGCGTTCCGCCAGCTGGGCCGCGACAAGCTGGTAGATGACGAGCGCCCATAGGCTGCCGATCATGCCTACGAAGAACGTGGACCAACTCAGGCCCCAGTCAGTGTCGAGCAGATTGTCAGCCAGCGCCGCCAGAGTGAGCAGCACGAGCAGGGTTTCCAGCACCACAAAACCCCACCGCATCGAAGAGACCGAATGTGACATGGGATGGCTGCTCATGCTTTCCCTCTCGCCCGGATTTATCGCCTTTCGTGCAAGAATAGTACAAGAAGCTCGGTCCAGCCATATGGAATATCGAGACCTCATATCGATCCGAAAGGCTATCGCTCTAGTCGTGACTCCAGCACCTTCGCGAACGCACCAGGATCGGTGTTGCCGCCTGACAGGATCACGGCGGTACGATCCGTTAGCTGAATTTTACCCGCAAGCACTGCAGCAAGCGCCGCCGCGCCGCCCGGTTCGACGACCAGCCTCAATCTGTCGAATGCAAGGTTCTGTGCCGCGCGAACTTCAGCGGGTGTCGCCACCAGGCCGAAGCGGCAGCGCTCTTTCAGGATCTCGAAGTTGACCGGCCAGGTTGCCGGCGTTTGCAGCGCGTCGCAGGAAGTGGGCGGGGCATCGTCCGCCACGCGCAGGATTTCGCCGGCTTCCAGGCTGCGGCGCACATCGTCCCAGCCTTCCGGCTCCACCGGGATCACGGTAGCGTGCGGAAGCGCCAGCGCTAGGCCGGCTGTCAGTCCGCCGCCGCCGCAAGGGACGACGACGAGGTCCGCTCCGCCGAGGCCCATCTCCGCCATCTGCGCGGCGATTTCAGCCCCGCAACTGCCTTGTCCCTCGATGATCCAGGGGTCGCCGAAAGCATGGACGAGTGTGGCGCCGGTATCCGCACAGAGCCTTGCCGCCACTTCGTCCCGATCCTCGCCGCCGGGACGGTCGTAAAGCACGACGTCCGCGCCCATAGCACGGGTGTTGGCCAGCTTCACGGCAGGCGCATCGACCGGCATCACGATCCTGGCTGCAATCCCCAGCCGCCGCGCCGCCCAGGCGACGCCTTGGGCATGGTTGCCGCTGGACACGCCGACGATGCCTCGCGCGCGCTGCGCTTCGCTGAGTGCCGTGAGGCGATGCCAGGCGCCGCGTATCTTGAAGGAGCCGACCGGCTGGAGGCTTTCAGCCTTGCACCAGACGGTGCGGCCTTCCACTTCGAGCGGAAGCAGCGGGGTTCGCGGCAGGATCTCGGCGATCTTGCGCGCGGCAAGCGCGACGCCATCGGCGGTGGGGTGGTGATCGGTACTCTGCGTCATGCCTGAGGCATAACCTCAGCGGGTCAGGCGCACCATCTGATAGTAGCCGAGCGGTCCACGCCGGCATTCGAACCGCAATCCGTTATCCTCCGCCAGTTGGGCGGCGACAGCCGGCAGGTCTGGACGCGGGCTGACATGGAACTTCGCCAGCCACGCGCGCAGACCGGCTCGCAAAGGGGAGGGCAATCCCGCGAGGTCGCCAAAATCGACGACGTTAAGCACGCCGCCGGGGGCAAGGGCTGCCGCAGCCCGTTCCAGCGCGTCCTGCCAGCCGGGGATCATCGAAAGCGTGTACGATAGTACGACACGGTCGAAACCGGAGCGGCCGAACAGAGCGTTCGAATCGAAGCGGGTGGCGTCGCCCAGGGCAAGTCGCGCCTCATTCCCCAGGCGCGCGCCCGCGCTCTTGAGCATCTCGCCGGATATGTCGAAGCCGTGGCACTGCACATCCGGCCAGGCCCGAGCGATCCGTTCGAGATTGCGTCCGGTGCCGCAGCCCACTTCCAGCACGCCCATGCCGGGCGCCGCATCCAGTTCGCGAATCAGGCGGTCGCGGCCGAACAGGTAGTATTTGCGGGTGAAATCGTAGATGTGGCGCTGGCCGCGATAGACTTTGTCCATCAGCGCGGCATGGTCGTGCGATACGGCGGTTCCGGTCACGGGGCAGCCTCAGCGCAGCACGTAGAGGTGAACGCCGCCGTAGATCGACGAGCGATCCGCGCGCGTCGCCGCCAGCGATTCCGCCTCGCGGTACTCCCAGCGTGCCAGCACGTCTTCGGGTACGCGGCCTGGCAGGAGCGTCGGCTCGGCGGCGGTGCGGAAAAGGACCCGAGAGCCGGGGCGGGCAGTGCGCGTGATCTCGCTCCAGAGTTCGGTCAGTTGGGCGTCGCTCATCCAGTCCTGCGCGTCGAGCAGGATGTAGCGGTCCAGCGAGGCCTCGGCGCTTTCCTTGAGAACCTGGGTGAAGTTCGCATGGCGCAGATTGAGACGGTTCAGCCGCTCGCGGACGAGCGGCACATTGGCCTCCTGGAGATAGGGCGGCAGCGGCGCCTGGGCCTGGCGGCCATAGCCGCGCCCGAAAGCCTGCCAGGCGAAGTAGTTGTCGCCCAGCGGGAAGTGGCAGGCAAGCTTCTCAAGCCGCGCGCGCAGGACGTCCGCCATGCGATTGCCGCCAGCCAGGGCGTCGTACTGGGCGGGCGGAATGCCGAGGCCGAACAGCGAGGCGGGCTGATCGGTCAGCCAGCGCACCAGCTTGCGCTCGAAAATCGGGGCGAAGCGCTCGTCGAAAACGCGGCGCTGTTCTTCCAGGGTTTCCGCGCCCAGGATCTCGCTGGGATCGATCTTGTAGAGCTTGGCGAGCACATGCGCGGCGCCGATGAAGTGGCCGAGCAGGCCCTGCTTGTAGATGCCGCGCGCGAAGCCGCGGATGCGGCGACGTCCGACCAGATCGCGGCCTTCCCAGTAGCGGCGAGTCGCCTCGTCGAGATGCGGCGCAAGGCGGTCACGATAGGTCTCCAGATTGCCGGGTTGGTCGGCCTCGGCAATGAAGCGGCGCAGATCGGCGTAGTCCGTGAGGTTGTGGATAGCGGCGATCTTGAGGCGGCCGAGCGCGATATGCGCGGTGTTGAGATCGACGCAGGTGATCGCCGCCGGATCGGCGGTGAGATAGGAAAGCGCGTTGCAGCTTCCGCTGGCGATCGTGATGATCCGGCTGTCCGGTCCGATCTGGAGCGCTTCCATGTCGGCTACCGGATCTTCCCAGATCTGCGCATAGACTAGCCCCTTGAAGGCGAGCGCGAAGGCCTTGTCGAGCAGGCGGGCGCTGCGGCTCGTCTCGTGGCGGACGACTGCCTTGCCGATGAGGTCGGACGCAGGCCTCGCGTGAGGGTGCTGAGCAGGAGGCATCGGAAATTCCTTGGCCGCGAGGAAAAGGTTTAGGTTCGTCGCATTGCCTCCGCCGGGTGACCGCCCGATGACGGGACGATGGCGGATTATGACACTCTTGGCCGAGTGCGCTCGTCACATCCGTGACGAGCTTGCGGCCGGTGCCGCACAAAAACGGGCGGATGCCCGTTTTTGCCCGACCGTCAGGTTCGGACGAACGAATCAACGAAACTCGAAGAGTTGAGTTGTCACACAGGGCCTCTATATGCGGCTGCTCGCGAGCATCGCGCTAAGGAGACAGATTGGTGAGCAAGGTTCTGGTGATCGGCGCAGGCGGCGTCGGTTCGGTCGCGGTCCACAAGATGGCGATGAATCCCGACATCTTCTCGGACATTCACCTCGCCAGCCGCACGGTTTCCAAGTGCGAGGCGATTGCCGACTCGGTCAAGGAGCGCACCGGCGTCTCGATCAGCACTTATGCGATCGACGCCGACGACGTGGCGGCGACCAGCGCGCTGATCCGCTCGATCGGGCCTAAGCTCGTCGTCAACCTCGCGCTGCCGTACCAGGATCTCGCGATCATGGACGCGTGCCTGGCGACCGGCGTGAACTACATGGACACCGCGAACTACGAGCCCAAGGACGTGGCCAAGTTCGAATATCACTGGCAGTGGGCCTATCAGGAGCGCTTCAAGGAAGCGGGCCTCACCGCGCTGCTCGGTTCGGGCTTCGATCCGGGCGTCACTTCGGTCTTCGCGATGTGGCTCAAGAAGCACAAGCTCAAGACCATCCGCACGCTCGACATTCTCGACTGCAACGGCGGCGACCATGGCCAGGCCTTCGCGACGAACTTCAACCCGGAAATCAACATTCGCGAAGTGACCGCGCCTGCGCGCCACTGGGAGAACGGCGAGTTCGTCGAGACCCCGGCCATGGGCAAGAAGGTCGAGTTCGACTTCGAGGCCGTCGGCCCGAAGAACATGTACATGATGTACCATGAGGAACTGGAAAGCCTCGCGAAGTTCATCCCCGAAATGGAGCGCGCACGCTTCTGGATGACCTTCGGCGATGCCTATATCCAGCATCTGACCGTGCTGCAGAACGTGGGCATGACCCGCATCGACCCGGTGATCTACAACGGCGTCGAGATCATCCCGCTCCAATTCCTGAAGGCCGTCCTGCCCGAGCCTGCCTCGCTCGGCCCGACGACCAAGGGCAAGACCAATATCGGCGACATCGCCACCGGCGAGGCGCTCGACGGTTCGGGCGAGAAGACGTTCTACATCAAGAACATCTGCGACCATGAAGAGGCCTATGCCGAAACCGGCAACCAGGCCGTCAGCTACACGACCGGCGTTCCGGCGATGATCGGTGCGGCCATGTTGCTGACCGGCAAGTGGAGCGGCGCCGGCGTGTTCAACATGGAGCAGTTCGATCCCGATCCCTTCATGGACATGCTCAACCAGCATGGCCTGCCCTGGACGGTCGAGGAACTCGACGGGCCTCTGGCGTTCTGATGCGCGGCTTGCGGACCGTCCTCGTCGCTGCCTTCGGCGCTTTCGCGCTGGCCGGCTGCGCGCCGCAGGACGGTCCGCAGCCACCGATGCCGCCTGCTGGGGGCGAACCGGCGCAGAACCAGAGCTATGACGACGGACTGGGGCGCGGCATGAACGCGGCGGATCGCGCGGCCTGCGAGGCTGAAGGCGGCACCGTGCAGCGCCGCGGCAGGCTGGGCATGGAGCAATGCGTCCATGCCTATGCCGACGCGGGCAAGCAATGTACCGACTCCGCGCAGTGCCAGGGCAAGTGCGTCGGCAGCGCGGGCGCGGTTTCGCCCGACAAGGCGGCCAGCGGCATCTGCCAGGCCGACGACCGGCTCTACGGCTGTTACGCCGAAGTCAGGAACGGCAAAGCCGTCGCCGCGATCTGCGTCGACTGAGCGGCCATGAACTGGACTTTCGTAGCGCCCGTGGCCCTGCTTGCGGGCTCCAATCTCTTCATGAACACGGCGTGGTATCTGCATCTCAAGATGCCCGGCAAGGCGCTGTGGGTGGCGATCGCCATGAGCTGGGGCATCGCCTTCCTCGAATATTGCCTTGCCGTGCCCGCCAATCGCATCGGCAGCCAGGTCTATTCGCTGGGGCAGCTGAAGGTGCTGCAGGAGGCGATGTCGCTGACCGCCTTCGTGCTGGTGGCCTGGGCACTGTTCGGCCAGAAGCCTGGGCTGAACGAGATCGTCGGCTTTGCGCTGGTCGGGGCAGGGGCGTGGTTCATCTTCAAGGGCCCGTTCGGCTGACGCATTCTTGAAGCCTGTGGGCGCAAGAGCCATCTGCCAGTGTCATCTGCAAATTTGGCTCGCCCAACGAGCCACTCAAAAGGATTGAACGAACATGGAAACCCGCGCCGGCGATCCGGGAGCTTTTGCCCACTTCGATCTGTCGCGCGTCGACAGCCCAAGCTTCGTCGTCGATGCCGCCAAGCTGCGCGACAACTTGCGCATCCTGGCCGATATCGGCGAGCGTTCCGGCGCCAAGGTGCTTTCCGCGCTCAAGGCTTTCTCCATGTGGTCGACGGCGCCGATCGTGGGGGAATATCTCGACGGCGTCTGCACGTCCGGCCTGTGGGAAGCGCGCCTCGCCTCCGAGTTCTACGATGGCGAGATCGCGACCTATTGCGCCGCCTACAAGGAGCAGGATCTCGATGAGATCCTGCGGCTCTCGGATCATGTGATCTTCAATTCGCCCATGCAGATCGAGCGCTTCTGGCCGCAGATCGAAGCGGCGCGCGCGCGCGGTGAGGATTTCGATATCGGTCTGCGCGTCAATCCGATGCATGCCGAAGGCGAAGTGCCCAAGTACGATCCTTGCGCGCCGCATTCGCGCCTGGGCTTCCCGATCGATCAGCTCACCGAAGAGCATATGGGCATGATCGACGGCATTCACATGCACACCCTCTGCGAGCAGGACTTCGAGCCGCTGCGCCGGACCTGGGACAAGGCCTTCGATTACCTGGAGCCCTTCTTCGGCCAGTTCCGCTGGATCAATCTTGGCGGCGGGCACCATATCACCCGTTCCGATTATCAGCGCGACGAACTCGTCGAGTTCCTGATCGATCTCCAGGAGGATACCGGCGCCGAAGTCTACATCGAGCCAGGTGAGGCCGTGGCGCTCGATGCCGGTATTCTCGTAGGAACGGTGCTGGATGTCGCGCACAACGGCATGCCCGTGGCCATCGTCGACGTTTCCGCGACCTGCCACATGCCCGACGTGATCGAGGCGCCTTATCGGCCGGCCATGTTGGGCGAGAAGCAGGAAGGCGAGGGCGAAGCGGTACGTCTGGGCGGTCCATCCTGTCTCGCGGGCGACGTGATCGGCGATTACGTACTGCCGGTGAGGGTCGAAGCGGGCGCGCGCTTCGCCTTCCTCGACCAGGCACACTATTCCATGGTCAAGACCACGACTTTCAACGGCGTGCCGCTGCCGTCGATCTGGCTGTGGGATTCGGAAACGGACTCGCTCGAATGCATTCGCCGCTTCGACTATGAGGATTTTCGCGGCCGTCTGAGCTGATAACCGGCGGTCGAGCACTGCGGGACGGCTCGACCCGTCCCGCGATTGCCTCTTCCGGCCCCCGTTTGCCCGACTCGAGAGAACCGGATTGCCCCCAGCGCATTTGAGACATGAAACCCGCTTCGTTCGGCTGTCATCTTCCGCGGTGCGGCTGGTTGGAGTTTTCTCAACCAACTGTTTGTAAAACGGCAATAAAGTTGAGTGGAGAAACGGCATGAACTCTCGCGCGCTCCCCTTATGTGACGTTTCTGTGAAAGGGGTGCTTTTTCACTTGCGATTCAGCTTGGGGGGCCTATATCCCGCCCCTCGCTGCCCCATGGGGACTTCCAAACCGCAAGGCAGCTCTTGTCGTTAACAATTCCGTTTGGGGGTCCCTTGAGTTGCTCGAATTTCTTGACGCACCGGCCGTAGCGCGCGCAATCGCGCCCGACGAACCCGTTATCCTCAACCGCCCGCATGCTGCTGCGCGCGCGGCCCGTTTCTTCGCCACGAAGTTTCCGGGCAAGGCGCTCTATGCGGTGAAGGCGAATCCCTCGCCGGATCTCATCAAGATCCTCTGGGCGAACGGCATCACGCACTACGACGTCGCTTCCATCGGTGAAGTGCGGATGGTTCGCGGGGCCCTGCCCGACGCGACCCTGTGCTTCATGCACCCGGTGAAGACCGCCAGCGCCATCCGCGAAGCCTATTTCGAACACGGTGTGCGCACCTTCAGCCTCGACACGATCGAGGAAGTCGAGAAGATCCTCGACGCGACCACCGATGTCGATGGCAATCGCGCCGCGGACTTGCGCCTCTGCGTGCGCCTGCGCGTCTCTTCCGAGTACTCGGAACTGAGCCTGGCTTCGAAGTTCGGCGTGGACCTGGCCGATGCGGGTGAACTGCTCCAGGCGACCCGTCAGGTTGCCGACTGGCTGGGCGTATGCTTCCACGTCGGTTCGCAGGCGATGACGCCGTTCGCCTACGTCCAGGCACTCGAGCGCGCCCGCGCCGCGATTGCCGACGCCGGTGTCGTCATCGACATGATCGACGTCGGTGGAGGCTTCCCCTCGGTCTATCCAGGCATGGAGCCGCCGCCGCTGGAAGACTACTTCCAGGTGATTCACCGCCACTTCGAAGCCCTGCCGATCGCCTATAACGCCGAACTGTGGTGCGAGCCCGGTCGCGCGCTGTCGGCCGAGTACAGCTCGATGATCGTCAAGGTCGAGAAGCGTCGCGGCGACGAACTCTACATCAACGAGGGTGCCTATGGCGCGCTCTACGATGCCGCCCATGTCGCCTGGCGCTTCCCGGTGAAGTGCATCTCGCGCGAGATGGCTGTGGGTGGTGAGCGCTCGGACGATCTCCAGGGCTTCTCGTTCTACGGCCCGACCTGCGACGATGCCGACTTCATGGAAGGCCCGTTCATGCTTCCCGCCGACATCAAGGCGGGCGACTGGATCGAAGTGGGCATGCTCGGCGCTTATGGCGCGGCCATGCGCACGGCATTCAACGGCTTCGGCACCGGCGAAGTGCTGAACGTCTCGGATGAGCCGATGGCGAGCCTCTACACCGGTGAGCGCAAGGACCCGCGCGTGTCGGACAATGTGGTGTCGTTGCGCTGATCTGAGCGGAACGGTTACAGAAAAGCCCGCCGGGAGCGATCCCGGCGGGCTTTTTCGTATCTGAGGCCGTCGTCCCGGATCAAATCCGGGGCGACGAGGAGGCCGGCTTCAAGCCTGTTTGAACAAGTCCTTGTACACACGGGGCTGACAGCGCAGGAACTGCGGGGCCGCCTTGACCGTGGCACCCAGAGCAGCAGCGGCGTGCCAGGGCCAGCGGGGGTCGTAGAGCACGGTGCGGGCAAGGCCGATCATGTCCGCCTCGCCGGTCGCAACGATCGCTTCGGCCTGCTCGGGCTCGGTGATGAGGCCCACGGCGATCACCGGCATGGAGACGGCTTCCTTCACCTTGCGTGCCAACGGCACCTGGTAGTTGGGACCGACGGGGATCTTCTGCCCGGCATCCAGTCCGCCGCTGGAAACATGATAGGCCGCGCAACCGCGCGCTTCGAGCGCCTTGGCAAAAGCGACGGTCTGCTCGATGTCCCAGCCGCCTTCGGCCCAGTCGGTGCCCGATACGCGCATGGTCACCGGCCGGTCCGCCGGGAAGGCGGCGCGCACGGCGTCGTAGACCTCCAGCGGGAAGCGCATGCGGTTTTCCAGGCTGCCGCCATACTCGTCCGTTCGCTTGTTGGAGAGCGGCGAAAGGAACTGGTGGAGCAGGTAGCCGTGCGCGCCGTGGATCTGGACCGCATCGATGCCGAGGCGCGCAGCCCGCCGGGCGGCATCGGCAAAGGCGTCGCGGATGCGCGCAAGCCCCGCTTTGTCGAGTGCTTCCGGCGGGTTTTCGTCCGGCAGGAAGGGGAGAGCGGAGGCGGATACGGTCTGCCAGCCGTTCTCGGCGTTCGGCGCAATCTGCTTGCCGCCGTCCCAGGGTTTGGCGGTGCTGGCCTTGCGGCCGGCGTGCGCCAGTTGAATGGCGATGGGCATGTCGGACCAACGGCGCACGCTTTCCAGAACTTTGCCCATGGCCTGCTCGGTTTCGTCGTCCCACAGGCCGACATCGGCATAGGAGATGCGGCCTTCCGGACTGACGGCGGACGCCTCGATCGTAAGAATGCCCGCACCGGACTGGGCCAGGTTGCCGAGGTGCATGGCATGCCAGTCCGTCATCCGCCCGTTCTCGGCAGAATACTGGCACATCGGCGCAATGACGATGCGATTGGCGAGAGTGAGGTTGCCGATGGTGATCGGCTCGAACAGCTTGGCCATGGAAGTCCTTCTGGTCATTCTGTCGCGGGAAAGACGCGTGGGAGAGCGCGCGGAGCGACGGGGTGAACTTGGGGACGGTCCGGCAAATGAAAAGGGCTCCGCCGCTTTCGCGGGGAGCCCTTTCGATAGAAATTATAGCTGTTGCGGTAGCTTGCCGATCAGGCCGCCAGACGCATCTCCAGGCGTTCCCAGATCTCGACGAGCGCTTCGGTAAGGCTGCGCATCATGTCGTCGGTATGGGCCGGGCCGGGCGTGAAACGCAGGCGCTCGGTGCCGCGCGGTACCGTCGGGAAATTGATCGGCTGCACATAGGCGCCATATTCGGCGAGCAGGATGTCGCTGATCTTCTTGGCCTTGACCGGGTCCCCGACCATGAGCGGCACGATGTGCGTGGTCGAAGCCATGACCGGCAGGCCGGCGTCGCGGAACATCTGCTTCATCGTCGCGGCCGAGCGTTGCTGACCCTCGCGCTCCGCGCTGGAGCTCTTGAGGTGCTTCACCGAGGCGAGCACGCCCGCCACCAGCACTGGTGAGAGCGATGTGGTGAAGATGAACCCCGGCGCGTAGGAACGGATGCAGTCGATGATCTTCTGGTTGGTGGCGATGTAGCCGCCCATCACGCCGAACGCCTTGCCCAGCGTTCCTTCGATGATGTCGATGCGGTGGGCCGCCTCGTCACGGTCGGTGATGCCGCCGCCGCGCGGGCCGTACATGCCCACGGCGTGGACTTCGTCGATGTAGGTGAGGGCGTTGTATTTCTCGGCCAGATCGCAGATCGCGTGGATCGGCGCGACGTCCCCGTCCATCGAGTAGACGGACTCGAAGGCGATCAGCTTGGGGAGGGCTGGGTCGGTGGCGGCCAGCAGTTCCTCGAGATGTTCGAGGTCGTTGTGGCGCCAGACCCGCTTCTCGCACCCCGAATTGCGGATGCCGGCAATCATCGAGGCATGGTTCAACTCGTCCGAGAAGATCACGCAGCCCGGCAGCAGCTTGGCCAGCGTCGAAAGCGTGGCGTCGTTCGAGACGTAGCCCGAGGTGAAAAGCAGCGCGCCTTCCTTGCCGTGCAGGTCGGCCAGCTCGCTTTCGAGTTCGATGTGGTAGTGCGTGTTGCCGCCGATGTTGCGGGTGCCGCCGGAGCCGGCGCCGACGTCGTGCAGCGCTTCTTCCATGGCCTCGATCACCTTGGGATGCTGGCCCATGGCGAGATAGTCGTTGGAGCACCAGACGGTGATCGGCTTGGGGCCGTTGTGGCCGGCGAAGCAGCGGGCGTTGGGATAGGCGCCCTTGTTGCGCAGGATATCGATGAAGACGCGGTAGCGGCCTTCCGAATGGAGGCGCTCGATCGCCTGATCGAAAATGTGTTCGTAGTTCACCGAGGCTCTATCCTGCCGTTCGCCTTGCAAGGGCTGCTGCCCAGGGGCTTTTACCCCGTTGCTGCGGGCAAATACATGATCGGCCGCGACATGACCAGCGGCTTGTCCCGTTGACTGTGATCGATCTTTGCAAATCCACTTGCAACACCCGCGATGTTTCGTGGCTCATGCCCGGAGACCACGATCATCGCCGGAGCGGCCTTTTTCAGGGCCTTGATCGTCTTGAGCCAGGATACGGTTATCCGACGCTCGTCGCTGTCGCGCATGGTTCCCAGGGAGCGCGCCGGAGGGCGGTTCTCCAGCCAATTGGTGTCCAGCGGCGCGACATCGCCGGTGAACAGATACTCACGGCCATCTTCGAGGCGTGCGTAGACCATCATCGCGCGATTCGGCAGCCCTTTCAGCGGGATGGCGACCACGCCCGGCGCCACGGCGCGCGGTTCTCCATTGCCGAAGTCGGGAAGGGGATCGGCATCGGGCGAGGTCAGGGCCGGGTCACCGCGATGGAGCGGACCATCCAGCAGCAGAAGTTTCAGAGTGGCAGTCTCGGCGCGCCGGTCTACCCGCTTCTGGGCGGCCGGGTCGAAGTCCCGGAGATTTCCGTCCTTTGCGGCGCGGGGCGTGGTGCCCGCATCGATCAGGATCGGCGGCCGGTTCCTTGCGGTCAGCTCGAACACGCGCACGGGCAGGCGGACGGGCCGGAGGCCGCTGCCCGCCGCGATCTGGTTGTAGAAGGCCTTCCGATAGCCGATCACCTCCTGCCGCACTTCCCGAGGGGCTTCTCCGGGGATCTCATCCGCCAGGGTACGGAGCTGGGTGAGCGAAAGCGGCAGGGGTTTGGCGCCGGGAGCGCTGCTGTCGAACTGGAACCAATAGAGCGGCACCCCGATCAGCAGCATCAGGATGAGCAGCAGCAGGTTGAGCCGCGGCGTCAAAACCTTCCGCCTTCGGGCAGGCCGTATCGTGTCAGCGCCTTCTCGTAAGCGCCCGGAAATTCGCCTTGTCCCGTGAACAACGCGCGGTCCGGCTCCCGGCGGAGGTACTCCTGACCTTCGGTAAGCTGCGCGATGCGCCGGGCGATGCCGCTTGCGCCGTGCACGAACTTCACGCCGGGCCCGAAAGCCTGCGCCAGTTCCTCTTCGAGCAAGGGGAAGTGCGTGCAGGCCAGCACCACGGTGTCGATGTCCGAGCCCCCGGGCATGGCGCGCAGGGCCTGGGCCGCGTTGTTTATGGCGGAGAGATCGACGCTCTCGCCCCGAAGTTTCGCCTCTGCCGCTTCCACCAGGCCGGGGCCGCCGTAGCGCAAGAGCCGTTTGCCGCCGGCGAATTGCTGCTCCAGCCGATCGACGTAGGCCTGCCGGATCGTCGCCTGCGTGCCGAGAAGGCCGATGACGCCGGTCTTGGTCATGGCGGCGGCCGGCTTGATGGCGGGCACGGTTCCGACGACAGGAACTTCAAGCACTTCGCGCACCATGCCAAGCGCGATCGTGGACGCCGTGTTGCAGGCGATGCAGACCAGGCGCGGTGCGAAGCGTTCGGTCATCCGGCCAAGCAACCCGGCGACCCGCGCGGTGACCTGCGCCTCGCTCTTGGTGCCATAGGGCAGGCCGGCCATGTCGGCGGCATAGATCACCGGCGCCTGCGGCAGTACCTTGCGCAACTCTCCCAGAACGGTGAGACCGCCCACGCCGGAATCGAACAGCAGGATCGGCGCTTCGGCATCGATGTCGGCCGCGCGGACGCAAGGCCCTTCCTGCAAAGACGAGGTGGTTGGCGACGGGGCAATCGGACTGGCGAGCGCTTGCGGAAGTGGGGAGGACATCGTTCTTTCCTGGACCTTGCCTCCTGTTAATCAGTCGAGGCCGTCAAGGGCAATGATCAATGCTGCAGGCAGTTCGCCATTTGCGCGCAAATCGGTAAGGTCGCGCCAGAATGGAGGCTTTAGCGGGCTCTCGCCGCCTGCGCCTCTGGCGGATTTTCAAAGAGGCTCTAAGAGGCGAGTCATGGATTGGATTTTCGCCCTCTTGCTGGGTTACGCTCTGGGTTCGGTACCGTTCGGCCTGCTGATCACGCGCCTGGCCGGTGCCGGGGATCTGCGTTCGATCGGTTCCGGCAATATCGGCGCCACGAATGTTCTGCGGACCGGGCGAAAAGGACTGGCCGCGGCCACGCTGCTGCTGGACTTGCTGAAGGGTCTGGCAGCCGTGCTGATCGCCAGCCGGTTCCTGCCGGAATGGACCTGGCTCGCGGCGCTGGGCGCCTTCGTCGGCCATTGCTTTCCGGTTTGGCTGGGGTTCAAGGGCGGGAAAGGCGTCGCCACCACAGCGGGTATCGCCTTCGGCCTCGCCTGGCCGGTCGGACTGGCCTATGCGGTGACCTGGATCGGGCTCTTGCTGTCGGTGCGCATTTCATCCGTAGCCGGGATGACCGCCGCCGTAGTCGCGCCGATCGCCGCGTTGCTGCTGGGACGCCATGATGCGGCCGGCGTATTGGCGATCATCGCCTTGCTCGTGCTGTTCCAGCACCGCGAAAATCTGGCTCGCCTGCGGGCCGGCACCGAGCCCCGGGTAGGAAGCGGCAAGAAGCCGTGATCGACGCGGGGGCAGCGGAGCAGACCGATAGCGCCATCGCGGCGAGCACCTTGCTGTCGCAGGATGAGGCTTTCGCACGCATCCGCCTCCTGCGCTCGCCGAACATCGGTCCCGTCACCTATCGGCAACTGCTGTCCCGGTTCGGAAGCGCGGGGGCGGCGCTTGGCATGCTGCCCGATCTTGCGGGGCGAGCAGGGCGGCCCTACCAAGCCGCTTCCGAACGGCGCGTCCAGGCGGAGATCGCCGCGACTCGCAAGGCCGGCGGCCGTTATCTCTTTCACGATTCCCCAGACTATCCGGCCTTGTTGGCCCATTCGGAGGGCGCTCCGCCGATCCTGACGTTTCGCGGGAATACGGCGCTTCTGGATCGCCCGATGGTCGCGATCGTCGGCGCGCGCAATGCCTCGGCGGGCGCGATCCGCCTGGCGCGGGACTTTGCCTACGGCCTCGCCGCCGCCGGTTTCACGGTGGTGTCGGGCCTGGCACGGGGAATCGACGGCGCGGCGCATGCGGGAGCGCTGGCGGGCGGCGGAACCGTAGGCGTGATCGCCAGCGGGATCGATATCGCCTACCCGCCGGAGCATGCCGAATTGCAGAAGCGGGTCGCCGACCAGGGTCTCCTGCTTGCCGAGCAGCCGCCGGGAACGGAGCCGCTTGCGCGCCACTTTCCCACGCGCAACCGCATCATCGCGGGCTTGGCGGCCGGCACTCTGGTAGTGGAGGCCGCACCCAAGTCCGGATCGCTCATCACGGCGCGGCTGGCGGGCGAAATGGGGCGCGAAGTCATGGCGATCCCCGGCTCCCCGCTCGATGCCCGCTCGCATGGCTGCAACCAGCTCATTCGCGACGGCGCCATATTGGTGCAGTCCGTAGAGGATGTGGCCGAATTGCTGTCGGGTTTCGACGGCCTGCCGAAATTTCCGCCACGGGGCGTCACCGCGACAGTGGAGGACTGGCGACTGGCGTCCTCGAAATCTGCCGAGGATGGAGACTCCGCAGTCGCCAGCCTCCTGACCTCGGCGCCGGTCGCGGTCGACGAACTGATTCGCCAATCGGGCGCAAGCGCGCCTTCGGTCCATATGGCACTGCTGGAACTGGAGATCGGCGGGAAGCTCCTGCGGCATGCGGGGGGCAGGGTGAGTCTGGCCTGAAACCGCGTCTTCCGGCTCAGCGGCGCTAAAACGGAACGAACTGAAATCATCCTGCCATATTCTCCACGCTTGACGAGGGGGCCAATCGCTTCCCACCCTATGCGTACACGTATATGCGCGTGCGTAGGGCACGCAGGCGCGCTCAGGGGCACACAGAGTCTGAAAGAATGCAGCTAGTCATCGTAGAATCGCCGGCGAAGGCGAAAACCATCGAGAAGTACCTGGGCAAGGACTACAAGGTCCTCGCCAGCTACGGCCACGTCCGCGACCTTCCGCCGAAGGACGGCTCCGTCCGCCCGGACGAGGGCTTCGAGATGGACTGGGAGCTTTACGGCGACAAGCAGAAGCAGGTGAAGGCGATCACCGACGCCGCGAAGGGGGCTGACCGCCTGATCCTCGCGACCGACCCTGATCGTGAGGGCGAGGCGATTTCCTGGCACGTCCGCGAACTTCTGGCCAAGCGCAAGGCGCTGCCCAAGGACGTGCAGCGCGTCACTTTCAACGCGATCACCAAAGACACCGTCACCAAGGCCATGACCCAGCCGCGCGAGCTGGATCAGGACCTGATCGACGCCTATCTGGCGCGCCGCGCACTCGATTACCTGTTCGGCTTCACGCTTTCGCCGGTGCTCTGGCGCAAACTGCCGGGTGCCAAGTCGGCGGGCCGCGTGCAATCCGTGGCGCTGCGCCTGATCGTCGATCGCGAACGCGAGATCGAGGCGTTCACGCCGCAGGAATACTGGTCGGTCGCGGCGCAGATGGCGCATGACGGCACCGACTTCACCGCCAAGCTGGTGGCGTTCGAGGGCAAGAAGCTCGATCGTCTCAGCATCGGCGAGGAAGGCACCGCGATGCGGGCCAAGGCTGCAGTCGAAAGCGGCGCCTTCAAGGTAGAATCGGTCGAGACCAAGCCGCACAAGCGTAACCCGCAACCGCCGTTCACTACCTCGACGCTGCAGCAGGAGGCCGCGCGCAAGCTGGGATTCTCGGCCAGCCAGACCATGCGCGTGGCGCAGACGCTCTACGAAGCGGGCGCGATCACCTACATGCGTACCGACGGCGTGCAGATGGACCCGAGCGCGATTTCGGCCGCTCGTGCCGCGATCACCGACCGGTTCTCGGGCCACTACCTGCCCGACCAGCCGCGCATTTACCAGACCAAGGCGAAGAACGCGCAGGAGGCCCACGAGGCGATCCGCCCGACCGACTTCACCAAGGACCGCTTCGGCTCGGGCGACGAAGCGCGCTTATACGACCTGGTCTTCAAGCGCGCCATGGCTAGCCAAATGGCCTCCGCCGCGCTGGAACGCACCACCGTTACCTTGCGCGACGGCACCGGCCAGCACGAACTGCGCGCTTCGGGCCAGGTCGTGAAGTTCCCGGGCTTTCTGGCCGTCTACGAGGAAGGCCAGGACAACAAGTCGGACGACGACGATTCGGGCCTGCTGCCGTTCATGAAGGCGGGCGACATGCCCGCCAAGAAGGGCGTCACCGCCGAACAGCACTTCACCCAGCCACCGCCGCGCTTCTCGGAAGCCAGCCTCGTCAAGCGCCTGGAAGAACTCGGGATCGGTCGTCCTTCTACTTATGCGGCGACGATCCAGGTCATCAAGGACCGCAACTACGTTCGCACCGAGAAAAACCGTTTCTTTGCAGAGGAATCGGGCCGGCTTCTCACCTCGTTCCTCGAACGCTTCTTCCAGCGCTACGTCGCCTACGAATTCACTGCGGGCATGGAAGACGAGCTGGACGACGTTTCCGGCGGCCGCCAGGAATGGAAGGCGCTGCTTGAAGCCTTCTGGCGGGATTTCAAACCCAAGTCCGACGAGGTCATGGAGAAGAAGCCTTCGGAAGTGACCGAGGCGCTCGACGAATTCCTGTCCGACTACCTGTTCCCGCCCAAGGCCGACGGCAGCGATCCGCGCCTCTGCCCCAAGTGCGGTGAAGGCCGTCTCTCGCTGCGCGGCGGGCGCTACGGCGCCTTCGTCGCCTGCTCGAACTACCCGGAATGCAAGTTCACCCGCAAGTTCGCGCAGCCCGGCGGCAGCGCGGAGGGCGGTGACGACGAAGGCTTGGGCAAGGATCCCGAAACCGGCCTCGAGATCGTCCGCCGCTCGGGGCGGTTCGGTCCCTACATCCAGCTCGGCGAAGGGAAGGAGGCGAAGCGCGCCTCGATCCCGAAGGATATCGACGAACTGACGCTGGAATGGGCGATCAAGCTGCTCAGCCTCCCGCGCACGGTGGGCCAGCACCCCGAAAGCGGCAAGGACATCACTGCCAGCATCGGCCGTTACGGTCCCTATCTGGCGCATGATGGCAAGTATGCGCGCCTGCGCTCCACGGCGGAGGTGTTCGACACCGGCATGAACATGGCCGTGACCAAACTGGCGGAAGCCGCAGCTGGCGGCGGGCGCGGTTCGCGCGCGCCAGCGGAACCGATCAAGGTCCTCGGCGCGCATCCGACGTCCGGCGGCGAGATCAAGGTGCTGGCGGGCCGCTATGGTCCCTACGTCACCGATGGCACCACCAACGCCACGTTGCCGCGCGACCAGAAGCCGGAGGACCTGACGGCCGAGCAGGCGATCACCCTGCTCGACGAGAAGGCCGCCAAAGGTCCGGTCAAGAAGAAGGCTGCGCCGAAGAAGTCAGCCGCCAAGAAGGCGCCTGCGAAAAAGGCAGCCGCCAAGGACGCGGGGGACAAGCCCGCTGTCAAGAAGACGGCCGCGAAAAAGCCTGCCGCCAAGAAAGCGCCTGCCAAGGCCAAGAAGGAAGCCGCCGAATGAGCGACAAGATCGCCAAGCACAAGCAGCCCTGGAAGCCCGAGGAACTGCAAAAGCTCCAGACCCTGGCCGGAAAGGGCAAGGGTCTGAAGGAAATCGCCAAGGCCCTCAACCGCACCGAAGAATCGACCAAGGACGCCGCGCGCCAGCACGGTTTCGGAATCGCCAAGGCGCGCTGAAGTTCAGCGCTTCAAGCGGTAGAGCGCGCTGTCGCCCTCGTAGACATAGAGGCAGCGGCCGCGGAGTTCGCGCGCGACGGCGGCGCTGGCGCTCGCGAATGCCGCTGCGGTGCCGCGCTCGCGGACTTGCAGCGCCGGAACCACGAGCGCGCCGAGCAGGCCGAAACCCAGCAGTAGTCTGCCGTACCACCGCTCGCCGGGAGCCGTGCGTCCGAGCGCCGGCGCGGCGAGCACACAAAGCGGGACGAGGACCGGGCCGAGGTAGTGGTCGTACCAGGTTCCGAACGCAAGGAACCCGAAAAGCGCGACCATGGCCCAGATCCGGATGCCGGTGAGCATGACCGGATCGGTTTCCGGCCTGGCGGGCAGGCGCGAGGGGGCTAGCAGGACTGCCAGAGCGAAGGGGATCAGTGCCAGGCTTTCCTTGGCAAGCTGGGCGAAGGCGTCGGCATGGTCGACGCTGCGGCCGAAGATCGAGAGGAAGTTGGCCTGCAGGAAGGCTTCGCCATGGCCGTTCGCCGCGTAGCCCGTCCAAACCAGAAGCGTCGGCGCGAGGGCGGCGAGAGCCCATGCCGCACCCGTCATGGCGAGACGCGGCAGGCTCCAGCCATCGACCCGTCCGCGCGCGAGCAGCATCAGGCCGAAAGCCAGACCCTCGAATACGGCACTATACTTGATCTCCAACGCGAGCCCGACGAGAAGCATCGCCGCCATTCCGCGTCGGAACAGCGAACGATCTTCGCTGCGGCAGCGCGCCGCGAGCACGAGGCAGGCGGCGAGAGCGACCGGCAGATTATAGAATACCGGCGACTGCCCCAGCGCCACATTGAACATGGGCTGATAGAGCAGATAAGCGATCCCGGCCGCTTGTGCGGCGGGTGGCGGCGCGATCCGGCGAGCCAGGCGCTCGATGACGAGGGCTGTCAGTACGGAGAAGATCAGCCCGGCGATCTGATAGGTCAGCACCGGCTCGAACGGGAGCGCGAAGACGCCGCGATAGAGCAGGAACAGGCCGTAGGGCTTGCGATCCCAGATATCGACGAAGGGCAGCGCGCCTTCCGCCATGCGCTGGCCGACCAGCAGATAGAACTGCTCGTCGGACTGAAACGCCGGCTTGCCGAGCATCGGGATGCGGAGGGCAAGGCCGAGAGCGAAGAACAACAGCGGCGAGGCGACAGCGGGCCGAGGTCGGCGCGCCAAGCCCGTGCGGGCGACGATCCGGCTTGCCGCCGCCCGTGTGCTTGCGATCATCGTTCGCCCTTTCGCGCCCGCCCTCGATACTGCTGGCTTAGAGCATTTTCTAATCAGGTGGAATCACCTGACGACTCGGAAAATGCGTCGAACCAGACAGTTAGAGTGGTCGATCCGATGCAGTCGGATCGGAAGCCGCTCCAGGCGGCGTCATGGCGCGCGAAGGTTACGGTTTCGAGACTTCGGGCACCTCAGCGCCGCGAGCGACCGGTGCCCGGCGCAGCGATGGGCTTCGCCGTGGGAGCCGGCGAGGGCTTGGCCGTGGGAGAGGCCTTCGAGGGTGACGCTGGCGTGGCGGGCACGGCGGGAGGCACGACGACCGTCGGCGTTCCCGAAGGGATGGACTGCGGCTGGAGGGTAAAGCCCGGCTTCGCCTGCTTCACTCCGGCACGGGTCAGCCACCAGCCGATATCGTTGGCGGTCGCCTGCATTCCGGCGAAGTTGAGGTGCCACTGGAGCCCCTGGCTACCGTCGTAGCCCTCCGGCGAGCCGATCATCCAGGGCACGGTATCGCAGGGCGTGTGCGTGGCCGAGGACTGGTTCATTTCCACGACGATGGCGCCGTAAGCCTGGGCCACGCGGCCGGTGATCTCGGAGAGTCGCTGGCCGATGCGGCGGGTGATCGCCGCATGTTCCTCGCTCACCGGGGTAGCTGGGCAAAGCCCGCCGGGCTGCGGCAGCGGGGTCAGATACTGCACGAAGACGAGACGCGCGCGAGGCGCCACGGTGCGAATGCGCCGCGCGATCTCCATCATCTGCATCTCGTCACGCGCGTAGTCGACTTCGGTGGGCACTTTCACCGTGCCGCAGGCCGCGCGCTTGTTGCCGGCCGGAGCCTGCCGGGCGCGGTGGAGGCAGGTCGCGGTGAAGAGGTTGCCGATGTAGTTGAGATCGTTGCCGCCGATCGTCACCGTCACCAGCCGGGTCTGCGGAGTGACCGCCTCGATCTGCGGCGGGATGTCGCCCCAGGGGCCGAGCACGTTGTTCGTCGTCGCGCCCGAGCAGGTACGGTCGGTGAGGATCATCCCGAAGCGCTCGGCAAGGAGCGTCGGGTAATTGTTCATGCTCTGGCCGCAGCGTGCGGGCGCGCCGCTCTTGGCAGGCGGTAGCATGGGGCCGGCGGCGAAGGAGGAGCCGATGGCGACGTAGCGCTGGCCGGCCAGGCTTTCCTCCACCGCGGCGACCTGTTCGCTCTCCGCCGCGCGGGCGATCGCAGGCGCGGACAGGGCGCCGAGAAGCATGGCTGCCCGCGCAGCCCTCATCGACGAGAGGCGCTTCATTACTTGACCCAGTCCAGCCCGATTTCTTCGTAGATGTCGCGCGTGTCGGCCCAGTTTTCCTCGACCTTGACGTGGAGGAACAGGTGGACCTTCTGGCCGAGCACTTCGGCCAGTTCCTTGCGCGCGGCCTCGCCGATCGCCTTGATCTTGGAGCCGCCCTTGCCGAGCACGATGGCGCGCTGGTTGTCGCGGGTGACGACGATCTGCTGGCGAATTTCCACCGAGCCGTCCTTGCGCTGCTCGTAACCTTCCGGGCGCACGGCGGCGTCGTAGGGTAGCTCCTCGTGAAGCTGGCGGTAAAGCTGTTCGCGGGTGATCTCGCAGGCGAGCAGGCGTTCGCTGGCGTCGGAGACCTGGTCCTCGGGATAGTGCCAGGGACCTTCGGGCATCAGGCCGGCGAGGTGCGTCTTGAGTTCCGGCACGCCGTCGCCCGAGAGCGCGGAGACGAAGAACACTTCGTCGAACTGGACCTTGCCGGTCAGTTCCTGGGCCAGGACCAGCAGCGGTTCCTTGGCGCCGGCATCGACCTTGTTGATGACCAGGATCTTGCGCTCCGGACGCAAGGCCAGCGCTTCGAGCAGCGGCTCAAGCTCGTGGCGGCGCTTCTTGATCGGATCGACCACCAGCAGCACCGCGTCGGCCTCCTGCGCGCCTTCCCAGGCGGCGGCGACCATGGCGCGGTCGAGGCGGCGGCGGGGCTCGAAGATGCCGGGGGTGTCGGCAAGGATGATCTGCACCTCGTCCGCCAGGGCAATGCCCATCAGGCGGGCACGGGTGGTCTGCGCCTTGGCCGAGGTGATGGCCACCTTCTGGCCGACGAGCGCGTTGACCAGCGTGGACTTGCCTGCATTTGGCGCGCCGATCACGGCGACGAGTCCGCATTTTTGAGTCATCGATATTCCCTTTGGTCAGGCTTCGCGCCTGCGATCTTCAGCTTTTTCGGCCCGTTCCACGGCAATAACACACGCGGAACGAAATGGTGTCCTTCGTCGCGCCGGTCAGGCGGGGCGTGACGTCATCCGAATTTTCTCATGAATTCCTCGGCAGCGCGAGTCTCCGCGTCCTGCTTGGAATTCGCCGTGGCGCGCGCGGTGCCCACGTTGTGGACGGCTACTTCCACCGTGAACTGCGAGGCATGGTCCGGCCCCGAGCGTTCGACCAGCTTGTATTCCGGCATGCGGCGGCGATTGCCGGCGGCCCATTCCTGGAGCGCCGACTTGGGATGCTTGCGCTTCCCCGCCTTCCCCTGCATCGATTCGGCCCAGAGCTTGCGCACCATCTGGCGCGCGGCTTCAAAGCCCCGCTCGGTGAAGCAGGCGCCGATCAGCGCTTCCATCACGTCGCCCAGAATATTGTCGCTGTCGAGCCCCCCGTCGTCGCGGGCCTGCTTGCCGAGACGCATGTGCGGCCCAAGCCCGATCTGGCGCGCGACCTGGGCGCAGGTCTGGCGGCTGACGAGCGCGTTCAGGCGCTGTGAAAGCCGGCCCTCTGCTTCCTCGCTGTGTTCGAAAAGCCATTCGGCGACCGAGAGGCCGAGAACCCGGTCGCCAAGGAATTCCAGTCGTTCGTAATTGCGCTTCTCGCCGGTGCTGCCGTGGGTGAGCGCGGAGAGCCAGAGCGCTTCGTCGGCAGGCGCGGCGCCCGAGATGTCGGCGAGGAAACTGCGGTCTTTTGCTTCAAGCACTCAGATCACGCTCCCGATCCGGCTCCAGCGCGCGGCGGTGAACCAGGTCCAGGGCTTGAGCCATTCGGCGTCGCCGTCGGTGGAGAACATCATCAGAGCGGCCTTGCCCACCAGGTTGTCCTGCGGGACGATGCCGATGCCCTGGCCCTCGATCGCCGGGAAGCGGCTATCGAGCGAATTGTCGCGGTTGTCGCCCATCAGGAACATGTGCCCTTCGGGAACGATGTAGACCCCGGTGTCGTCCTGCGGCGTCCGGCCGAGGTCGAGCACGTTGTAGCTCTTGCCGTTGGGCAGCGTCTCGCGGAACTGCGGGTAGTTGCAGACCGGGCCGCCTTCCGCATCCTTGCCTTCGAACTCGGGCGCGTAGCAGTGGGTGTTCGCAGTGACCGGCAAAACGAAGTCGGGCTGCTTGACGCGCGGCACGGCCTTGCCGTTGAGGAAGACCTGTCCGGCCTTCACTTGCACTTCGTCACCCGGAAGGCCGATCACGCGCTTGATGTAGTCCACATCGTTGCCCGGAGGGGCCTTGAAGATCACCACGTCGCCGCGCGCGGGCTGGCTGGCGAAGACCCGGCCGGGGATCAGCGGCAGGCTGAAGGGCAGCGAATACTTCGAATAGCCGTAGGACCACTTCGAGGCGAACAGATAGTCGCCGTTCAGCAGGCGCGGCAGCATCGACTCGCTCGGAATGTTGAAGGGCGAGATGATGAAGCTGCGCAGCACCACCACGCCCAGCACCAGCCAGAGCAGGAAGGAGAAGAAGCCTTCATCCTTCTTCGCATCCTTCTTGGCGTCCTTTGGGGAAGGCTGGCGGTCGGGCGCCGGCGGCGCTTGCTTCACGGGGCCGGAACTCGCGGTTTCGATGTCGCTCATGGCTCGAACCCTTGTTGCGCGCGGCGCCTTACGTCAAGTGAGATACACAGTGAAGACATGCCTGGATCGACGAAAAACGTCATAGCCCTGACGTGGGCCGCTGCGCAGACTTGCGAACAAGAATGACCTTGGCCTTCCGGCGCCTGCTGGGCATAAGGCTTGGCCCCAACCCGAACAAAGGAATATGGCATGAGCGAAGCGGTATGGAACAAGCTGAAAGGATTGCCCAAACCGACGCTTGCCGAGCTTTTCGACGCCGATGGCGGCCGGCTCGACCTGCTGGCCACGCGTTTCGAACTCGGGGATGAGACCTGCCCCGGCGCGATCCGGTTCGACTGGTCGAAGACGCACCTCGACGCTGCGCATATCGCCGCTTTCGAGGAACTGGCCGAAGCTACGGACTTCGCCGGTCGGCGGGCTGCCCTCTTCGCAGGCGAGATCGTCAACCCGACCGAAGGCCGCGCGGCCGAGCATACTGCGCAGCGCGGCGTCGGCAGCGAGGAAAGCGTGGCGCTCGCCTTCGAGAACCATGCCCGCATGGCCGCCATCGTCGAGGCCATCCATCGCGGCGCCATGGGCGAGGTGAAGCACTTGATCCATGTCGGCATCGGCGGTTCGGCGCTGGGTCCGGCCTTGGCGATCGACGCGCTCGCGCGCGACGGGGCGATGGTCGAAGTTCATGTCGTGTCCAATATCGACGGCTGCGCGCTGGAAGCGGCCTTCGCGAAGTGCGACCCGGCAACGACCATGCTGGCGGTCGCTTCGAAGACCTTCACCACCATCGAGACGATGACCAATGCGGAAAGCGTCCTGTCCTGGATGCGCGAGCACGGGGTTCAGGATCCCTATGGCCGCGTCGTCGCACTGACCGCGGCGCCCGAGAAGGCCATCGAATGGGGGGTGGACGAGACGCGCATCCTGCCGTTCTCGGAAAGCGTGGGCGGTCGTTACTCGCTGTGGTCGTCGATCGGTTTTCCGGTCGCCATGGCGCTGGGCTGGCCGGATTTCGCCGAGTTTCTCGACGGTGCGGCGGCGATGGACATTCATTTCCGGGACACCAATGGTCTTGCCAACTTGCCGCTGCGCGCGGCTTTCGCCGACCAGTACTATACGCGCCTGCGGGGCTGCCAGACGCGCGCGGTGTTCGCCTATGACGAACGCCTGGCGCTGCTGCCGGACTATCTCCAGCAGTTGGAGATGGAATCGAACGGCAAGAGCGTGAAGGTCGACGGCTCGCCGGTGGACGGCCCGACCGCACCGATCACCTGGGGCGGCGTCGGCACCGATGCCCAGCATGCCGTGTTCCAGCTCCTTCACCAGGGCACCAACCTGGTGCCGGTGGACTTCATCGCCGCGATCGCGCCTGGCGACGATCTCAATCCCGCGCATCACCGCATCCTGCTGTCGAACTGCTTCGCGCAGGGCGCCGCACTGATGGCGGGCAAGGCGAGCGAAGATCCGGCGCGCGCCTACTCGGGCGATCGTCCTTCGGCGACGATCCTGCTCGACGAAGTCTCGCCCGCCACTTTCGGCGCTCTGATCGCCTTCCACGAACACCGCACGTTCGCCAATGCCGTGCTGATGGAGATCAATCCCTTCGACCAGTTCGGCGTGGAGCTGGGCAAGGAGATCGCCAAGCAGATCGAGAAGGGCGGCACCGCGTTCGACCCTTCGACCGAAGCGCTGCTCCAGCTTGCGGGCATCGCCTGAGAGGCTCTATGTAAGATGTGCGGGAGGGAGTGATCAATCGCTTCCTCCCGCGCTGCGACCCTCAACGTCTCGTCATTGCTTCGCTACGCTCGCAATGACGAAAGAGGGCTGCTCGCACACCCCTGAGACGGCTTTGCCGTGACCCAGGACGGAGCCTTAGCGACTTCTCCAGTCGCCGTTTCGCCCTTCAAGCCCTTCCCAATCCGAGGAGAGCGGGGCACGCGCCGGCTGCGCAGAGATGCTGCCGCCGGTCAACTGCCGTAGCAGGCGCTTGCCGTCTTCCCAGCTGCCGATCTTCGAATCCGCGTTGATGTGGCCGGTGTCGCCCGCATCGACGAACTGGCTGCCCCATTGGCGGGCCAGCAGGCGGGCGGTTGGAAAGCCGATCCAGGGATCGTTGCGGCTGGCCACCAGGATCGACGGGAAGGGTAGGGCATCGCTCGGCGTCGGCGCGAAGCCGTTGAGCCGGTCGTCGCGCGGGAAGAAGTCCACTTCGGGCGGCGCGACGAGCAGCGCGCCGAGCACCGGCGAGGACGGACCGGGCTGCTCGAATTTGGCCCACCACGCCGTCAGCAGGCAGCCGAGGCTATGCGCCACCAGCACGACCGGGCGGCCCGCGCGCTGAACCGAGTGGTTGAGGCGATTGATCCAGGTATTGCGATGTGGCTTCTCCCAGAGTCCGAGATCGACGATCTGGGCATTGTCCATCTCTTCCGCCCAGCGGCGCTGCCAGTGGCCCGGACCGCTGCCGTCGAGGCCGGGGATTAGCAGAACGAGGGGTTCCTTTTCGCGGGTCTCGCGCGTTTGCGTCTTTGCCATTCTCTCGTCTCCTGACTCGAGGAGTGTTGGTCCGCCGGCGCAGGCTGTCCTGTAGGGAGCGGCAGTGATATGCCTTCTATAAACTCAACTGAATTAGTCGACAAATGAATTGCGCTCGGCCGGGCGGGCGTTTCGACAGTTCGTTACTTGGGGGCGGTAAAGGTGGGCTTCGTGGCCGGACGGCGTTTGGAGCGAACAGCCGTTGGCAATCGGCGCCAATCTGCCCCATATGCGCCGTGCCCGGACGCAAGCCGGCGCAGCAGGAGCCAAGTGCATGTCAGAATACGACTACGACCTCTTCACCATCGGTGCAGGATCGGGCGGCGTGCGCGCCAGCCGGATCGCGGCGGCGCACGGCGCGCGCGTGGCGGTGGCCGAGGAGTATCGGGTCGGCGGCACCTGCGTGATCCGGGGCTGCGTGCCCAAGAAGATGCTAGTCTACGGCGCGCACTTCGCTGAGGATCTGGAAGATGCCCGCCATTTCGGCTGGGACATTCCGGAATGCCATTTCGACTGGATCAAGCTGCGCGACAATGTGCTGGGCGACGTCGACCGCCTCAACGGAATCTACACGCAGACCCTGGAGAACAACAAGGTCGAGATCTTCCACGAACGCGCCACGATCACCGGTCCGCACGAAATCACCCTGGCCAGCGGCGAGAAGAAGACCGCGAAAATCATCCTTATCGCCACCGGCGCCCGTCCGCTGATCCCGTCCTGCCCGGGCCACGAGCACGGCATTACCTCGAACGAGGCCTTCCACCTCGACGCCTTGCCCAAGCGCATCCTGATTGCGGGCGCCGGGTACATTGCCAACGAGTTCGCGGGCATCTTCCACCAGTTCGGCTCGAAGGTGACGCTGATCAACCGCTCGGACCAGTTGCTGCGCGGCTACGACGAGTCGATGCGTGACCGCCTGCTCCAGATATCGCTGACCAAGGGGATCGATTTCCGCTTCAACGCCGACTTCCGCGGGATCGAGAAGAATGCCGATGGCTCGCTGACTGTCGCGATGACCAACCACGAGCCGCTCGAGGTCGATTGCGTTCTTTTCGCCACCGGCCGCGTGCCCAATGTCGAAGGTCTGGGCCTGGAGAACGTCGGCGTGGAACTCGACGAGAAGAACGCGGTTCGGGTCGACGAATATTCGAAGACCAACGTCGATCACATCTACGCCGTGGGCGACGTGACCAACCGCGTCCAGCTGACCCCGGTGGCGATCCGCGAAGGCCATGCCTTTGCCGACACCGTGTTCGGCGGCAAGCCGACGACCCTCGACTACGGTTGCATTCCCTCCGCCGTGTTCAGCCATCCGCCGATCGGCGCGGTGGGCCTGACCGAGGCTCAGGCGCGTCAGAAGCTCGGCTCGGTGGAGATCTACACCAGCGACTTCCGCCCGATGAAGAACGTGCTCGCACAGCGCAACGAGCGCTCGCTCTACAAGATGGTTTGCGAGGGCACGACCGGGAAAGTGGTGGGCCTGCACATGATCGGCCCCGATGCGCCGGAGATCATCCAGGCGGCGGCGATCGCGGTGAAGGCGGGCCTGACCAAGGCCGACTTCGACGCCACCGTGGCCGTGCATCCCACGATGTCGGAAGAACTCGTCCTGATGAAGTAGGGCGGGCTGCTTCCCAGGTTCGACGCAAAAAAAAGGCGTCGCTGCCGTTCTGGCGGCGACGCCTTTTTCCGTGGCGACGCCGGCGCACGATAGCGCAGCTGCGCCGCGCTGGCGATCTAACCCCCATCAAACTCATCGGTGGGGCGAAATTCGCGCGAACCTGATCTTTCTGTCATTTAACCGATCGATTAAAACTATTGACCTCCCCCTCCCAACCTGCCTAGCAGGGGCAATAATTCGTGCCGTCAAGGTCACTTGCCAAGGGAACCCGGATGTCCGCCAATATCGCCGAAATGGAGAAGCGCCGCGCCGCTGCGAAGCTGGGCGGGGGGGAGAAGCGGATCGACGCGCAGCATGCCAAGGGCAAGCTTACCGCGCGCGAACGTCTCGACATCCTGCTCGATGAAGACAGCTTCGAGGAGTTCGATCTCTACGTCGAGCATGACTGCACCGACTTCGGCATGGAAAGCCAGAAGATCCCCGGCGACGGCGTGGTCACCGGATCGGGCACGATCAACGGCCGCCTCGTCTTCGTGTTCAGCCAGGACTTCACCGTGTTCGGCGGCTCGCTCTCGCACCGCCACGCGCAGAAGATCTGCAAGCTGATGGACAATGCGATGAAGGTCGGCGCGCCCGTCATCGGCCTCAACGACTCCGGCGGTGCCCGCATCCAGGAAGGCGTGGCATCGCTCGGCGGCTATGCCGAAGTGTTCCAGCGCAATGTGCTCGCCTCGGGCGTGGTGCCGCAGCTATCGCTGATCATGGGCCCCTGTGCGGGCGGCGCGGTCTATTCACCGGCGATGACGGACTTCATCTTCATGGTGAAGGATAGCTCCTACATGTTCGTCACCGGGCCGGACGTGGTGAAGACCGTCACCAACGAAGTCGTCACCCAGGAGGAACTGGGCGGCGCGGTGACGCATTCCAGCAAGACCTCGGTGTCAGACCTGGCGCTGGAGAACGATATCGAGGCGTTGCTGGCGGCGCGCGATTTCTTCGATTTCCTGCCGCTGAGCAACCGCGAGGACGTGCCCGAACGGCCCTGCGCCGATCCGTGGGACCGCGCCGAGGAAAGCCTCGACACCGTTATCCCGCCCTCGGCCAACCAGCCTTACGACATGCACGAGGTGATCCGGAAGACGCTCGACGAGGGCGACTTCTTCGAGGTCCAGCCGCTCCATGCCGGCAACATCATCGTCGGTTTCGGCCGGATCGAGGGCAAGACCGTGGGCGTCGTCGCCAACCAGCCGATGGTGCTGGCGGGCGTGCTGGACATCAACTCGTCAAAGAAGGCCGCGCGTTTCGTGCGCTTCTGCGATGCCTTCAATATCCCGATCATCACCTTCGTGGACGTTCCGGGCTTCCTGCCGGGCACCGACCAGGAGCACAACGGCATCATCAAGCACGGCGCCAAGCTGCTGTTCGCCTATGCCGAGGCGACCGTGCCGAAGATCACCGTGATCACCCGCAAGGCCTATGGCGGCGCCTACGACGTCATGGCCTCCAAGCACTTGCGCGGCGATCTCAACTACGCCTGGCCTACCGCCGAAATTGCGGTGATGGGCGCCAAGGGCGCGGTGGAGATCATCTTCCGCGGCCTCTCCCCCGAAGGCATTGCCGAGAAGACCAAGGAATACGAAGACCGCTTCGCCAACCCCTTCGTGGCGGCGAGCCGGGGCTATATCGACGAGGTTATCTACCCGCATTCGACTCGCAAGCGCATCGCTTTGGGCCTGCGCAAGCTGCGGACCAAGAGCCTCGAAAATCCGTGGAAGAAGCACGACAACATTCCGTTGTGATGGCGTCACGGATTGCGAGCCTTCTCTTTTAGAGAGTTCCGCAATCCCCGACAGGTCGCGAAGACGGCCTTTATCGAGAAATGAAGTTGGGAAGTCAGGTCATGGAAGACATCTACATCGTCAGCGGCGTGCGCACGGCAGTCGGTGATTTCGGCGGCTCGCTGAAGTCGTTCATGCCTTCCGATCTCGGCGGCAAAGTCGTCACCGAGGCGCTGGCCCGCGCGGGCGTTGCTCCAGAGGACGTCGGCCATATCGTCATCGGTCAGGTCATGCCCACCAGCGCCAAGGACGAAATGCTCAGCCGCGTGATCGGCATCAATGCCGGCGTGCCGTTCGAAGTGCCTTCGTTGACGCTCAACCGCCTGTGCGGATCGGGCGTGCAGGCGATCGTGTCTGCCGCGCAGATGATGAAGCTGGGCGAGGCGGGGATCACCGTCGCGGGCGGCGCGGAATCGATGTCGAACGTGCCCTACCACGACCACGGCGTGCGCTGGGGCAAGAAGATGGGCGCGAACACGCAGGAAGACGCGCTGACCGTCGGCCTGTCGGATGCCATCGGCGGCTACCACATGGGCATCACGGCGGAGAACGTGGCTGAGCGCCACTGCGTCACCCGTGAGGACATGGATGCGCTTTCCGCGACCAGCCACCAGCGCGCCGCGCGCGCTATCGCGGAAGGCCGTTTCAAGGACCAGATCCTCCCCATCGAGGTGAAGACGCGCAAGGGCGTCACCATCTTCGATACCGACGAGCACGTTCGCGCCGATACCACGGCGGAGACGCTGGCCGGCATGAAGCCTGCCTTCAAGAAGGACGGCACGGTCACGGCGGGCAACGCTTCCGGCATCAACGACGGCGCCGCCGCCGTGGTCCTGGCGACCGCGTCCGAGGTCGATAAGCGCGGCCTTAAGCCGATGGCGAAGATCCTCGCCTGGGGCCATGCGGGTGTCGAGCCTGCCTACATGGGCGAAGGCCCGATGAAGGCAGTGCCGGTGGCGCTGGAGCGTGCGGGGCTTTCGCTCAACCAGATCGACGTGATCGAGAGCAACGAAGCTTTCGCCGCGCAGGCGGCGGCGGTGTCGAAGGTGCTCGGCTTCGATCCCGAGAAAGTGAATCCCAATGGCTCGGGCGTTTCCATCGGTCATCCGGTCGGCGCCACCGGCACGATGCTTGCCATCAAGTGCATGTATGAGTTGAAGCGCACCAGCGGGAAGTATGGCCTCGTCACCATGTGCATCGGCGGCGGGCAGGGCATCGCCCTCGTGCTCGAGAATGTAGCGTGAAGCTCGGTCGTCTCAACCATATCGGCATCGCGACGCCCGATCTCGACGCTTCGATCGCGTTCTATCGCGATGTGATGGGCGCAACCGATATTACCGAGCCGTTCGTGCTGGAAAGCCAGCAGGTTCGCGTCTGCTTCGTCAATACGCCCGGAGAAGAGGGCACGGCCGGAACGCAGATCGAATTGCTCCAGCCGACTGCGGCGGACTCGGCTGTGGGCAAGTGGCTGGAGAAGAACCCGCTCGGGGGGCAGCATCACATCTGCTACGAAGTGCCGGACATTCACGCCGCCAAAACTTGGTTCGAGGGGCTGGGCAAGCGCGTGCTGGGTGAGCCGCGCATGGGCGCGCACGGAACGCTGATCTTCTTCGTCCACCCCAGGGACATGGGCGGCCAGCTCACCGAGATCATGGAAACGCCCAAGGGTGCCCACTGAGTTTCAAGCTCGTCCCGGACCTGATCCGGGACCGCTGGCCGTGAACGGCCCACCTCGCGGCAGGGCGCTCTTCTGACAGCGTCCGCCTAAAGACAGACACCGGTCCCGGATCAAGTCCAGGACGACGATGCAGGAAGCCGAAGATGGCAGACATCAACGACTGGAAGGCCGCCGCCGAGAAGGAGGTCAAGGGCAAGGACCTGACCTGGAACACGCCCGAGGGTATTGCGGTAAAGCCGCTCTACACCGCCGAGGACGTGACCGTCGATCCGGGCCTTCCCGGTTTCGCGCCGTTCACGCGCGGCGTGCGCGCATCGATGTATGCCGGTCGTCCCTGGACCATCCGCCAGTACGCGGGCTTCTCCACGGCCGAGGAATCGAACGCCTTCTATCGCCGCAACCTTGCGGCGGGCCAGAAGGGGCTGTCGGTCGCCTTCGACCTTGCCACCCATCGCGGCTATGACAGCGACCATCCGCGCGTCGTGGGTGACGTGGGCAAGGCCGGCGTCGCCATCGATTCCGTCGAGGATATGAAGATCCTGTTCGACGGCATTCCGCTCGACAAGATGTCCGTTTCCATGACGATGAACGGCGCGGTGATCCCGATCCTGGCCTTCTTCATCGTTGCCGGTGAAGAGCAGGGCGTCGACCGCAAGCTGCTCGACGGGACCATCCAGAACGACATCCTCAAGGAGTTCATGGTCCGCAACACCTACATCTACCCGCCCGAGCCTTCGATGCGGATCATCTCGGACATCTTCGGCTACACCAGCCGCGAGATGCCGAAGTTCAACTCGATCTCGATTTCCGGCTACCACATGCAGGAAGCCGGGGCGACGCAGGTGCAGGAACTGGCCTTCACCATCGCCGACGGCGCGGAGTACGTGAAGTACGGCGTCGCATCGGGCCTCGACATCGACAAGTTCGCAGGGCGCCTCTCGTTCTTCTTCGCCATCGGCATGAACTTCTTCATGGAAGTGGCCAAGCTGCGCGCCGCGCGCGTGCTGTGGCACCGGGTGATGACGCAGCTTGGCGCCAAGGACGAGCGGTCGAAGATGCTGCGCACCCACTGCCAGACTTCGGGCGTGAGCTTGCAGGAGCAGGACCCCTACAACAACGTGATCCGCACCACGATCGAGGCCATGGCCTCGATGCTGGGCGGCACCCAGTCGCTGCACACCAATGCGCTGGACGAGGCGATCGCGCTGCCCACCGATTTCTCGGCCCGCATCGCCCGCAACACCCAGATCATCATCCAGGAAGAGACCGGCATGTGCAATGTCGTCGATCCGCTGGGTGGGTCGTATTATATTGAATCGCTGACGCAGCAGCTGGTCGATCAGGCCTGGGAGATCATCGAGCGCGTGCAGGCAGAGGGCGGCATGGCCAAGGCCGTTGCCGCCGGCTGGCCCAAGGCGATGATCGAAACCGCCGCCGCCGCCCGTCAGGCGCGCGTCGACCGCGGCGACGACGTGATCGTCGGCGTCAACAAGTACCGCCTCGCCAGCGAAGACCTGCTGGAGACGCTGGAAGTCGACAACGCCAAGGTCCGCGAAGGCCAGATCGCCCGCATCAACAAGATGAAGGCGGAGCGTGACGAGGCGGCTTGCCAGGCTGCGCTCAAGGCCCTGCGCGATGGCGCTGCCGCGCCTGCCAGCATCGAGAACAACCTGCTCGCTCTCGCCGTGGAGTGCGCCCGCGCCCGCGCCACGCTGGGCGAGATCAGCTCGGCCATGGAAGACAGCTTCCAGCGCTACGGCACCCAGCCGACCCCGGTAAAGGGCGTCTACGCCGCGCCTTACGAGGGCGACAGCCGCTGGCAACAGGTGCTGGACGGTGTGGCTGCGGTGGAGCGCCGTCTCGGCCGCAAGCCCAAGGTGCTGGTCGCCAAGATGGGCCAGGACGGCCACGATCGCGGCGCCAACGTCATCGCCTCCGCCTTCGGGGACATGGGCTTCGATGTCGTGTCGGGTCCGCTGTTCCAGACTCCGGAAGAAACCGTGGTGCTCGCTCTCGACAGCGCGGTCGACGTGGTCGGCGCATCCAGCCTTGCCGCCGGGCACAAGACCCTGATTCCCGAACTGATCCAGAAACTGCGCGAAGCCGGTCGCGGCGACATCAAGGTCATCGCGGGCGGCGTTATCCCGCCGCAGGACTACGAATATCTGCGTAACGCCGGTGTTCAGGGCATCTACGGCCCCGGCAGCAACGTCGTCGAATGTGCCGCCGACGTCCTGCGCCTGCTCGGCCACAACATGCCGCCGCTCGGTTCTTCGCTGGAAGCGGCGGAATAAGGATGGCCACGCTGGATCGACGCCGCGCTTGCCCCTATGACCGGGGTTTGGCCGCGCCTGATCCCGCGCGCACCGCCTGAGGAATGACTATGACCGAGACCCCCGCCATCAGCCCCCGCACCGACTGGACCCGCGAGGAAATCGCGGCCCTGTTCGACCTGCCGTTCACCGAACTGGTGTTCCGCGCAGCCGAAGTGCACCGCGCCAGCCACCCGCACAACGAAGTGCAGCTTTCCACGCTGCTCTCGATCAAGACCGGCGGCTGCGTGGAAGACTGCGGCTATTGCTCGCAGTCGGTTTCGGCGAACAGCGGCGTCAAGGCGACCAAGCTGATGGAAGTGCAGCAGGTGCTCCAGCGCGCGGCGCAGGCGGCGGACCAGGGCTCGACCCGCTTCTGCATGGGCGCCGCCTGGCGCAACCCCAAGGACCGCGACATGCCCGCCATCATCGAGATGGTGAAGGGCGTGCGCGCGATGGGCATGGAAACCTGCATGACTCTGGGCATGCTGACCCCCGAGCAGGCCGACATGCTCTCTGACGCAGGGCTCGACTACTACAACCACAACATCGATACCTCGCCCGAGCGTTACGATCAGGTGATCACCACGCGCACGATGGATGACCGGCTTGACACGCTGTCGAACGTGCGCATGGCGGGGATCAACGTCTGCTCGGGCGGCATCGTCGGCATGGGCGAGACGCGCGCGGATCGCGTGGGCTTCGTCCACACGCTGGCGACGCTGCCCGATCACCCGCAGTCGGTGCCGGTCAACGCGCTCGTTCCGGTGAAGGGCACCGTGCTCGGCGACATGCTGGCAGATACGCCGCTTGCGAAGATCGACGACGTGGAATTCGTGCGCACCGTGGCGGTCGCGCGCATCACCATGCCGCTGTCGATGGTGCGCCTTTCGGCAGGCCGCGAATCGATGTCGGAAATGACGCAGGCGATGTGCTTCATGGCCGGCGCCAACTCGATCTTCACGGGCGACAAGCTGCTCACGGCGCCGAACTCGGGCGACGACAACGATGCAGCGATGTTCGCTCGCCTCGGCATCAAGCCGATGGCGATCGAACTGACCGAGGCTCAGGTCGAGGCGCAGCGGATGCCGAAGGGCTGTGCAAAGCTGGAAGCGGCGGAATAGATGTAAACCGGACGCGGCCTGCGAGGTCGGCGGCGGAATTTGAAAGGGACGGGTTTGTTCAAGAAAATCCTCATCGCAAACCGGGGCGAGATCGCCTGTCGTGTGATCAAGACCGCGCGGCGTATGGGCATCCAGACGGTGGCCGTCTATTCCGATGCCGACGCCCGCGCGCCGTTCGTGCAGATGGCCGATGAGGCGGTGCACATCGGCCCCGCGCCCGCTGCGCAGAGCTACCTGATCGCCGACAAGATCATCCAGGCCTGCAAGCAGACCGGGGCCGAGGCCGTCCATCCGGGCTACGGCTTCCTTTCCGAGCGCACCTCCTTCGCCGAGGCGCTGGCCGCAGAGGGGATCGAGTTCATCGGGCCCCCGGTGGGCGCGATTGCCGCGATGGGGGACAAGATCGAGTCCAAGAAGCTGGCCAAGCAGGCGGGCGTCAACGTCGTCCCCGGCTTCGTCGGTGAAATCGAGGACACCGAGCACGCGGTGCGCATCTCGAACGAGATCGGCTATCCGGTGATGATGAAGGCCTCCGCGGGCGGCGGCGGCAAGGGCATGCGTCTGGCCTACGACGAAAAGGACGTGCGCGAGGGCTTCGAGAGCGTGAAGCGTGAGGGCCTCAATTCCTTCGGCGACGACCGCGTCTTCATCGAGAAGTTCATCCTCAATCCGCGCCACATCGAGATCCAGATCCTCGGCGACAAGCACGGCAATATCCTCTACCTGAACGAGCGCGAATGCTCGATCCAGCGCCGCCACCAGAAGGTGGTCGAGGAAGCACCGTCGCCCTTCGTCACCGAGAAGATGCGCAAGGCCATGGGCGAGCAGTGCGTCGCTCTGTCGCGGGCGGTGGGTTACTACTCGGCGGGTACGGTGGAACTGATCGTCTCGGGCGCGGACCCGACGGGCGAGAGCTTCTACTTCCTCGAAATGAACACGCGCCTTCAGGTCGAGCACCCGGTTACCGAAGCGATCACCGGCGTCGATCTGGTGGAGCAGATGATCCGCGTCGCCGCCGGCGAAAAGCTGGAGATGACGCAGGCCGACGTGAAGATCGACGGCTGGGCCATCGAAAACCGCGTCTATGCCGAAGACCCTTATCGCGGTTTCCTGCCGTCGACGGGGCGTCTGGTGCGCTACAATCCACCGGTCGATGGCTGGACCGACGATGGCGAGGAGAACGGGCGCCGGGGCGTGGACGGCATCCGCGTCGATGACGGCGTGTACGAGGGCGGCGAAGTCTCGATGTTCTACGACCCGATGATCGCCAAGCTGATCACCTGGGGCGAGACCCGCGACGAGGCGGCGGACAAGCAGGTTGCCGCGCTCGACCGGTTCGAGATCGAGGGCCTTGGCCACAACATCGACTTCGTCTCGGCCATCATGCAGCACCCGCGCTTCCGCTCGGGCGAGTTGACCACCGGCTTCATCGCCGAAGAGTATCCCGAAGGCTTCACCGGCGCGCCCGCGCCCGAGGACCTGAAGGGCAAGCTGGCCGCCGTCGCCGCCTTCGTCGCCACTGCGCGGGCTGACCGTGCACGCCGCGTGGAGGGACAACTGGCACCGCATCGCCTTGCACCGCCCTCGGAGTGGACCGTCACCATCGACAAGGCCGCCTATGAAGTCGTGATCGACGACGAGGACGTCACGGTGAACGGCGTAGAGGTTGAACTGGCGATGGAATATACGCCTGGCGATCGCCTGATCGAAGCCGAGATCGACGGAGAAAGTATTGCCGTTCGCGTGGCGCTCACGCGCACCGGCCTGAAGATGACCACGCGCGGCGCGATCCACGATGTGCGGATCCTGCCTACCCGCGTGGCGTCGCTGGCCAGCCATATGATCGAGAAGATCCCGCCGGATCTTTCCAAGTTCCTGATCTGTCCGATGCCGGGCCTGCTCGTCGCGCTCCATGTGGGCGAGGGCGACAAGGTCGAGGCGGGTCAGCCGCTCGCCGTGGTCGAGGCCATGAAGATGGAAAACATCCTGCGCGCCGAAAAGTCGGGCGTGGTGAAGGCGGTCAATGCCAAGGCGGGCGAAAGCCTCGCGGTGGACGCCGTCATCCTTGAAATGGAATAAATGCATCGGGATCACGACCCCGCCGCGCCGGCGGCCGAGCAAGTCAGCTTCGACGACTTCCTGAAAGTGGACATCCGCGTCGGCACCATCGTCGCCGCGGAAGTCTACGAGGGAGCGCGCAAGCCGAGCCTTAAATTGCGAATCGATTTCGGCCCCGGCATCGGTGAGCGCAAGAGCGTGGGGCAGGTCGCCGCGCTCTATACGCCCGAGGAACTGATCGGACCGCAGGTGGCGGCGGTCGTGAACTTTCCTGCGCGCCAGATCGGCAAAGCCCTGTCCGAGGCGCTGACGCTCGGCTTCGCGGACGAGGAGGGGCGGGTGGTCCTTTTCGCACCCGACAGCCGCGTTCCCGACGGTTCGAGGTTGTTCTGATGACAGGTTTCGCCGCGCTGCTGGCCGTAGCGGAAGAGATCGAGGGCGGTTTCGCCTTCGACATCGCCCAGGACTGGCTACAGGGCCGCACCGCTTACGGCGGGCTGACTTCGGCACTGACACTCGCGGCTGCGCAGCGGGTCGATCCCGAATTACCGCCGCTGCGGTCGGGCCAGTTCGCGATGATTGCGCCTCTGGCCGGTCGCGTGGAAGCCCGGGCGCGGGTCGTGCGCAAGGGGCGAAATGCCACATGGGTCTCAGCAGAACTGTCGGACGGGAAGGGTGTGGGCTTCACCGCCAGTTTCGTTTTCATGCGCCGGATCGAGAGCGCGGCGGATATCGCCGGCTATCCGATGCCGGAGGGCGTGGTGCTGCCCGCCGAGGCCAGGCCGGTGCCGATGGAGCAGGCGCCGGCGTTCCTTCGCGAAAACTTCGATGCTCGTTTCGGCCTGCCGAAGTCTGCCTCGGAAAAGGCGGATCTGTGCTGGTGGGTGCGGCTTCGGCAGCGCGAGGGGCTCGATCCGGCGCTGGAGGCGGTGCTGGTAGGTGATGCCTTGCCGACGGCGGTGCTGCCGCTTGTCAATTTCAAGGTGCCGATCAGTTCGATGCACTGGCACGTCAACATGCTGGAACCGGCGCCGACGACCGAGGATGGCTGGTGGCTTTTACGGTCCACCAGCGAATTCGCCCGGGGCGGCGGTGCCAGCGAGCACATCCTTCAATGGAATGCCTCGGGTGCGCCGGTGATCGCGGGGATGCAGTCAGTGGCCGTGTTCGGCTGAAGGATTTTTCGCCGCCCCGGCAGCCGGGGCGGCGTATTTCGAAATCAGCTTTCGACGATGTTCCCCGCCAGCGTCTTGCCCAGCGCGATCTTGAATGCGGCGAAGGCGATCAGGCCCACGGCCGCCGAGGCGACGTGGAGCAGCCAGAACGATACGGTGTCCATCGAGGAATACCAGCCGCCCACCTCGCCCACGACCTTGTTGGCGCCGAAGAAGGCCAGGTAGTAGATGCCCACCACCGTCGCGTTGAGGGCGCGCGGGGCGACCTTGGTGAACAGGGCCAGGCTGACCGGCATGATGTGCGCGAAGCCGATCGAGTTGAACAAGTGGAACATCACCGGCCAGAACAGGCCGATCTTGGCATCGCCGGCGGTGGCCGCCGCGATCACCAGGCACATGCCGCCCATCATGCTGAAGACCGAACCGATGATCATCTTGCCCAATTCGTCGGGTTCGCGGCCGGTGCGGTTCGCGAACCATTTCCAGAACGCCGCGACTACGACCAGCATCGAGAAGCTGAGCGTGGCATCGACAGTGATCATCCAACTGGTCGGCAGAGTGTCGCCGAAGAAAGTGAGCTGGAACTTCGCGTCCGCCCAGACGAGGTAGGCGTTGAAGATCTCCTGGTTGCTCATCATGGCGACGGCCAGCACCGGCACCAGCACGGCGAGCGCGCCGAGACGCGGCCAATCGGAGCGGGTCAGACGCACCTTGGGAGCCTTCTCGCCCTTGGGCGCGCGGTTGTCGGCGGGGAGCCAGTGTCCGGCCTTGAGGTAGATGATCAGGCCCAGGACCATGACCACGCCTGCCGTGCCGAAGCCATAGTGCCAGCCTACTTTCTCGCCCAGCGTGCCGGCGACCAAAGGTGCGGCGATGACCGAGACGTTGATGGCGATGTAGAAAATCTGGAACGCCATGGCACGGCGCAAGTCGCCGGGCTTGTAGAGTTCGCCCACCTGGCTGGCGATGTTGCCCTTGAACAGGCCGACGCCCACCACCAGCGAGATCAGCGCAAAGAGGAACAGTCCCTCGAACGCCATGAGGAAGTGGCCCAGCGACATGATGACGGCCCCCGCGATCAGCGTGGCCTTGCGGCCGAGCCAGCGGTCCGCGACGATGCCGCCGAGGATCGGGGTCAGGTAGACGAGCGAGGTGTAGTCGCCGAAGATCGCCGAGGCGAGCGGTTGGCCTTCAAGACCTGCATAGTGCCAGCCGCGCAACCATGAAAGACCTGCAACTTTGCCGATGTTTTCAGGCAGAAGCAGGTACTTGACCATGTAGAGCACCAGCAGCGTCTGCATGGAATAATAGGAGAACCGCTCGCAGCCCTCCACTATGGAGAGATAGCCCAGGCCTTTGGGATGGCCGAGGAATGCGCGGTCGTTCCGCTCGAGATCCTCGGGGAGATCGAGCTGGGGCGTGGCTTCTGAAAGTGTCATGGCGTCAGGTGCGACCCGGTACTTTAGTTATCCGAGCGCGCAGCATAGTGACCGGTCACGGAAATGTCACGCGGAGGGCGGGCGATCCTGAAGGATGTTCGGCAAGTGCTTTACCCGGAAACGGAAAAGGCGACAGACCGATCGACCTGTCGCCTTCCCGTACGCCCCCGGACCCCTGTGAAGGTTGTGCGATTGGCGTCAGGTTCCCGCGAGGGGAACAGGAAGAAAACGTGGGGAAGCGATGGGTCGTTGCAGGTTATGACGCGGGAGAAGCACGGTGCGTCGAGATTTTGGAGCGTTTTGACAAGCCGATGCCGCTATTTCGTCACGTCGTTTCCGTAAGCGCAACCTGCGGCGATGGCGGCGTCTTGCGGCCAAGTCAGCCCCGCGCCAGTTCCTCGTCCAGGAATTCAGCCACGTCTTCCAGCGAGACCTGCTTGTCCAGATAGGTCTGGCCGATCCCCCTGAGCAGCAGGAAGGGCAGAGTGCCGCCGTCCATCTTCTTGTCGTGCAGCATGTGCTCGACCAGGCGGGCGCCGTCGCAGTCCAGATCGAGAGCCTTGAGGCTGGCGGGCAGGCCGATCTCGCCGATATGGCGCGCGATGTGCTCGGCGCTGGCGCGGGGCATCAGTTCGCGGCGGGCGGAGTAGCGCGCGGCTATGACCATGCCGAGGGCGACGGCCTCGCCGTGGAGCAGGCGGGTGGAGAAGCCGGTCTCGGCCTCCAGCGCGTGGCCGAAAGTGTGCCCGAGGTTGAGGAGGGCGCGCTTGCCGGTGGTCTCGAACTCGTCTTCCGCGACGATCCGCGCCTTGCTGGCCACCGAGTGGGCGACGGCATATTCGCGCAGCTGGCTGTCGCCCGCGAGCATGGCGGCGGCATTGGTGTCGCACCACGCGAAGAAGTCGGCGTCGTCGATGAGGCCGTACTTCACCACTTCGGCATAGCCTGCGAGCAGATCGCGCTCCGGCAGGGTTTCCAGCGCGGAAAGGTCCGCCAGCACCAGCGAGGGCTGGTGGAAGGCGCCCACGAGGTTCTTGCCGGCGGGCGTATTGATCGCGGTCTTGCCGCCGACGCTCGAATCGACCTGGGCGAGCAGGGTGGTCGGCACCTGGATGAACTTGCAGCCGCGCTTGAGCACCGAGGCGCAGAAGCCGGTGAGATCGCCGATGACGCCGCCGCCGAGAGCGATGATGTGGTCACCGCGCTCGACTTCCAGCGAGAGCAGCCAGTTCACCGTCGCGGCCAGTTCGTCCCACGACTTGGTGGCCTCGCCCGGCGGGAGGATGCGCCAGTGCGGTTCGTGGCCGTTGTCCCGCAGGCTGGCCTCGACCACGGCACCCCAGGCGGCGTGGACATTGCTGTCGGTGATGATCGGCACGCCGCGCTTGCGCAGCCGCCCCCGGCACTGCGGCACCAGTTCGGCGAGCAGCCCGGCACCCACCCGTACTTCGTAAGGACGGCCGGCAATATCGACGGGGATTACAGCCATTGCGAAATTCCCTGAAGGACGTTGTTGATCGTCTGAACGTGCGGCCCGCTGTGGCTCATGACGTGGATCGGGGCCAGCGAATAGTGTGGGCGGCGGTCCTCGCGCAGCCGCGTGAGAATCTCGCGGGGGTCACCGCCTTGCAGCAGCGGGCGATTGTCCTTGCGCGCCGTGCGCTCGACCAGAGTGTCCACCTCGCTGTCGAGCCAGACGGTGATCGCCTTGTCCAGGATCAGCTTGCGGGTCACTTCGTTGCAGAACGCGCCGCCGCCGGTGGCAATCACGCAGGACTTCACTCCGGCATCGATCAGGCGGGAGATCACCCGGCGCTCGCCGTCGCGGAAATAGGCCTCGCCGTAAGTCTCGAAGATTTCGGGAATCGACATCTGCGCGGAGCGTTCGATCTCTTCGTCGGCATCGACGAAAGGACAGTCGAGCAGCGCGGCCAGGCGCTTGCCCACGCTCGACTTGCCCACGCCCATCATTCCGACCAGCACGATGGGGCGATCGATGCGCCGCGCGAGAGCGGCAATTTCCTGCGCGGAAAACCGGGTCTGTTGAACGTCCATTGCTCCTTCGCCTATAGATGGGCTAGGTCGCAGCGCAAGCATCGGTGAAGGAAGGCGAGTGACGATACAAAGACGCAGGCGCAAGTTCTCGGGCGTGACTGCCGTTTCCATCGTCGCTCCGGTGGCCTTGCTCGGGCTGGTACTGCTGGGAGCCTGGGCCTGGACCGACGGCGGTCGCACGCCGGTCGGCGATATCGTACAGCCGATTCCCGTGCCGGAGCTGCCGCAATGAAACCACGCATGAGGAGCTGGCACCTCCTGATCGGCGTGTCGCTGGCCCTGACTTCGGCCTGGGCGGTCGCGCAGGATGCGCCCGAATCGCTTCTGCCGAAAATGTTCGATGAGCCTCCCGCAAGGGCGACGCCAAGCGCGGCCCCTGCGTCGCCGGCCTCGACCGGTCGCCCGGCCGCGAACGCTTCGAGCGCGCCGCGCGCGGTCTCGACGCCGGTGATCCAGGCCTTGCCCACCGAGCCCGCGCCCTTCATCCCTGCCGAAGCCTTCGTGACGACCGATGCGGACGGCAAAAGCACGCTGACGCGCATGCCGACGCTCGAAGAACTGCAGGGCATGTCGCCCGAAGCGTTCGAGCAGTTGCTGACCGACAAGCTCAATCTCGACATGCCGGCGGGCGCGCGTCGTTCGATGGAGCAGGTGGGCCTCGTCGATGAGAGCGAGGGCGGCCTGGCCGCGACTTCGCTCTCCGCGCAGAACCCCTATCTGGTGCAGACCGCCCTTGCCGCCAATCGCGGTGCGCTGATATCGCGCTGGGGGCATATCCTGCTGCGCCGTGCACTGGCCTCGCGGCTGGATGCGCCGCCGGGGATGAGTCCCCAGCAGTTCATCGCCCTGCGCGTGGGCCTGCTCATCCGCATGGGCGAGACGGATGCCGCTCGCGCGGTGCTGCAAGGGCTGGACATCTCCAACTTCACGCCCGGCATTACGCGCCAGGCCTTCGACATCTACCAGCGCACCGCCGATTTCACCGGCATGTGCCCGGTCCTCTCCATCCAGGGCCTGCAGGCGGACAACGCGGAGTGGAGCGCGGCGCAGTCGATCTGCGACGCATTCCGCGGGAGCGGCGCGGCAGCGCTGTCGCGGCTGGAGCGCGCCCGCGTGAGCGGGAAGATGCCGCGTATCGATGCGCTGCTCGCGCAGAAATATGCAGGCGCTGCAGGACGTTCGCGCAAGGCCGTGACCATCGAGTGGGACGGCGTCGATACGATGACGCCCTGGCGTTACGGCCTCGCCATCGGCGTCGGCCTCGCTCCGCCGGACAGCGCCATGGCGGGCGCGGGTCCGATGTACGACTACGTCACGGCGCTGGCGCCGATGGTGGGGCTGGAGCGCCGCGCCGCCGCTGCCGATCGCGCCGCCGCCAGCGGGATCATTTCCAATGCGGCGATGGTCGATCTCTACGCCCAGGTCTATGCCGATCCGGATGTGAGCGGAGACTGGCAGAAGCGCGCGGAAGCCCTGCGCGATGCCTATACGCTGGACGCCCCGGCCGCGCGCCTCTCGGCGATGCAGAGCCTCTGGACCGGAACCGGCGGCGGGGAAGCATCTTATGCGCGTCAGGTGCTGACGGCCGCCGCTGCCGCGCGCGTGGCGCCGAGCAAGGATCTGGAAGCCGATGCACCGGCGCTTATCGCGTCCATGCTGTCGGCGGGATACGACACCAATGCGCTGGCCTGGTCCTCGATCGTGCCGTCCGGAAGTGCGGGCTGGGGCCTGCTGACCCTGGCCGCGCCGGGCCGCATCCGTGCCGTCGATACCTCTGCCGTCGACACGTATTACGGTGCCGACGAGAGCCGCAACAAGCGCAGAAGCGCCTTCCTGGTGGCAGGCCTCGCCGGGCTGGAGCGCATCGACCAGGGCGCGGCGTCGCGCTACTCGAACGATTGGGGCATGCAACTGGACAGCGCCACGCACTTCACCAAGGCGATCGACGCGGCGGCGACGGCCGGTGACGCGGCCAGTGTCGCCCTGCTGGCGGGGCTTGGCATGCAGGGCAGCAGTTGGCAGCGGATGACGCCGCGCTATCTCTACCACATCGTTTCGGCCCTGCGCACCGTCGGCCTCGAAGCCGAGGCGCGGATGATCGCGGCGGAAGCGGTCACGCGGGCCTGATCGGGCGTGGCGGGGGGAGCGGCAGGCGCAAGCCACGCCGAGCGGTTCCTGGCGATGCTGGCGGCCGAACGCGGCGCAGCGGCCAATACCTTGGCGGCCTATCGCCGCGATCTCGCCGCCGCCGAGGAAGCGCTTGGTGATCTCGCGGCAGCCGATGGCGATTCGCTGGCGGCTCTCGGCGATGCCTGGAGCGGGCTGGCGGCTTCCAGTCTCGCCCGGCGCTGCTCGGCGCTCCGGCAATTTTTCGGCTTCCTGGTGGACGAAGGCCTGCGCAGCGACGATCCCTCCGCCGCCCTGCCGCGCCCCCGCACGCAGCGCCCCTTGCCGCGCCTGCTGTCGCATGACGAAGTGGAGCGGTTCCTCGTCACCGCCGAGGCCGAGGCGGCGGGTGAGCGCTCCGACGCGGTGCGGCTGCTGACGCTCTTGGAACTGCTCTACGGTTCGGGCCTGCGCGCGACCGAACTGGTGTCGCTGCCGCTCGCGGCGGTGCCGCGCGATGCGCCTTTCCTGCATGTGACCGGCAAGGGCGGCCAACAGCGCATGGTGCCGGTGAGCGGCCGTGCCCGCGCGGTGCTGTCACGCTGGCTGGCGGTGCGGCGAGGCAACTCGAAATTCCTGTTTCCCTCCAGCGGGGAGAGCGGCCACTTGACCAGAGTGCGCCTGTTCCAGCTCCTGCGCGGGCTTGCCGTGCGGGCCGGGATCGATCCGACGCGGGTGTCGCCGCATGTGCTGCGCCATGCCTTCGCGACGCACCTGCTGGAAGGCGGAGCGGACTTGCGCGTGCTGCAGATGCTGCTCGGCCATGCCGACATCGCGACGACGCAGATCTACACCCATGTCGACAGTGCCCGGCTGGTCGCTCTGGTGAATGCCCGCCATCCACTGGCGGGGGCCTGATCCAGGGCGATCTAGGCCTGGGAACAACGCCATTTCCGCTCCGTTGCATGAGCGGAACACAAGGAAACTACGTTGGCCAAGGGGAAAGTCATGTCCGCAGATCGATCCGTCCGAGGTATCCGGCCCTCGCGCCGCGCCGGCATCGCGGCGGCGGCAGGCTGTGTGCTGGCGGCCATGGCGCCGGCCACCACGGGGGTCGCCGCGCAGGCCTATCCGACAACCGCCAATTCCATCAGCCGCGCCGACAAGGCCGAGGGCGCCAAGGCGCATCCCGATCTGCTTGCCGAGTTCGGCGGTGCGCTGACCGGGCCGCAGGCGAGCTATGTCGAGCAAGTGGGCAAGACCATCGCCATCCAGTCGGGCCTGTCCAATGCGCGGGGCGACTTCGCGGTGACCCTGCTGAATTCGCCGGTGAACAATGCCTTCGCGATCCCCGGCGGCTATGTCTACGTGACGCGGCAACTCACCGCGCTGATGAACAACGAAGCGGAACTGGCGGGCGTGCTGGGGCACGAAGTGGGCCACGTCGCCGCGCGCCATTCGGCCAAGCGCCAGCAGGCGGCCTCGCGCAACCAGTTGCTGGGGGTGCTGGGTTCGGTGCTTTCGGGCGTCCTGTTGGGGGACAGCGCGTTTGGGCGGCTGGGGCAGCAACTCGCCTCACAGGGGTCTCAGATGCTGACGCTCAAGTATTCGCGCAGTCAGGAGTTGGAGGCCGATCGGCTGGGCATCAGCTACCTGAAGCGCGCTGGCTACGACCCGCGGGCGATGGCGACGGTGCTCGATAGCCTTGCGCGGCAGAATGCGCTGGAATCGCAGCTGCGCGGCTCGACGAATCAGGTGCCGCAATGGGCTTCGACTCACCCCGATCCCGCCTCGCGCGTGCGGGATGCGCAGGCTCAGGCCGGGTCGGGGCAGTCTGGATCGGGACAGGTCGGCATGACGAACCGCGACGTGTTCCTCACCCGAATCGACGGGCTGGTCTATGGCGACGACCCGAAACAGGGGATCATCGACGGCAATCGCTTTACGCACCCAGATCTGCGTCTGGCGTTCCAGGCGCCCGAGGGCTTCTACCTCGTCAACGGGACGCAGGCGGTTTCGATCAACGGCGATTCGGGCAAGGCGCAGTTCTCCGGCGGTGCCTTGGGTACGGGGCTCGACGCCTATATCCAGACGGTGTTCGCCAGCCTGACGCAATCGGGTCAGGCGCGGATCGTGCCTTCCCGCATCGAGCGTGCCGAAGTGAACGGCCTCGCGGCGGCTTACGGCGTGGCGCAAGTTCAGGCATCGAGCGGTCCGGTGGACGTGGCGGTGTTCGCCTACGACTTCGGCGGCGGCAAGGCCTATCACTTCCTGACGATCACACGCGTCGGCGGGGCAGGGGCCTTCAACGGCATGTTCAAGAGCATGCGCCGGATCAGTGCGGGCGAGGCCGGTCAGGTGAAGCCGCGCCGGCTCTCGGTGGTGACTGTAAAGGCTGGCGACACCGTGCAGTCGCTGGCGGGGCGAATGGCCTATACGGATGCGGCGGTGGAGCGGTTCCTGGTGCTCAACGGGCTGGAGAGCGGCGCACGGTTGGTGCCGGGGCAGAAGGTGAAGCTGGTGGTGTATTGAGGCCGTTTAAGCGCCTAATGTTCCGAAGTTCCCATGTCTTGTATGAGGCGTCTGTCTGGACACGGAATCCTGGTCCTACACGCGTCATCCTGAACTTGTTTCAGGGATCCATTTCGGACCATCGACGACGGTTCGTTCGGCAAGATTGATCCTGAAACGAGTTCAGGGTGACGTTGTTTATGGGTTATATTTGCAGGCAGATCCTGTCTGTATCGCACATATGAAAAGAGCGGCAGGTTCCCTTGCCGCTCTTTGTCGTACACCGGAGTGTCCGGCGATTACTGGACTGCCGTTCCAGCGGTCTTCGAAGCGTTGTTGCCTTCCGTGACCTTTGCCGACGTCGTGGCGAAGGTCGTCTTCAGGTTCGAACCCAGGCCCTGCATGGCGGCAATGGCAGCAACGGCGATGAGGGCGGCGATCAGGCCGTATTCGATAGCGGTGGCGCCCTGTTCGTTGCGGCGCAGCTTGGCGAGAAACTTCATCTGGTGTCTCCTGAATGAAAGCAATCTTGTGTACCCGGTCCGCCCCGCCCCCCGTTCAACCGGTCAGGCACTCGCTTCGGCGCTTTGGACAGGTTTCGATCTAGAGGCGAAGTATTGAAAAAAACTTAAGCGCCAAAGATCATTACTGACCGGAGATCGCATTCTCTGACTTATCGGAAATCATATCCCATATCGAAACAGTCTCGGATGCCAGGCTATTCAGCGCCACCAGCATAGCCAACACCACCAGCGCGAGGATGAGGCCATACTCGATTGCCGTCGCGCCGGATTTATCTTCGAAGATGTTGGATTTGATCGATGATAGCTTCATGAATACTTGAGACTCCGTCGATCCTGACCGAAATACACGAATCAGCGTTAAAGAGTCCCTAAAGGAGGGCCTTTCCCTGGAAAATTCTCTTACACCTCTGCTCGTCGTCGCCGTCGCCCTGCTAGGTGAGAATGGCTTGGTGCTGATGGCCCAGCGGCCTCATGCGGCGATGCATGGCGGTCTCTGGGAATTCCCGGGCGGCAAGGTCGAGCCCGGAGAAACGCCGGAAGGCGCGGCCGTGCGTGAACTGGCCGAAGAACTCGGCGTCGCGATCGATCCCGGTGCGTTGATCCCGGTGGGCTTTGCCAGCGGGCCGGGCAGCACACTGCCAGAAGGAAGGGGCGGCCGCGCGATCGTCATCCTGCTCTATGCCTGCCGCAATTGGCAGGGCGAGCCGCAGGCGCACGAGGCCGAGGCGCTTGGCTGGTATGAACCCGATGCGGTGCACACGCTGGCGATGCCGCCGCTCGATTACCCGCTCGCGAAGAAGTTATGCACATTCTTGGAGGCGAACGCGATATAGGCGTTGACGGCAGGGCGAACCGCTCCTATTGGCGCCTCTCCAACGCGCCCGTAGCTCAGCTGGATAGAGCATCAGACTACGAATCTGAGGGTCGGACGTTCGAATCGTTCCGGGCGCGCCATTCTCCTTCGGGGGTCTGGTCTTTGGTTGGAGAATGACATTTGCGCCCGTAGCTCAGCTGGATAGAGCATCAGACTACGAATCTGAGGGTCGGACGTTCGAATCGTTCCGGGCGC
>NZ_ATHL01000156.1 GCF_000445125.1 Novosphingobium lindaniclasticum LE124
CATCAGACTACGAATCTGAGGGTCGGACGTTCGAATCGTTCCGGGCGCACCATTCTTCTTCAAGGCTTCGGTATTGAACGAGAGTGGCACCCATAGGGCAAATGTGCGCCCGTAGCTCAGCTGGATAGAGCATCAGACTACGAATCTGAGGGTCGGACGTTCGAATCGTTCCGGGCGCACCATTCTTCTTCAAGGCTTCGGTATTGAACGAGAGTGGCACCCATAGGGCAAATGTGCGCCCGTAGCTCAGCTGGATAGAGCATCAGACTACGAATCTGAGGGTCGGACGTTCGAATCGTTCCGGGCGCACCACTTGCACTGACACACGAAGAACCCCGCGGAGCAGCAGCTCAAGCGGGGTTTTTCGTATGTTCGATCCGTGACCGAACGAACGCTCCGGCGAATCGAAAAGGGCCGGAGGTCTGCACCTCCGGCCCTCGATCGTTCTGCCGTGCTGCGGGCTTTTACTGACCGCTGGGGGCTTCGGTTGCAGCAGCCGAAGCCGAAGGGGTTGCCTGGGCATCGGCGCCCGGCTGGCCACCGGCACTGGCCTGAAGCTGCGAGTTGAACGCCGTGGCGGTCATGCCAAGCGTCAGCGACTTGTCGGCACCCAGGCCGAAGTAGGACTTCTTGAGCTGTGCTACCGAGCCGTTGTTGAGGGCGACGAAGACCTCTTCGCCCTCGACCTTGCTGACGGTGCCGAGAACGACGCCGTCGCTGCTCTTGATCGGCTTGTCTGCGACGAATGCGGTGGCGAGTTCGGCGCTGCTCTCGGCCTTGGCGCCGTTCACGGCGGCTTCGAGGTCGGCCTTGTTCATGCCGATGGTGAGGCCCTTTTCACGCATGGCGAAGGATGCAGTCGGCAGACCGGCGCGGGCGGTGCCGGTGTTGACGGTGACGACGCCGCTCTGAACCGCCTCGACGGTGCCGACTTCGGAGCCATCGGGACCGAAGACCTTGGCACCCACGGTCGGGGCTGCGGCAGCAGCGGCGGCCGGTGCGCCCTGGGCCATCGCGGCCATGGGGGACAGAGCGGCAGCGGCGATCGCGGCGGCGATGAGGGATTTCTTCATGGCGTACTCCTTCTCGATGCGGGAACCGACGAGTGGTCCCGGCTCGGGGAGCTCCTGAGCGCAGTCGCACGCGCAGGAGCGGAAATGACGGTCCAGGAAATTCACGACCCGGACGGTTTGTTCCGGCCCGAAGGCCGAAGGTTCGTCCCGTGTCCGCGGACATTCTGAGAGACGAACTTTGACGGTGCATGTTGCACACTTGCAACGGAATGGCCGCTGAACAGTGCCGGATCAACCGCCAAAGTGGCACTTTTTTGCGATGAAACGGCGGAAAACCGCCATTCCGCGATTCCAGGGGCGGTGGATTGTGCCATCTGTCGGACAAATGGGGGCGGAACCGCGCGGGATCTGCATGCTTGATCCGGGGCGACGGGTGATCCAGCAAGGCAGGTGATGAAAGACAATTCCGTGAAGCAGGGTGACGAGGCGAACGCCGTTTCGTCATCGGTCTGGCGCTATGCCATGGCCAAGCGCGCCTATGTGGTGATCGACGCCGCCGACTACTTCGACCTCATGCGCGGGGTCATGGAGGAAGCGCGCCAGCGGATCTTCCTGATCGGCTGGGATTTCGATTCGCGGATTCTGCTCTCCTCCGGGCGGCGCTGGTGGCAGGGCGGCAGGCGCAAGCGCTTTCCGGCGCGCCTGGGGTCATTCATCGTCTGGCTGGTGCGCAACAATCCGCAACTGGAGATCCGGTTGCTGAAGTGGAACGTCTCGCTGGTGAAATCGCTGTTTCGTGGGACGATGGTCTTCGACCTGCTTCGCTGGGCAAGGCAGAAGCGGATCGACTTCAAGTTCGACAGCGCCCATCCGATCGGATGCAGCCACCACCAGAAGATCGTGGTGGTGGACGACGTCTTCGCGGCCTGCGGCGGGATCGACATGACCACCGATCGCTGGGATACGCCGGACCACTTGCCCAAAGACCCGCGCCGACGGCGACCGAGCGGGCGGCTCTACGGCCCCTGGCATGATGTGACGATGCTGATGGAGGGCGAAGTCGCGGCGGCTCTGGGGGAACTCGGGCGCGAACGGTGGAAAGTAGCGGGCGGCGCGGAGATCGCACCTTGTGTGCCGCAGGAATTCAGCCCTTGGCCGGACAAACTTCGCGCCGAGTTCGAAAACGTCGAGATCGGCATCGCCCGCACCCGAGCGGAGTACGGCGACTGTCCGCAAGTCAGTGAGATCGAGGCCCTTTTCGCCGAGCAGATCCGCCGTTCCCGACGGTTCGTCTATGCCGAGACGCAATACTTCGCTTCCCGGGCGATAGCCGAGGCGATCTGCGAACGGCTTCTCGAAGACGATCCGCCGGAGTTTCTGATCGTCAATCCGCTGACGGCCGATGGCTGGCTGGAGCAGTTGGCGATGGATTCCGCGCGGGTGGAACTTCTCCGCACGCTGAAGGATGCCGATCATGCCAAGCGCTTTCGCATCTATTATCCGGTGGCGGCGGACGGGACGCCGATCTACGTCCATGCCAAGCTGATGATCGTCGACGACGAAATTCTGCGCGTGGGTTCCGCCAATATGAACAACCGTTCGATGGGGCTCGATTCGGAATGCGACGTCTTCATCGACACGGCGCGGCCCGCCAATGCGCATGTCTCTCCCACCATCGCCGGGCTGCGCCACCGGCTGCTGGCCGAGCACTGCGGCGTGTCGCAGGAAGCCATCGCCGAGGCGCTGGATCGCCATGGCTCGATGTTGGCGGCGGTAGAAAGCCTTGTGCCTTCGGGCAAACATCTGGAACCCTTGCCCTTGAAACATCTCACCGAAGCTGAAAGAGCGCTCGGTGAAAGTGCTCTGCTCGACCCGGAACGGCCTGGGGAGATGTTCGAGCCGATCGAGCGGCGCGGTCTCTTCCGCCGCAAGGGGCGGCTCATGCGGCTGCGTCTTAGGAACCGATTGCAAAGGAGTAAGAAGGGATGAGCAGCCTCGACGGTCCCGACGAGGACAACCCGCAGGGCAAGCCCGCCGTCCCGGAGCATGTGCAGCAGGCCATCCGCACGCTGATCGAGTGGGCCGGTGACGACCCTTCGCGGGAGGGACTGCTCGATACGCCCAAGCGCGTGGCGCGGGCGTGGAAGGAATATTGCCAGGGCTATGGCGAGGATCCGGCGTTCCATCTCAGCCGCGTGTTCGAGGAAGTGGGCGGATACGACGAAGTCGTGCTGCTGAAGGACATCCCGTTCCAGTCGCACTGCGAGCATCACATGGCTCCGATCATCGGCAAGGCGGCGATCGCCTATCTGCCGAAGAATCACGTCGTCGGCATCTCGAAGCTGGCCCGCGTCCTCCACGGCTTCGCGCGGCGCCTGCAGATCCAGGAACGACTGACCGCCGAAGTGGCGCAGTGCATCTGGGATCATCTCCAGCCCCAAGGCGTGGCTGTGGTGATCGAGGCCAGCCATGCCTGCATGACCGCGCGCGGCGTAAGGACGCCGGGCGTCGGCATGATCACCAGCCGCATGATGGGCACTTTCCTCGACGACGAACGCAGCCGCAAGGAAGTGCTGAGCCTGATGGGCTACTGATCGGCAGGCCGTCGCCGCTTGCGGCGGCCTGCTGCCGGCGCAGGAACTCTCATCCGCTTATCCCCGCTTGCGCTGTGGACGGGACTTGCACGGCCCCCTTCGCTCCGGCGAAGGAAAGGCCGTGCCAGGCACCCCGGGGGACATGAGTTGAGCGTAGGGACCGAATTCATCGACAGGCAGGACTCGTTTAGCCACAAGGCGGCGCTCGGCTTGATCGCTGCGCTCGTGCCGGCGGCGATGCTGGTGGTGCTGTTGCTGCGCCGGGTGTGGGATGTCGATATCTTCTGGCAGCTCAAGCTGGGCGAGATCATCCTTGCCCACGGCGGACCGATCTCTGGCGAGCCTTTCGCCGCCCTTCATCTGGGAGAACCCTTGCCGGCGGTGGGCTGGCTGGCTCAGGCGAGCATGGCCTTCGTCCGCTCGGTCGGCGGCTGGGACGCGCTTCGCGTCTATGACGCACTGTGCTGGCTGGGCGGGTTCTGGGCCGTCGCTGTCGCTTGCCGGATGCGCGGGGCTTCGCGAGTGGCGGTGGCTGCCGCGTTGGTCCTCGCCTTCATTGCAGCGCTTCCCACTGCGAGTGTTCGGCCGCAGAGCTACGCCTCCTTGTGTTTCGGGCTCTTGCTCGCCTTGCAGCGCCTGGACCAGCGCCCGGGCGTCAGCCTCCTGCTGGGCGTACCCTTGCTCGTGCTCTGGCAGAACCTTCATCCCTCGGTCGGCATTGGCGCGCTGGCTCTGGGCATCCAGACGGCCTTGGGTGCCTTTGTTTGGTGGCGGGATCGCAGCCAGCCTCTGCCCCTGGTCTCCGCAATCCTGACCCTGGCCGCGATCGTCGCGATCTTCGCGACGCCGGACGGGTTTTCGATCCTTGCCATCTCCGCCGCCAATGCCGAAATGAGCCTTGCCATCGGCGCCAGTGAATGGCGGCCGCTCTGGATCGAAGGCAACTGGGCCAATGCCGCTCCGGTGCTGATCACCGCTGCAACCTCGCTTTACCTCCTGCTGCGTGCGCGAGAGCGCGTGGCGGCGCGCGAACTGCTGCTGGCACTCGCGCTGTTCGTGCTGACGGCTACGGCCTACCGTTTCGTGCTGTTCTGGGCCGTGGCCATGGTGCCCGTCCTTGCAAGGGTCATGACGAGCCCTGAAAGCGAACTGGATCGCGGCGGACCGCGCTGGCTGGCCGTGGCGGCCGTAGTGCTGGTGGCGGCGATCATGCCGATCGCTGCGCCTACCCGTTTCTCGCCGAGCCTCCCGCTGGGGGCGATCGCGCATCTCCAGCGCGAGGACGTGCGCGGTACGATCTATGCCGATTTTCCTTATGGAGGCCCCGTCATCGATGCGGGTTGGCCGCAATGGCGCGTCGCCTATGACGGGCGCTACTATCGGTATCCGCGCGAGGAATGGCGCTATAACGGAGGGATCGAGAACGGCTATGTCCCGCTTGTCGATGTGATCGCCAAGTGGCACCCGTCCGCTTTCCTGATCCAGGAAGATCACAATGCACCGCTTGCCGGAGAGCTGGCGCGGTCCAGGCAGTGGCGAAAGGTCTATCGCGGCCCGGACGGGGTCGTCGTCTACGTTCCCCGGGTGCGTTAGAGCCGGGCTGCTTCGAGGGGGATCACTTCGGCGGCGCGTGCGGTTCGCCACCGGAGAAGGCGTCGGCGATGGAACAGGCGGCCGGACCCAGAATCACGATGAACAGCGTCGGCAGGATGAACAGGATCAGCGGCACCGTCATGATCGCCGGCAGGCGCGCGGCCTTTTCCTCGGCGCGCATCATGCGTTCGTTGCGGAACTCGGCCGAAAGTACGCGCAGGGCCGATGCCAGCGGCGTCCCGTAGCGCTCGGTCTGGATCATGGTGGTGACGACGCCGCGCATGGCATCCAGATCGACGCGGTAGGCCAGGTTTTCGAACGCCTGGCGCCGCTCGGTCAGGAACGAGAGTTCGATCGAGGTTAGCGAGAATTCCTCGCCCAGTTCAGGATAGGCACGGCCAAGTTCACGCGCGACACGGTCGAACGCGGCATCCACGGTAAGGCCTGCTTCCGCGCAGATAACCAGGAGGTCCAGCGCATCGGGCAGGCCTTTGCGGATCGCGTCGGTGCGCTTGGTGACCATGTTCTTGATGAAGATGTCCGGCCCCTTGTAGCCGGCGATCAGCATCGCCGCGAAGCCCATGAACTTCTTGAAGCTGCTCCACTGCGGAAAGTAGTCGATGCCGTAGATCACGAGGGCTGCGGTGCCGCCCATCACGATCGGGGCCACAAGTCTGGCGAAGACCACCGCGACCGCCCATTCCTTGTTGCGGATACCGGCCTGGGCCAGCTTCCGCTCGATATCGCGCAGCTGGCTGTCCTGCAGCATCTTGAGCTTGCCCAGGAAAGCCCCCATGCGGTCGGTGGTCTCGTTGCGGCGCACCACGCTCTGGCGCTTGCGCGGCGCACTCGCGATCCCGGCTTTCAGGGCCTCGCGGCGCTGGTTGAGCGCCTTGACTCGCTTGGCCATGGGATCGCGTACCGTCACGGCCGCATAGATCGCCAGCAGCACGGCCGCGGCGGCAACCGCCGCCAGCACGGTGCCGACGAGGATCATGTCGAACCCGAGCAGAGTCGGGCCGGCGGGTTGAGGGGGCATCGTCCGTCTTCCCTTCGCTCAGATCTCGAAACTGACCATCTTGGCCATGATGAAAGCGCCGATCCCCATCCAGATCGCGCCGCCCATTCCCGCAACTGTCAGGCGATCGTCGGTGAAGAACTTGCCGATATAGCCGGGGTTGATCCACCAGATCATGCCGAAGACGATGAACGGCAGGGCGCCGACGATATAGGCCGAGGCTTTCGATTCCGAACTCATGGCGCGGATCTTCAGCTTCATCTGCGAGCGCTTGCGCAGCACCTCCGACAGGTTGGCCAGGGTCTCGGCAAGGTTGCCACCGGTTTCGCGCTGGATCGCCAGGGTGATGCAGAAGAAGTTGAATTCCGGTATGTCGAGGCGGTCGGCAGTGTCCTGGAGCGCGTCTTCCATGGTCTTGCCGATCTTGATGCGCTCGGTGACGAGCTTGAATTCCTCGCCGACAGGGCCGGGCACTTCGCGGGCGACGACGCCGAGCGTCTCGGTCACCGGCAGGCCGGAACGCAGCCCGCGCACCAAGAGTTCGATGGCGTCGGGAAACTTGCCGTTGAAGGCGTTGGTGCGGCGGGAAATCAGCTTGGTCAGCACGAAGTGCGGAACGCCGGCCCCCATGAAGAGGCCGAAGGCAAGCGCCAGGATGAGCGCCTGCGTCTTCAGCAGGACGATGAGCGTGACGAACAGCCCCAGGCCGATCGAGACGTAGAGGTACTGGTTGAGCGACCAGCTTACCCCCGAGCGATGCAGGCGCAGCGCCAGCGCGTCGATCCGCGAACCAGAACCGGCAGCCTTGTGCATTTTCGGGCGGCGCGCGGCCACAGCCTTGCGCATCTGCGCTTCGACGCGGTCGGTCGTGCTTTGGGAATGGCGGTAGCGCACGGACTTCAACCGGCGTGCGGATTCCTTGGCGGGCGAGGGGCCCGCGAAGGCGATCCACAGGAGCGCCAGCACGCTTCCCAGGCCTGTCGCCACCAGCACGATCTGTATCATGTCCATCGCTGCGTCCCGCCCGCTGCCGGCCTCCTCAGCGGGAGGCCATGTCCTTCTTCGGGGCGGCCTTGCTCATGAAGGCCTTGAGGTCGAGCTTGCCGAGCAGGGACGGCTTGATCGCGGGCTCGGCCGGGGAAGCGCCGGGACCGCGGATCTCTTCGAGGATCATGCGCGAAAGGTCGCGGATCGCCGCGCCCGCACGGTTCGTGCGGTTGGTGTCGGCGAAAGCCTGGCCCAGCTTGGCGGCCATCGATGCCGCCTTGAGATCGTAGGGGATCGAAAGGTGGACCGGCGATTCGATGGAGGCTTCGAAATCGGCCTTGGTGATCTCCGCCAGGCTCGGCTGCACCTTGTTGGCGGCAACGATGACGCGGGCATGCGGGGAATGCGCCTTGAGCCAGGACAGCATCCGAATGGCGTCTCGCGCCGAGGCCAGCGTCAGTTCGACGACGAGCACCACCACGTTCACATTGGCGAGCAACTGCGGGAAGTTCACCAGCATGTTGCGCGGCATGTCGATCACGGTCGTCTCGAAGGCCTGGCGGAACTCCTCCTCCAGTTGCAGGAAGGCAGAACCGTCGGTCATCAGCGGCGTACCGATCGGCGCTTCGGCCGACAGGATCGCCAGGTTGTCGTTCGCGCGGATCATGGCGCGCTCGATAAAGAGGCCGTCGATGCGGCTGGGATTCTCGATCGCGTCGGTCAGGCCGCGCCCGGGTTCCAGATCGAGGCAGAGCGCGCCCGTGCCGAAATGGATGTCGAGGTCGAGCAGGGCGGTCGGCAGCTTGTCTTCGGCGCTGAACAGCCATGCCAGCGAGGTCGCGAGAGTCGAGGCGCCCACGCCGCCGCGCGTGCCGATCACCGCCGTCGAAAGATGGGAACTGGCGACGGCGGTCTCCTGACCGCGCGGGGCCGAGAACACCGCCTGCGCATGGGACAGTGTGTCTCGCACGGTCGCGGGCGAGAGCGGCTTGAGCAGGTAGTCGTGAATGCCGCTGGCGAGCAGGTCGCGGTAGAGCCGCACATCGTTGACCTGGCCCACCGCGATCACGATCGTGCCGGGCTCGCAGACTTCGGCAAGGGCATTGATGTCGTTCAGCGGGTCGCCGCTTTCCGACAGGTCGACCATGAGGATGTTGGGACTGGCCGTGATCGACAGCGACTGCACTGCATTGCGCAGGCCGCCCTTGTTGCACTTTTCGGGCTGCCAGCCCATTTCCAGCGCGATCGGGCGCAGCACGTCCTGCGAGGCTTCGTCGCACATATAGGCGGCGAACTGGTCGCGGCTGACCGGCGTACCGGATTTCCAGGCTGCGTTCATGCCTCAGTCTGCCTTGCTGGACGTGGCGGAGACGGTGTTGCCGCCGGTGGGCGCGGCATTGCGGTAGGCGCCGATCGCCTTGGACGCGGTCATGACCGTGGTCTCGCCGGTGGCTTGCGCGCCGTGGACGAGGTCTTCGGGATTGGCGACCATGGCCGCGAGGTTGGCATTGGTGGCGCAGCCGTAATTGCTGGTGAGTCCATTGTTCGGGTTGAAGTCGCTGCGGGCGGACCAGTCGGGGCAGCCGGGGACCGAGGCCTTGAAGCGGGCGACGACGATCCGCGCGGTTCCGGCACCGACAGCACCTTCGGTGACCGGCGCGCCTTCGGCCAGTGCGATGCCGTAGCGATCGGCGACCGCCTCCACGGCACTGCGCGTTCCGGGATTGCCGTTGGGATCGTCCACGAAGATGCGGTCGCCGTACTTGAGGCCCATGGCCTCGAACCATCCCGCGAGCCGGGTCTGCTCGCCGGCGCCCAGGCCGGAACCGTCCGTCCTGACGTCCAGGGTGTAGTTCACGCGTTCGACCACCGGCTGGTGCACGCTGTTCATCGAACGGTTGGACGGCATGCCGCCGCAACCGGCAAGCAGCAGCCCGAGCGACAGGACGAGTGTGCCGGCTGCAAGGCGGCCGGTGCGGGGCGCGATCGGGAGGGGCATCGGGTTCATCTTTCTCACTTCAGGCTGAAGCCGGGACGCGGCGCAGGATCCGCGCCGGAACGCTTTGCGGGCCTTGCGGCAGCGGCAGGTGCACGGGGCATTCCGGGGGCCGCGCCTTCGATCGCGGCGTCGGAGCGTTTCTTGCCGCTGACCCCGGCGCTTTCCATGTTGCCCAGCAGGCGCTGAAGGTCGTTCGGTGCGTTGAAGCCGTCGGTCGGCAGCACGATCTGGGAAGCGTCCACGGGATTGACGAGGTAGGGCGTGACGACGATGACCAACTCGGTTTCGCCGCGCCGGTAGCTCGTGGAGCGGAACAGCGAGCCGAGGACCGGCAGATCTCCCGCTCCAGGCAGCTTCTGGATGGTGTTGGTCGAATTGTTGCTCAGCAGCCCGGCGATCATGAAGCTCTGGCCGGAGCCGAGTTCCACGGTCGTCTCGGTGCGGCGCACGGTGAGGGCAGGCACTTCGTAGCCGTTGAAATTCACCGCGCCCTGGCTGGAGAGTTCGGAAACCTCCGGCCGCACGCGCATGGAAATGCGGCCGTTGGCCAGGACGGTGGGCGAATAGCTGAGGCTGATGCCGTACTTCTTGAACTCGATCGAGGTCGTGCCGAGCGCCTGGCTGATCGGGATCGGATATTCGCCGCCCGCCAGGAATTCGGCGGTTTCGCCCGAAAGCGCGGTCAGGTTCGGCTGGGCGAGCGTGGTGACAAGGCCGATCGTCTCGCCGGCATCGAGCGAGCCGAGGATGTTCACGCCCAGCAGCTTGCCGGCTGCGGCCAGCGTACTGCCGCTGGACCCCGTCGCGACGCTGGAGCCTGGAACCTTGGTGCCGTCCGGCAGAGTCACGGTAACTTCGCCGCCCACGCCCATCGGCAGGCCTGGCGCATGGTTCTGAATCGCGCCCTGACCCAGTCCGAACTTGAACCCGCCGGTGCCGTCGATGGTGGACATGTTGACCGCGAGTGACTTGACCAGCGTCCGGCTCACTTCCGCGATGCGGACCTGGAGGTTGACCTGCAGCGGGGTGGCCATGCGCAAGCGGCTGATGACGTTGGCGTCCTTGCCGACGTAGGCCTGGACCAGCCGTTCCGCTTCGGCGGCATCCTCGGGGGTCTTGACGGTGCCGGTCAGCAGGAACGTGCTGGAACCCATCGTCGAGACGCCGATCCGCGCTTCCGGCATCGCCAGGCGCAGCATCGCATCCACGCTGTCCAGATTGGAGCCAACGCGGACGGTTGCTGACCAGATCACCGCACCGGCGGCGTTGCTGGCATAGACGGTGGTCGTGCCGCCTGCCTTGCCGAACAGGTAGAGCTGCCGGGCGCTCTTTACCTGAACGTCGGCCACGGCATCGTTGGCAACGAAAACGTCCGCCATGGCGCCGGGCAGGCTGACCAGTTGGCCGTTGCCGATCGAAAGCGAAACGTCCTGCGCGGGGTGGACCACGGACTGGGCAAGGGCGGGAGCAGGGCTCGTCAGCGGCGCCAGCGCGCAGGCCGCGACCAGCAGGGATTTGATAAGGCGCGGTGGCATCGGGTTACCCTTCGTCGGATGGATGCGCGGCGAGGTGAAGCGGTCTTGCAAGCGGAGCATCAGCGGTTGCCGACGGATTCTTCGGTGGTTTCCTTGCCGCGGGTCACCCGCACGACGGGGCCGGTCCTGACGGGAGCAGCGGCAACCGCTGAGGGCGTACCGGATGCTGCGACCGTCCGAACGGCGGCCTCGGAAGCGATCGCGGGACGGCTCGAGCGTTGAAAACGCGAGACGTCGCCGCCGGTCATGTACGTGGAGGCGCCCTCGATCGGCCGGTTCATGGCGTTGCGCATGAGCTGCTCCTCCTGCTCGCGTGTCGCGCCTTCGGGCACTTGGACGTCGCCGCTGGCAAGGATGCGCTCGAACTCACCCTGGCTGTCGGCAATGGCGCGCAGGGAGAGGCTGAGGGTGCCGATCTCCTGCGCCACGGCCACCTTCTCGGCAATGCGCGGGGTTACTTCGAGAGTGACGGTGCTGAAGGCGTGGACCACGGTCTTGCCGTCCACCACTTCGTTGTCGGTCGCCTGGTCGGTGGCGAGCACGCGCAAGTTGCGCAGGATCGTTTCCGAAGCGCGCAGAGCCTGGCCGCCGTCGCTGCCGGCGACTTGCTGGGTCAGCACCAGATCGACATGGTCGCCCGGGAAGACGAAGCCGCCGACTCCGGTCTTGGCCGAGACGGGAATGGTCACGGCGCGCATGCCCGGTCCGAGCGCGGCGGCCAGGAAGCCGCGATCGCCCGGTGCGACGAGCGCGCCCTGCGTCACCGGCTGGCCGGCGGTGATCGGGAAGCGGACGACGGTGCCGAGCAGCTTCTGCATGTCGGCCTGGCCGTCGATGAAATAGGCATCCTTCACCAGTTCCGTCGGCCAGTCCTGATAGGAGACGGCATCGGCGGTGATGATCGTTCCGACGGTCAGCGCACGCTGGGCGACCAGGACCTTGGGACCGGTCGGCTGCGCGGTCGCCACCGCCTGCGCCTGCGGCGCGGCGGAGCCGGCGAACATGGAGCGGGCGCCCATCGCCGTCACCACTGCGATCAGCAGCGCGGCGAACAGCAGCACCAGCTTCTTCCTATCCATCTCTATGCCACCCTTTGAACGTCTCGGAGGCCGCAGCGTCCGAGCCGGAAACCCCTGTGCCCGTGATCACTCGCCCCAGCCCCGGCAGCTGCGCACGGGTAGGAGCAAGCCTGTGTAGAATCGCGTAAAATGGTTAAAATCGAGTTCATCGAACAAGGGTGTTCAAAAACACCTGTTCACCCATGACCCAGAGCGCCGCGGCTGAAATGGCGACGCCGTAAGGGATGGGCAGGCGCGATTTCTGCCGGCGCATGATGTGGCGAAAACCGAACAGGAACAGCGCCGCGATCGCGAGTGCCGGGAGCGCCAGCATCCATGCCTGCGGCAGGGCGTCGTGGATGGTCACGAGCCTGCGGGGGGAGATCACCGGCCGGTGCGTCGCCAGCGCATGGACTATCGAGGCCGCTGCCCAGACCCAGCCGAGAGCGACGATCCAGGCCACCGCATCGCGCAGCTTTTCGTCCGGCACACGCTCCATGTTGAAGGCCGCCATCGCGATCGAGGCGCCGCCACCGATCATCGCCATGAGCACGATCACTTGCCCGAAGCTGCCCGGTGCGAACCACAGGGCCAGCGCAGCGAGCAGCTTGACGTCGCCCCCGCCCATCTGGCGTAGTGAGAAGAGTACGCAGGCGATGCCGAAAGTCAGCAGGGCCAGCCCGAGTTGCCAGGCCACGTCGCTCCAGCCGAACCCCAGCGACCACCACCACAGCGGCGCGGCCAGCGCAATCCCCAGATTGAGCGTATTGTCGATCTCGCGGCGCTTGAGATCGGTGAAGGCGGCAACCAGCAGGGCGATTGCCAATGCCAGCAGCAAGGCATACGAAAAAGCTCCGCTCGGCATTCGTGAAGTCCCCCTAGGTCGGGTCCGCCATCTAGCGAATCTCGCTTACTAAACAGTAACCACCCATTGAGGCCGTAGTCCGCGACGTGACCATCCCAGCGACCCAGAACAAGCCCGAGCCTGGCGACTTTTCGCCTTCCTTCAGAGAGATCGCACAGCAGGCTGCCAAGGCGCGGCGAGCGATCCCCGAAGGTGTCGTCGAGAGTTTCTGGACTGGCCCAAGCGGGCCTGAACCCCTGCGCCGGATCGACTGGCCCCAGGTCACCCAGGCCGAGGCAAGAGGCTCGATCCTGTTCCTGCCTGGGCGCGGTGACAGTTATGAAAAGTGGCTGGAAACCCTGGAGCAATGGCATCTCGAAGGCTGGGCCGTCAGCTCGATCGACTGGCGAGGACAGGCGCTCAGCGGTCGTTTCGGTCTCGATGCGACCACCGGGCACGTCCCCGACTTCAACCTCTGGATCGAGGATCTCGCCGCGTTCTGGAGCGACTGGGTCGCGGATCGTCCGGGGCCGCATGTGCTCATCGGTCATTCGATGGGCGGACATCTCGCCCTGCGCGCCGTTGCCGAAGGGAAGGTGAAACCGGACTCGCTCGTGCTGTCCGCGCCGATGCTCGGCATCCATCCTGCCTGGATAGCGCCCGGCGTGCTCCACGCCGTGGCGCGGGGGATCGTCCGGTTCGGCGATTCACGCCGCCCGGCCTGGAAGCACAGCGAAAAGCCCGAACTCCTGCCGCAGGCCCGCTCGCGCCTGCTCACGCACGACAAGGGCCGCTATGCCGACGAGGACTGGTGGCGCAGCCGCCGCCCAGGGATCGCCATGGGACCGGCAAGCTGGGGCTGGATCGAACGCGCGCTCGCCTCGATCTGTCTGCTGGACCGCAAGGCCATGCTCGAAGCGGTGCAGGTGCCGGTGCTCCTGCTGGCGACGCGTCACGACGGCCTCGTCTCCTGGCCCGCGATCCGGCGCGCCGCCCGCAGGCTGCCCCATGCCGAACTCCTGGCTTACGGCCACGAAGCGCGCCACGAGATCCTGCGCGAGAGCGATCCGATCCGTGATCGGGCACTCGCGGTCATTCGGGACTTCCTGAACCGGACCGCCCTCGTTAGGGGCTGATCCCCTATGGATGCGAGGTTCGATATCGTCGTAGTGGGCGCCGGCATGGCAGGCGCCTCGCTGGCCGCCCGGCTCGGAGACCGGGCGCGCGTATTGGTGATCGAGGCCGAGGATCGCCCCGGCTATCATGCAACCGGTCGCTCCGCAGCGTTCTGGACGGAGAGCTATGGCGGCCCGCTGGTCAAGCCGCTCACTACCGCGTCCGGGCCGGAGCTTCACCGTCTCGGCGTGCTGACCCCGCGCGGCGCGCTGACCATCGGCCGCATGGGCCAGGAGCGCCAGATCGCCGCTTTCGCCGAGACTTACGGCGGCGTCGGCATCGAGGTGTCGACACTGAACCGCGCGGAGATCGCCGCCCGCGTTCCCGACCTCAAGGCCGAATGGACCTGCGGCGTGCTGGAGCCGAGCACCTGCGACATCGATGTGGCCGCACTCCACCAGCACTACCTTGCCGCAGCCCGGAAGGCCGGCGTGGACCTGTGGTTGCGGGCAGGCCTCGCCGCCGCCGAGCGCATACCCGGCGGTTGGGCGCTCGCGCTCGCCGATGGTCGCCGCGTCGGCTGCGACGTGCTGGTGGACGCGGCGGGAGCCTGGGCCGATGCAGTGGCAGGCAAGGCCGGCGTCCACCCGCTGGGCATCGCACCCTATCGCCGCACCATCGCACAAGTCGCGGTCGAGCCCGTTGCGCCCGATGCGCTGCCTCTGGTCCTCGACGTCGGCGGGCGGTTCTACTTCAAGCCGGAAAGCGGCCGCCTCTGGCTGAGCCCGCACGATGAAACGCCGAGTTCCCCCTGCGATGCCGCGCCGGAGGAGATCGACGTGGCGCTGGCGATCGACAGGTTCGAGCAGGTGGTGGACCGTCCGGTTCTCCGCGTCGAACACCGCTGGGCGGGCCTGCGCTCTTTCGCGCCGGATCGGTTGCCGGTCTACGGCTTCGATCCGCAGGACGGCGCGTTTTTCTGGTTTGCCGGCCAGGGTGGCTTCGGCATCCAGACGGCGCCTGCCGCGGCTGTGCTGGGGGCGGGGTTGTTGCTCGGGCAGGAGGGCGGAGAAGTCGATCCTCGGCCGTTTGGAGCTGGAAGATTTCAGAGGTAGCAGTCCTGGGGGATGATCCCCCAGACCCTCGGACTGTCGACGCCCCGCATGACCTGGCCGTTTGGCGCTCCTTGCGGCGCAGCCATCAAGTTTCCCTACGCAGCCATGGGCGTGCGAGGTTGTCGGTCAGCGTCACCTGGCCATTCTGGGGGTGCAGGGGGGGCTATGCTGCGCTGCTTGTCCTTTTCTTCACTCGTTATTCTCAACCTGCGGACCCATCCCGGCACGCTTCCGCCCCGGCGCGAAGAAGTGCCAGACCAGCAGTACCGGCTCCAGCACCGCCATGCCGACGAAGATGCTGATCAGCCGGTGCACCGCAGGCATGATCTCGGCATCGGCATAGGAATCGGGCACCAGCACGACCAGCACGGCCAGCGTGAACTGGAGCCCGAGATAGGTGACGTTCGGAAGTCCGTTCTCGATATGCCGCCCGATGACGATGCCCAGGCAGGTTCCGGCGATCAGCACCGGCGCGCTGCCTTGGGCCAGCAGGAGAATGGCAAGCGCGAGCCCACCGCCGGCAAGGCAGCCGAGCGTGCGCTGGAACAGGCGGCGGGTGACGGGGACGAAGCCGCTGGCGCCGATCCCGCTGACCGGCACGATCATCACGGCCATCACGGTGACGGCGGCCTGAGCCATCTGTGGAAGCTGGAGCAGCGCGTGCAGCGCCGGAAGCACGGCGATGGCGATCCCCGCCTGCGCGGCGTGGCGTGCGGCGTGAGGGTGCCATTTCATTCGCTCGGGTGCGGGCTTGCGGCCGGCGAGCCATTTCCTTCCCGCGAGCGTGGCGGCGGTGAGGCTGACGATCACGCAGGCTACGGTGCCGGCGAGGACTTCGAGGAGGCGGGTCTGAGCGAAATGAATGGTGTCGAGGTCGGGGTGCTCGAGCTTGTCGAGCAGGATCATCTCGAACGTCAGGCCGAACAGCAGCCAGGCATAGGCACGCCGCGCGGTGATCATGCCGTAGAGACCGATCGCGCCGACCAGCGCGGCGCTGGCCATGGCGAGCGGCAGCGAGTGGGCGGCATAGGGCACGATCGCCAGCGCCAGCAGTGAGCCTATGGCGGTTCCGGCGATGCGCAGGACGCCGCGCAGCAATGTCTCGGCGGCCTCGCTCTTGAGCAGGACGAAGGCGGTGAAGGCCGCCCAGGCCACGAACCGGGCACCGATCAGGTGCGCGAAGGAGATCGCCAGCAGAACCGAGGCGACGCAGGCCCATTCGTCGGCCATGCGCGGGCCGGGCTTCACCAGCGCGCGAAGTTCCTCGCGCAGACGGTTTCGAACGGCGGGAAGGCCAGGTTCGGAAGCGGGCAGCGGCGCGCTCCCGCTACTTCCCGGCGGCGACCGCCGCGTCGCTGGCGAGCTTGTCCACGCGTTCGTTCTCGACATGGCCGGAGTGGCCACGCACCCATTCCCAGTGGACCTTGTGGCGAGCGACCGCCTCGATCAGGTCATGCCAGAGATCGGCATTGCGCACGGGTTGCTTGCTGGCGTTTACCCAGCCCTTCTTCTTCCAGCCGTGGACCCATTTGGTGATGCCGTCGATCACGTATTTGCTGTCGGTCTTGAGCGTGATCTCGCAAGGCTCGGTCAGGGCGTTGAGGCCCTTGATGACGGCGGTCATCTCCATGCGGTTGTTGGTGGTGTCCGGTTCGCCGCCGGACATCTCCTTTTCATGGACGCCCATGCGCAGCAGCACGCCCCAGCCACCGGGACCGGGATTGCCCTTGCAGGCGCCGTCGGTGAAGATCTCTACCTGCTTCATGCTGCGAATATGCCGGAATTGGCCGGATCGGCATAGAATTCGAGACGGCGGGCGAAGGCCATCGGGTCCTTCGGTGTGACGAGTGCGTCTTCCGGCGTGTTCAACCAGTCGTAGGCACGGGTCGCAAGAAAGCGGATCGCCGCGCCGCGTGCGAGGATCGGCAGGGCGGCGCGTTCGGCATCGGAAAGCGGGCGCACGGCTTCGTAACCCTGGATCAGCGCGCGCGACAGTTCGGGGCGGAACTGCGTACCGTCGTTGCTGAAGCACCAGGCCGCGTGGGTGACGACGACGTCATAGGCCAGCAGGTCGGTGCAGGCGAAGTAGAAGTCGATCAGGCCGGTGACCTTGCTGCCCAGCATCAGCACGTTGTCGGTGAAGAGATCGGCATGGATCACACCGCTGGGGAGGTCGGAAGGCCACTGTCCGGCCAGGCCTGCCAGTTCGCGCTCCACGAGCGCGCCAAGATCGGGGTCGATCGATTCCAGCCCTTCGCGGGTGCAGTCGCCCAGCAACTGCTGCCAGGCGGGCAGGTCGAGCGAATTGATCCGCGATTTTTCGAAGTCGGCGGAGGCGAGATGGATTTGCGCCAAGGCCGCACCGACTGCCCTCGCTTGGGCAGGGGTCGGTTCGGATACGGAAACGCCCGGCAGGAATTCGATCAGCGCCAGCGCCTTGCGGTTCTCCCCCTCGCCGATGAAGCGGTGACTGGCGCCGCCCCGGTCGTGCATGGTGCGCGGTACCGGGCAATCACGCGCGGCCAGGTGGTCGAGCAGGTCAAGGAAGAAGGGCAGGTCGGAGATATCCGTGCGGCTCTCGTAGACCGTCAGGATGAAACGACGGGCTTGCTCGCCCTGCTGAGTTTCGATCAGCCAGTTGCTGTTCGAGACGCCCTCGGCGATGCCCTTGGCCGAGATCAGGACGCCGACATCGAAAGTCTCGATGATCGCGGACATCTCCTCCGCGCCGAGCCGGGTATAGACTGCCATGACTTCTAGGAACCCCTTCAGCGGGCGAGCTGGCGCGGCAGCTTGAACGTGATGGTTTCCTCCGCCGTCACCCGTTCCTCCGATTCGACTTCGCGCAGTTCCTTGATCCGCGCGATGACCTCGTTCACCAGTTCCTCCGGCGCCGAGGCACCTGCCGTGAGCCCCAAGGTATCGATAGTCGTCAACCACTCGGGGTCGATATCGGCGGCGCGCTGGATCATCTGGCCGCGCGACCCGGCGCGTTCGGCCACTTCGACCAGACGCAGCGAGTTGGAGCTTTTCGGCGAGCCGATCACCAGCACCAGTTCGCAGTCCGGGGCGATGCGCTTGACGGCGGTCTGGCGGTTGGAGGTGGCGTAGCAGATGTCCTCCTGCTTCGGCGCCACGACTTGCGGAAAGCGCGCTTCGATCGCAGCGATGATCGCGGCGGTGTCGTCCACGGAGAGCGTGGTCTGCGAAAGGTAAGCCAGTTCGCTCCCGGCGGGAACCTGGACGGTGGCGACATCTTCCACGGTTTCGATCAGGCTCATGTTGCCTTCGGGGACCTGTCCGAAGGTGCCGATCACTTCCGGGTGCCCGGCGTGACCGATGAAGAGGATATGACGGCCGTCCGCGATCTGGCGCTCGGCCTGGCGGTGAACCTTGCTGACCAGCGGGCAGGTGGCGTCCAGCCAGTCCAGTCCGCGCGCCGTTGCCTTGGCCGGCACCGACTTCGGCACGCCGTGCGCCGAGAAGATCACCGGCACTCCGTCCGGCACCTGGTCGACGCTTTCGACGAAGACCGCGCCCTTGGCCTTGAGGGTGTCCACCACGAACTTGTTGTGCACGATTTCGTGCCGCACGTAGACCGGCGCACCGTAGATCTCGATCGCGCGCTCCACGATCTCGATCGCGCGGTCCACACCGGCGCAGAAGCCGCGCGGGGCGGCAATCAGCAGGCGCAGCGGCTTGGCAGGGCGGGACGGGTTCGGAGATGGAAAGGGCGCGTTCATGAATGGGGCTCTAGCGCTTTGCCGCTCGCGCCGCTAGGGCAAGCCGACGTCTTCGAGGAACCTCACGATGAATGCACGCCGCCTGACTGCCACTGTTCTCTGCTCCGCCGCCGCGGTGACCGCGCTGAGCGGCTGCGCCAAGAAGGGTGAGATCGTGGTCGATTCGGGCGTCGGCATCACGGCCGTGCGTTCGGCGTGCCCGGCAGTCGGCATCCCCGACTACACCGGCGACGTGACCCTGTTCCGCGCTCCGAACGACCGCACGGCCGGTAACATCGACCTCGAAGCGGCGATGACGAACGTGCGCACCACCTGCAACGATCAGGGGAGTGACAAGGTCTTCGCGAAAGTGGAATTCGATGTCCTTGCCCGCCGCAACGACAAGCAGGGCGCGCGCCAGGTGACTCTGCCCTACTTCGTTTCCGTGCTTCAGGGCGGATCGGCCGTGGTTTCCAAGCGCGTCGGCCGGGTTACCCTGAACTTCGCCGATGGCCAGGACCGGGCGCAGTTCCATGCGACCGGCTCGGCCTTTATCGATCGCGCCGCGGCGACGCTGCCGGCCGACATTCGTGAAAAGATCACGCGCAAGCGCAAGGCGGGCGATGCGGACGCTGCGGTCGATCCGCTGTCGGATCCTAGTGTGAAGGCGGCGGTCGCGCGCTCGAGCTTCGAAGTGCTGGTGGGGTTCCAGCTTGATGAAGCGCAGCTAGCTTACAACGCTACGCGTTGATTTGAAGGTAAGAGGACGTCCTGGGGGATGATCCCCCAGACCCCCGGAACGTAGACGGCGCGCACGATCTATCCGTTTCGCGCTCCCTGCGGCGAAGCCATCAAGTTTTCTGACGCAGCCATGGGCGCACTATGAAGTCAGTCTGCGTGACCTTGGCATTCCTGGGGGTGCAGGCGTGGGCTATGCTTCCCCTGCTTAGTCTTTTCTACTTGCCTCTTCGATAGCCCGCTGCGCGGACCGCGCCATTGCCTTGCGGTCGCGGCGATCTTCGCCGGCCAGTGGCGGCAGTAAGTGCAGTGTGACGCGCACGGCTTTCCGGCGGGCAAGTATCCGCAGCGCATTGTCTAGCCCCGGCTCGTCACCGACCCAGGCGATCTCGGCAGCATCGTGCCCATAGTCGATCCAGACGGGCTGCGCGGTGACGCTGTCATCCTCCGTACCGATAGCCGACAGCAGGGATGACTTGAACGGCAGCAATTGCGTTCCGGCGGAAGTCGTGCCTTCCGGGAAGATCGTCAGAGCTCCCGTCTCCTTCAGCGCCTTGCGTATCTGCTCGACCTGGTCTGACACCGTGCTGCGGCGGTGGCGGGCGATGAAGACGGTGTCGTTGAGAGCGCAGAGCCAGCGCAAGGGGGCGAAGTCGGCAAGACCGTCGTGCGCGATGAAGGCGGTGCCGGTGGCGCCGGCCAAAGCGGGTATGTCCAGCCAGCTGACATGATTGGCCAGAAAGAAGGTGCCAGTGATCGGCGGCGTGCCGAGGACGGTCACGCGCAGGCCGGCTATCGTGCCCACCCATCGCAAGAAGTGACGGGGCACCGGATTGCGCGCGGTGAAGGGGGCGACGAGGTAGTAGGCCGAAACGCAGAGCAGCAGCAGGGCTGCCAATGCGATAAGGCGGATCGCGATCAGGGGCCAGTCCCAGAGCGCGATCCGCCTTGTCGGTTCGGAAGCGGTGGCCGAAGGCCTTGGCTTCACTTGCGAACTTCGCCTTCCTCGCGATCGATCCGCACGCCGAACAGTTCCATGCGGTGATCGACCAGCCGGAAGCCGAGCTTCTCGGCGATCTGGCGCTGCAGGGATTCCAGTTCGGGGTCCACGAATTCGATGACCTGACCGCTTTCGACGTCGATCATGTGGTCGTGATGCGCTTCGGGAGCCGCTTCGTAGCGGGCGCGGCCGTCACCGAAATCATGGCGATCGAGGATGCCTGCTTCCTCGAAGAGGCGGACGGTACGATAGACGGTAGCGATCGAGATGCCCGGATCCAGCGCCGTGGCGCGTTCATGGAGCTTCTCGACGTCGGGATGGTCGGTACTCTCGGACAGCACCCGAGCGATGATGCGGCGTTGTTCGGTTATCCGAAGGCCGCGTTCGGCGCAGAGGGCTTCGAGGTCGATAGGTTGGTTCACGTTTGACCCGTATCAATGAAAAGGCACGGCGACCTAGATAGGCCGCCGTGCCTTCAATCACAACCGGAGAACGTCGATCGAAGCGACCGGCGTTTCTCGTTCGACGCCTTATGCGGCGGCGTTTTTCGGCTTGCGACCGCGGCGGGCGTTGGGCTTGCGGCCAAGGCCGATCTTCTTGGCCAGTTCGCGGCGCTTCTCGGCATAGTTGGGAGCGACCATCGGATAGTCGGCAGGCAGGTTCCAGCGCGCGCGATACTCTTCCGGGGTCATGTTGTAGTGCGTCATGAGGTGACGCTTGAGCATCTTGAGCTTCTTGCCATCTTCCAGGCAGACGATGTAGTCGGGCTTTACCGAAGCGCGAACCGAGACAGCGGGTTCCGGCTTCTCTTCCTCGACGATGGGCGCGCCGCCAAGTCCGGCGAGAGCGCCGTAGACATTGGTGATGAGCGCGGGAAGATCTTCGACACCGACACTGTTGTTGCTGACGTGAGCAGCAACGATGTCCGACGTGAGCGTGATCAACGTCTCGTTGGCATCAGCCTGGATGTTTTCCATTACTATACGACCTTTTATTGCGACCATTATTGGAATCGGCGGCCATTCAAGGCCTGTTCTTTTGCTCTGAACCATTCCGATCGCAATTTCAAGGTCCGTGTAAAGTCGTCCCTAATCGTGACAGCTGTAACAATAAAAATTCATGCTCAGCGCGGAAGCCGTTCACCCGATATCGCAAGCAAAGGTCAAGGCGTCGATCCGTCCTGCTCCGGGAGTCCGGTAGTATTCCTTGCGTTCACCAATCTGGTAGAAGCCGAAAGCCGAATAGAGCGACTGGGCCGGGTTGCCTCTTCTCATTTCCAGTAAAAGGCGTCTAGCGCCGCGACCCGCGGCCGCAAGTCTCAGTGCGTCCAGTATCGAGCGGCCAAGTCCCAACCGGCGATATTCAGGCGATACGGCAAGAAGCAGAAGTTCCTCTTCCTCGTAACCGGTGCGCGACAAGGAAAACCCCGCCGCTTCTTCGCCGTCCTGGGCCGGCGTTCCTTGCGCGGAAATGAGGAAGTAGTGGCAGTTGCCGAAGGCGAGGGCGTCTTCGACTTGCCTTCGGTTCCAGGCTTCTCCCCACGTCGGATCGAACGCGCTGGCCATGACGGCCATTATCCGGTCGACATCTTCGATCATCGCCACGTCAGCTCTGCGGTCCCGGCTTTCCGCCGGGCAGGCGCGCGTCGGGGGCGCGGCCGTAGAGAGGGCGAATGTCGGCCGTGAGGGCACCGTGCGGCAGAAGCGGCCATGACCGTGCGTCGGGCCAAATCGGCAGCGCCGTGCCGGTTGCACGGGCGGCGACGAGAGCTTCCGCCTGGTTTCCGGCGACGAGGTTTTCCCGCACGCCGGCCGCCGCCGCCTCGGGACGCTGGGATGCGAGGGCGCGGCTTGTGGCGCCGTCGGCAGTGAAGCTTGCAGTGAACCATTCGCCGTGACCGCCAGTCATCGCCACCGCTATGGGAACCGCGCCGGCCTGATCACGGGCGATCGCCGCGACCATGGCCAGCGTGGAATAGCCCAAGACTTCGGAGCCCCAGGCCAGCGCCAGCGCCCGCCCGGCGGCAAGGCCGACACGAACACCGGTGAAGCTGCCGGGGCCGAGTGCGACGACGATGCGTGGCGCCCGCCCTCGATCGGGCAGGGCGGCGATCATCGGCACCAGAGCTTCGGCATGGCCGCGCCCGAGCATGCGGAACTCGCCCGCGAGCAGTTCGCCGCCATTGAAAAGCGCGACCGAGCAGGCCTCGGTCGCGCTGTCGATCACCAGGGTCCGGCCCCCCGAGACATCCCCCGTCATGCCGGCGGTCAGGCCGCGCGCACTTCGGTGACTTCGGGAACGTAGTGCTTCAGCAGGCTTTCGATGCCCTGCTTGAGCGTCGCGCTGGACGAAGGGCAACCCGAGCAGGCGCCCTGCATGGCCAGGTAGACGACGCCGTCGCGGAAGCCGCGATAGACGATGTCGCCGCCATCGTTGGCGACGGCCGGCCGCACGCGGGTTTCGATCAGGTCCTTGATCTGCTCGACGATATCGGCATCGGCGGGATCGTCGCCATAGTCGGCGTCATCCTCGGCCGGAACGGAGAAACCGGCCGCATCGCCGCCGACGAAGAGAGGGGCTTCGGAGACGAAATGGTCGAGCAGGATCGAGACGACCTGCGGCTTGAGGTCCGACCACTCGGCGCCCGGCGCGGCCGTCACCGAGACGAAGCCCTGGCCGAAGAACACGCCGGTAACGTCGCCCAGGTCGAACAGCGCCTGCGCCAGCGGCGAGACTTCCGCATCCTCTGGCGAGGTGAACTCGCGGGTGCCGGCTGCCATGACCTGCCGTCCGGGCAGGAACTTGAGCGTGGCGGGATTGGGCGTGGCTTCGGTTTCGATATACATGATCCAGGCGATTTAGGTGCTGCGGGGATGGGGTCAAGTCCGCACGGTGCAATTGACTTTGCGCGGAGCGGGAACAAGGCTGCGACCCGGCTCTTTTACGCCGCGTCTTTCCATGCCCGAATAGCCTGGCGCTATTCACTGGCCCTTAATCGAACCGGAACCTATACCCCTCCCGATGACGAAATCTCCGCGCGCCGCCCGTTCGCTCGCTTGCCTGCTCCTGCTGGCGCCCCTCCCGGTTCAGTCCGTTCTTGCCCAGGTGCCGAACGCTCCGGCACCTGCGGCCGAAACGTTGCCCGGAGATCGGGATCCTTGGCTCTATCGCGGCAGCGACATCCCGCGCGATCCGGAGTGGCATTTCGGTGAGCTTTCCAACGGTCTGAAGTATGCCGTGCGCCGCAACGGCGTGCCGCCAGGGCAGGTTTCGATCCGCATCCGCGTGGATGCCGGCTCGCTCTACGAAACCGATTCGGAACGCGGCTATGCTCACTTGCTGGAGCACATGCTGTTCCGCCAGTCGAAGTATATTCCGGAAGGCACGGCGATCGCCGCGTTCCAGCGGCTGGGGGCGACCTTCGGCAGCGATACCAACGCGGTGACCTCGACCACGCAGACCGTCTTCAAGCTCGACCTGCCCAACGCGGCGCCGGCGTCGCTGGACGAGACCTTCAAGCTGATGAGCGGCATGGTGACGGCGCCGACGCTTTCGGCTTCCAACCTCAAATCAGACTTGCCGATCGTGCTGGCCGAAATGCGCGAACGCGGCGGCGCCGCCAAGCGTGTGCAGGATGCCATGCAGAAGACGCTCTATGCCGGGCAGCCGCTTTCCGTCCGCGAGCCGATCGGCACGGTGGAGACGCTGACTTCGGCAACGCCGGGCTCGGTTCGCGCCTTCTACTCGCGCTGGTATCGTCCGGACAACGTCGCGGTGATCGTGGCGGGTGACGCGGATCCGGCGACGCTTGAAAGCTATGTGAAGAAGTGGTTCTCGGACTGGAAGGCCTCGGGCAAGTTGAGCGCGGCGCCCAGCTTCGGGGATCCCGTCGCGCCGCAGGGTGTCGATCCGAAGAACCCGATCGGCGAGACCAAAGTGCTGGTCGAGCCCGACCTGCCGCCTTCGCTGATGTATGCGATCCTGCGTCCCTGGCGTCAGGTGATCGACAACGTGGCCTACAACCAGGGCCTGATGGTGGATTCCATCGCCCAGGCCGTCATCAACCGCCGCCTGGAATCGAAGGCGCGGGCAGGGGGCAGCTTCCTCTCGGCTTCGGTCAATCAGGACGACGTTTCGCGGTCTGCGGATGCGACGTTCGTGTCCGTCACTCCGCTGGGCGACGACTGGCAGGCGGCCCTGCGCGACGTGCGTGCAGTGATCGCCGACGCCATGAGCAAGCCGCCCTCACAGGCCGAGATCGACCGTGAGGTCGCGGAACTCGACGTCGCGTTCCAGGTACCGGTCGAGCAGCAGCGCATCCTTCCGGGATCGAAGCTGGCGGACGACATGGTCAATGCCCTCGATATTCGGGAGACCGTAGCAGCGCCGAACGACGTGCTGCGCATCTTCCGCGAGTCCAAACGCCTGTTTACGCCTGCGGACGTGCTCAAGCATACCCAGCAGCTGTTCAGCGGCACCGTGACGCGGGCGCTCTTCACCACCCAGAAGCAGGGCGGAGCTACCGACGAGGCGCTGCGGACGGCACTGCTTCAGCCGATCAAACCCGATGCCTCGATCCGCACCGCCGGTAACGAGAAGCCGGTATCATTCGAGAAGCTGCCCGCCATCGGTGCACCGCACAAGGCTACCGCCCAAACCCCGACCGGCCTGCTCGATATCGAGCAGTTGACTTTCGCCAACGGGGTCAAGGCGATGCTCTGGCCGGTTCAGGAAGAGCCGGGGCGCGTCACCGTCAAGGTGCGTTTCGGCGGCGGCAAGCGCTCGATCGAACCGCAGGACGCGCCCTATATCGCCCTGGGCGAGTTCGCGCTCGTCGGTTCGGGGCTCGCCACTCTCGGCCAGGAAGATCTCGATCGCATCTCGACCGGTCGTAAGATGGGCTTCGATTTCGAAGTTCAGGACGCCAGCTTCCAGTTCCAGGCCGAGACGCGCCCGCAGGACCTAGCCGACCAGCTCTACCTCTTCGCCGCCAAGCTCGACCTGCCGCGCTGGGATCCGCAGCCGCTGGTTCGCGCAAAGGCCGCCGCGAAGATTCAGTACGCGACGTATTCCACCTCTCCGCAGGGCGTGCTGAACCGCGACCTCGAATTCTATCAACGCGGCAAGGACCCCCGCTTCGCGACACCGAAGCCGGAGGCGATCGAGAAGGCCACGGCGGCCGGGTTCAAGAAAGTCTGGAGCAAGGCGCTTTCCAGCGGGCCGGTGGAAGTGCAGATCTACGGAGATTTCGACAAGGCCTCCACGATCACCGCGCTGGAAAAGACGTTCGGCGCCTTGAAGGCACGCACCCCGGCACCTTCCACCGCCAACGTCGCGGAGGTCGCCGTGCCCAAGCCCTCCGACGTTCCCGTCGTGCTCAAGCATCACGGCGACCCGGACCAGGCAGCGGCGGTGATTTCCTGGCCTACCGGCGGGGGATCGGTGGGCATTCGCGAATCGCGCCAGCTGGAGATCCTGACGCAGCTCTTCACCAACCGTCTCCTCGATGCCGTGCGCGAGAAACTGGGCGTGGCCTATGCGCCCTACGTCTACTCGCAGTGGCCAGTGGACCTTGCGGCCGGCGGCTCGATCACCGCCATGGCGCAGCTCGATCCCAAGTCGACCGCCGTATTCTTCCAGACCGCCGACGAGATCGCGCAGGATCTCATCAACAACCCGCCGACGGCGCAGGAACTGGCGCTCGTTACCGAACCGATGCGCCAGCAGGTGACGCGGGCGGCTTCGAGCACCTCGTTCTTCATGGGCCAACTCGAAGGCGCGACTTACGATCCGTCGCGGATCGGTACCGTCCGCACGATCCTCTACGACTACACGGCCACTACACCGCAGCAGATGCAGGCGCTTGCCGCCCGCTATCTCGGCAAGAACAATTCTTGGCGCCTTGAAGTCATGCCGGAAGGCAAGGCGGTGGGGGCGGTCGCCGTCAAGTAAGCGCGGCAGCCGATCATGCAAAACTACGCCGGGGCGCAATCGATCACGCTGATCGTGTAAACCGGCTTTGCAAAAATTACCCTGGGGCGCTAAAGGGCGCCCCTTGTTTTGCGGTTCTTGCCGGTTTGGCCCTGGGCACTCGGCTTGGGGAGAGAAGGCGAAGGAACCGCCAGGAGTGCGTAACGTGGCTAGCAATTGGACCCCGGAAAGCTGGAAGGCTCAGGAAGCCCGCCATCTTCCGGTTTACGGCGATGCGGAGAAGCTGGGCGAGGTAGAGGCCACGCTTGCGAAGTTTCCGCCGCTGGTCTTTGCGGGCGAAGCGCGTGCCCTGAAGGCGGATCTCGCCGAAGTTTCCGCCGGTCGCGGTTTCCTGCTTCAGGGCGGGGACTGCGCGGAGAGCTTCGCCGAGTTCAGCGCGGACAACATTCGGGACACCTTCCGCGTGCTGTTGCAGATGGCGGTCGTGCTGACGTTCGCCAGCAAGCAGCCGGTGGTGAAGCTGGGCCGCATGGCGGGCCAGTTCGCCAAGCCGCGCTCGGCGCCGACCGAGATGGTGGGCGGCGTGGAAATGCCCAGCTACTTCGGGGACATCATCAACGGCATCGAAGGCAACGCCGAAGCGCGTCGCAACGATCCGGAACGCATGCTGCGCGCCTACACGCAGTCGTCGGCGACGCTGAACCTGCTCCGCGCCTTCGCGCATGGCGGCTATGCGAACCTGCGCCAGGTGCACCAGTGGACGATGGAGCACATCAACCGCAGCCCCTGGGGCCAGAAGTTCGAGCAGATGGCCGACCGCATCGGCGAGGCGCTGGACTTCATGGCGGCATGCGGCGTGGATCCAAGTTCGGTTCCGCAGCTTCAGGGGACCGACTTCTACACCAGCCACGAAGCGCTGCTGCTGCCTTACGAGGAAGCGCTGACCCGGCGCGATTCGCTGACCGGCGACTGGTACGACTGTTCGGCCCACATGCTGTGGATCGGCGATCGCACCCGCTTCGAAGGCTCGGCCCACGTCGAGTACTTGCGCGGAGTCGGCAACCCGATCGGCATGAAGTGCGGGCCGAGCCTCGAGCCTGACGCGCTGCTGCGGATGCTCGACACGCTCAATCCCGGCCGCGAACCTGGCCGCATGACGCTGATCAGTCGCTATGGCTATGACAAGGTCGAGGCGGGCCTGCCCAAGCTGGTGCGCGCGGTGAAGGCGGAAGGTCATCCGGTCGTGTGGTCGTGCGATCCGATGCACGGCAACGTCATCAAGACGGATACCGGCTTCAAGACCCGTCCTTACGAGCGCATCCTTGCCGAAGTGCGCGGCTTCTTCGCCGTGCACCGCGCCGAGGGCACCCATGCGGGCGGCATCCATATCGAGATGACCGGGCAGGACGTGACCGAATGCACCGGCGGCGCCATTGCCATCACCGACGAGGCGCTGAAGGATCGCTATCACACGCATTGCGATCCGCGTCTCAACGGCGCGCAGTCGATCGAACTCGCTTTCGAGCTGGCCGACCTGCTCAATCTGGAAGCGACGGAACGGCAGAAGCAGGCGGCCTGATCCGCCGCATCTGAAAACACCGAAGGGGCAGGGGAGTCATGGCTCTCCTGCCCCTTTTTTCCGTCGTTACAAGGACGGATCGCCGGGGACTAGTCGCAAAAGTGCTCGGCCATTCGCGCCTGTTGCAATGCTTTGCGGAGCGACGAGATCTCATGGGCCTGACGGCGGAGCAGAGCCGCCGCCTGAAGCAGCGCCTGGTCGGCCGTCTTGGGATCCTTCCCGGGCCGGCCCAACGCAGCCCACATGTCGAGCGTCCGTGCCAGCTCCTCGGCCTGCGACTGCTCCACTGACGTCTCCCGTCCCATCGTTCGCCGCGTTCCTAGAGCGATTGCCGATGCGATTGCATCGGATCGACCACTCTACTTTCTGGTTTGACGCATTTTTCCGAATCATCAGGTGATTCCACCTGATTAGAAAATGCTCTGACTGGCGCGTATTTCGCGCGCGAGACAAGTGGGGCGACGCAAGATCGGCAAATGACCGATATGGTCAGACGAACGGCATCATGGCTGTCATCGGGATCAAGCACGCTCCTCCCGGCTGCTCAACTTTCCCCGAACAGTTCCCGCTGCGAGGCTTCGATTTCCTCGAAATAGCGCCGACGGGCATGGCGTTCGGTCACCACGCCCACGACCCGTCCGACCCCGTCCACGACCGCAAGTTCGTCGGCCACGGCGACGTCGAATGCCTTGATCATCGCCCGGATGTCGGTGGTGGGAGAGAGAGTCGTGCTTTTCAGCGTCGCCAGGGTGCCGATCTCACCGTCCTGCGGCAGTTCGGGATTGTAGGCGGACGATGTGGTGACGATCCCCGCGTAGTGGCGGTCCTGGTCGACGAGGATCGCCTTGCTGGCGGAGCCCAGCGGCACGCGCGCGCGGAAGTCGGCGATGGAGAGCGTTGCGGGCACCGAAATCCAGTCCTTGCGCATGATCCGGCCCGCCGTGAGGCTGAGCATCCAGCCGATGTCGCGCGGCGAGCGGATGATCGAGCCGCGGATATGCAGGCGCCAGGTCGAGAAGGAATAGCCGAACATTTCCCGTGTGAAGGCGCTGGACACGAGCGAGGCCGTCAGCACCACGCCCATCAGCGCGAAGTCGTGCGTGGTCTCCAGCATGAGCATGGCCAGCGTCATCGGGCCTCCGACGATGGAGACGGCGAGCGCGCTCATGCCGACGAGGGCGGACTGCGTGGGATCGAGTTCGATGCCCAGCGGCAGCATCTGCACGGCCGCCGCGAAGATCAGGCCGACCAGCGAGCCGAGGAACAGCGAGGCGAAGAACAGGCCGCCGCGAAAGCCGAAGCTGAGCGAGATCACCGAGGCGGCGATCTTGAGCGCCAGGACCATGAGCAGGAACTGGATCGCCGGTTGCATCTGGAGATTGAGGTGCATGGCGCCGTGCCCGGCGGAAAGCGACTGCGGCGAGATCCACGCCAGCGGCATCAGCAGCAGTCCGCCTACCAGGGGCTTCCAGCGCGCGAAGCGGGTGAAGCGCTGGACGTGGAGTTCGGTGAAGGTCACCAGCCGCATGATCAGGATGCCTACGAGCGCGCAGACCAGGCCGAGCACGGCATAGATGAAATAGTCGCCCGTGGTCAGGTCGCGCGCGCTGGAAGCGGCGATGAGGTAGGGTTCCACTCCCAGTTCGCGGGTGATGAAGGCGGCGCCGAGCGCGGCGGCGATGACCGGGGCGATGGCGGCGGGGGTGTAGGCGCCAATGACGATCTCGAAGGCGTAGAACGCGCCTGCCAGCGGTGCCCCGAAAGCGGCCCCCACGGCGGCACCGGCGCCGGCGCCGACCAGGGTGCGCATGTCGGCACGGCGTAGCTTGAACCATTGGCCCAGCACCGAGGCGACGCCGCCACCCATCTGCGCATAGGCGGCCTCCAGTCCGACCGAGGCGCCTGCACCGTTGGAAATGATGGTCTGGGCCGAGATGATGAGATTGTCGATGAAGGGAATGCGCCCGCTATGCAGCGCGTTGGCCTCGACAACGTCGATCGGCGCTCGCCGGCGGCCGCGTAGCAGGTATGCGATGCCGATCAGCACGAGGCCGCCGAAGGGCAGGGCAAGCAGGCGCCAGGGATGGCGGATCTCGCCGAGTGCGCTCAGGCGATTGCCCTCGATGGCGTAGAGCAGCTGCTGCAGGGCATGGGCGAGGAAGCCCTGGAGGTTGGTCAGCCAGCCTGCGGCGATTCCCGCCAGCACGGCCAGCACGATGAACGCCAGTTCGCTCTCGCGCATGCGCTGCCGCTGGCGGATGACCAGGGCCTTCAGGGCGTTAACGGCGGGGCGTCGCATCACGTCTGGATTGGGGCCTCGCGCGCCGGACTGTCAAGGCGGCTGGCCCTGGCGGGAGGAGAAAAGCGAGCGCTAGCGGAAGGAGCACGTAGGAAGTCAGTGTCGTCCGGGATGACGTCAGGCGCCGAAATATCCCTTGTGTTTGGCGGCCTCCAGTTCCGCTTCGAGATAATCCCACAAGGCCGGAGCGCCCAGGCTGATCTGCGGCTTCAAACGCTTCACCACCCGTTCGTGGCTGATGCCGTTCTCGCGCCAGCTCTGGCCCTGGTTGCGCAAGTTGAGCAGCGCGGGCATCGCGCGGTCGATGGCATGGGCGAAGCGCGCCTCCACGGACTGTTCTTCCTCGCACTCGCTCCAGAGACCGCGCAAGTAATCGGCTTCTGATGCGGGTAGAATGCCGAAGATCCGGTCGATGGCGGCGCGTTCGGCCTGCTTGCGGTCGGACAGGCCTTCCTCGAAGAAGACCATGACGTCGCCCGTCTCGATCTCGCCGATGTCGTGGACCAGCAGCATGGCCATGACCCGGCCGATGTCGGGCGTGCCGGAAGCGTAAGGAGCCAGCGCCACCGCGAAGAGGGCGATCTGCCAGCTATGCTCGGCCGAGTTCTCGTAACGGTCGAGACCGACCGGCTTCACCTTGCGGGTGACGGCCTTCAGCCGGTCGATTTCCATCACGAAGTCTATGACGTTCTGCATGGCTCATGACCTCCAGCGCTTGCCCATATCCCGCACTGGAGGGGCGGCGCGCTCTTCTCAAGTGTGAAAAGGAGGCGGCTTGCGGCTTTCCGTCGAAGCCCGCATTGCGCCTCCTTGCCCGCGCCGATCAGGCCGCCTGCGTTCTGGCGCCGCGTTCCACCTGGTCGATATGGAACCGCCCGGCCTGGTTGGCCAGCGTCGTCGCATCGGAGATGAGAGTGCGCGCGGCGGCGGAGGTCTGCTCGACCATGGCGGCATTCTGCTGGGTGGTGCGATCCATCATGCCCACCGTGGAACTGACTTCTGAAATGGCCGTGGCCTGTGCATCGTTGTCTCTCGCCATCGTTTCGACAAGCGCGTGGACGCGGCCGACCTCACTGGCAATTGTCTCCAGCGAGCGATCGACGCGGGACACGGTCTCCACCGCCTGGTCGATCTCGGAGCGGGTAGCGGAAAGGCCGTCGCGCGCCTTGCGGGCTTCCTCTTCCGCGCGCATGGCCAGCGAACTGACCAGATCGGCGACCACGGCGAAGCCGCGCCCGGCATTGCCTGCCCGGCCTGCTTCGACGGCGGCGTTCATGGCCAGGACGCGGGTCTGGAAGGCGATCTTGTCGACCCCTTCGATGACCGCGTCGATGCCGCGCGCGCTTTCATGGACGACATGCATCGCCTGGACCGCATCCCCGGCGACTTCGCGGCCCTGCTCGACCGAAACGAGTGCTTCTCCGGCGATGCCCAGCGTCTCCTGCGCGCCGGAAGCGGTGGCTTTCACGCGCTCTTCCACGCGCAGGAGCGTCGCAGCCGTTTCCTCCAGGTTCGCAGCGCTGTTCTCGGTGCGCTGCGCAAGATCTTCGGAGGCCTGCGCGATGGCGCCGGACTCTCCGTAGATCGCGTTGGAGGCCGTCACCACGGCGCCGATCGTCTGCCGCAAGTTGGCGAGGCTGCGATTGTATGAATTCTTGAGCGAGAGGAAGCCTGCCGGCAGATCGTCGATATCATGGACGAGATCGCCGGCGGCCAGGCGCGACATCGCCCGGTCGAGCGCGGTGATCGCCTGGTTTCGTTCGGCTTCGGCTTCCTCGAAGTAGATCGAGATCGAAAGGTCCATGTCGAGCATGGCCGCTTTCATCAGCGCCCGGCTGAGCTTGCCTGGGCTCACGCGGCGCGTGAACAAGCGCCAGGGGCCGGCACTGCGCTCGACGGCGGTCATGATCTCTTCCAGGATCAGCGCGTAGCCCCCGATATACCAGCGCGGCTCCAGGCCGATCCGTGCGTGGACTTTCCCGATGCGGCTGACGGCGGCGTAATATTCGGCGTCGAAACGCCCGGTGGCGATGCCCATCCAGTGGGCGACCTGCGCGCTCTGTGCGGCATCGATCTGGCGGTCGCTGCCGAACATACGCGCCATTTCGGGAGTCGCGCGAACGCGGCGATAGAAATGTTCGAGCGCGGGCCGGATACATTTACGCAGGAGCGGCTGCGCGGCGGCAAGGACACGGCGCTGCGCGGCATCGAATTCGAGGAACGCGAGACGCTCCTCGATGGTCTTCACTTTCAAGTTCAACTCCTGCCCGGCGGATCCCGCCCAACCGAATGAAATCGTTTTCTATGCGTATTATAGAAGGAAGAACGATTGATCCGGCCTGCCGCGGGGAGCATTTTCGGTTCTTGTGAGGCGCCCGTAGATCGTCATGCGGGACTTCTCGGGCCTGGCTTCAGCGTCCTAGCGTCACGCCGATCCGGCGCAACATGGCGATCTGCGTCTTCATCAGGCGTTCGATGCTGTCTTCGGTCGAAAGGTCGGGCCGCACGCTGTTGCGATAGACACGCGGGCCGATCATTACCCAAGTCAGCAGCAAGGTTGCGAAAGCTTCCGTATCGATGTCGGCGGCTTCCTTCCGGCTGCCGAACTGGGCGCGAAGATCCTCCACCAGCGCGTCCCATCGCGGATAGCGCTGTGCGACCTTGCCGGGAGCCAGGAATTCCTTGGTCCAGAGCGCGATCACCTCAGGATTGTCGAGGACGAACCGCGTGATGAAGCGCATCCGGCTTTCCGCCGTGTCGGAAGGCGCGAAAGCGACGGCAAGCTGCTCGGCCGACCATTCGCGCACGGCCGCCAGCAAGGCCTCGCGGCTGTCGAAATGGTAGTAAACAGTCGTCCGATTGACCCCGGCCTCCCGCGCGACTTCGGACAGCGAAAGCGCCTCGGCGCCTTTGTCGGACATCAGCCGCACCGCCGTATCGATCAGCAGCGCATGGGTTTCCTCGAACCCCTTGTTGCGACGACGCGTACGTCGCGGTTGGCCACCTGGACCTGCCGGTACGTCCATCGTGTTGGTCATGTGCCCCGCCTGTATTGCTGGCGCGCCGCGCCGGGCGGCCACGTTGCCTTAGAATGATGATTTAAAAAGATATTCACGGAGAGTCGAGGTCCGCACTGAAATTATGTCGCGTGCTGCTCATGCCGCCGGCCGATAGGACGCGACTTGTCGCTTCGCAGCCCGCATCCTAGATCTGCGCGCGATGCATCAAGGAGCTGCTCATGGCCGATCTTACCTACACGCCGCCGAAAGTCTGGACCTGGGACAAGGGCAACGGCGGCGAATGGGCCAGTATCAACCGTCCCATCTCCGGCGCAACGCATGACAAGGAACTGCCGCGCGGCCGGCATCCGCTGCAACTCTACTCGCTGGGTACGCCCAATGGGCAGAAGGTCACGATCATGCTGGAAGAGCTGCTTGCAGCCGGCGTGGCCGAAGCGGAATACGATGCCTGGCTGATCGATATCGGCGAGGGAGACCAGTTCGGTTCCGGGTTCGTCTCGGTTAATCCCAATTCCAAGATCCCTGCCTTGCTGGACTATTCCGGCGATGCTCCCGTCCGCGTTTTCGAATCGGGAGCGATTCTTCTCTACCTCGCCGAAAAGTTCGGCAAGTTCGTGCCCGCCAGCTATCCGGAACGTGCCGAGTGCCTGTCCTGGCTCATGTGGCAGATGTCGACGGCGCCGCTCATCGGTGGCGGGTTCGGCCACTTCTATGCCTATGCTCCTGAAAAATTCGAATATCCCATCAACCGCTACGCGATGGAAGTGAAGCGCCTCCTGGACGTGGCGGACAAGCGGCTGGGCGAAACACGCTACCTGGCCGGCGAAGCCTACACGATCGCCGACATCGCCGCCTACGGCTGGTTCGGCGGCTTCGTGCGCGGAGACGCCTATGGCGACGCGGCGACCTTCCTGGACGTGCCCAGCTACCGCAACCTGGTCCGCTGGGGTGAGGAACTGGGCGCTCGCGAGCCTGTCCAGCGCGGCCGTATCGTCAACCGCAAGGGCGACGGCTTCGTTCGTGAACGCCATAGCGCCAGCGATATCGATGCGGTCGTAAAGGGCTGATCCTGTTAATTCATGCCGGTGCGGAAAAACTCTGCGATAGGGGGTTTTCAGCACCGGCATTAGCCGCTAAGCGCGCAATCCCTGATGGGGCGTCGCCAAGTGGTAAGGCACCGGTTTTTGGTACCGGCATTCGCAGGTTCGAATCCTGCCGCCCCAGCCAGCCTATTGAATGGCTGGCATGATAGCGTGGCGAATAGCCGTTTCCGGCAGTGATTACCGCGCGGCAGCAAGCCTCTCGATAAATCAGATTCCAGTTTAGTTCCGGCCGGCGCAGCGCCCACTTTTGTGCAGCCTAGGACCGAATATCGAACCTGCGGGTAGAGCAGGGAGCCGCAGCCCCCTGCTTTCTGCTTCAGGCGATCTTGCGGATCCAGCCGTGGCTGTCCGCCGCTTCGCCGCGCTGGATCGAGACGAGGCGGTTCTTGAGCTTGGCCGTAAGCTGGCCGGGGCCGCCCGAGCCGATCGTGAACGCGCCGTCGCGGTCCGAGACCTTGCCCACGGGAGTAACCACGGCAGCGGTGCCGCAGGCGAAAGTCTCCACCAGCTTGCCCGAAGTGGCGTCGTCGCGCCATTGGTCCAGGCTGTACTTTCCTTCCTCGACCTTAAGGCCTTCTTCGCGCGCGAGCTGGAGCAGGCTGTCGCGGGTGATGCCAGGCAGGATCGTGCCGGTCAGCGCCGGCGTCAGCAAGGTGCCGTCCTCGAAAACGAAGTAGAGGTTCATGCCGCCCAGTTCCTCGATCCACTTGTGCTCGGCGGCGTCGAGGAAGACGACCTGGTCATGGCCGCGCGAGATGGCTTCGGCCTGGGGCACGAGGCTGGCGGCATAGTTGCCGCCGCACTTGGCCGCGCCGGTGCCCCCGGGCGCCGCGCGGGTATAGTCGGAGACCCAGATCGAGACGGCCGGGGCCCCGGATTTGAAATAGTTGCCTGCAGGGCTGGCGATGACGATGAACTTGTACCGCTTGGCCGGACGCACGCCGAGGAACGCTTCGGTGGCGATCATGAACGGGCGCAAGTAGAGCGAGGCGCCTTCACCGGCCGGGATCCAGTCGCTGTCGATCTTCACCAGCCGCTCGATGGCTTCCACGAACAGCGCTTCCGGCAGTTCGGGCATGGCAAGGCGCTGTGCGGACTGGTTGAAGCGCGCGGCGTTCGCCTCCGGACGGAACAGGGCGATCGAGCCGTCGGCCTGCTTGTAGGCCTTGAGGCCCTCGAAGATTTCCTGTGCGTAATGCAAGACCGAGGCGGCGGGATCGAGTGCGATGGGTTGGCGCGGGCCTACCACTGCATCGTGCCAGCCTTCGCCTTCCGTCCACTCGATCGTGACCATGTGATCGGAGAAATGCGTACCGAAGCCGGGGTTGGCCAGCACGGCATCACGCTGCTCGGCGCTGGCGGGCATGGGGTGGGTCTGGGTGGAGAAAATCAGGCCGGCATCGGCGAGCGTCGCCATCGAACAAGTCCTTCAAAGTGCATTGCTGGCGCCCGCTGAATGAAAATTACGCGAAACGCAACAAGAAAGTAATTTTAATGCCGAATTCAGTGATAGCGGACCATCATCCAAACCGGTCATCCACGAATGCGAAAACCGGCTTTTGCGCCGACATCTTCGCTTTCCTTCCTTGCTTCGATTGGGGCCGAAGGGCCAGCCCGAATTTGCGTTTCGGCTTCTATTACGCCCCCGCCGGATGGCCACGCCAGCCCGTGGAAACCGGCAGATGCGTGAAGCGCGAATGAGAAGGGCCGCCCCGGTCGCCCGGTGCGGCCCTTCGCATGGTCAGCGGCCGGGAAGTGCCGCCAGCGAAAGCCTTTATCGCTTCATGAGAATTTAGCGATAATGCCTCGCGACGGAAATTGCCGACCTCTCTGCTGAACCATGAGACATCGGATCACCTCCTTTCGCGCTGTTGAGCCAAGGTTGCCGCCCCTGGCTGTTCCACCGAGGCGGCTGGACTTCGGTAACGCCCGGGCGCGTGTGCCGGGTTCCGTCGTCCTGAGAAATTTGTGTCCGATTCCGCATCGCACAACAAGCCTTGCAATCATCTTTTTTGCGGTCATTATCGAGGCTTCGGGCTAGTTTTCCCCAGCCTGCAAACCGCGCTTTACGGCGGTTTTCCGGGCGTCTTCAATTGTGCCCGTCAATATGCTAAAATTACGGCGAAACATTCAGGATCTGGCCGTCGCCCGCCGCTCGCCGGGGCGAGTCCCGTTCACTTATGAGCAGAGACTGCGATCCGGCCGAGCGGGAGGCTGCGCGTCAGCGACAGTCCTCGATCACGCGCGAGATTTCGGTCCAGCTGGGGACGTAGAGCGGCTGCATGCCCTGTGCCTGCACGGCGAAGCGGCCGCGGCTGAAGGCCATCGAATCGAGCAACCCGTCGCGTGCAGGCAGATCGACCTGAACCCCGCCGCTCACCGGACGGGCGGTAAGCGCGCGAGTCGTATCCGATGTCGAGATGGTGAGCGAAACCGGAGCGGAAGCGGCGCCGCTCCGGAACAGCGAGATCGTCGAGGAGGCGCGGTTGCAGCGGATGCCGAACACGCCGTCGGCGAAGCTGGCGATGCCGGGACTTGTCAGGCGCCAGTCGCCCGGCGTCCGGGGGGCGTCGCGCCAATCGGCGGGCGGCGGC